>NZ_JAKZAL010000021.1 GCF_022538115.1 Cognataquiflexum rubidum | reverse complement strand
GAGGTTTAGTGTAAGATTTATTTGATACTTAAAGTTACATTAACCTCTTGGCTTTACTTAATTTAAACATACAGGCTGTCGGGTTGGAAAAATTGTAGTGGTTCTAGTGGTTGAAATGGTTGTCGGGATGGGAAATTAATCGGAGAATCAAGTCTTGTGTCTTGAATCTTGTGTCTTTTTACCCCAAAACAGGGAAGGGAGTTTTTTACCACAGATTTAAATGATTTTCACAGATTTTTTACCACATAGGGTCATAGAGAATATATGGGTGGATTGGTTCCGCCCCGGCGGACAGGTGTAATTGTTGTAGTGGTTATAGTTGTTGTAATGGTTGTCAGGTTGGGAAAGTTATCGGAGAATCAGGTCTTGGATTTTGTGTTTTTTTGCTCCAAAAAAAGGAAGGGAATAATTTACCACAGATTTAATTGATTTTCACTGATGGTTTTACCACATAGGAACATAGAAAACATAGGTTAAGCCGATTCCGATAGCTCTAGATGAAGCAATTTTTAGTTACCTCCTACAATGCGGATCCTCCAACCTCTGATAATGAAATTAAAAAAAAGGAATTGAAATCTGTATGGGAGTTACAGCTTTCAATTCCTTTAAAATTGAGGCATTATGATAAATTTGGAGGGAATATTGAAAGAAAATGGTTCCTAGTTTTTCTTTTCCTTTGCTTCCATAAACCTATTGACGAGATCAGGCATTTTTTCGATAATTGCCGAAAAACCTTTTGGATTGTTGGCAGCAATAAATTGAATTTCAGATCCTTTGCTTGCCAAAAATCCAACCGGAGCGATTCCCATTCCGGCACCACCACCCGAGCCATGACCTTCTCCTTCACCTTGTTTTGGAGCAGTTCCTTTTCCTTCGCCTCCGCCTACTCCAAATCCCATTCCTATAGACATGACCGGGACACATGTAAACTCTCCTAATTGAAACTGTTGGCCGATTACGGTTTCAGTTTTCGCTTCATTTCTTAGGAATTCTGTGATTTTTGAAATTAAATTTTCTGTGCTTGGTTCCATAGTTTTTTTGGTTTTAGTTTTAACTTTTCTTTATCATCGCCCAAAGAATTTTGTATCCTTGGTTTTCAATTTCTAATGTCAACTGGTTATCCTGTGTAAAATTGATTTGGATGGTTTTTCCTGTCCATTGTTCCAACCAGTAAAAGAAGGGAAATAGCATTCCGTTCAGCGAAGGATCATTGGTATCTAATTTGAATACACATTCCTTTATTTTGAAGCTTTGGATAAGGTTTTTAATTTGAACAGTATTTAATGGAAAGGATTTTCTTTTTGAATCTTTCTTGACCTCATTCTTATTTTTCTCGGTCTTGGAAATTATTTCTATTAAATCCCATCTCCATTTAAGTCCAATAATTTTAACCTCCAGCCAGGGGTAATATTCTTGTAGTACGATCCCACCTTCTCCAATCAAGAATAATTTTATCTTGATAGAATTTGTCTTGCTATCTATCCTGAAAGAAAATGGACCGAAAAGCAAAAAAAGCAGAATTCCTATGACAATATAAAGGAGTATCCACCACATCATTTTTTGATTCAAATCTAAGTGATAGGTATGTAATCCGCACTGATAGAGTTCATTAGGCTAAATGATTAAGATCATTGAATTGATTTCATTTTGGGTTCATTGAATAAATATGGATTTAGTGTCACTTCAATATTCTAAACCTCTGCTTCAAAATGGATTTTTTCTTCTTTACAGATCAGTTGGATACAGTTCCTTCCTGTGAATGCAGCAGGGGGCATGCCTCCTCCGGGCATCACCCAATGTCCTGCCATATAGAAGTATTTTAGGTTTTTGAAATGACTCGGCAATTTTATTTTTAATGCACTGGGTGTGGGAAGCCAACCTTCATAGCTTCCTTTGTGGTTTCCTGTCCAATTCTCATAAGTTATTGGCGTTGCTGTATCCATGAAATCTACTTGGTCTGTAATGCCAGGGAATTCTCGCTCGAGAGACGCTAGCAACTCGTGGCAAATCTTTGCTCTTTCATTTCTGTAAGCATCTTCTCCTTGGGATAACAGATTTTTCCAAAACTCATAATCTGTATCCAACATGCTTGTAATCAATGTTTTTCCTTTGGGTGCGAGGGTAGGGTCAAAATTATAAATCTGAAAACTGGCTCGGGTATGCGTGATATTTCCCACTTTCAAGGATTTATTTAAAGGGATATTCAAACCGATTATTGAGGACTGGAGATTATCAAAATCCCGTCTGATACCTGCAGAAAAATATACTATCGGTGGATATAATCGTAGGGAATTGTATACATCAAATGTTTTTTCATCTACAAATTTAGGGCCTAGCATCTTGTGGAGAACTGTGTGACCATCACATGCTGAAATGATGTAATCTGAATTAATCTGTTGACCGTTTTCCAATAGGATTCCTTTTGCAGTTTTGCCCTCAATCACAATCTTGGTTACCTTACTGTTATATTCGATTTTTCCTCCCAGGTCAATAAACCGTTTTACCAATCTTTCGGCGAATTTTCCTGAGCCTCCAAGTGGGAATCCGGCTGTGCCATTGGCTGCAAAACTCAAATGCATTAAAAACCAAACCATAGACATTTCTGAAGACCAAAAATTTTCAAAAGCGGTTTGAAGCACCTCTGATTTAAATTTTTTAGCAAAATCCCTAATTGATAATTGACTATATTTTCCCAAAGTCACAACAACAGGGATATTACCCATAAAAACTTTTACCCATTCCCAAGCATTCAACAGTTCCAAAGCCCTGTCCATAGGAAAATTGGCGGCAGCAAAGGTTTTGATTGCATCAATAAAAATATCGATGGTTTCATGGTCCTCGGGTGAGATTTCTGTGAGATGCTTCCTAAGCTTTTCGGGTTCAACATAAAAATGAACATCGATCCCATCTATATTTCTGTATTCTATGAAACTACTATGGTTATGGATAGTATTGTCCTGCAAAACCCCCAAATGATGCCACATTGGGTAAAAATCTATACCGGGAGCAGAACCCGCCAACCAAAGTATAGAACCATTCACGGAGTAACCTTCTCTTTCCCAGGATGAACAAACTCCTCCAGCTTTGGGACCCATTTCGAAAATTGTCACCTCAAACCCGTTGAGCCTTGCATATATCCCTGCAGATAATCCTGCAATGCCAGCACCTATTACGTTAATTTTAATTGAATTCACCATTTGGACAAGATTTAAAATATGGAGGTATATTTTGTACCAATTTTTTAATTTACCTAATTGCTTTGATTTTAGAAATACTTGAATATTAATGTTTTATGAAGTTTTAGTGATTATTTTTTATAGTCTTGGTATCATTTAATTATAGTTATAATTGTTGAAGGGTTGTATGCTGTGTTTTGTCAAGTTGGGAAAGTTCCGCCACGGCGGACAGGTGTAATTGTTGTAGTGGTTCTAGTAGTTGTAATGGTTGTCATTGTTGTCGGCTTCGCGTTGTCAGGTTGTCAAATTCAAAGGTAGGGTTCGACTTCATCTAAGGGAATGCCGGAGAATGCGCAGAACTCCTGGACTGTAATGAACTGGTGGGGCTGCTTGTTATAATGGTCCCTGATTTTGGTCAAAAGTTCCTGACCATAGCGCTCACTCTTGCCGGTGATGAGCTGGACATCTTTTGGGTATATGACACATCTCCTTTTGTACATCGCTTGAAGTAGGTTAATTGGTTAATTGAAAGAAACGAGTAAGTATTTGTGATTTTTGGGGCATGAGGGTACCGTTAACCATTTGGTAATGGAAAGGGAAACTGCATACTTATATAGAAAGATAGGTGGGGTGGTTACCGAGTTCGGCGGAGCCGGTAAATGGTTCGTTCCGGTAAATTAAGGATGCCTGAGATGTCCTTTATTTTGATTAAAGCAAAGTCAGGACAGATTTGGGGTAGCTGCTTATATCGCTCCTTGGGAGGAAGCCAAAGAATGCTACTCCATTCCCAATTTTGCAAGACCAATTGTTGACTTAAGCGCAAAATCAATTTGATCATAGATTCAGGGGACTCCATTATTCTTAACTCAATCTCCCTAGGAATCTCACAAATCAAACAATCTGCATAAGCCTTGATGCAATAGTTGGTCAATCGTTCTTGGGTGTAAGATTCAAAATCAAAGACTAAGGTATATTTACTGTAAATCCTCCTGCATTTGGTTTTCTTTCCAAGTCTTTCAAATAATGCCAAGGTGCCGGAAATGAGATACCTTCTTTGGGTTTCGATCTCATGGATTTCTTTTAGAATGGTGTTTTTTCGATAGCTTTTGATTTTGAAATGGGGTAATAGGTCACTGTATTCTTCGATCGGAATGGGTACCTGCGAGATAATGGTCCCTTTCCCTATTTTGTTTGATTCCATAAAGTTGATTTAAAAAATACCGATACTTCTATTTGCTATGGTCCGATTGAATGTCAACCGTCCAAATTGTTTATAGAAATCCCGCTTTTGGGTGATCTGAAGCAGATTTCTATCCCCTTTTCCATTCTTATGGAGACGATACTCTTATCATGATAGTTAATTTAAGCAGATCTTTAGGATAACTGCAAGTTTATTTACGAAATGTTAACATTTATACCTAAAAAACTGCCAATTGGCAGAAAAAATTGGGTACTCAATATGATTTTAACCAATGGTGGGTAATTTTTCCCATGCCTCTCGGTGAATATGCCCTCCCTAGATTACGGAGTCCGGGAAGAGTCAAGAAAAACCTAAAGGAAAAGAAGGTTTTTCAAAGGGGC
The DNA here is from genome assembly GCF_022538115.1 of Cognataquiflexum rubidum. Lineage (GTDB taxonomy): Bacteria > Bacteroidota > Bacteroidia > Cytophagales > Cyclobacteriaceae > Cognataquiflexum > Cognataquiflexum rubidum. The sequence goes on along the minus strand of NZ_JAKZAL010000021.1, from coordinate 85,640 downwards.
GCAGTGGATTTTTCCTTTCCCTGTTTTTGGAGGAAACCTTTTATCTCTTTTTCCATTCTTTAGGCCAAAAACCGGAATCGTTGTTCTCGTTTCTTTTCCCGAGTTGCGTTTCTTACTCGAGGCTACCCTATTTAACCCTGCCCGTTAGGCACTACGTGGTGTGTCGTCATCAATGTTTGATCATCCTTGTAATACTATTTGGTATAAAAGGGAAAAAAAATAGACACTGTCGAAGACAGTGCCCATTACCTATTCAGTTAAAAAGGAATCCATATTTTGGATTTCCAAATGTACCGTCTGTTTTGATAAATTTTCATTTTGATTGATTATCAAATTAAATACCTTTTGAAGGCCAGACATGTTTAATTTTAACATTTAAATAAACCAAATGACTTTTTACTTTTCGCCGGTGTTATTTTGGCAGGGGTCAAAAAAAACACTGCCAGAAGCAGTGTCTATCAACCGTGAGGACTAAAAATCTCTATGTTTATAAATTCAAAAATACTATCTCGTTTTATTTTTAATTCTATTTTAATGATTATCATATTTTAATTTTTATAGAAAATATTAACAATTAATTAACCTAGCCAATTCTCATATATCTTAGATATAAGACCAGTGGGATCATTCGACGCCAATGGTTGTGTCACCACAAACATTATTCATTCTTTAACCGCAATGGTCGCTAAGGTTTCGCCAAGGGGCCCAAAGAACCTCAATCAAGATTTAACCGATCTATTGCAACCAATCCCTTTGGGGTGGCATATTTATAGAAAAGAAAAGCGATAAAGTTTAGGGCCAACCCTGAAGGCCTGCCTTCCGCAGGCATGGGTTGAATATCTCATCATAATGCCTAGCGAATTGAATTTTATGGCTAAACCTTCCCTGTTTAATTTTTAATTATCTGTGGTCTAATATAAAGCCTCACAGATAAAAAAGGTCCGTTTTCTAAGCTTAAATCAATATCCTCACTTCCAATTATTTCGAAATCATAGGTTCGTCTTGCAGCAATTCCCCCAAAAAGTTCGATAATTAAAGGTCCGGCAATTCGATACTGGAATTCAGGCCCCAATCTTACCCGTGAGAATCGAAGCAAGTCCACTTCAGATCCGTTGAATGTTTCATTGTTGAGATTATACTGACTCCCATTTACGTCAAACTTTAACCCATAAGAGAATCGATTGGTATATTTCCACATCGTTTTCACAAAGAAAGGTAAGTTAATGTCCAATTTCATTTTATCTCCCACTCTAGTCATACCTAAGGAAGGTAAAATCAAAGGTCTACCAAACCTTGATGTACTGATTACGCCTAAGCTATAAGAAAACTTTTCAGTCTTTTGGGTTTTAAATAAGACTCCACCTTGCATCAAAAAATTATCTCCTGAGAAGCTTCCCGGTTCGTCAGTTGTGGAAATAGCTGGAAAAGCACTAACAATCAATTGTTTATTCTCAGATACATTGAAAACACCCGCCAGGCGTAAACCCAGAAAAAACAGGTCATCATTTGATTGACGATCGGCGCTTTCCGGAACTACCAATCGATAGGTGGCTCCGGCCAGGAGGGACCATTTTTCTTTCCGTATCGCAGGTAACAAAAACGAAACTTGGTATTCTGAAATAATGGCCTCAATACTATCTATTTTGCTAGGGGATGCTTTAGGATATCTTGCGTATTCCACTTCTAGCAATTCAAATTCCTGACCTAAGCAATTTCCAACAATAGCCAACAGTAAGATCGTCCCAAATATTTTATTCATTGAAATGATATTTTTTTGTTTGGTAGTAAAGTCCACCTACCCCAATTTCACCTATTGTTGATGCTATCAATTCAACAGCCGGCCATCACCCAATTCTAGAATCCTGTCACTTTTCTGTGCAAACTCATCGTCATGGGTTACAGCAATAATGGTTTGTCCCCTTTCGGCTGCCAACTGGCGAAAAATATCAAACACAATATCTGTATTCTTCGAATCCAGATTACCGGTAGGTTCATCACCCATTATGACGGCAGGCTGGTTGATTAATGCCCTTGCTATAGCTACCCGTTGTTGTTGTCCGCCGGATAGTTTATTGCTTTGCTTCATTGCTTGGGCTTCAAGACCAAGCATTTTTAGATTTGAATATGCATCTTCTCTGATTTCCTCTTGGGATTTTTTACCTAGTTTGAGTGCTGGAAGCATCACGTTATCCAATGCTGTAAACTCAGGAAGCAGGTAGTGAAACTGGAAAACGAATCCGATGTGCGCATTTCGAAAGGCTGCTAACTGATTTTGAGTCCGTCCTGTCAGGCATTCCCCATTGATGGTAATCTCACCTGTATAATCTGTATCCATGGTAGATAAAAGATAGAGCAAGGTTGATTTTCCTGAACCCGACTTGCCGATCATGGATAAGAACTCACCCTTTTTGACATCAAAAGAAATATCCTTCAACACCTGAAAGGTCTCCGGTTCGTGAAAGTATTTGCTTATTGCTCTGGCGGATAGTGCTATTTCTTCTTTCATGTGTGTATAATTTGATTTTTAAAGGCCACATAGCCTGTCCCGATTTTTCTTCGGGAGAATCTCGCATGGTGATCCCGATGGCTATCGGGACATTCCTCTGTGTGACTCTTGAGTCATGCTTGGTTTCATCCTCTTATTATTTCTACAGGGTCCACATTTGACGCTTTTTTGGCAGGGAGATATCCTGCTAAAAATGTTGTGATCAATCCAAAAATGAATGCTAGGATATAGTCCTGGGGATCGTAAACCATCGGAAGTGTATCCAGAGTTGCCACGCGAAAGGGTATATAGCTTACCACAACAGAGACTAAATAGCCGAAAATGATCCCAACTATTCCACCTATCACCCCTATGATGACAGACTGAACCAAGAATATTTGAATGATGTCAGTTCCGTCAAACCCCATAGCCTTAAGGATGGCGATCTCTTTTATTTTTTCATTCACAGTCATGTTCATAATGTTGAAGATTCCAAAACCGGCTACCAGAAGGATGGTGAGTGAAACAGCTACAGCAATGATATTCCTTAAGTCATTTCCGGCTTGAAGTTGGCCGTTAGACTCATTCCAGGACTCCACTTTATAGGACACTTTGGGGGCTAGTTGAGCGGCTACTTTGGTGGCCTCATTGAAATTTTTGATGTTAATCTGAATATCAGTGACGTAACCCTGATTTTTGGAAATCAACTGCCTTGCTGAGCTGATGCGGACATAGCCTTTGGCATTGTCCACCCCACCAATAGTTGTTTTGATGATACCGATTACCTTAAAATTGCGACTTACACCATCAGCAGTAATCACAGTCACATTATCATCTAGGGTCAAACTTAATTTCTCAGCCAAGCCTGCTCCCAATACCACTCCATCGCCTCGCTCTTCCATACTACTCCAGCTGCCCTGTGTAATGTATTTTTCAGTGCCAAAGAGGAAGCTTTCCTGCTTCACATCAATGCCAGATAAAACCCCGTTGAGTTTGGTGGCACCATTTCTAAAGAACACATTGACATTGACTTGGGGAGTAATGCCAGTAATGGCAGGATGGTCTTCAATAGCAGCAATAATCTTGGCAGAATTCTTAATTCCTTCTGTATACTGTATCACTTTGGCATTCCTGAGATTTACCAGTTTATCCTCTCCGTATTTCTTTTGTAAAAGATTAGTATTGTCTTCAGGAAGATCATTATAGATATGAATGTGCGCCAGTGTACTGAAAGCGAGCTCAGTTTGTGTATCATTGACACCAGTCATGAACCCATTCATAAAAATGTACATGGATATCCCAAAGGTTACGCTTAGGATCGCCACCATGGTTTGCTTGACCCTTGAGGTAAGGTGCGCCCGGGAAATCTTCAGATTGGTCACCCGGCTCATGGCTTTTTCATCTGTTTAATGAGCCTGGATTGGTCAAGTCCGGATATGATCTCCACCCAGTCACTAGTGCGAATACCTACTTTTACTGCTTCTTTTTCCCCGTTTTTATAGCAAATACTATCCCCAGGCAAGAGATAGGCACCAGGGATGACTAGGGCATTTTCTTTTTGAGCTATAATGATATTTGCCTGCAATTGGGTATTAACAAAAAGCTTGGGTGCTTCTACAAATGCTGCTTCACAAATAAAAGATTGCTGCAGCTCGTCAAAAGCGGGATAGATTTTTGAAATGCGGGCATCAAGTAAGTCGTCTTTTTGGGTATTCAGCGAGATGGTGGTCAGCTGCCCTACTTTGATCTTGTCAATATCCTCCTCTCCCACAAACAATTTTACCAGCGGTTTTCCTCCTCCAATCCTGGCTATAGTTTCTCCTCGTCTTACCAGGTCCCCTTGATTTTTATAAACTTCCAGTACCCTGCCGTCAATAAAAGAGGAGAGGTAATAATCGTTGGTGTTTTCCTTTTGGATATTGAGTTGGGTTTCTGCATTGATGAGGTTAAGCCTAAGTTTTTCTACCAGATCACTCAGTGATTTTTGTAGGATATCCACTTGGCGGCTGGAGTTTTCATATTGCACCTTGGCACGCTCGAGCTCTTGCTGCGATACCGCTCCAGTTTTAGATAGATTCTGATATCGTTTGTAATTGGCAGCATCTATTTCCAGTTGCGCTTTGGCCTGTTCGATTTGCAGGCGAAGCTGACTCTGTTGAGGTGAGTTTTCATTCAGATTCTTAAGGGCGTCCTGGTAGGTCGCTTGCGCTCCAGACAACTGCTCGTTTTGCACCTCACTGGAGAGCTGAAATAACGGCATCCCTGCATTTACGGAATCCCCCTCTTGAATCGGTGCTGCCACTAGGTAGCCTTCACTGTTTGCTGTGACCAGGTATTCATTTTCCATGATGATATGACCGCTTGCAAACACTGCATCTACAATGGCTATCTGCTGGGCACTTGTTGTTTCTGAAGTATTGCAGGAGCTAAGCATGGTCAAAATGCCACAACAAAGCGATAGGTATAGTATCGTTCTCATTGGATTCTTGGAATAATTTGGCTGTAATAGGTATAAGTGTTCAACAGAGAATTTAAAAATGCATTTTCAGCTTTCAGGTAATCCTCAAAGGCATAGAGATAGCGATCCAGACTGATCAAACCCTCTGAATATTTTTGAAGCGTAAGTCTTTCGTTTTTTTCATAGAGTAGGAATGCCTCTTTGGCAAGATTCGCATTGATCAGACTCGTATGATACTCCTCCATCAGCCGGGCATCCTGGATCTCGCTTTCAAGATTTACTTTATTGAGTTCGTTTTCAGCCCATTCCAGATCCACCTTACTAGCCTTAAGTTTATTTTTGCTAGAAAAACCGGTGAATATGGGAACAGAGAGATTAAGTCCTAGGTAGCTGTAATTTGACCAGGCGTTGTTTCCAAATTCAAGGCCAAAATCTTCCCTGAATTGCTGCCTACCATAGTAGCCAAACAATGATAGCTTAGGAACAAACATGGATTTTTGAATGTCAACCTGGTTTTCCGCTTGCTCCTGATTCAGACCGGCAAGTCTGATATTCTCATCTGGCTTCAACTCACTGTTGATAAGCATCGGAGGTAAACTATAGGGGAAATTTTCCCCAACGTTTAATGAATCTACTTCTCGCAGTCCTAGCAATAGCTTAAGCTCATTGTTGCTATTCTTGTATAGCTGTCTACTGTTATTTAGATTTTGCTTCGTAACATTGGAATTGATCCTTGCCTGGTTCAAAGCAATGGCATCCAATACGCCTTCTTTGAATTTCTGCTCGCTAAGCAAGGCGATACTGTCGGCTATTTCCATATCCTTCTCAGCTAAGGCTATTGCTCGCTTGGAAATCAACATAGAATAATAGTTGGCGTGTACCTGCTGGTCAAGTATTTGAAGGTATGCGTCTTGTTGTGCTTCCGCAGTTTCAAAAGTCAGCTTTGCCATTTTCACCTTCAAAACAGATTGCCAGTCTAGGAGGCTCATCGATAAATTGAGGCCAGCATTGTAAGCGTATTCCTGTCCAAATTGTGCATTTACGGTACCGCCTGGCTGGCCAAAGAAATCGCCAGGAACGGGAGTGACGGGCAGCTCAAAATTCTTTTGCCCATTGAAGCTGCCTGTAACTGAAGGCAAGAATGTTGCTTTGGAAACCTTAACCTCATAACTGCTTTTTTCCACATTGAGCAAATAGCTCTTCAGATCAGGATTTTGCGTTCTCGTCAGCTTGATAAGTTCTTCCAAAGAAGCTACCTCAACAAACGAAGTTTCGGTTTGAGCACCTGCCCAAATTGGCAGCATCACAAAGAGCAAAAGCATAAAGTGCTTAAAAATCATAGTCATTTTTCTTTTCATTTCAACGATTTCCTTTTCCAATTTTGATCTGAATTTGAAATAGGAGAATGCAAATGGCCCAAATAAAAGTCAGTTTTAAAGCCTTGCAAAAGTCTATGGGTAACACCAATTAAAGCATCAACATAGTTATATATCCCCTTAGGTCATTGGCAGGGCTAGCAATACCAGTATCATTCTCATTCTACTTGAATCTGCGAGATTATAGTGTCGACCGAGTCCAGGTTTGCTTGCGGGTAAACCCTCGGTAAGACACATTCAACTCCATTTTTTCCTTTCCTAAGCCAACCAATTCCACATCCAATTCCAATCCGCGCTTTGGAGCATAGATTTTACCGTACCACTTTCCGTTTCGATATTGAAGGTCCTTTAACATATCAATACCCAAAACCTGACGATTTCTTAAATCCTTGTTTGGGTTGTTTCGGTCGGTGACGGGATTCCCATTTTGGTCTGTAGGTTGCTCCAGCCAAACCACTTTTCCAAAAGAGTTGTCGCCCTTTTGGTAGATTTCAATCTTACTGTTCCCTTCCTCTGTCAGCCAGATTCCTTCGATTGATTCTTGTGCATGTGCCTGAAATGCGGCTACAACCAAAAAGATTGTTACTATTACTTTATTCACCTTTTCCATACATTTTGAATTATTATTTAATCAAAATAACATGGGATACTTTTTTTAAAGTAGGCTAAGGTTGCTGAAGCAGAAAAAATAAGGGTTGAACCTTTCCTTTTCTGACTAAATCAGAAGACTCTCCTCCCCACTTCAGGTATTACATCATGGTAATACTTCAGTGCAAGGATTTACTGTTACCTGATGGATGGCTTCTTTGGCAAAAAATTAAAAAATGACTCCTGCGCAACTGATAAAAGCCCAGCTAGAAAAGGAAGGCAGATTTGGGAGGTGATGATCCCGGTAGTTTCTATTGTTACCTGCGGGTGTGGTTGCTCTGGCTTTGGCAGTCTGTTGGGTGAAAAGTTGCTGCATGAGCAAGTGAAAGATACTCAAGGTCAAGGCAGCTAAAAAGTTCATGATTGACTTTACTTATCAAAATCAATAATCAGCCCACCGTTTAAATTCCGAAGCTTTCTCTTTGCTGATGATTATCGGTGAAGGTGGCTCAGGGTGAACCTTGAGCAATAAACGTCCGGTAAAATAAGGTTCTATTTCTTCTATTGCAGATCGTGCAACCAAGTACTGACGATTGGCCCTAAAGAACATAGTAGGATCCAATTGCTTCTCCAGTTCATCCAGAAAAAATTCTATGACATATTCCTTTTGGTCCTTCTTTCGAAGGAATAATCCCCTTTCCTTAACATAAAAGAAGGCCACGTCAGATACATCCACGAGGTGCATTTTTCGCTTAAAATCGACTAGAAAGCTCGAACGGTAGCTGTCCGGTTTAAATTCCCTGGCCAAGGTTAACAATTGATGCATGTAATTTTGACGGTTATAATCTTTATATGATGCCAGATAATGGTTAATGGCTTTCTCCAGTTCTGTGGGATCTATCGGTTTAAGAATATAATCCAATCCTTTCACTTTAAAGGCCTGCAAGGCATATTCATCGTAAGCAGTAGTGAAAATTACGGGTATAGAAACCTCCACGTGCTTGAAAATCTCAAAACTAAGCCCATCAGTAAGATGGATGTCCATAAAAATCAAATCTGCTTCCTGTCGTGTCCGCATCCAATCCAGAAAACCTTGAACACTATTTACTGCACCTATCACTTCAAACCTTATAGGAAGCTTTTCCAACTCTTTCAAAAGTCGTTTTACGGCAATATCTTCATCTTCAACGATTAGAATCTTAATTATGAGGCTCATAATTGTTTCTTTTTTAATGGCAAAATCACTTTAAACAACTCATTATCTTCACCGTACTCGATAGGGGCTACTAGCAATGAAAAACGTTTCTGTAAATTTTCAAGACCTAGTCCCTCACTGTATGATACAAAAGGTTTGGGATTGATATTGTTTTGAATGACTAAAGTATTCTTGGTCTCAAATACTTCGATCCGGAGCGGATTTTCGTTGGTAGCTTGGTTGTGCTTGACTGCATTTTCGATCAAGAGTTGCAAAGAAAGTGGAGGGATCAGCACCTTACGCATTTCGTCAGGGATATTCACTTCGAGATGAACCGCCCCGTTAAACCGGATTTTCAGCAACTCCCAATAATCATTTAAAAAGGTCAGCTCATCCTCGAGAAAAACAAAATCCCGTCTGCTGCTTTGTAAAACCACCCGGTACAGATTCGAGAAAACCCTGACAAAGCCAACAGCTTTTTTTTGATCCTCTTCAATCAAATCAATCAATGTGTTTAAGCTGTTGAATAAAAAATGTGGGTTGATCTGCTGCTTCATAGTTTCCAGTTCAGATTTTAGCTTCTCAGTCTGAAGCAGGAGGTTTTGCGCATAAAGAGACTCCTGCTGCTTGGTCATTTTCAGTGCTTGTTGGAACACTGCAAAGATCAAGGAGGCCATAGTAAGTCTGGTTGCCACAACCCATATGGGTACGGCAGAAGATAGACTTATCCATGATGGCAAAAGGAAATAATCCAAGACTAAAATAAAGATGATGTATAGGAGATTGGTCACCACGAATACGGCTTTCACCATTTTGGTTTCCCCAACTCTAAAAATGAACCAGTCCGGGTGCTTGAATTGGTAGTCGTTTAACTGCCAAATAGAATATAGAAATAAGACACTTAACAGGTATTTTGGAAAAGCTTGTATTGGATCAAGATCACCCCTATTGCTTATAATACTGAGTCCCGGCAGCAGCAAGGAAAGGATGATGGGTAATAATCTTTCAATTCTATTCATAGCTCAACAAGCATACGAAAAATCATTTAAATAGGAATAAATCTTTGTCCAAAACCGTCAAATTGACAGCTCAAGTTTGATTTTAAAGGATTGAACCCTTCAGCCCTTGGTAGAAGGTCCGATCTTGAGCTATGCTGAATATTTCACCTTCACCGAGGATTATCCTTATGTAGAGTGGGGGAATGGATGCGATTGTCCGAAGGAAAAAACGAAACAGGTGATCAAGGCCGTTTGGTCAGGAGGGGTTAGAGCAGTGAATGGGGAAGAATTGGGTCAAAATGAATTGGATGATTTCATGCAGAATTTAAATTTAAAAATTCCCAATCCGGACAAAAAGACGGTTTGAAGACAATTGCTATTTTATCCTTTCCCTGCCTCCGGAAGACAGGCACTTTGCGTTTATTCACTGATGGAGCTTTTGCTCACAAAATTCATCCTCTTTAAATTTTTAGTCGCAATGACAGCTTAGGGTTCGCAAAGGTCGCAATGAAAAGTTTTGAATATACCACTGATGTCACAGTGTGCACAGAGAAGAATTCCATAATAATTTAACTCCAAGGGAAAGGATGGTTTCGAAAAGTGTGCAAAGGATTTTGACCTTCCCTGTTTTTGGCGGAAGGCTATTGCAACTGTTTTCATTTTTCGGCCAAAAACCGGAATCGTTGTTCTCGTATCTTTACCCGGGTTGCGTTCCTTACTCGGGGCTACCCATATTTGACCACTTCGTGGTCTATCGTCGCCCCCCTTTTGGGTGTAGTTTAGACAAATGAAATTAGACTGGGTGGGATTTGTAATCCCACCCTTTTATTTTTTAGGGATTTGAAATCCCAATTCTGAGAAATTCAAGCCCGGCCTTCAGTTCGTTAAATAAAAAGTCCTGTATTCTTTCCAATCCACTGAAATGCCATTCCCGAGAACAGGGGAGATCGAACTATTTTGCCTCATGGGGGTACTTCCAAAGTATACCTTGAAAAGAAGGGACCCTATTGGTAATGTTTTGGTAATACCTTTTGTAAGACAAATTCTGCTATAGAGATTATCTTTAAAAATTAAAATTAAGTCAAATGAAAATCCTAAGATTCATCATACTCCTGCCCTTGCTGATGGCCACCACATGCATTGATGAGGAGATCAAGTACCCTAATGACAGGTTAAATGATGTTTGGGTGCTTGGCCCATGGGAAATCTCGGGTGAGTCTATAAACGGAATCAGTGACTTGACTGTAAACTGCTGCAGGATTTTGGAGTTTGTTCCCGACGAAGACAGCAGTGATTTTAGAGGGAAGTTTACTTACAGAGAGGGTGCCAGACAGATAGGCCAGGGATTTTTTATCATTGATCCCAATCAGGAAACCATTGTTTTCCAAAGGGAGGATCAAAGTGAATCGGTATACCAATATGAACTAGATAGTGGCAATGACTCTGTGATATTCACGTTTTCTGAGAATGGCTCTGATATTGTCCAGAGATGGGATGTTGTCCGTTGATACCCAACCCACTAAAAGCCTGAGTCGGGAATTTACCTGGGCTACTTTCTTCTACTGGATGGAATTTGGAATTCCACCCTTTTATTTTTTGGGATTTGAAATCCCAATTCTGAGAAGTTCAATCCTTGTTTGGTCTCATATTAATCTATTCCTTTTCTTTTGGCTAAAGCCCAATTGCCTCTTCCAATTCCTTAACCACCAGCTAAAGCAGGTGGCAATAAATGCCAAGGACACGCTGCTACTTCCATTCATAATTCATTATTCTGAATTATTCATTCTTTTTGAATAACGCAGGTGGAAATTAGAACTCCCCTGTTTTTGACAAAACCCCTAATTCTCTATTTGAATATCCTCGGCCAAAAACCGGAATCGTTGTTCTCGTTTCTTTTCCCGAGTTGCGTTCCTTACTCGGGGCTACCCATATTTGACCACTACGTAGTCCGTCGCCTCCTCTTTTTGATTTTCTCTCGGTATAAAAAGGAAAAAAAATAGGCACCGTCGTGACAGTGCCTATTACCTATTCAGCTAAAAAAGTATCCATGTATTGGATGCCCAAAAGTACTGGGTATTTCAATCAATTCTTCTTTTGAAAGATTATCAAATTACAGTCATTTAAGGGTCTGACAAACTTTTATTTTAACAATACAAGGATTCAAATGACCTGCACTTCACTGGAGTTTGTTTTGGCTAAGGCAAAAAAAGCACTGCTAAAAGCAGTGTCTTTAAATCGTTAATTCTAAAAACAATTATTGCCAGTGGAAATAAAAACAGAGGACTCAAAATAAGCGACCGAGTTTTAATTATTTTTAAATTCCTTCTTAATCGTGCTTACATCGTCCATTTCGGGACCTTGCATGATGGATTTCCAGTCAACCCATTTATTGTATTTTTGCATGGCCTTGTCGGCATTGAAAACTCTCGGGTCATGGGGCTCAACGGTATAAGGTGTAAAATCCGGAAATGGTGTAAAAAAGTCCTGGAGCAGAGAAGCAGTTACATCATATTGGTTGACATAGGGAACGCCAAGAATGTTGTAAATCGTCTTGAGTATAGAACCAAAATTGGCATGGGTATGGCTAATATGACCTCTTTTCACATATGGTCCAGCCATCATCAAGATACTGCGGTGCGCATCAATATGATCTACTCCACCCTGAGGATCGTCCTCGGTGATGATGACCAGCATCTCGTTCCAATATTTGGTGCGTGACAGGAAATGTAAAATTCTGCCAACAGCAAGGTCGTTGTCAGCGACAAAAGAAGCACTTGAGAAATAGCCGTCTTCAGGTCTTGGTGAAGCTGAGTGGTCATTTGGGATTTGAACAGCAATCAAGGCTGGCATTTCCTCTTTGCCATTGATCCACATTTTGGTAAATTCTTCTTCAAATTGATTCATCCTAAATTGATCAGGAATGTTCATGTTATACCCGGCGTAATTGGTGCTTGTCCTTGAATACAAGGCCTTTTGCATGGGCACCATGACACCATGGGCTGCACCGGTAAGCGTGTCTGACCAAGTTTCCCTTACATGGGCGGTTTCATTGGCTTCTCCAAAATTATAAAACTCCAATCCTTTCCGTTCGATTGCTTCCCAGAGTCCGCCGATTTCTGCATAATCTTCAGGGTCCATGCTTCCGGTTGAACCGGGAAATCTTCTACCGGGTGCTGTTGAAAAAAGCTTTGCGGTCTTATCGACGCTGGAATTGGCCTCTACCCATTCGTTTGGAATTACCCCTACCATCCAATGATGACCATGAATAGAGGCATCACTGTCACAATAAAAGTTGTCACTGAAGGCAAATTGGCTGGCTGCCTTTTTGTGATTGGGGGTCACTTTCATGTTTTCTATGCCTGATCTTAGGCTATCAGGAAGGGTGTACTCACAATCGACACCAAATCTGGCAAGACTTTTATCCCCATTTGCTCCTTCCATTTGTCCGAATACCTCATCAAATGTCCTGTTTTCTTTGGTGATGTAGACGATGTGTTTGATGGGACTTTCTTTTGCTCCGGGGAAGATGGGCAATGGATTTGGATCCATCGGATCAGCCATCACTTCCCTAAAAGTATTTTCAATAGTTTGCTTTGTGTATGTTTCCAATTGAGCTGTAGTAGGCATAGTGATTTTTTGAAAACTTCCCAATTGGATATCTCCAATATAAGTTCCCTGAGGCGGGGCTACGAAGCCTTCCCCTCCATTTGGACCGGCACCTAGGCCCCTACAAGAAATGACATACATCTCTTTACCGTCTCCAGATATTCTTACTCGGGTGGGACCCCAACCTGTCGGGATCAAGCCCACCGTTTTTTCACTTGGAATGTCTATTACTGCCACCGCATTCATCCCCAATAATGCCACGTACAATGTCTTTTCATCTTTACTCAAGGTGATGCCAAAAGGTATTGATCCTCGATAGCGGTCGATTCTTGGGTCTATTTCGACAGGGATGTGTTTCACTATCTTGCCATTTTTATGGTCAATCACAGCGACGTTATCGTTGGTGGCATTGGTGACATATATGTATTGTTTGCCGACAGCGATGGAGTTGGGACTTGCCCCGCCCACGACTTCCGCGTCTTCTACCATTTCACCAATTTGATAGCCTGTTTTGAACTTGTCAATAACTTTATTGGTCATCAGGTCTATCGTAAATACACTCATGGCATCCGGCGATAAAGGATCTCCAACACCAGGGATGGTTTTACCTTCCACGGTGGTGCCTTCTATAGACTCTTTGGAATTATCAGCGTATGGATGTCTAGAAATGAGCATCTCATCATAGTTTTCTTCTGTCAATCCTTCTATCAAAGGATAGGAGTACATACCCACATTTGCTACAAAAGCTTTTTTATGATCAGGGCTGACGGCTAAGCCAAATGGCTGTCTTCCCACCGGAATCGATGCTGTTATTTTCTTTTGGTATAGATCGTACCTTACCATCCTAAAATTGCCTCGGTCCAAAACCAGCAACTCGTTGTTTTGGTACAATAAATCTGAGGTAAAGCTGTCCTCAAAATTTTTACCATTAACCATCCCATTGAGAGAAATGGAATCAATACGTCTCATTTGCTCGATATCGTAAACTATCACAGCTCCATTATCCCCTCCGCTGAGGTATATGGTCTTACTGTCCGGGCCAAAAGCTACTCCAAGGAAGGAACCATTTGAGAGGGGAGATACGATTGTATTGTCATAACTCGGAACCCTGGAAGCATTCAAGTCAGCAGTATGGATCACTGTGAAAACACCGTTGTGCAGGCTTATCGCTTTCTTACCATCCGGAGAAATGGCCAAACCAAAAGGATCATGGGTAATTCTTATCAGATCTCCGGCGGGAGTCAAGGTACGGCCACTTGGCAGTACTGAGGTTCCGTTTTCATCGATGATACAAATTTCAGACTTTCCAGGCACCTCCAATATGGGCTTTAACTGCTTTTGGGCAAAGCTTGCCACACATGAAAAAACAAAAATCAGTGAAAAGGATATCAATCTCATGGTGACGCAATTGGTTGTTGAAGAATAGATAAAACTATGGTATTTATGTTTCCCATAATATTGAGGGAGGTTAGCTTAATGTTATTTTTTGAGTACAGGATGGCTTAAAAGGAAATTTTTATTCCCAAAATAGCGCTTCTACCTACCCCATTTATACCTGAACCATGAAGCCTATAATCTGCATTTCCTAAATTTTGTAAGGCCAGATTCAGGGAAATTGATTTCCATGTATATGAACTGAAGACATTAAGGATTTGCCAAGCCGGCGTTCCATTTGGATCTATTCTATTGTCGGAAATATCTCCTGCAGACAATCGTTTTTGAGCCCCGGCAAATTGGAGTTCAGGTCTTAAAAAAAAGTTCGATTTTGAAAACTCCATCCCAATTCTTCCAAAAGTAGGGGGTGTTCTTCTTAAGGGTTCGTTCTTGCTGAGGTTTTGTCCATAAGTATATGCGAGGTTCGCAAAGTATTTTAATGCGTTATTGATTTTTCCATCTATCTCAAATTCGAAGCCTTTTATGCTCGCTGATTCTACATTTTCTTTGATAAAAACGGGATAACCATCAATTTCTTCACCTTCTACTTTGACTCTTGTGATAAGATTTGTAAGGTTACTGTGAAAAATGGAGGAGGTAAACGCGATGCGTTCCGACTGGTATTTGTATCCCAACTCAAAGTTGTCGGCATGTTCCGGTTTTAAATTATAAGCAGGTATCTCATATCGAAAATCCACAATTCCGAGGGTTCCCATGTCATCTATATTGGGAGCTCTAAAACCTCGGTTATATCGGGTATATACTTGCGAATTGGGATTTGGAAAATAGGAAACAGCCAAACTTGGAACCGCTGATTTAAACAGTAATTCGCTGGTACCAAGTGTTGGGTCTTTTATGTTTAAGTCAACCATATTTAATCTATATCCAGCTGAAAAGCGCCAATTATTTACCATATAAGTATGTAAGCTGTAAATAGCATAATTTGTCGCAGTAGAGCCATCCGGGTATAAGCCTCTACTTTCAATGGGAAAATCTGAGGAAAATATTATTTTATCACTCTGAACCAAATCATGGTAAATCTCAATCCCACTACTTGCATTCCATTGATTGGAAAAGTTTGATTTGATGTTCACATTGAGACCTTTGGTATCAATAAGATCATTTTCTTCCGTCAAGGTTTGTGAGTTGTTTTTTTGGGATTCCCTTTTCTCCTTCGATTTTTGCAAAGAAACCGTGGAAGTTATTTGGTCAAAGAAAGGATTGTCTGTTTTAATGGAATATTTTGCATAGCTCAAATTCCTTTTCTGAATGGCGAATTGGTTGATACGGAAATCCTCCAAAAGTATTTTATGGTAAACGGGGACATTGTTTGCTTCAAAGTACTGATGAGCGAGTGTTAATTCCCCATTTTTAAGTTTAAAAACCGATTTCACATTCCCCATTTGCTCTCCATATCCCGAATTTTTCTGGATTCCTGTATTTTTTCCGCCAGGCAAATCCCCGAATTTTCTTTTGGTGAAATCGCCCAAGATTGCCACATTTTTTGTGCTGTAAGACAATTCGGCTCTTCCCGTTTGTTCTATATTTTGTGTCCCGATCCTGCCTGTGAAATTCCCATGAAATCCTGTATCGAATTCCGGATTTTGGGTAAAAACCTGAATGGTACCCCCAAGTGCGTCGGAACCATAAGCCACAGAGCCTTCACTTTTCAACACTTCAATCTTTGAAATGGAAAAAGGGTCAATGGTATTGAAATATTGGTTGGGACCATATCTAAAGGTGCTGTTATTCAATCTTATTCCGTCTATAAGCAGCAGGATTTGGTTTCCGGTAAGACCACGAATGAAAGGCGAACCACCCCCGTGATTGGTTTTTTGAACAAAAACTCCCATAGTCCCCATCAATATTTCCGGTGTGGTGCGGGCAAGTCGAGAGTTTATGTAATCTCGATTGACAGCACTTATCGTGTAGGGAACACTGATAATTCTGCTTTCTGCACGTAGGGCGGTAATTACTACTTCATCTAGTAGGTTGGTATTTTGCTTAGAAGAGTCCGGTTCTGAGCCAAATAAACTTGCTGCTAATTGAACAATAAATAATAATTTCATACAAACTTTATGATTTTCTGGATTCCCCGCAATCCGGTAATTCTTTTATTTAGTTTAAGGATCTACACTTACTCTTTGTCATCTTCGTCCTCCTCCTTTTCGCTGAATCTTAAGAATGCACTTCTTTTTGGGGCAGGCATTTCACTATCAAGTCCCCTTACTGATTGCCAAACTATCCGGTTCAATTCCAGGTCGTCGATCAAATCAGGTTTTGAAAAGTCCATGTTTGCAGATATAACTGCATTTTTATTAAACTCCACGTTCATTTCATTGAGGTCAACCTGGTTATTTCTCTTTGTAAAGCCCTGACTATTATAATTTGGACTGAAACATCGGAACATGGGAGTTGCGGCAGCATCATATTGACTCATCGGAGGTATTCCTAAAATAAGCTCTATGGTCCGAAGCATCCCTGTGGTGGTATAGGCGGTATGGTCCACATAGTTTCTTTTTACAAAACCCCCTGCCACAAAAGCAGTGGAACGGTGTGCATCCACATGGTCTGAGCCATTTTGGGCATCGTCTTCCAAAATAAAAACAACTGAGGATTCCCAGATGGAGGACTTAGAAAGGTGTTCCACAAACATTCCCACTGCCAAATCATTGTCTGCGACCATGGCTGAGGTAGTGGGCATTCCTAAGCGTGCCCCGGCAGTGTGGTCATTTCCCATCCGTACAAAACTTAATCTTGGGACTTTTTGAATAGCCAACAGTGAGTCAAAATCTGTTTTCCAAATTTCAAAGCGAAGGCTGTCTTTAATACTTAAATCATAATCAGGATATTTCTTGCAAATATTATTTTGAAGATTGGGTAACATTTCCGGAGTACCTGTAAATATCCCATAAGAACGAACGCTCAGGCCTTCCTTGATTGCGAAATCCCATAGGTATCCATTTTTGGGGTGGGCAATCTTTCTGCTACCTTCATAATCATAGGTTCCGCCCCGTCCTCCATAGCTTGATACCCAGCTTTTTTCCACATAGTCATTGGCGTAAGCTGCTGTACTCCAATTGTGACCATCAGCACTCACTTCGGCATCTACATAAAAATTATCCAGCAAAACAAATTCATTGGCAAGGGCATGGAGATTGGGTGTTACTTTTTCGGGAAATAGACAAAGGGAAGGATCCCCATTTCCTTTTTCCATATCACCCAGTATTTGGTCATAGGTTCGGTTTTCCTTTATAATATAAAAAACATACTTAATGGGTGAATCCTCTCCCACTTTCATAGGGATGGGGTTGCCTTTTTCCCCTTCAGGATTCATTTCCTTTTCCTTGGTGTAAGGGGTATTTTCATATACTAAATTGGTGTACTCAGCCAATTGGCGTTCATTGGGTGCATCAAACATGCTGAGCGTTCCTTTGAATAGCCCTCCTATATATTGAGATCCCCGCACAATCTGTGGGTTTGGACCTTTATATTGGGGATCGGTAGAGCTTACCGGGTTTGGACCATCAGGATTTGGAAAAGAGGAAAAACCTTTGCCATTGGTAAGGTATACTTTGTTTCCAATCGTTTTTACCGCTGTAGGATACCAACCTGTAGGGATAAATCCAAGCGGCCGACTTTTACCTTTTGTCTCCACATCAAATACTGCCAAACAGTTATTGTCAGCGTTGGCTATGTAGAGTGTTTTTTCATCTTCACTTAAAGCTACCCCATTTGGCGTAGAACCTAAAGGGGCATCCGGAAAAAGAGAGCAAGACAAAATTTCGATTCGAGTCATTGATTCCGTATTTATTAGGGATACGGTATTGTCATTCCCATGCGAGGCAAATAAATATTTTCCATCCTTGCTGAGCACCATGTCATTGGGATTTTTATCGGTGGCGATAGATGACTTAAGGCTTAAATCGCCACTATTCATCACCCAAATTCGGGCGCCGCCCCAAATGGAAACATAGAGAGTTTTGTTATCGGGAGATAGCAAACAGGTATAAGGTTCGGCGGGCAAATCGACCCGCTTTTCAATGCTTTTCGATGCGATGTTTAGTTTATAAAGAGAATTATTTTCTTTGGCTACTACATATATATATTGATCCGTAACAGTAAGTCCCGCAGGGGAGACTTTTACCGGCCATGGCTCCGCTAAAACAATTTCACCATCAAGGATAAGTTTTTTGTCTACGATCTTATAGATGAGTATTTTATTGTCATTTCCCCCTGAGGCATACAAATATTTTTCATCGGGGCTAAATGCCAATCCTAAAAATGCTTTGGCAATGGTCACCTCATCCAGTATTTTCTCCGATTGGGCATCAATCAAAGTGATACTCTGGGTGCTTTGGCCATTATTGGTAACTGCCAACATTGTTTTGCTTGGCGACACCACTAAATTCAAGGGGAGGTCTTGAAGGTTAAGGCTGTTGCCAACAGGTGTCAGCGACCAACCATTAGGCAGTTGGACACGATTTTTTCTTAATGCTTGGGTTTCTTTACTTTCCTGTTCTTGGAGTACATTTCGCGGGTTTTGACAAGCGAAGGAAAAAAGCAAAAGGGAGATAAATAATAAAGGTCTCATTCTTTGGAGGTTTTTATGTCGGATAGATACATAAACCTACAGCCTAATTTTTCAAGATTTGCCTAATCCATATTATCTCCCTGTTACCTTTTATTTACGGGCCGGTTAAGTGTTGGAGGTGGGCTAGGGGCGGATGAATCTAAATTCTCTAGTTGATTTCATATTGATTTTTTATCCAAAAACCCCCTAGTCAAGCAACAAATCCGTTCTGAAGAGAAGACAAATTCTGTTTCATCACATTTGTGGTCTTTGCATGCCTAATTATAAATTACCTGAAATAAATCCCTCCTTATAAGAGTGGAAACCAAAGAAATAGATAAAAAAATTCAGCTCTAGCAAGACATTATTTAGCAAAAGCATAACAGGAAAAATTGAGATTAAGCATGTAATTTTTATTAGCTTTTAACTTTGTAATTGACTTTTTAATCATGGTGGAAATGTTTGTTGATATACATGGATATAGGTTCCAAAAGTCACTAGTCAAATTAGGAAGATCTTCCAAAATCAAATTGAATGAAGATTTATTTATAAAGGGATTTAAATTGAGATGTTATGAAAAAATTAACAACGTTAGGACATAGTAGCTTAACAGTGAACAGAATTGGGCTTGGCTGTATGGGTATGTCAGAGTTTTACGGGGCTTTTGATGAAAAGGAATCCATTCATACTTTGGAAAAAGCCCTTGATTTGGGGGTGAATTTTTTCGATACTGCGGATATGTATGGATGGGGGGCAAATGAACGCCTCCTTGGAAAAGCATTTAAAAATCGGCGGGAAGAGGTGATTTTGGCTACTAAGTTTGCGGTGATGAGAGGACCTAATGGGGAATTTCTTGGGCTTAACGGTAAGCCGGAATATATTAGAAAAGCATGCGAATAAAGTCTTCAAAATTTGGGTGTGGAATCTATTGATTTGTATTACATGCATAGACAAGACCCCAAAGTAGAAATTGAAGCAATTGTCGGTGCCATGAGTGAGTTGGTCAGGCAGGGGAAAGTAAAGTATTTGGGTTTGTCGGAAGTGGATGCAAATACGCTTCGCCGGGCACATGCGGTTCACCCTATCACAGCACTTCAAACAGAATATTCTTTGTGGAGCAGGGAACCCGAAAAAGAGATTTTTGATGTTTGTAAAGAACTGGGAATCAGCTTTGTCGCCTACAGCCCTTTGGGTCGAGGATTTTTGACCGGCGCCATTCAAAGCCGTTCTGATTTCGAACAGGGGGATTTTCGTCTCCATAATCCCCGTTTTACGGATCAGGCAATCAGCGCGAATTTAAAGTTTGTAGAGGTGATTGATCATTTTGCAAAAAGCAAAAACGTGTCTAAAGCACAGGTAGCCTTAGCCTGGATACTTAGTCAAAATGATGAAATCGTGACTATTCCCGGGACAAGGAAAATTCACCGCCTCGAAGAGAATTTAGGTGCGTTTGAAGTAGAATTAACAAGAATTGATTTGGCAATTATTGAAATTTCTATGCCGACAGAAACTATCGGAAACCGCTATTGAAATGCCCATTAATAGAGGGCTCTATTTCCAAGATAAAAGCTTGCATTTGAGACTTAAAAAAAAATTCATATTCAACTAGAAAGATAACAAGCATTTGATTTTGGAATCATATTGAGGTAGTGTTCCGATTGTATTTTTAGGAATGATTTCATCCAAAGGTTTTATCCGCTATGTACTTACCATATTTGGTAGTGTTTCGGTTGTCTTTTTTTTGTTAGGCACATTGATTGGCCAGATTAACCTGATCAATTGGTTTAACAGCATACATACCCCTTTTTTTGATCTTGTTTTTTCCATCTTAACCATCCTTGGGACTGCCATTATTTTTATCCCATTTTTTATTGCAGCTTTATTCCATCGTATTCCAATTGCTTTTGGGCTTATTGCCAATCTCCTTTTGCAAACCATTGTGGTACTTTTTTTTAAAAGAATACTTTTTCCAAAGGCTCCCAGGCCAATCAATTTTATGGACCCTGATACCATTCACCTTATTCAAGGAGTTGATATACATCGGCTGATGTCTTTTCCCTCGGGGCATACCCTCACTATATTTGGTCTTTGTGTCTTTGTTTCCCTATGGACAAAAAATCATTGGTTAACTTATCTCCTGCTTGTCATTGCCTTTTTGGTAGGTGTATCCCGTATGTATTTGATTCAACATTTTCCCAACGATGTTGCTTTTGGGGCATTGTTTGGAACAATCATAGGTGCTTATTCCTTCAAATTAGCTGAAAATTGGACAAAGTCTAACCGAAATAACCTAAGAATCAAGCTACCTAACTTTAGCAGGAATTAGTCATCAATTGAGAGCAAAAGAGTGCTGCTTGATTCAAATAAATCCTGGTGCTCTACCATCACATTTGCCTGATCTAATTGGAGTAATTCTTCTTTATACTCAGTCCTGGAAAGTATCAGCACTTTTGATTCCTTATTAATCAACACATTTTTTAAGGATGTCAAATCATGGTACACGGGAATGACTTTTTGCAATGACCATACAAAGGCCGGGTTAAACTGTTTGTATGCCACCACTGTATCATATCTTTTCCAAATGTGTTGGCTCTTTTCAACAGGATTTTCGGTGAATATTGTAGGTAAGGTTATTGAAAAGGCAAAAATGATAGTGAGTCCCCATCCTCCGGAAATACTGTAAAACGCAGCATTTTTATTCTTTTTGTACCAAAAGAAAATAGCTACCAAGGCCCCAATAGGTAAGGGTAAAAAGAAGAAAGCCAGGTAAGCATACTTATTTAGCATAGCTTGGTCTTTCAAAGCAAAAAAAGCAGCTAAGGGTATGGCTAAACAGATAAGAAAAAGAAAAATTAAAATAAGAATATTGCTTTTACCCGTTGAAACGGGTTTCATTTTTTCTAAATGGTAAGCCAAAATTATGGATAAGAAGGGGATTGCCGGACCTATGTAAGAAGGTAACATGGTTTTGCTAAATGAAAAAAACACGCCGACGACGACCACAATAATAAATGCAAATTTGATAAATGGAGTTGCCTCTGTTTTTAGGACCTTTTTAATTGCAGGGAAAGAGAAAACTGAAAACGGTAATAAAGCAATGAATAGCAGCAAAAAGGGTAAAAGGAAAAAACCGGAATGCCCTTCCATTGTATCAGTATACCTGGCGAGGTTATGTTTTAAGAAAAAACCTGAGAGCCATTCTCCTTTTGTTTGGATCCCCACTGCCATGTACCACGGCAAGCTGATGAGGAGAAAAATTAAAATACCTTCAGGAATGCGGAGAGACTTCAATACCGAAAGAGTGAATTTCTTTGTCCAGATAAGATAAATCAACACGACCAATCCGGGAAATACGATTGCTATCAATCCCTTGGTCAAAAATCCTAAAGCTGCAAAAACAAAAGCAAGCATCGCCCCTTTTTGCTCTTCTATGGCAAAATATAAAAAAACAAAGGTCAGGTATAGCCAAACGATCAGGTAAGGATCGGGGACTGCCAATCTGAATTGAATATTGAATTGCAAGGACCCGAGTAATATAATGGATTGATACCAAGCTGTCTTTTTACCCAAAATTCTAGATGTAAAATAAAATGACAGGAGTACTAAGGCCAAGCCAAAAAACGCGGAAAAAAATCTTGCTCCAAAAGCATTGGCTCCAAAAAGTAAATAGCCCAGTTGCATGAAATAGTAATGCAATACCGGTTTATCCGTACGCAGTTCATTGTTGAAAGTGGGAACGATCCAATCTCCTCGTTCCTTCATTTCTAAGGCACAAGTTGAATTTTTTACTTCATCAAGGATGTACAAATTGGTGCTGTCGAGCTGAAAGAAAAATAAAACAAGACCTAAAAGGGACAGTATAAAATAGGGCCTGATCGAATTCGACATCATAAACGCAATCTACTGTTGCAATGTCTATTGAATATTACGCCAACATGAAATATTTAATATTAATACAATTCTGTATTAATAATTGGACAATACTTGATTCTGATATTTAAGAATGGATTTTTCTTTGGTGATCACTGTTTTTAATGAGGAGGATAATATACATCCCTTACTCCGGCAGATAGATGCTGCTCTTACTGAGTATGTGTATGAGATTATTTTGGTGGATGACGGATCTACCGACTCAACGATCAAGAAAATAGAGGAGTTGAAAAATCCTCGGGTAAAATTGATTGTTTTTACAAGGAACTTTGGGCAAACTGCGGCCATGGCAGCCGGTATGCAAGCGGCCTCAAGCGATTATATAGTTACAATGGATGGTGATTTACAAAATGATCCTACCGATATCCCCCAAATGCTCAAAAAATTGAAAGAAGAAGAATGGGATATGGTCGCAGGGATCAGAAAAAACAGGCAAGACGGAGCTTTGCTAAGAAAATTTCCAAGCAAAATTGCCAACAAACTTATACGAAATCTTACCGGAATTACTTTACGGGATTATGGGTGTACTTTAAAGGTCTTCAATGCTTCTATCGCCAAAAATTTAGGGCTGTATGGTGAATTACACCGCTTCATTCCAATACTTGCAGTATTGGAAGGTGGGCGTATTACTGAAGTAGATGTAAAGCATCATCCAAGGTTATATGGACAATCCAAATATGGGCTAGGCCGTACCATCAAGGTGATGAGTGATTTGATTTTGATGGCATTTTTTAATAAATACTTTAAAAGGCCTATTCACTTTTTTGGACCGCTGGGTTTGTTGTGTTTTGCAGGAGGGTTTTTGATCAGCTTTTATCTATTGATTGTAAAAATAATGGGGGAGGATATCTGGGGCCGTCCCTTGATCTTATTGGGTATTACGCTCATTTTGGCAGGTATTCAGTTTCTGACATTTGGGATTATAGCGGAATTGATGATGAGGGTGTATTATGAATCCCAGCAAAAAAAGCCCTACTCCATCAAAAAGGTAATTACCTTCCTTAAGCCTGCTTTGGTTCCGTCTTCAGTTGCCGATAAACACCCCGAGCATAGACCACTAGTCCCATTGTTTGAGCCAAAATAATAACCGGATCTACTCCATACTGGGGATGCCAAAACCCATAAACCAAAAGCAGCAAGGAACCAAAAATACTCATATACCAAAAATTTAACGGGAATACAGAATTCTGAATCCGCTCTGCATAAATCCATTGTAGTACAAAACGCAAATTCATGAAAAGCTGCCCTACAAAGCCAATAATAATGATCGGATCATTGAGGGTTCCTACAACGATTTTTTCTGTTGCGAAATAAAAATAGGTTAGCAAAAATACCGGTATCGCAAAGAAAAAAGCTTTCCATCCTAGCGGAATTTTTGACCACTTACCATGTAAATGTACATTCCGAATGTAGATGTAGTATGTAATCAGTTGTCCTATTATAATTACAATGTCTTGCCTTAGGATCCCATAAAGCAGAAACAATAAAGCTGCCCAAATACTGACATACCAATATAAGATTGGCGCTTCATTGGATTTTTTGTTTTCTGTATGCCAAAGTTGGATTAACAGTCGGAAACCAAACAGACCTTGTGATAAAAAACCTAGAATCAAAATCATGTACTAAAGTAAAAATTGTAGACAGGCAGGAAGGGGTTATGTGGAAAATTTACAATTTATTAATATCAACTAAATTTGATGGGTAATTATCAGACACGGTGTTAGTGTATCTCTGTCGAGATTTGCGGGTATCCTATAAAATATTTTAAATCAAAAAAAGCCCTGCTTGTGACAGGGCTTTTTGGTCATGGTTGTTTTTGGATTCTATAAATTAAGCAGGCATTATTACCTTGTTGATGACGTGAATTACGCCATTATCAGTCTTAATATCAGCATTTACAACTTCTGCATCATTTACAAATACTTTTCCGTCTGTTAAATGGATTGTAATTTCAGCACCATTTACCGTGGTAGCGACCATACCGTCAGACAAATCGCTTGACATTACTTCTCCTGCAATCACATGATAGGTAAGGATTCCTTGAAGCTGAGCTTTGTTTTCGGGTAAAATCAAAGATTCTACAGTTCCTTCAGGAAGCTTCTCAAAAGCTGTATCAAGAGGAGCAAAGACAGTAAAAGGACCTTCGCCATTTAATGTTTCTACTAATTCGGCAGCAGTCACCGCAGCTACCAGAGTTTTAAATGAGCCGTTTTCAACGGCAGTTTCTACAATGTTCATAAAAATTTGTTTTAAAATGTACAAAGAGAAGACTTTGATTAATGCTTTTGTTCATGATTTTTGGAATGGTAATGATTTGTTCACGAGAGGTAGTTAATAGTCACCATGATGCATATAAATTTTTTTTCCCAAGGATTACAATGACTCTCCATACCAAGCAAGAAAAGGAATTGCATGGAAGAGATGAATAAAACCAATTTCTTTCGGGAAGCTTAATTTTAACATCGGAGAATTTTCGGGGTAGCTGAAAAAATATTTAATAGGTTAAATGTTCATTTACCCATACAATGAAATAAGTATTTAGCTTTAAACAGAATAAACAATCAAGTGCTGGGTATTTTTCATTTTTGTTAACAATATGGTATATTTCTTACACATTTTTTATTAATTCAATGCATGAACACCATTGCGTTCAATTGTGTTACATTTTTTATAAACAAATAAATTTATGTCTTATACAGGTAAAAATTTTCCAAGTCTTAGTGTCAATGCCATGAATGAGATGGGTGACACGTTTAAAATTAATGTTTTCGAAAAGGCTGTTAATGAAAGAAAAAAAATTCTTCTTTTCTGGTACCCTAAAGATTTCACTTTTGTCTGTCCAACAGAACTCCATGCCTTTCAAGAAGCCTTGCCTGAATTCGAAAAGCGGAATACCACATTGATCGGTGCCTCATGCGATACACCGGAAGTGCACTTTGCATGGTTGAATACGGCCAAAGACAATGGCGGAATCGAAGGTATAACTTATGATATATTGGCAGACAGCAATCGTAACCTTTCCTCGATATTGGGTATTTTGGATATTCAAAAAGTGGAATATGACCTCGATCTTAAGTCCCATTTGATGACAGGAGATAACGTAACTTATCGGGCCACCTACCTGATAGATGAGGATGGTCTGGTTTTTCATGAAAGTGTGAATCACATGCCTTTGGGAAGGAATGCAAATGACTTCATTAGGTTAATCGATGCTTACACGCATGTTCAAGAAAAAGGAGAAGTTTGCCCGGCAAATTGGGAAAAGGGAGATGAAGCCATGAAGGCCGATCGAGAGGGAGTAGCACTTTATTTAAGTAAGCATTAATAAAAATAATCATGATAGAAGAAATAACAGAGGATAATCTGCAGGCCATCATTGAAGGAAACGATAGAGTTGTAGTCCAATTTTCCGCGGGATGGTGCGGCAACTGCAAGGTGATGAAACCTAAATTCAAACGTTTTGCCTCTGAGCAC
This sequence comes from Cognataquiflexum rubidum, assembly GCF_022538115.1. Lineage (GTDB taxonomy): Bacteria > Bacteroidota > Bacteroidia > Cytophagales > Cyclobacteriaceae > Cognataquiflexum > Cognataquiflexum rubidum. Next base: position 59,523 of record NZ_JAKZAL010000021.1, on the reverse strand, counting down.
GAGGACATTTCCTTTGTGGTTGTGGACGCCGAAAAGTTTCCCAATTCAAGGAAATTAGCAAAAGTGGATAACTTACCCACCTTTGCATCTTATAAAGGAGGGTCGCTTTTGAATCAGATCCAGACCAATAAAGCAGAATTACTAAAGGGACTAATAGATGAGATTGCCTCTAATTAAACATATCGTTTCGTTCAGTGACAAAAACGACACTGAACACATCACAGAAACCATCAGCATGTTAGAGCACATTGCGGAAGCAAAGGGAATCAAAGATGAGGAATTAGATACCATCGGAGAACTTCTTTCGAATATGTACGGTGCAATTGAGGTTCAAAATATGGTCAAGGAAGGAATGCCACTGCGTGATGCGTTAAATTCATTTATGAAACGAGTTACGGGTTCGATAGACACTTGAAGCTTGTTGCAGAAATTTTCCTAATTGGTAAATAGCTTTAAACCATTTCCTTAAAAGCTTTTTAATTGATGGACTCGGCAGCCGGTCCATCAATTTTTTTTGGAATAAATCAGTGAAAAAAAGTCGACTTTCAAGCTTTTAACAAGATTTTCTTTTTTTTCCTCTTGGCCAATATACCACATCAAACATTTTTTTTTGCAGTGGGATAGGATTATCAAAATGATAGAAAGGTGGTGATATTCAAATGAGAATTTCAACAATAATCAAAAAATTGATATAGAGTTAAAAAAAAACACTGCTAAAAGCAGTGCCTTGTTTTAAACTGTTGAAAAAATACCTATGAAGAATTTTAGCAAATGTAGGTCACGTTTCAACAAAACTTTGATTTCCGTGATTATCAAATTGATGTCCTTTTGGTGATTTTCCTATGTATGTTTTAACAATCAAATAATCCAAAAAATCCTTTCACCCTCTTTTTTTTGTCGATAATATCAAAATATCACTTAACATTGGACTTTGGCTTGTTGATTTTGGGTAAATTTGATCCAAACACAGATAAAAAATGAAAATGAAGAATTATACCCCTTTGAAAGAAATAACAGAATCAAGGTTAAACTACGCGAAACTATATCTCGAAGAACTAAAAAACCCTACTATTTCAGGTACCGAGATTGAAAAAGCACACCAATATTCCTTTCTTTTTCATTTAAAGGGTGTTGTGGATGCGTTTTTGGTAGAAATCAACGAGATATATGGACTTGGTCTCAAGAGAAAGCATCTTACCATTGATAGCCTAAAAGCTTCCAAGGCCGATTCCAAAAAGCCCATCAAAGAAGGGAAAAAACTCGGTAAGCTTATGGAAAAAGAGAATTGGCTTTCTGAATTGAAGTCATTCGATCCTAACAAAGTTAAGGCCGAGAAAAAATCCAAGAAATCTAAGGACAAGGATGAATCATCTACCTTGGAGGAAGAGAACAGTGTCATCCAAGTAACTTCTGTTTTGGAAAAGTTTGCGGAGTGGCATTCCGAAATGGAAAAATTGATAACTGAACTTAGGGAATCAGCACTTGAGGCAAGTGGGAATTCGCCGAAAAAATAACAGGCTTAATTTGTAAGCCCTCTAATCTCGCTCTCAGGTTTTTAAACCTGAGAGTTTTTTTGTGAAGAGTTTTCTTTTTCTTTCTAGGATATAAGGGATTCGGTCCAAATCATTTTGATCAGTACCAAGTACTTAAAAAATAGGATACTAGCTCCAAGGAAAAATGAGAAAATGAAAATAGTTCTGTATTTATATGTTCCAAGCAATTCAGCTAAATACTCTGTGAATTTCCTATTCATCAACACAAGGCAAACGAAAAGACAAAAAAGGATCAGGTACTGATTATTTAAAAAAAACTCTTGGTAATACATGATTGTAAATTTATTCAGAGTCAATTCATAAAAAATTACAAACACATTTATAAAAATGAACAAGATATAAAACACGACTAAAATCAAAGATCCTGTAAACCAATTATTCGCCCTGTTTAATGAAAAGAAATAAGCCCTCCAAAGTGTGACATTAAATGGTTCAATTTTTAAAAGCTGTTTAATTTCACTTTTGGCTTTGTCATACTCTTTAGCCGATATATTTACTTTGATGTTTTTGACCTTCTCCTTAACTTTGTTTTTCCTTTCTCCAGCCAGGTTTTCTGCTACCGTAATGTCCTTGTTTATCGCTGATTTTTCCTGTTCTCGGACCTTTTCTAGAATTCTGTCAACCTTAACAGGAACTATATTAAATTCTGTTTTAATTTTTTCTATTTGTTTTTCAGGAAATTCTTTGGTTAAATATTCTTCCTGATCAAGATTGAATTTTTGCCTCAATTTTATATTTAACATCATTTTGTTTCAGAATCTAAATGTGAAAATTTGATCACTGTTACCAAGATCTTAGCTCTACTGAAAGTTTTTGGGGCAATTGGAAATTCCCTAATGATTCCATTCCAAAAGGTCAATTTTAAAAAGTGGAGATCCATGATCGTAGAAACAATGGCCCCTATTTCTTTTAATAAACCAGAGCCAGACATTTATTTAAAATTTAAGAAGCAGCCTTCAAAATTATATTGATTTAATGGAATTTTTAAAAAATTTGTCAGAATAATCTTATTATCTTTTTATTATGACTGTTTTAGAGTTTAGTTTCTGATATTAATTTCAACCAATGGACAAGTGAAAACTTAGATCTACATCGTAAAAAAACTTAAAAACATCTTTCGAATTCAGTGAGTTTTCCAATCTTTGAGTTATAACCGGGTCGAATTTTTCGCTGTAAAGTCACGCGTTCGGGATCTGTTTTGACTTGAATAACTTGTCCTATTTTTTATGTTTTTACCAAATTGTTTCCATTGTTACCCTTTCATTATGAAAATAGTAGATGTTAATTTTTAACATGATTCAGGTTCCGTGTCCCTCTAGCTTTGACCATCAAACCAAATATGTTCAAATCTATGAGATTCAAAATTTTTACGCACATGCTTTCATTGGCGATGATACTGTACTTCAGTATCATCCTAGAGCAAAACGTTTACGCACAGGCGGTAAATGCAACAGTATCAGGAAGGGTGACTGACACCGAGGGTGAAACCTTAGTAGGAGCTCAAATTCTGGTAAGAAATGAATTGACGGGATTCACGGCTTCTACTGTCACTGGAGTAACCGGTAATTATATCGTTACCCAGATTCCATTAGGAACCAATTACACCATTACCGCCAACTATATGGGTTTCGGTACGAAAACGTTTACGGCAGTATCCCTTAATCAAGGAGATAATATCAGAATCGACATTGTCCTGAATGAGCAATCTCAGGAACTTGGCGAAGTAAGTGTGATGGCTAACTCCATAGCCAATAACATCAATCGCTTTGGAAGCTCAACCGCTGTAACTGCAAGGGATATGAATTCACTTCCTGTAAATGGTAGGAATTTTACCTCTCTCGTTGATCTTTCTCCTGTTGCCAATGGGAATAGTCTTTTGGGTCAATTGTTTTCATCTACCAACTATACTATTGATGGAATGACAAACCGAAGCCCCCTTTCAAGTGGATCCACCAACAGAGGGCCATTTTCTATTTCCATGGAGGCAATTCGGGAATTTGAGGTGGTTACTAATGATTATGACGTGACTAACGGCAGGAGTGGAGGCGGTATCATCAGTGCCGTCACCAAAACAGGTACCAACCGTGTGGAAGGTTCAGCATTCTTTTTCAACAGGGCAGATTGGCTTGCCAGTAAATATGACACAAGAGGTAATGTAAGAAAAAATGATTTTGCCATTCAGCAATATGGTGTCTCCCTCGGAGGGCCAATAATCAAGGACAAACTTCATTACTTTTTTGCTTATGATGGTCAAAAAGATGCAAGGCCTTTGTTTATTGCTGATCTCCAGACTCCCGAAGATGAGGTTAGATTCAATCTTTCTCAGGAATCTTTGGACCGATTTCTTCAGATTTCACGATCCAAATATGGCGTAGCAGAGTCTCCTCAGACCGGAAGTTTTGATAAAGTAAGGTTTTCTCATACTGCGTTTGCTAGGTTGGACTTTCAGATCAATCCTTCCAATTTGCTCACTATCAGAAATAACTTTTCATGGGATCTGAATAGTCAAGGTGTGGACGACAATACTACAATCAACTTATATGAAGTATATGGAGACCACCTCTCCAAGGCGAACAGTTTGATGGCTTCACTTAGAACAGTTCTAGGTCCCAACCTGACTAATGAACTTAAGCTACAATACCTTTACACGCTTGATGATGGTCGTCCAAATGCCCAACTTCCAAGTGAAAATATTCCAAGAGCTATTGTTCAGAGAGTAGAGTCTTTTGTCAACGACCGAAATGTCAATACTAACATCCAGCTTGGGGGGCAGCGTTACCTTCCTGAAAGATTTGAATCCCATGTTTACCAACTGGTCAACAACCTATATTACCATAAAGGAAAGACGAATTTCACCTTCGGTATGGACCTTTTGATGAATAACCTTACTTCACTGGCCACAAGTGAGTTAAATGGTAGGTTTTTCTTCACCGGGTTAAATAATTTTGATAATCTGACTCCCTATCGCTATGCGAGAGAGGTAGCTTTGACTGATCCCACTGTGAAGCAAAACATCTTTGGAGGTGGTATTTATGCCCAATCTGAAACCGATTTGGGTGGGGGAAAAAACCTGGTATTAGGAATAAGGGGCGACCTTACCACCTATCAATATGCCCCGAATTTCAATCAGACTGTGTTTGATGAATTGGCTTTAAGGACTGATGTAAAGACAGGTGCTTTTCAGATTCAACCCAGGGTACAGTTTACTTGGGATATTAATGAGCGTCAGAGAGATGTCATAAGAATAGGAGGGGGAATTTTTGGTTCTGCACTAAATAACTACACGGACGTCAACAACTTACAGTTTGACGGAACCAAAATCGTTGCGGTGGATGTCACCGGGGCAAATGTGCCTACTCCTGATTTTGAATCTTATAGAAATGATCCTTCTACCGCACCCGGAGTTGATCTTTTAAATAATCCCAATATATCTCCGGTAGTCACTATCAATATGAATAGCTCGACTCTTAAAGTTCCGACTGTTTATAAGGGTAATGTGATGTACAATAGAATCTTTAACAACCGCCTGCGTGTTGGTGCCAATTTTATCGCATCTATCGCAAGAAACAACTATATGTATGTAGACAGAAATATGGTAGACGATCCATATTTCAGATTGGCAAATGAAGACAACCGTGGGGTATTTGTACCAAGTGAAACCATAAGCACGAGTAATGGAAATGCAGATTGGACAAAAGGCCGTAAAACCACAGAGTTAGGACGGGTACTCGAATTGGTGAGTGAGGGTAGAAATAATACTTACACCCTAGTGATAGATGGTACTTACAGGTACCACAAAGACGGACAAATTACAGCCAGTTATACTTGGAATGATTCCAAGGACAATACCTCCTTTAATGGAAACGTTGCGAATAGTGCAACACTCTTTCAAGCGGTAGTGGATGATCCGCGGGATCTTTCTCGTATGAGCTATTCAAATGGTCAATTCCGTAAAAAGGTGGTTTTATACGGTACTCTCCCAACCTTTAAGGGATTTGTGGTTGGTGTAAGATACTCAGGCCTCGGAGGAACCCGATATTCCATGGTGGTCAATGGAAATGTGAATGGCGATTTTGTAAATACAAATGACCTTGCTTTTGTATTTGCCCCGGGTACTGCCGGAATCTCTGAGACTATCAGTCAAACCATGGAGGAAGTTTTGGCCAATCCTGATAATTTGGCAAGAAATTACATTCAGAATAGTTTGGGTCAAATTGCAACCCGAAATGGTGGTGAAAATGGATATTTTGGAAGCTGGGATATTAGGGTCGCTAAAAGAATTTTCTTTACAAAAGGAAAGAAATCCGGTATTGAGTTGGGTGCTGATGTATTCAATGTGGCAAACATGTTGAACAGAAATTGGGGTACGACCAAAAATCTTGGCAATCAAACCTTGATGACTATCCGAAATTTTGATCCGGTTAACAGCCAGTATGTCTATGAGGTAAATCCAAATGTAGGTGTCGCTAATCCTGGTGGAACTCCATATCAAATACAGATTTCAGGAAGGGTTTTCTTCTAAGAGCTAATATTAAAATGAGAAATCCCGCAGCCAATTTTGGTTGTGGGATTTTTTTTAAACCATTATATACGATTTCTAAGGAACTCCGCTACCAAATTTTTCTTGAAGAGCATCTTATTGCTTCTGGGAATCAATCCTTCATTTTTGTGTTGATTTCTTCAATGGCTTTTGTCCTGAATGTTACCTATTGATCATTAGCCAATGTCTTTGTCAATTCCTTTTTCTTCGTTTTGGTTGGGGTCAAAAACTCCTTCATTACTTTAGATACTGTCTGTCTGCTTAGCCCAGTAAGGTCAGCAATGTCTTGAAAGGTTATCAGGTTCAATAGGTTGAAAGTTTTTCCTGATGCGTCTTCAATAGCATATTGAAAGCATGGCAGAATTCTTCTGACTTTGCCGGTTGCATCCAAACTCCTGATGGAATACAATCGGTCTTCTGCCCTACACCATCGGATGACCAATTCTTTGGAAAACCATTCGGAAAGCTTTGGCTGATTTGTTACAAGCTCTTTGAAAAAGACCGGATCATATGCCCTTAATTCCACGGGGGATAACGTTTTGGCAAATTCGGAAAATTGGCCTTTGAGGTATTGAAGGTTACCGAAAAAATCCCCGGGTTTAAGTATATCGTAGCAGACTTCCATTCCTTGAGGAGAATAGGAACCAATTTTCACGGCTCCAGATATAATTTCAAATATCGGAGTGATTCTTTGGGGAGGTTGGTAAATCAAATGACCTTTTTCACGGAGCACGGTTTCCATCAATTTGCTCCCCACGTCTACTCCGTGCTCAACCAAATAATTATAAGGACCGGTTTTCATAGGTATTACTTTGTCACCTTAAGCAAATACCCAAAAGGTGTGCCGTTCATTGATCTGAACAAAAAGAAAAAGATAAAAATGGGAGTTGGTTAATTTTTTTAGTTAGGATTCGATTTTTAGAATTTTCTCAAAAATGATTCTTTCAAATATAGAGAGTCAGCTTCTCCCCTGATTTCTAGATCTACTTTTACTCCGTCCTTTTGCCAGTCTAAATGAATCAATCCAAAATTCAGCTTGGCTATTAAATCACCCACTCGGTAGGTGTTGGGTTCAAATTTGTATTCTTTCCAAGTGTGGGTCAATCCACTCGAAGTCACATCATATACAGGATGAGAGATACCGGGAATATCGGTTTTGCTTATTTCGGCAATATGCCTGTCGCCGCTTAATAGGATGGCACCCGTCACTTTATATGTTTCCAAAAGCTTCAAAAGCCTTTCTCTTTCTTTAGGAAAATTAGCCCATTTCTCATAGGGGTGTTCTGCTGATAATATCTGTATGCCCGAACCGATTAGAGTTATTTTTGCACTATTATTTTTAAGTTCTTCGGCTAACCAATTCCACTGCTCCTCTCCCAGTATAGTACCGGTATCATTTTGTATATAATCTTTGCCTTGTTTTGCGAGAGTGTCACGAAAATATCTCGCATCCAACAAAATGACTTTTATTTTTTTGTCATCTGTGCCAAATTCGTAAGACCCGTAAGCACCTTCTTTTTGTCTCAAAGGGCTTTCTTGCGGGATGTCTAAAAAGTCAAACATCAAATCACGGCTTTCTTTCCGGTAAGGATATCCTTTGCCTGCGTCATTTCTTCCATAATCATGGTCATCCCAGATCCCAATGATGGGTGTATTGGTTTTGAGTTTCTGGTACTCAGGGTGGGCATTTTGTAAATTATACTTCGCTTTCAATACAGCCATAGAATCAGTATCTCCATAAATGTTGTCTCCCAGCCAAATCCAAAGGTCGGGTTTGTTTGCTATGATAGGATTCCAAAGAGGCTGTTCAACATTCTGACGGTTGCAGGATCCGAATGCGATGGTTTGAATTGAAACTGCCTGTTCGTCTGAAGATCCCTGATTAACTTGGTAGGGGGAACAAGAAAAAACCAAGAAAAGGCTCAAGAGAACCGCCAAATCTCTGATTGGAAGATATTTATTCATTTTGTTTGATACAGTTTGATTACTTGGTTCAAAATTAATTCCTAGTCTTCAGTTTCAATGTTAAATGTTAACATGAGATTTTAACTTAATATTCACTTAAAAATAAGATAATATCGGAATGCATAACTAAGGAATATCCATGTATTGTCATTTGACGTAGGATCTTCGTAAAGTGCTTTTATGGGTCTTGTGTTTTTGGAAGTAGTATGAGTTAAAATTCCCAAACTTTCTATATTTTAATGGCAATCCTCTGTATTGTGTTTATGTTGCTTAGAAAGTCGCAGGCTTAACCGTAAGATAATATCAAAAATGGGATAACAAAGTATCAGGTAAGTAAATTTATAGATGAGATTTTTCCTTCTATTACTACTCATTTCTTTTTTTGGATGTTCTTCTGATAACGGCACCATTAAGATAAAGGGGTCAGATACAGAGGTTAATCTTGCTGTCTTGTTAGCTGAACAATACTATTTTGAAAATTCAGGATTATTGGTCTCAGTTTCCGGTGGAGGTTCAGGGTTAGGGATAGCCTCTTTGCTCAATGGGAATGCTGATATAGCCAACTCTTCAAGAAGCATAAAATATTCAGAACTTGAATTGTTTGAAAACAGGAAGATTGAGATAGATTCTTTTGTGTTTGCCCAAGATGCCATCGCTTTCGTGGTTTCGGAAAAATCATCTTTAGATTCTATCAGCACCGAAACTATTTCTAAAATATTGACCGGTGAATTCCAAAATTGGTCCTCTCTAACAGGATTAAATATGCCGATTACTATCTATGGCAGACAGAGTAATTCCGGAACTTATGATTATGTAAAAGAAATTTTAAAAATTAATTTTTCCCCTCATGCCATGCAAATGAATGGAAATGCACAAATCATAGAAGCCCTGAAGGTGGATGCTTCGGGTTTTGGATATGTCAGTGCCGGGTATGTTCTGGACGGAAATTCTAAAGGATTGAAAATCCTGCCTGTTTATCATGGGGGATCAACCGCCATCTCACCTTTGGATGTAGAAGCAATCGCCTCAGGTGAATATTTTTTTCAGCGACCGTTATTTCAGTATTATAGAAAAGTTGATTATCAAAAGATTAAGCCATTTCTTGAATTTGAACAATCAAAAACAGGAGCAAAAATCATTCAACAATCGGGTTATTATCCGGTAGATTTAAGATGAATACTGTAAAGAGAGAGCAGATTGACAGCCTTTTGAAATTTGCTTTTAAGGGAGCAGGACTCCTGACGATAACTTTGTTAGGGGGCATTTTTTTTATGCTATTCGCAAATAGCATATTGTTTTTTTTAAATGTACCACCCCTAGATTTCTTTACGGGTTCCCAATGGGATCCCGAAAATCATTACAGCATATTTCCTTTGTTGGTAAGCACATTTTGGGTTGCCTTAGGTTCAATGTTGATTGCTGTTCCGTTGGGGATTTTCTCCGCAGCCTATTTATCAGAAATGGCACCCAAAAAATTGCAGATAGTGCTAAAGCCAATTATTGAAATGCTTGCAGCAATCCCTTCAGTGGCAATTGGTTTTTTGGGGATTGTCCTGGTAGGTCCTGGATTGGCACAAATTTTTGGAATTCAAAATGGACTGAACGCTTTAAATGGCTCCATCCTCTTAGCGGTGATGGCTTTACCAACTATCGTGACGATCAGCGAAGATGCCATAAACGCGGTACCAAAATCCCATAGGGAAGCATCTTTGGCTTTGGGCGCAAACAAATGGGAAACACTATTTAAGGTTACGATTCCGGCTGCTTTTCCGGGATTAATTGCTGCAGTCATGTTGGGATTAGGAAGGGCCTTGGGTGAAACCATGACGGTACTCATGGCCACGGGAAATTCTGCAGCAATACCAAAAGGGTTTTTAGATTCTGTAAGAACCATCACAGCCACGATTGCTATTGAAATGGGGGAAGTGCCCTATCAAACTACCCATTACTATTCGTTGTTTGCGATTGCCGCTATCTTGTTTTTGATTACCCTTGCGGTCAATTTCACTGGTGAGTTTTTTGCAAACCGTTTAAGAAAATTTCATTCGTGATGGAAAAGAAAAGGATTATCGGTTTATTCTCAGGGCTTGTCCTTGGTGGGAGCACTTTGATTGTGGTATTGTTTTTGGGAATTATTCTGTGGGATATTTTTTCCAAAGGATTTCCAAGTTTGTCTTGGAATTTTGTGTCCTCATTCCCCACAAATGGAATGACCCAAGGTGGAATTTTGCCTGCCATCATTGGAACAGTATTGCTCACCTTTATCACTACTTTATTTTCAGTACCTTTTGGAGTAGCCTGTGCGATCTACCTTAACGAATATGCAAGACCAAACACCCTCACCAATGTCATCCGGGCTTCGATCCGAAATTTGGCAGGCGTTCCTTCCATCATCTATGGATTGTTTGGCTTGGCGTTGTTTGTACAGGCTTTGAATTTTGGTACTTCCATATTATCTGCGGGACTTACTTTGGGATTGCTCTCATTGCCCTATATCATAACCACTACGGAGGAAGCATTAAAAAGAATCCCTAATAGTTTGAGGGAAGCTGCATTGGCCCTGGGTGTGACACAGTTCGAAACAATCAAGGACGTGGTATTGCCAAAAGCCTTGCCCGGAATATTGACAGGAGTGATATTAACGCTTTCCAGGGCTGCGGGAGAAACTGCTCCGATATTATTTACAGGGGTAGCTTTTTTCATCAATGGAATCAGTGCTTCTCCAAACCAGGAATTTATGGCATTGCCGTATCATTTATATATGCTTTCCACGCAGCACAATGAAATTGAACAAGTAAGGCCTTTGGCATATGCTACAGCATCGGTTCTGATTTTATTGGTGTTTTTATTGAACATCATTGCTTTTTATGTGAGATTTAAAAACAGGACACAAGATTAATTATGGACGGAATTAAACTGAGGGCTGAAAACCTAAATTTATATTTTGGGCAAAAGCAAATCCTGAAAAATATAAACATTGAATTTCCAAAGAACCAAGTGACCTCCCTCATCGGTCCTTCCGGTTGCGGAAAATCTACTTTGCTCCGTAGTTTTAACCGCATGCACGATTTGTCCCCTGATGCAAGGATTGAAGGGAAATTGTTTTTGGATGAATTGGATTTATATGGGAGAAAAAATTCTGTAACTGACATCAGAAAGAGGATAGGCATGGTTTTTCAAAAGCCAAATCCATTACCGAAAAGCATTTATGAAAATCTTTCCTATGCATTGAATATCCATAATTATCCTAAACAGGACATACCAAATTTGATAGAAGCGGCCTTGAGGGAAAGTTTTTTATGGGATGAAGTGAAGGATGAAATGAAAAAACCTGCTGTAAAATTGTCCGGTGGACAGCAGCAACGACTCTGCATCGCACGAACTGTTGTTTTAAGACCGGAAGTTATCCTCATGGATGAACCTTGTTCCGCACTTGACCCAATTAGCACAAAGAAAATTGAGGAGTTAATTTTAAAACTGAAGGAAGATTTTACGATTGTAATTGTGACACACAATATGCAACAGGCACAAAGAATATCAAACAAAGTGGCATTTATGTATCTCGGTGAATTAATTGAATATGATACCTCAGACACGATATTTAAGCATCCTAATAATGAATTGACCCAACGTTATATCGGAGGGTATTTTGGATAAAAATAAAATATGGAGTTATGTCCCATTATCATAAAAACAATATTAAAATTTCTGTTTTCCTTACCATAAAACCTTCAATTGAAATCCCAATCAAACAAGTTATTCTCAGATATAGTGTTTATGAAACCCACCCAGTTAGTATTTAATTTTCAATTAATTGAAGACAAATTAAATGATGCTTATGTGAATAATGATTGTGAAAAACTAGAAGAACTTCTTTCCAACGGTTGGAGTATTGTAGAACCAAGTTTTGGGATTATAAGCAAAACAGACTTTTTAAAATTAATGAAAGAAGGAAAGCTGGTACATTCCAAAATGAGGAAAGAAGTTTTACAAGTGAAAAATTTTGAAAACATTGTCATCGTCATTTCAAAAGGTAAAAATATTGGTGAATATCTCAATGTACCATTCGATATTGAAGTGTGGGTAACCAATATATTCAGAATAGAAAATTCCCGTTGGGTTTGTATCTTGACTCAGGAAGCCCCTATCCCTTGCGTGGTTGCCTAGTTTAAAGGGTCGGAAATGTTTTCGTTAAGGGAGCAAAATCTCCATCAATCGACCTCTTTCTGGGTGTGGAAAAGCATTGTTGCAAGGCGTTGTAATTCATTATTCCCGGAGTTTCTTTTCAGTTTGGAATTGGCTATTATTTCAAAGTGCAAATTTGTATTGATAAAAGAGTGGTATTGCAAATTCATCATGTCCACAATTTGACTACACCCAAGGGAAAATCTAAAAAAAACAATGAAATCTACCGAGGCCGACTTCCGAAACCGACAGGGAACTTGTATTACATTGATCGTTTAATTTTAGGGGGATTCTGACGCGTGTCAAAAACATCTGCAATTTTGATATACTTGTTTTCTAAATCAACGGAGTATATCAACTTATAACTTTTGTAGACCAAATATCGATATTGAATTTTTCTACCTCGAAGCATATCTTCTTCTTGGCCAATGAATGGTGAATTTACCAACTTATTGGGTTCGTTGATTATTTCATTCACAAACTTGTTGGCGAATTCGGGACTTACTTCCTTTTCGTAAAAATGATAAATTTCATCAAGCTGGGATTCTGCGAATTCCGACCAAATAATCTTCAACTCCATTATTTGTATTTGGATAAAAGTTCGGAGCTACTTTTAAATCGGCCCTTATCGAAGTCAGATTCCGATTGATCAATCCGGCTGTTTAGTTCCTCTTTACTCATTGGTTCAGACTTATAATCAATAGAAGAGTTTCTTTCGCTTTTCAATAACTTTTCGAGTTTGGAAATGACCTCTTCGCTTTGCAGTTTCAAAAACTCTTGAACAAATTCAAGTTTTCTGGTTTCTAAATTCATGTTTTCCTGCTTTTTATCAAATATACAAAATTATCAAGAGCGGTCTTTTTCTCTTAGCTATTGATTTTCCCATCTTGATTTGGATTAGGCTTCTAAACCTCTACCCCCGAATTGAACAAATAGCTTTTACCAAATCAATTGAGTCCGCTAATTTTTTTATCACCAAAATGTCTCGTCTTGAACAAATTGATGGTATAATCAAGCAAGCTGCTGTCGCCGTGATTTCCGTGTCCCGGAACAACAATTTCTACATCAGGGAATCTTTTTTTAATATCCTCCACAGTAGCGGACCAAATCTCCACATTCGCATCTCCCAAGAATCCTTTGTTTGCGTTCATTTCTTTTATCAAGCAACCTCCAAAAAGCACTTTTTCACTTGGAAAATATCCCACGATATTGTCTCTAGTATGTCCTTCTCCAAAAAACCGGGCCATGATAATTTCATCCCCTACCTTTAAGACAAGTGAATCCCTGAAACCATTTTGGGGGATGACAAAATCATTTTCCTTGGCAAGTGCTATTGTTTTCACATGTGCGTAAGACGGGATGTTGTGGTCATTAAATGCCTGAAGCCCCGCAAGACAATCATTATGGAAATGGGTTGGAATGATGGCGTTTATCTTACAATTCAGCTCCTGATTGACCCATCTGATCAATTCTTCGGAGCTTTTATTATTAGTGGGTGTGTCAAAAATGATCGTTTCATTGCTATTTCTGAAAATCAGACCGTTGCAGGGAACGTTTCCAAAATCATTTGTCTGCAAAAATGAGGTATGCACAAAAGAATTCGGGGCAACTTGGATGATAATCAAATCATTGGATTTGTATACTTCTTTAGGACTGAAGGCATCTTGCCCTTGCGCAAAACAATTTACCGCCGTCAGAGAAATTACAATTACAAAAAGGCTCTTAATGATGGCTTTCATTGGTTCAGTAGTGGTTTTTTCTTGGTTAATCTTGTGTGCTTATCCTTGTTTTCCTTTCCCGAAAAATATCGATAGAGAAAATCCCATAGTACTTTTCTCCATTTCAAATAAAATCCGCCAAACCCTCCAACTTGATGTCTACTTTGGTCAGAAAGTAGTATTCAAAGTAAGTCTATAAATTTTAGAATTTTTGTCGGGGAAAACATATCCAAGGGATAATACCATCAACAAGTTTGGGTACGGAGGATTTCATTAAAAAATGAAGCAATAAAAAAACCCGGTGAATCTCGCTTTAACCAAACATAATATTTACCCGCTTTCCAAGTCCAAATTCAAAAATTCTATAAAGTGTAGAAAGTTGGATGTCACATTTTCCGTTTTCAAGTCTGGAAATGTAGCTTTTTTTTGTACCGACTTTTTGGGCAAGTTGTTCCTGAGTCATATTTGCCTCTTTTCTAGCATCTTTCAGCATTTCGCTGATCACAAAATATTGTGCTTTTTCTTCAAAATTATCTCTTTTTTCAGATCCAATTTTCCCGTATTTGACATCCAGCAACTCGTCAAAATTTCTGACATTTCTAATATTTTCAGTTTTCATTATTTTTTTGCTTTTGAATTAAAATATTCATCTTTTAGTTTTAATGCCATTTCAATTTCCTTTTTTGGTGTTTTCTGGGACTTCTTCTGAAAACCGTTAAATAAGACTACTAAGTTCCCTTTGTCAAAACAGCAAAAAATTCTGTAAATATTGCTTTCAAATTCAATTCGTATCTCATAAAGTCCATCTGTTCCTGTCATATGATCTAGGAATTTTTTCGGTACTGTTCGGACAGTTCTCAAAATCTTAAAGACATATTCAATTTTTTCCTAAACTTTTTCAGTCTGTTCCAAATAGAAGTCGATGAAATAATGCTCGAAAAAAATGATCTGCCTTTGAGAATCCATGCTTCAAAGTTAACTCAAAAGTTATCAAAATAAAAACTATTCAAAAACTAACTGTTCTTTGATAGGGTGATTTTTTTGGTAATCTTCTTTCTTATAGGGCATTTAGAAGATATAAAGCTTCGTCATTTACTGATTCGGCAAACTCTGACCAAATAATCTTTAACTCCATTATTGGAATTTAGATAAAAGTTCGGAACTGCTTTTAAACCGTTTATTCTTGAAATCAGATTCGGATTGGTCAATCCTTAGGTTTAATTCCTCTTTTCACATTGGTTCAGAAACCTTTGTTAATTTATAAATCTTAGAATTTTTATCAGGAAAAACATACCCATTGGGTAAGTTTTGTTTGTCTGATGGGACAAACCCGTTTCGCTCGTAAAATTGATGGGAGGCAGTTGCCACTGCAGGCGTATCAAGCCAAATGGTTTGAAAACCCTTCATTTTTGCATCTTCATATAATGTGTCGAAAAGTTTTTGGGCAATACTTAATTCTCTCCCCCTCAACTCTTTCTTAACAAACATTTTTCTCAACACTGCATTTTGGGCATCTATTTTTTGAAGTCCTATCGTTCCCACAATTTCGTTTTGGCTTTTAGCTGTCCAAAAACCACCGTCACGATAGAAATGTGCGATATCAATAAGGTCCGGTTGATCCATTTCTGAAAAACCTAAAAGGAACTCGTTATTCTGAATGTTCAGAACAAAATCTTTAACCTCATTTTGGTCATTCGATTGAAACCTCTCTATGATGATCATTTGGCTCTTTTTCAGTTATTTTTTCCAATCCTCATATACAATCCACCAATCCTTCCCACTTCATTACTCGGCTTTCCCAGAGTCCCACGGTTCCGCCCGCTTGATTCAAGGTGATGTTATGCGGTCGGCTTTTTAGTCCGCTTGATGTATCCATTGATATTTACCGTTTTTGAAAGTAATCAATCCGCCACCTGCTTCTTCTTTTCTTATTAAAATTGAGGGATTTTCAAGCATTACTTTTTTGCCTCCTATAATTTCACTGTCTTCAATTACAATTTCATAAGTTTCTAAGTCCTTTACAAGACCCCAAAAGTCAACCCAATTAAATTCTGTCAGGTGAGCGAATTTTTCACCAAAACCAATTTTTATTACT
Organism: Cognataquiflexum rubidum; assembly: GCF_022538115.1. Classification (GTDB taxonomy): domain Bacteria; phylum Bacteroidota; class Bacteroidia; order Cytophagales; family Cyclobacteriaceae; genus Cognataquiflexum; species Cognataquiflexum rubidum. The sequence continues at coordinate 43,467 of NZ_JAKZAL010000021.1, read as the reverse complement.
TCATTAGTTTTTCCGTGTTCAATGATGATACCCGATGTTTTATTGTCTTTTTTGAATGTTGCCTTATCCTTATAGCCATCTCCATTAAAGTCCGCAAAAATTGGGTCGGATAAGTTTACAATAGTCAAATCTCTAAATTCGCTTGAGAAGTCGGAAAGAATATGTTTGATTAAATTATTAAAATCGCCTATCATTCTTTTGTCTTCTTCAATCAGATAGTCAGCTGCATAAGGTGCTCCATTATTTCCATCTTCTATTTTGTGCACAAGCTTGCTGTTTTCAAAATAACTTCTGTCTTCAATTATTTCTGATTTGTCAAAGCCGAATGCTTCTGTGTCATTATTTTCTTTCATTACTATCGTGTCGTAATAAATAGGTCTGTTGTATCTATATGACTTTTCAAAAACGAATGAAAGTTGTCCGTTCATTAAATAATATTCCGTCAACTGTTGGAAGGTCTCTCCAAAGTGTCGTGTTATAATCTTCTCCAATTGTCCGCTTTGGTAATAATACTTAGCTTCTCCGCCTTCTGTCGAATCCCAAAGTTCTTGCGTGTCAATTGACGTCCAATTCGTAATTGAATTAATTCGCTTAAAATTTTCCCTGATCGGTTTGAGTCGTTCGGTTAAGTATTCATTTACAGCCAAATCTTCTTCATTGACGGTTTCTCTAAGTTGAATGGTATTTGGGGGTAAACCGTCATCAGTTTCAGTTTCTATAGCTTTGTTTTTCTCTGTCCCGCAAGAAATGAAAAAAGTGGACAAAAAAGTAAAAAGGTAGTATATCAGTTTATGATTCAATGTGTCGTTTTTTAAGTTGCTGCATAACTTACTTACATATTTACCAAAAGCTTACATCCACCGCCCAAACCGAAGGGTTAAAATACCTTTGGTTATTCAATTAAGGATCTTCCAATCGGGACTTAACTAGGTTCTCTCAAATAAAATCCACCAATCCTTCCAACTTCATTCCCCTGCTTCCTTTGATCAGGATCAGGTAATCTTCGAGTTGGGAATCCTGCAGCCAGTTTCTGAAGGAAAATGGATCGGGAAAATACAGGGCAGAAATCGGAGCCTTGGAAAGTGCCGCCTGCACATGCTTGCCGGTAAAGCAGATCTTGTCAAACTTGTATTGGCTGACCCATTCCCCGAGTTTTTGGTGTTCCGGTTCGGTATGTTCACCCAACTCATACATATCGCCTAGGATGATCATTTTATGCTTTTTGCCGCTCATTTCGCCAAAAGTCTTAATCGCTACCTCCATGCTGGAGGGATTGGCATTGTAGGCATCTAGGATAATGAGGTTGCTTCTTTTTTCGATCAGTTGGGAGCGCATGTTGGAAGGCTGATAGGAGACAATGCCCGCAACGGCTTGGTCCATCGGCACGCCAAAGAACTTTCCTACTGTCAGTGCGGTGGCGATATTTCCAAAATTATATGCTCCGATCAGTGCCGAAAGGTGGATTTTTTCTTCTCCTTCCACCCGGAATTTCACAAAAGGATCTGCGCCTTCGAAAGTCACTTCACAAAAATCTCCTTTGGCAGGGTAGAGAACAGGATTCTCAAACCGCTTGGCCATGTTGGAAAGGATCGGGTCTTGGCTGTTGATGAAAACGGTTCCTTTGTTTTCTCTCAGGTGTTGAAAAAGTTCGGTTTTGGTTTTGAGCACGCCTTCCGGACCGCCCATTCCCTCGAGATGCGCTTTGCCGATGTTGGTGATAAACCCATGGGTCGGTTCGGCGATATCGCAAAGTTCCTTGATGTCGCCCTGCTTGTTGGCGCCCATTTCTACGATCGCGATTTCGGTATCGGGGGTGATGGCAAGCAAAGTCAGGGGTACGCCTATGTGGTTATTGAGATTGCCGACAGTGGCAGAAGTTTTGAATTTTTGCTTCAGGACGGCATGCAGGAGTTCTTTGGAAGTGGTCTTTCCATTGCTTCCTGTCAGTCCGATGATCGGAATAGGAAGTTGATGCCGGTGGTGGTTGGCCAGTTTTTGCAAAGCCAACAATACATCCTCCACCAAAAAGTACCTTGGATCTCCATCCGGAATTACCCTTTGCTCATCGACTACCACCAAGCTTGCGCCGGCTTCCAAAGCCTTTGGAGCAAAGTCGTTGGCATTGAAGTTTGGACCTTTCAGTGCAAAAAAGATATTGCCTTGGCCGATCTTTCTTGTGTCTGTGCTTACACCTGTGGATTGTAGAAAATGGGTATAAAGGGATTCGATGCTCATATCTATTTTTGTATGGCTAAAATTATATGATTATCGGGAATGTTGCCAGTAAAGTGGTTTTAAGTTAAAAAGTCCATAGTCCATAGACCATAGCAGCATCTTTGGGGTATTCTTCATCCTGAGTCGTTAAAATTGGCATTTATAGCAAGGAGATGACGATTGATGATGCGTCATCCTGAAGGAGGGACGACTGAAGGATCTCATTAATTCTCGGTGAGACTCTTCGCTTCACTCAGAGTGACGGCTCCGACAAAATCGTCATCCTGAACCGTAGCTTGCAGAGGTGAAGGATCTCAAAATTCAATATAATAGATCTTTCTCCCGTACAGCTGTCGGGATCGTACCTCGGATTCAAGATGACGAGACACCAATCGGCAATTCATTCCTATCACGTTTAATCTCGCAATATCAAATTAAAGGAATCCCAAACATCTTATATCAAATTCATTCGTTTAATTTTAGGGCTTATACGTTTCCGATTTGATGAGATATTTGATCCTGATTTTGTTTTTTTCGACCTGCACCTCGGTAGTGGCGCAACAGACTTTTTCTTTTGACCAAAGCAAAAAAATCATCCATGATGGAAATGAAATACCGCTTCCTTTTGCTGTCGGCATTAATGCTTCCCAATATCAGAGAATGGATGTCAACGCAGACGGAGAGGAAGAATGGGTCGTATGGGATATCAATGCAAGAAGGGTTTTGGTTTTTGAAGAAATCGGCGGGGAGTTCAAGTACCTTCCCGAAATGAGCTATTTTTTCCCCAATGACATCAACGGGTTTTTGATTTTGGCAGATTTTAATCTGGATGGCAAAAAGGATTTATTTACAAGTTCCCCTTTTGGGATCAAGGCTTATAAAAATGTTAGTAATTCGGGAGATTTATTTCCTAAGTGGGAAGTCGCCCAAAATTTTCTCCGACTGGAAAACGGCTCCAACCTCACCGCCAATAACCTCGACATCCCCATGGTCCTTGATATTGACGGCGACGGGGATCTGGATATTGCCTCATTTAATTTGGGAGACTATATAGACTTTTATCTCAATACAAGTGTGGAAAGAAAGGGAACTGCAGACATCGATCGTTTTGCTTTTCCCGAACCTTGGTGGGGAAGGTTCGAATTTTGCGGATGCGGAACTTTCAGCTTTGGAATTACCTGCGAAGGACTGCCGATGGGGAGGTTGGCAGATGCCGGACCCGAAAACCGGATCCTGCATACCGGCGGACATTCTATGTTGTATTCAGACTTTGATAATGATGGGGTGAGGGATTTGCTTTTGGGAAGGGATGAATGCAATACGCTTTATTTTTTGCCAAACAAAGGAACAGACCGGCAGCCATTGTTTGATGCTTTTTCGCAGGATGTTCCTGGTTTTGGGACTTTGCCGGATTTTCCCATCTACCATGCTGCTTACCTTTGGCAAAATAGCCTGATTGTGAGTAGCAATTCCTCAGCTTCATCGGGAGTATTCAAATCCGATTTTACCGAGAATGTATTTGAAATATCTAAAGGAAGCTCCGGATTGCCTACCAAAAGACCTTTTTTGCAGTCAGATATGTTGGATTTGGGAGAAAACTCCAGGCCTTTTTTCAAAGGGCTGACCACCTCGGGGGAATTGGTAGTCACAGCCAACTCACTTTCAGATGGCAAAGTTTTGGGAATGGCTTACCGCTATGTCATCAACGGTGAGGAATGGGAATTGGTGGAAAGTGATTACTTGGATCTTTCAGCATTGGACTTTACCGACCCCCAATATTTTGAATATCTCAATGCAGCAAACCAACAAACCTTTTGGATCAGCGGGGTGGATACGGTCAACAATGCTTTGCAACGTAGGATCTTTTTTGGAAGAAATCTGGATTTCAGTCAGATGCTGGAGGTTTTGATTCCCGGAACTGTACTTCGTTCTCTAGACCATTTGGAATTGTTTGTCTTTGAGGGGAAGGATTACCTGCTCTTGGCCCGGCAAACAGGAGAATTGCTGCTTTATTCTGTTGATTTCTCTGCATCTCCTGTTCTTACTCTTGTTGAGGGTAATTTTTTGGGTTTTTCTGATAATCCCGGTTCCAGAAATCTCAATGTCCATGTGATTGAAGGAATAAAACCTTCTCTGTTTGCCATAGACCAAAGGGGAATTTTATTTTACATCTCGGATTTTATGAACCAAAGCGAAAGGGAAACTGTCCAGGTAATGCTGTCTGAAAACCAGACTTCACAAACCAAATTTGGAAGAAACACCTGGATCACCTCATTACCAAAACCCTTTTCGGAAGAAAGGGATTTATTGTTGGGCAATACCGCCGGAGGATTGGAGTATCTGGAATTTCAGGGTGAAGGCACCTTGCCGGGAGACGGGGAATTTTTGGCCAAAATCTACCCAAATCCCAACAATGGATTTTTTAAGGTTTTGGTATCCCAATCCGGTACCGGAAGAATTGTCAACAGTTTGGGACAAATCATGGCAGAGGGTATCTTAATCCCCGCAAATGTTGAACTTGAAATCCAATTGCATTCTGCCGCGCCAGGTTTGTACATTTTCCAATTTACCAATTCCGAAGGCCTGAGCATTAGCAGGAAAATTGTGGTGATATGATACTAGGGAAGTTCTTTTTCTTCCAAAATCATTTCAGGAAAAATCGGTAATGGCAAAGAAAGTATAAAAGTGCTTCCCTGACGGTCCGGAAGTGTGTCAAGTTCCCATGATGCATTGATACGCTGCAATCGGGATTGGATATTTCTCCAACCGTTTCCTTTTCCGTTATCCAAGATGGACGCGTCGAAACCCATTCCATCATCTTCGATGACAATGCTTACCTCATCTTCATGTCTGACCATTTGGATAATAATGGAGGTCGCCTCAGCATATTTGACCACATTATTGACCCATTCCTGGATTACCCGATACAGAGAAATTTCCTGGGTTTCTGTGAGTCTTTGTTCCATCCCATGCGTGTCGACATCTATCTGGATAAAACCGCTTGCATTGATCCTTCCCGAAAATTCCATTACCGCTTCTTTCAATCCGGATTGGATCAGGGTCGCAGGCATCAGGTTAAAGGAAATATTCCGGATCTCGGTATGCATTTCCTTCAATATTGTTTCTGTCCGTTCCTCCGGATTTACTTTTCCATTGGGTTCTTTTTCCATCTTGAGTTGCTGGATACTGAGCTGAAGTGCGGAGATCAATTGGCCAAATCCGTCATGAAGGTCTTGGGCAAAGCGTTTTCTCTCCGTTTCCTGAGATTCCAAGGCAGCATGGAGGTAAGCTTCTTTGACACTGATTTCCTTTTCTTTCTCAAGGATTTCCTGTCTTTTCTGAAACCTGTTTTTATTGAGAAAATGCACCGCCACCAATAAACCAATGATGATCAAAAGCAAAATGACAAAAATGAAAACCCGCTGAAGCCGCTGTTCTTTTTCTTTCAATTCAAGCTCACTTTCTTTGATTTGTTGGTCTTTGAGCGCCGTTTGGAATTTGGTCTCAAGGTCTTTGGCGACTTTGGCCCGATCTGCTGCAAACAAGGAGTCTTTGATTGTAATCAGATTTTCCAAGCTTGTAATGGCCTCTGCATAATTTCCGGTAGCTTTATGGATTTTGGCCTGCTCATCGTAGATCCATTTGTACATTTCAGCATATTGGGATTTTTGGGTGTAGACTATTCCTGAGTCCAATAAAATTAATGCCTCATTATAATTTTTTGCGGCATTTTCCGTCATCCCTGAATTGATAAAAACCGCTGCTTTCGCATAATCATTGTTTGTATTTTTATACAGATTCATCCCAGCCCGGTTATAGATCCTGGATTTTTCAATATCACCTTTTAATAAATAGCCATATCCGATATTGACAATTGTACCTGATACATCCATCGAATCCAACGGAGGCACAAAGTCCATTACTTTTCTGAAATAATGCAGGGTGCTGTCAGGGAGGTTCATTTCACTAAAGGCGGCCCCGATGATATTCAAGGCGTTAGCTTTAAAAGTTTGAAAGGTATCTTTATCATTTTCCACTGCCTCGAATGCTTTCTTTCCGTAGAATATGGCCTTATCATAATCGTGAAATATGCGGTGGGTTTGGGACAGTGCGCTATAGGTGTCGCTTATCAAATCTTGGCGCTTAGTAGGTAAAATTTCTTCAAGGGACCGAAGCAAATATTGGATCGCCTGATCATACAATCCGGTAGTTTCATAGTAGTAGCCAATTCTTTTGAGCACTTCAGCTTTTCTAACTTTATCAGAGGAAGAGTCTAAAAGCGGAATTAATTCCTTCTCTACCAAAAGCATGGAATCACGTGCTCTCAGGTTACTGTAATGCTGATGAAGTGCAAAAAGATAAAGCACATTGTCTTTTCTGTTTTTGACTTTCTCTTTGGCTTTCAAAAAATACTTTTGGTGGTTACCCTTTGAATTTACCCCACTATCCAAAAGCACTTCAAGCTCTTGGGCATTTCCTGACAAAGAAATGAGAAGAAAAATGAATAGTAAATATTTCATGAATGATCTGACTGAGAGCAATATACAGATGGAAAATAGAATAAAATATTCTATTTGAATGGATTATATCCATAAAAATGTAAAAAAACAGCTCCTAGACTTATTCTGCCTGAATTGAAAAAATTATCTATCTGATCAATAACTCTCTTCCTTCGTGGGAAAATCTCTTGATTTTACGTCACTGATATAATCTTGTACAGCCTTGGTCATGATAGACTGCAAGTTGGCGTATTGTCTCAGAAATCTTGGTTTGAATTCCTGATTGATGCCAAGCATGTCATGGACTACCAAAACCTGTCCATCCACATCCGGTCCTGCACCGATTCCAATGACAGGAATGCTTACCGTTTCGGCAACTATTTTGGCCAAAGACGCGGGGATTTTTTCTAAAACAATCGCAAAGCAGCCACAGGCTTCCAGCAACTTGGCATCCTCAATCAACTTATTTGCTTCCTCTTCTTCCTTGGCCCTGACGGTGTATGTCCCAAATTTGTATATCGACTGCGGAGTCAATCCCAAATGTCCCATGACGGGAACTCCGGCACTGAGAATCCTGACAACAGATTCTTTGATTTCGGCCCCGCCCTCCACTTTGATGGCGTGTGCCCCGGATTCCTTCATGATCCTGATGGCGGATCTCAATGCTTCCGAGCTATTGCCCTGATAAGACCCGAAAGGAATATCCACCACGACAAATGCACGGGAAACTGCCCGCACCACAGAAGTCGCATGATAGATCATCTGATCCAAAGTAATCGGAAGGGTAGTCTCATGTCCGGCCATGACATTGGATGCGGAGTCACCAACCAATATGATGTCTATCCCTGCGCCGTCCACGATACCTGCCATCGAAAAATCATAGGCCGTCAACATGGATATTTTTTCTCCACGGGCCTTCATTTCCTGAAGGATATGGGTGGTGATTCTTTTGATATTGGAGGAATTATGAACAGACATGGAGGATCAATGAAGGTGGACAGTGTGGTTTTCGGAAGATAAATCAACGGTAATATGCTCGCTGAGTGTGGTCGCCAATTCCAATCCCGTGTAATCCGGAGATACGGGAAACAGCTTATGGCTTCTGTTAACCAGGACAGCGACTTCTATTTTTTTGATCGAAGATTGGAGAAATGGCAACAAGGCGTAGACCAATGTTTTGCCGGTGTTGAGGACATCATCCACGACCACCACACATTTATTTGACAGGACTATTTTTTCAGATAGCAATACATCACCCCTGTTTACATCCGATTTGTCCAGGATGATTTCAAGCACAATCACCTCCAAAGGAGATATTTCTTTCAGTGCTCCGGCAAGGGATTCAGCCAACTGATGGCCCATTCCTGTAATCCCGGCAAAGACAATACTGGATTCGGAAGCATTGCGCTCATAGATCTCATAAGCCATGCGGGTGATTTTCTGACTGATCTGACGGTGGTTCAGTACCAAAGTCTTGGTCTTGTTCATGGGGTTGTCATTGAAAAACGAAAATTAAAGCAATTGGCGGTGGTTTCAAAGCTTCTGACTTCAAACTTCTAACCTCCATCTATCGGTGGTCATCCTCTTCATTCAGGATATTGACATAGCTGTCATAGCGGTAAGGATGGATAAATCCTTCCTCAAGTTTTTGAAGGACCACACATCCCGGTTCGTTGAGGTGCTGACAGTTATTGTACCGGCACTGACCGAGGTATTTTCTAAACTCCGGAAAATAGTGGGACAGTTCAAATTCATCAATGTCCAAAATCCCAAATTCCTTGATCCCAGGAGTATCGATCAGGTAGCCGCCTCCTTCGATTTCAAACATTTCGGCAAAGGTGGTTGTGTGTACTCCTTTGGCACTGAATTTTGAAATCTCTTTGGTAGCCTGCACTGCCTCAGGGACAATTTTATTGAGCAAAGTAGATTTACCCACACCGGAGTGGCCAGATAGCAAGGTCGTTTTTCCTTTGAGCAGCGGCAGGAATTGTTCCTGCAATACGGTACTGTTCAAGGCAGAAATCTCATATACCGGATAACCCAAGGGCACATAAATGTCCTTGATGTCCTGCAGGTATTCCATGTCTTTGTCCTTATAAGCAATGTCCATTTTATTGACCAAAATGGATGTGGGGATCCTGAAGCTCTCTGTACTGACCAAAAACCGGTCTATAAAACCAAGCGATGTTCTTGGGTTTTTTAAGGTGATAATCAAAAAAGCCTGATCAATATTGGAAGCGATGATATGTGAAAAATGGTTTTTTCGGGTGGATTTACGGATAATGTAATTTTCTCGGGGAAGGATGTCCGTGATGACAGAGGAAGGTTGGTCGGCTTCCTGTTCGAGGAGAACATAATCACCGACTGAAATCGGATTGGTCAACTTGAGGTCATCCTGCTTGAATTTTCCACGGAGACGCGCATTGAGAAGACCTTTTTCAGTTTTGACCGTATACCAACTTCCCGTGGATTTGAGGACCCTTCCTTTCATGCTTGGTTGATTTTGGTGATGACGGTATCCATGATTTTTTTTGCGCTGCCGACATTGTCGCTGACAAGTTTTTCAGCGGTTTGGCAGGCTTGAAGGTAATGGCTTTGGTCTGACAAATACAGGATTGTCTTCTCTAACTGTTTTGTGTTTGAAACCGAAAACCCACAACCATACTCTTGACTGATTCCCGCTTCGGGAAATTTCCCTTCCTTTTTGAGTTCGCCAAAAATCACCGGAATGCTGTAAGCAATGGCTTCCAGGATATTGTGCAGCCCTTTCCCGAAAGCTCCGCCGACATAAGAGATATGTGCAAACTGGTACAGGGAAGACAACATCCCGATATTGTCTATAAACAATACATCGGCAGTTTCCTGACCTGAAATTTCAGAATATTTCAGCGATGGTCTGCTGATTTTGGATTTCCATTCTGCCAAAGTTTCAAGGTTGATATCATGGGGTGCTACAATGAAAAAATACTCCGGATGGGCATTGATAAATGGAATCAGGACTTTCATGTCCTCCTCCCAAGCTGAACCAACCACCATTGTTTTCCTCCCATTGACAAAGGGAAGTATTTCCGGAAAAGACTTGGGTGCCTCCGCTATCGACTTTACCCTGTCGTATCTGGTATCGCCCGCGACACTCACCTGATAGAAGTCCAATCCTTCGATCAAGGTTTTGGTTTGTGTATTTTGGGTAAAAATATGATCAAATGAGGTCAGGATTTTTTTGAAGAATGTCCCATAGCCCTTGAAGTAAATCTGGTCTTCCCGCATCGATGCCGAGAAAAGAAACAGCGGGATGTGTCTTTCTTTTGCTTCCAAGATATGGTTTGCCCAAAGATCGTATTTGACGAAGAAGCCGATTTTTGGATCCAATATTCCCAAAAAATTCTTTGCATTCGTGGCCGTATCAAAAGGAAGGTAAGTGATGAAGTCCACATTTTCCTGTGCTTTTCTATTGGCTATTTCATAGCCCGAAGGACTAAAAAAACTGACGACGATACCATAATCAGGCTTTCGGTGCTTCAATTCGGCAATGACAGGTTTTGCCTGTTCGTACTCTCCGAGCGAGGCTACATGAAACCAGGCAATGGGTTTTGAAAATCCCGACTTGAATGCGGTCAATCTTTCGAAAAGGTCCTTTCTGCCATCCACCAGTTTTTCAAGCTTGGCATTGCTTCCTTTGGAGATTCCCGCCAGTTTTGAAAATGTCCTTATCGAAAAATCATACAGTGGTTTCATGCCCCAAAAATAGGGATAAAGATTCAAATCCCCCTCAAAAGGAATTTCGTCTTAAGAGGGGCATTTAGGGATTAATTAGGATTGATTTCCAATTATTAATCCAATGAGGTTTAGACGAGTTGTTGTTTAGTAAAAACTTTTCCAAAGTTAGAACAAAGGCAAGATAATCTCTTAACGTTCAATCTGAACTTTGGAAAAGCTCATCGAATCCTCATTATCAAAACGACATTAATTGCTAATCTTAGCTTTCTTCTGATTTTCCCAAACTCATTTTGTTCCAATCTATGTTCCTGGTGATGTACATCGTGGCCGAAAGGATGATAAACAAACCGATGCTTCCCATCAAAAGCGCATAATCCTCCATCTGTAGCGTCACAAACAAGAACCCAAAGGAACCTAGAAGCACAGTCGCCAAAATGAGGGTGTATTTTTTTACCCTGAACAAAGACAGAGAATAAAGACAAATGGTACCCACAACAGCAATGGTGGAAATCAGGTACGCAATATTGAAACTAACCTGTTCCGAAATGGACACCAGGAGGATATAGAAAAGACAAATCGCAAAGCCTACCATTGCATATTGGAAAGGATGGATGTTCTTTTTGCCCAATACTTCTACCAGGAAAAACATAAGAAAAGTCAATCCTATAGTCATGAGGGCATATTTGGCCGATCGGGTGGATTTTTGGTAATCCTCCATAGGCGAAAGCAAATCCACGCCAAAGGACGCTGATTTCAAATTTTCCGCATAGGCATTGTTGATCCATGATTGGGGATAATTCCTGTTCAATTCCAATACTTTCCATTCTGCTGTAAAACCTTCCTCAGTCAGGCTTCTGTTGTTGGGCAAAAATTTTCCGTCAAATTTTGGAGCGGTCCAGGGAGATTGGATTTTGACATCGGTCGTCTTTCCTGTCGGGATAAATGAAAGGTTTTTGCTCCCTTTGAGCTTGAGTTGAATGGTAAAGGGAATGGATTCGCCGGCCTTGAATTCATGGTTTGGCATCGAAATACTGAATCCTGAAGGAATTACTTTAAAAATTCCAGTGCCTGGATTAACCTGCTTTTTTTCGCCAATGACGGTAAATTGTACTTCGTCTTCTATTCCCCTGAGGTCAGTCACACCAAAAGAAACCTTGGCTTCCGCATGGTTGAATCCCACAAAGTCCTTCTTGTCAAAATCATCCAACACCATGAAACTTCCTGTGACGGCAAGGTCCGAACGGTAAACTACCCCTTTGAAAATTCCTCGTTTCAGGATTTCAGGAAGTACTTTTCCTTCAATGCGCAGGTCTTGGGGAAGAATATGGTAATCATCTATAATGCGGGTAATCTTCCCGTCTTTTTCTGTTTCATAGACTATGGGAATAGAAAGGATCGGGCCGACGATTTCTTGGGATTCGGCCCATTTGGAACCGATTTCTTTGATGGCCTCGTCATTGAGAAAGGCTCGTTCTTCGATGACGGATTGGATCAATGCCGTCGGGATCAGGAGTAGCAAACCGAGAAATGCGATTACGACCAACTTGAGAGTGACAGAATACTTGAGAGAAAGCAGGGGTTTGAGTGCTGAGTTTTCCATGGTTGTTTTGAAAGTACTTTGAAATGCAAAGTGAGTGGATAAATTTTTTTTACTTTAGTAGGTTTTCTATTGCTTTGAGGTGTTTGATAAATGCTTCTTTTCCGGACTCTGTGACCATGTATTTGGTATTTGGTTTTCGGTCCACAAATTCTTTTGTGTAGGTGATATAACCTTCTTTTTCCAAAGTTTTGAGATGGCTCGCAAGGTTGCCGTCAGTGGCATCGAGGATTTCTTTCAGGGCATTGAAATCCAGAAAATCATTGACCAGCAAAGCTGACATGATTCCCAGCCTGAGCTTGTTTTCAAAAGCTTTGTCCAAGTCCTTGAGTATGTCTTTCACGATCCGTAGCGGTAGTGCATGATGATGCCGTACACAATATGCAACAGGCCAAAACCGATTGCCCAAAACAAAAGTCCAAATCCGATAAAATAGGCCGACAGCAAGCCGAGTGCAATTTCAATAATGCCGAGACTCCTAATTTCTTCGTGGGTATATTTGGAAGCATTGACCAATGCAAGACCGTAGAAAATTAGTGTCAGCGGGGCAATGATCCCAATAAATCCACGTGAAAGGAAAATAAGGCTGAGTAAGCCCCCGGTGACCAAAGGGATGGCTAAGTTGATCAGCAACCTTTTGGCTTGGGAATTCCAGACTTTTTGGTTGGCCTTTTTTGCTTTCTGGGCAGTGAAAAATATACCTGCGCCAATCGCCAGAATCAGAATCAGGGCACCAAGTCCAATTATTGAAGCAATAGATTCAGAGCTGATTGTCACTACCTGGTAACCATAAAAATCACTTTCTGTGTAAATATTCCGGTAAGCATACCAAGCTCCTGCAAGTGCAATGATCCCGGCAGCGACTCCTGACAAACCACTGAGCGAAATAAACTTGGAAGACCTGTCCATGATCTCTTTGATCTGTCGGAGGTCTTGGATGTATTTTTCTTTTTCCATTTAAAAGTACTTTGTAATTCAAAGTACAATAATTATAAAATAAAAACCAAGGGTCATGAAATATTTATGGAAAAAAGCTTTCATGCCATTACCAAAAACTTTGTTCCAAACAGGACGGAAGACCGAAGACGGAAGATTTTTCGGCTAAATCTTAAACCCATCCTTGATCTTAAAGCCATTTTCTCTTCGACATTACTCCATTTATTTGAAAAAATTGATTTGATTCAAGATGCGCTACACCATATGGTTTTTCTCCGTTCGAAAAATTGGTTCAAAAAAAATTTAAATTTTTATCGAAACTTTGTTTGGTGGGTTTTGTAGTTAAACCAAAAAACTTCATATTAATAAGGGAAATGTTTAATTTTTTAAGAAGATATGGATCCGAAAATAAACTAAATCAAAATATTCTTCTGATCATGCATTTTACTTTTTCCATTGTCTTTTTTTTGATACAAGGACATCCACAAAAATTTTATAACTTGTATTCCCTTTCACCTCGAAATTGTATAAGCCCTTTAGTATGGTCAAAGTCTTGTTCATTTGTTTAGGAAATATCTGTAGATCTCCCCTAGCGGAAGGTATTTTTAACCATAAAGTCAAACAGCTTGGACTTGAAGGTAAATTCACAAGCGACAGCTGCGGAACTTCGGACTACCATATCGGTGAATTGCCTGACGAAAGAACCCTTGCTTGCGCCCAAAATCACGAAATTCCGATTTCACACCGCGCCAGACAGCTTAACCGTGTAGATATCCGCGAGTTTGATTACCTCGTAGCTATGGATATGTCCAATAAAAGGAATGTCCAAAATGTGATGACGAGACACAATATCAAACATGACCAGTTATTTTTGTTGCGGGAATTCCATCCCAGCCCAGACCATATTGAAGTACCGGATCCATATTATGGCGGTGAGGAGGGTTTTGAGCAGGTTTACCAAATAATTGACGAATCGCTCGACCATTTTTTGGAACGCCTTAAGGTTGACCATAACTTATATGTTTGAGTCCAAAGAGGTCTTTGAAAGGCTTCTTTTTCTAAGCTTTGGACCTTCGGTGAAATTGAAACAGGCAAGACTTGTCTCGGCCGGCAATATCAACCAAGGCGTATTTTTAGAGACCTCCGATGGCCAGTTTTTTTTGAAAACCAATTTTGAGGAATCTGAAGATATCTTCGAAAAAGAAGCTGATGGCCTGAATACGATGCGGGCCCATTGTCCATTAAAAATCCCAGAGGTTTATCATTTTGGTCGGGAAGAATCTTACAATTTCATTTTGATGGAATGGATTGATGCTGAAAAGGCAACCTCCACTTATTGGCAGGAACTAGGTCTCGGTTTGGCACAGATGCATATGGCCACCCAAAATGATTTCGGATACAAATCCTCCAATTATATTGCTTCCATCCCGCAACAGAACCAACCCAACCATTCTTGGTCTGATTTTTTTGTCCGATCCAGATTGGACCCGCTTATCGGAAGGGCATATTATGAAGGCTTGGTTGACCTGGATTTTTTGAAAAAATTCCAAAAGATTTATCCTTTGTTGGAAGATTTCTTCCCAAAAGAAAAACCTTCTCTGCTACACGGTGACCTTTGGTCGGGGAATATCATGCGCGGAAAAAGCGGGATTCCGGTCTTGATAGATCCGGCAGTTTACTTCGGTCACCGGGAAATGGACCTCGCTTTTTCAAGGATGTTTGGACCTTTTGAGGAGGAGTTTTATGAAGCCTACGACACTTTCTTTCCTTTGGAACCAGGATTCAAAGACCGTGTCCCTGTGTACAACCTGTACCCGCTTTTGGTACACCTCCTTCTTTTTGGCAAAAGTTATTTGCCCGGCATAGAAAAAACCATCAGCAAGTTACTCAGCTAGTGGTTTGACTACAATCTGAAAGGTCGTCCGCGTGACCTGTTCCAAAAGCACCTCTTTGTCCGACATCAATTCCTCCATAATTTTCCGGTTGTGGTTTTTGACTGTGATAAGCTGCAGGGATTCATTGTATCTGATATCAAAATCCTTTGCCAAAGCAGCGATCAGTTTCTCCATTTTGAAAAGCTGCTTGTCAATCACAATAGAAATACTGATGGCGGAAGTTTGCAAAAGATTGACCCTCAGTTTGAGTTTTTCGATTTCGGTATAGACCTGATGGATGTGGGATTCATTGATAAAAGTGAAGTCAGTCACCCGGAAACTGACCAAAACCTGTTCATCCTTCACTACGATGCAAGGAACGATATTCGGCTTGTCCACATGGTGGATTTGGGTTCCGGTTCCGTCTGGATTCAAAAATGACTTGACAAAAAGCGGAATGGAAAGATTGGCCAAGGGCTTGATGGTCTTGGGATGGATAACCGACGCCCCATAATAAGTCAACTCGGCGGCTTCTCTATAATCCAACTCTTCAAATTTCACTGTATCGGGAAATCGCTTCGGGTCGGCATTGAGTACACCTTCCACATCTTTCCAAATGGTGACTGACTGTGAACGAAGGCTATGTGCCAAAATAGCTGCGGTAAAATCCGAACCTTCCCTTCCAAGCGTGGTGGTTTTCCCTTTATCATCCGAACCGATAAATCCCTGTGTGATGACAGGGAATCGCTCCAACTTTGCCATCAGGTGTTTTTGGCATTGGGCGGCGGTTTTTTCCCATTTGACTTTGGCAAACCGATAATCACTGTCCGTAGAGATAATCTCCCGCGCATCTTGCCAAAGGCAAAAAATCCCTTCTGCACAAAGGTATTCCTGCACAATTCGGGAGGAAATGAGTTCACCATAAGATACTACCTGATCGTAATATTCATCATAGTTTTCTTTGCTCAGGGGTTTTTCCAAGACCCTGTCCAGTTGGGAGAAAAAGTTTTCGATGGCAGGAAAGATCAGGTTTTCTGGTAGGAAAAGTTCCCTGCAAATTTCAAGATGGTAGTTTTTTAATTTTGCACTTTTCTCATAAAGAGGCTTGTCTTCCAGTTTGATATTCAATAATTCTTCAAGGGCGTTTGTGGTTTTTCCCATGGCGGAAACAACGATTACGGTATGATTCCGCAATCGATTGAATAAAATTTCACGTAAGTTTTTGATAGATTTGGCATCTTTCACAGAAGCCCCGCCAAATTTGAATACAAATGTTTTTGACATAAAAATTAATTTGTAATTTTAAGTATATAAACCCAATAATTGTATTTTTCCTATACTATGAAAATCAAACATTACAGCCCCTCTGATTCCTCTTTGGCGTATTCTGTCGGCACCACTTTGGACCGTTTTATCAAAATGAAACAAGAGGAATTTCCCTTTGCCTCCGGGGAATTGTCCCAACTGCTGAGAGATATCGCCCTTGCTGCCAAGATTGTAAACCGCGAAACCAACCGTGCCGGTCTGGCAAATATCGGTGGTGCATTTGGACAAACCAATGTGCAGGGCGAAGAACAGCAAAAACTCGATGTCATCGCCAATATCCGTTTCACCCGGGCCTTGACAAAAGGCGGAGAAGTCTGCGCCGTCGTGTCCGAGGAGGACGATGAAGTCATCGACTTGCAAAACGGCTCCGGCAAATATGTTGTCGCAATTGACCCTTTGGATGGTTCATCCAATATCGATGTGAATATTTCGATCGGGACGATTTTTTCCATCTACAGGAGAGTAACGCCGATCGGAAGTCCCATCCAACCTGAGGATATCATGCAGCCCGGCAACCAACAGGTAGCGGCAGGATATGTGCTCTATGGTTCCTCGACAATGTTGGTTTACACTACCGGACATGGCGTCAATGGCTTTACCTATGAACCTTCGCTGGGGGAATTTTTCCTTTCCCACCCCAATATGTGTGCTCCGGAAGACGGCAAAATATACAGTGTGAATGAAGGAAGTTACAACCTTTTTGAGCCGGGATTAAAAGCCTATATCGAAAAATGTAAATCCCAAGAATACAGTGCCAGGTATATCGGAAGCTTGGTGGCGGACTTTCACCGCAACCTGCTCAAAGGCGGCATCTACATCTATCCTGCCACCGCAAAATCCCCAAAAGGAAAACTCAGACTGCTCTATGAAGCCAATGCTTTGTCCTTTATCGCCGAACAGGCGGGAGGTATGGCGACAGATGGACATGGCCGTATATTGGATATCCAACCTACCTCATTGCATCAGCGGACGCCTTTGTATATCGGTTCCAAAAAAATGGTGGAGGAAGTAGTGGAGTTTTTGAAAGTTGGGAAACCTGTTGAAA
This sequence comes from Cognataquiflexum rubidum, assembly GCF_022538115.1. Lineage (GTDB taxonomy): Bacteria > Bacteroidota > Bacteroidia > Cytophagales > Cyclobacteriaceae > Cognataquiflexum > Cognataquiflexum rubidum. The sequence goes on along the minus strand of NZ_JAKZAL010000021.1, from coordinate 26,259 downwards.
AGTTCTAGGGCTATTTATCCCTAGGTTTCTTTCTATCAAAACCTATATGATAGAATGAATTGGTTGAGGGGTGATGTTATAATTGAATTAGTTTGATTTTTACCATACCCTTTACTAGAGGGATCATTTATTTTAAAAAGTGAAGGTTCAAATGGTTTTGAAAAATCATAGTCATCAAGAATGAAACTGTCAGAGCTATAATTGAAATTATTTCTTTGAAAAAGAAAAGCCATTTCTACCCGAACAGAAAAATGATTTCCTATTTGTTTTGAAACTCCTATAAATGGACTAATTGTATATTTTTTATTAGAATATTTACTTTCATCATAATAGAAAGACAAAAACTCTCCATAAAATTTTTTGTGAAACTCTTCTTTCAAATGCACGGCAATATCCAAACCGACATAAAGGCCGCTGCTTTTTCCAATTCCAAGATTCTTTACTATTTCTTTTTGTACCCCCAAAAGGCCAAATAGCTCACGTGTGATTTTATCATCGGGAGTAGGAAATTGACCAGGTATGGCCGTCAAATTCTGGAAAGAAGACCTACTGTACCCCAATCTACTTCTTAGGGCTATTCCATTTTGTCCTATTTCTTTCAGAACAAAAACAGAAATGGGGGGGTATTCATTTTTGTCAATTAATGATAAGGCATCCACACCTATCTCCCATCTTCCGGGAGATTTGGTTTCCTGGGCCTTTATACTGAGCGGTAACAGCAAGCATGCCAAGACTAGAATCAAGCTTGTTTTTTTTGATTTCATGTTTGAAGGTTGATTTTTAGGTATTACCATGATTTATTTTATAATCCTTTTAGATAGCAAGAATGGGTTTTTCCTGCTTTTTTCACATTTAAGTTTTGAGATGAACTAATTTTATGTGAATGAACCAAAACATTTCTCAAGGAAAAAATAATTTTATGAAATAATTGCAAAGAATTGATAATCAGATTAATAAAAATTTAGTGATAATGGTAGGTCTGGATTTGGCCTTGTGGATAGAACTTGTAAAAAAAGATTGAAATTTTGATCAAAAAGAATGTTTCAACCTTCCGAATACTTCCTTCTGATTTCGGCTTTCAGGATTTGTCTTGCGACCAAGGCACGGGCAAGGTCGGAAGCCAAAGTTTCTGGATCTGATTTGTGGAGGATGGTTTTCAGTTTTTCTTCTCCCAAATCCACCCTGTAGCAGATCTGAAGGAGTTTTTCGAAATCCCGGTCGAGCATGGTTTTGATCAAAGGAGTCAGCAGGGAAACCAAATCCTCCTCGGAAAATGCTTCCGCTATTGCCGGGAGTGCAAAATCCTTTTGGAGGGAATGGGCTGCTTCTGTGATCAAAGGAAGATTCATGCTAAATCATATTTGGTTTATAAACAAAGAAAGTGGGGAAAGACCCCCACTTTTATTCTAAGATTTGAACATCAATATTTTGATTGAAATCAAGCTTCCGGTTCTGTTTCTTTGGTTTCTTCGGTGTTCTCCACTTGATCTTCCAAAACTTCGGGAGCATGTTCGCGGATGATTTTGTACCAAGCGACGAGTTTCTTGATGTCTGATGGATATACTTTTTCCTCGTCAAAATCAGGAAGCACGTGCTTCAAGAAAGCTTTCAGTTCGTCGGCATCTGCATCCGCATCCAACCCCACATCGCCTTTAAATTCCTTTTCGATGCTCTTGAGGATATTTTCCAAAGGCGTCGCACCTTCTTCAGTCATGGTGTACATGGAGATTTCGGCAAGGACAGACACCCTGTGGTTGGCACCTGCGATAAGTTTGCCTTTTTTCTCGTCCATGGATTCGAGGATGACACCTCCACGTGAAGGCTTTAGGATTTTATAGAGACCCGGTTTGCCGGAGATGGTAGCGATTTCGTTGAATTTCATTTTCTGCTTTGATTTAAAGGCTGCAAATATAGGAAGATATGGTTATCAGCAATAATTAGGCAATAATTTATAAGGATTGAGTTTGTTCTTTCTATGTCGGACTTCAGCAAGTTGATAATTATGGATATTGGATATTGATTGATATTATATCCTATTCAGAAGTGGGCTTTGGAATTTGAAGCGCAACTTGATATTCTTTGACTCCTATGGTATTTATTTCATATGACGAAAAACCATCAGTGATTTTAATCTTAAATTTTCTGTAAACGATTGCTTCGGACCCAATATCAAATATCAATAAATATCCGTTTTCTGAATAATCATTTTTTACCTTGATAATACTCCATCACTTCACCTTCGATAAAAGAGACCAAAACCTCGCGGCCTTCCTTCTTTTCGGCAGAAGTGATAAAATATTGAGGTTCTTCGCCAAAGATTTCGATGGCTTTGTCCAGAAAAACACGGGCGTTGGCAGTGGACTTTTCGATTCCTTTTTTATCTGCTTTGGTAAAAACAAGTACAAAAGGAATCCCGTTTTCGCCACACCAAGTGATGAATTCCAGATCTATTTTCTGAGGTTCAAGTCTGCTGTCTATGAGCACAAAGATCGCCGCAAGGTTTTCCCTTTTGGTCAGGTAATTCCGGATCATTTTCTCCCAAGTTGCTTTCATGGCTTTGCTCGCTACAGCAAATCCGTATCCCGGCAAATCAACAATATACCATTTGTCGTCAATATGGAAGTGGTTGATCAACTGGGTTTTTCCGGGTTTTTGAGAGGTTTTCGCCAAGCCTTTGTGGTTGGTGAGCATGTTGATCAAAGAGCTCTTGCCTACATTAGAGCGACCGATAAAGGCAAACTCGGGTTTATCCGGCGGAGGGCACTTGGTGTAGTCAGAGTTGCTGGTAAGAAAGACCGCTTTTTTGATCATGGCGAAATTGTTTGCCACAAAGGTAAGCCATTTGGGTTAAAAATAGTCAAGACACCCACAAGAGCCAAGATTCGAACTGTTTTCGGGTTATTGGGAATTTCCCGTAGGCTAGTTCAATTAATTTTACTTGTGTACCCAGATTAATGGATCTTCCAAAATGAACTTTAAAGAAATTCTCAGGGCTTCATGAAATCGATCATTTATTTTTACAGCTACTTTTTCTCTTGACAAAAAAAGTAGCCAAAAAGGTCAAGACGGCAAAATCCTATCCACGCACAAGGCCAGCGCCGGCCCGGTTCGCCGTCGGTCCTCCCCGCTCCGAAATTATTTGATTCGGTTTTTAGTTAGAAAATTTCGAAATCCGTCAAGGACGTGCAATAATTCGGATACATATTTAAATTTTAATCTAGGATTAAAATCCCTTGAAGAAATTGAAAAGGCATTAATTTCCAACAATTTTCGATTGCTCGGGTTTCCTTAGTAATATTGCAGCACATTTTGAAACACGTACATGTCAGTAGTTCCATATAAAGACAAGCAGGAAGGCAAAAAAGAACAGGTTGCCGAAATGTTCAACAACATCAGCAAAAAATATGATTTTTTGAATCACCTGCTGAGCTTGGGTATAGATATCACCTGGAGAAAAAAAGCCATTAAATTATTACAGAAGGACCAACCAAAACTGATTTTGGACATTGCCACAGGCACGGGAGACTTTGCCATTGAGGCTTTGGCCCTTAATCCTGATAAAGTGATCGGTGTGGACATTTCTGCCGGGATGCTGGAGGAAGGCAAGAAGAAAATGAAGAAAAGAAAGCTCGACCATATCATCGACCTTCAGATGGGGGATTCGGAGAAGTTGCTTTTCGAGGATAATAAGTTTGATGCTGTCATCGTTTCATTTGGAGTCAGGAACTTTGAAAACCTTGAAAAAGGGCTTTCAGATATGTACAGGGTTTTGAAGCCGGGAGGGAAAACAGTGATCGTAGAATTTTCGAAACCCAAAAAATTTCCCATGAAGCAAGGATATAACTTTTATTTCAAATATATTTTGCCTCAGATCGGTAAATTGGTGTCCAAAGACAATGCTGCTTACACCTATTTGCCGGAGTCAGTCCAAGCCTTTCCTGACGGAGAGAATTTCCTTTCAGTATTGAAAAAAGTCGGATTTAAACAAACCCAATGCAAACCGCTCACTTTCGGAATCAGCTCAATTTATATCGGAGAAAAATAACGCTCTCCATTTTTGGCGCACTCTTTCTGATAGCAGAAGCCAGTGGTCAATCCCGGTTTAACGAAATCAGCAAAGCAGGTCAGGATGAAAACTTCATTTCTTACGGATTCTTTCTAGCAGGGCATTCCAACACCTGGAGAATGAAATATTCCGAGGCCTTTCTCGACCCTTCCAATACTGACCTGAAAAATATCCAAAGCATTGTGCCGGTATTTTCCGGTGGTTTTTCTTTGGGATTTTTGGTGACTTTCAGGCTGAATGACCAGCTCAATTTGTTGGTCACCCCCAAAGTCGGATTTTACGAGTTCAGGACAGATGTCAATTATTTCACAGCCGTGCCAGGAAATGGAAATTCAGGAAACGAATTTGTCTATAAAAGAGATACCTATATCAACGAGGCCACGATGGTGGAATTTCCTGTGATCTTCAAGTACAAAGCGCAAAGGTTTAACAATACAAGGATGTTCTTTACCGGTGGCGGTTCTGCCATGTTCCGTACCAAAGATCAGGAAGAAGCAAACATTGAAGATTTTGTCACCAAAGGAAAGGACTTTACGGTTGATGTGGGTATGGGCTTTGACCTGTATTTCAAATTTTTCAAATTTTCCCCTGAGGTCCGTTTTTCCCATGGTTTGTTGGATGTCTACAAACCCGAAGAGTCCAATCCCGCATTTAGGGATGCCATTTCCGAAATCAGAAGAAAATCCATTACTCTCTATCTGAATTTCCAATAATTTTTTAAGTCGATAGTGCATGGTCGATAGTCCATAGTCCTTAGCCGCTACGCTGGATTCTGACCACTGAAAAACTGACCACTAAACCCTACCCAATCCTTTTTTTTCCTTTCATAGATTCCCTGTTTCATTCCATGTCAATAATTTTTAGATTCAGGCTATGGAAAGGAAAATTGCGTGCATTACCGGAGCTACTTCAGGAATAGGAAAAGCCACAGCCATTGCCTTGGCAGGACTTGGCTATGCCATCATCGCGACAGGTAGGCGCAAGGAACGTTTGGAACATCTTGCAAAAGAACTTCCGGCAGGAACTGATTTATTGACACTTTGCTTTGATGTCAGAGAAAAAGAAGCAGTCCAAAAAGCTTTGGGCAACCTTCCCAAAGAATGGCAGGATGTTGATATTTTGGTAAACAATGCCGGAAATGCCCATGGACTTGACCCAATCCAAAACGGAAACACTGACGATTGGGATGCCATGATGGACATCAATGTGAAAGGATTGTTGTACGTTTCGAAAGAAATCATGCCGGTAATGATTGCAAGAAAATCAGGAACAATCGTCAATATCGGATCCATCGCCGGAAAGGAAGTTTATCCCAACGGCAATGTCTACTGCGCTTCCAAGCATGCTGTGGATGCGATTACACAAGGCATGCGGATGGACCTGAATCCATTTGGGATCAGGGTGATCGGAGTTCATCCGGGTTTGGTGGAAACAGAATTTTCCATGGTCAGATTCAAAGGAGATGCCGAGCGCTCCAAAAAAGTATACCAGGGATTTCAGCCTCTGACTCCGGAAGATATCGCAGAGACCATCGCTTTTGCTGTCAGCAGACCGGGACATGTGGTTTTGGCGGATATTGTGATGCTACCTACAGCCCAGGCTTCAGCAACTGTCATCACCAAAAAACTTTAACTAATTCTCCCTTGAAAAATCTATCCTACATAATCTTCCTTCTAATCTTTCTCGCCTGCGAGTCCAAGATCAATGAACAAACTTCCAACGGGGTGGAAATCGATGATCTTGTAGCAATCGGAGACGAGCAGTTTAAGATCAAGTATGAGGTCAGTGAATTGGAACAGAAAATCATCGATGCGGGGTTGGTGGATGTGGAAGTAGTGATTCCGGGGATTTTTGTGGATTTAAAATATTCTACCACTGATAATTTCTTTGGCAAAGATGTGTATGGTGATCTGACAAGGTGCTATGTGCAGCCTGAAGTCGCCGAGATGCTCAAAAAAGCCCACGAAAAACTGAAAGAAGAATATCCTGACTTGACCTTTTTGGTATATGATGGAGTACGTCCCCAAAGCGTGCAGCAGATCCTTTGGGATGAGTTGGACAAACCCGATAGCGTCAAACCCCTGTATGTAGCCGATCCAAAAGTAGGAGGTTTGCATAATTTTGGTGTGGCCGTGGACCTTACTTTGGCCAAGCAAGTTACCGGGGAGGCCTTAGACATGGGGACGCCTTTTGATTTCTTTGGCTATCCGGCCTATCCCGAGCGTGAAGCCCAGATGCTGTTGGAAGGAAATATCACCAAGGAACATATCCTCAACCGGGAAATCCTCAGGAAGGTCATGGCACATGGTGGATTCACCGGCATCGGCTCCGAATGGTGGCATTTCAATGCATTCTCCAGAAAAGAAGCAGGGGAAAAATTTGAGATGGTGAAGTAGAAGTTAGAAAGTTAAAAAATTGAAAGGTTGGAAAGTTGCCATGCCTCCAAAATCTTGTTTCTCGGCTCTCGGCTCTAATCTCCCGCTTCAAAATACTTGATGCTAAAATCTTGATACTTGATACTAAAAATTAACATGAACCTAAAAACCTACCTATCCTCCCTACTGCTCGTCTGCATCATGATGCTGGGCTTGAGCTTGGAAACATTTGCGCAAAGCAATCCCCAATTCCGTGTGTTGGTTTTCAGCCGGACCAAAGGATTCAGACACCAGTCTATTCCTGACGGGGTTGTAGCACTAAAAAAACTCGCCCGGGACCAGATATTTGATATTTACACTACCGAGGACGAAAGCTATATCACTGACAAAAACCTGGAGCGCTATGATGTCATGGTCATGATGAGTACCACCGGGACGATTTTCAATGACGAGCAAAAAGCCGTGATCCAACGTTTTGTCCAAGCTGGAAATGGCATCGTCGGCATCCATAGCGCTACCGATACAGAATACGAATGGCCGTGGTATACCAAGCTTATTGGAGCGCAGTTTCTCAACCACCCGCATCAGCAGACCTTGAAGCTGAACGTCGTCAACCGTGAGCATCCCGCAACCTATCACCTTCCTGAAAAGTGGGTTTGGTCCGACGAGATTTATGCCTTCAAAAATTTCAATCCTGATGTAAAAGTCCTGATCACGGCGGATGAAAGAACCTACGATCCCAAAAACGGTATGGGAGAATTTCACCCTATGTCCTGGACCAATGAATATGACGGCGGGAGGATATTCTACACCGCGATGGGCCATACCGACTGGGCATTTTTGGATGATGCCTTCCTCAAGCATATCTATGGGGGAATCTGGTGGGCTGCCAAAGGATTTCCGATAGATTAAAACCCTGAATTATCTCCTTTCAAACGAAGCAGGTCTAACCAACCTGCTTTGTTTTTTTATTCTTCCCTAAAACAAAAAAAACTGTTTTTCGGCTAGCTTGAATGGCGATCATAAACTTTAAAAACTAAAACCAAGTTATGGTTAAAAATAATTTGCGCGGGGTTTTTGATAGGAAACCTGATCCATTTTAAATTACCGAATCAAGAAATTACCTTATTTTTTCATGCGTTGGTATCAGCCTTTTTCGAAGGAATTAGACAGCAAATATGGATTTGCCTCATGAAGCAAATTATTCCCCTTTAACATATTTCCGCCAGTTGTGTTCCTCTTTGAAACCCAGAAGTTCGCGGATTTTTCGGTTTGAAAATAAGGCCTCATGTTCGCCCAATTCACGGGTAATAGGAACCCCTGGAAAAAACTGATCCGCCAATTCTTTGCTTGGGATAATCGCTCCGTTATGGTCATTGCCGGCATTGAAAACCTGAAAACCCAAGTCATCTTTTTGCAGACACAGGTCCACAATCTGTCCCAAGTCACGTGCATCAATATAGCAGAAGGCATTCCTTCGGCGGACTTCGGGGTTTTTGAAATAGTGGGGAAAAAGTTCTGCATATTCATGGGGTTCAATCACATTTCCGATGCGAAGGGCATAAATGTCAAACCCCGACCTGCGCTGAAAACTGCGGGCAGTGTGTTCATTCACCACCTTTGACAAGCCATAGCTGTCCATGGGATCGACGTCGTAGTCTTCCTCTAAGGGCAGTGATTTGGGATCGGTCGGCCCATCCGAAAAACAGATTCCATAGGTCGTCTCCGAGGAAGCAATGATGATTTTCTTGATACCCAACTTGACAGCCGCTTCGATCACATTGTAGGTGCCGATGGTATTGACCTGGAAAGTCTCATTGTCAGGCTTGATCAAAATCCTGGGAACTGCAGCAAAATGCACGACGGCATCAAACTTTGGGATGCCATTTCCCGGTTCCAACTCATCCAAGGCGGCATAGGAACTCATGGCATTGAACATCTGCCCGGAGTCAGTGATATCCGCTGTCAGGTTATCCACCCCCGGATATTTCAAAGGCGTCAGGTCCACATTCATGACCCGATGACCTTGGTCGAGTAAGTAAGGTATCACATGCTTTCCAGCCTTTCCTGATCCACCGGTAAAGAATATTCGTTTTTTGGTCATGGGGTTTTAGGGTTGATGGTCAATTATTGTTTTACTGGAGTGCTTTTAGAAATTTAGTGGGTTTCTTGAAGGGATAGGTAACGTTTTGCAGCTACCCGAAGGTGGCGATTTCGAAGCACTTCACTGTCAACCAAGCACAAACTTTGATAGAAGCACAACGTTTTGCAGCTTGGCGAAGTGGCGGATTTAGAAGCACTTACTTTCAATTTAGCACTAAACTTCATTTGAAAACCAAATGTTCAATTTAGCACTAAACCCGCCATTTTGCCAAGCTGCTGTTAGTGGCAGTTAATTTTTGTTAGTTCTTCTATTTTCAATTCTATTGGTGTTTTATATCTTTCATTTGCTATGTCTGCGGTAAATGATTTTTTCGGCTTTAATATAATTTTGTCGTCTGTCAGATTTATTGTGTCAACTAAAGTATAAATGTCTTCATAAAATTGTAATTTATAATTACCAACTCTGCAAATATTGTTTTTCCTGTCTTTATATTCAATTATTGCCTTTGTCCCACCATTAAGTGCTTTAATTTGATAATAAATGTCAACCTTATATGAATTTGTTTCCTTTGTTTTGAAATGGATTTTGATTTCTGTGTCAAACTCTGTCAATAAATTTTCTGTCTTCTTAACTAATTCCAAACCTTCGTTTTGGCTTATGTGTGTCAAAACTTTGAAAGTTGTAGATTTTATAAAGTTGTCCTTTTCACTGTCGTGGAGTGAGTTTAACTTTTCAGAGTCAATTCCAAAATCTATGTATTTAATTCGTTTGTCAATATTTCGGTTAGATACTATTATTTCATTCTCTTTAATGAAAGTTGTCAAGTTGATATAAATATGGTCAAACTCGCCATAAGAATATTTTAGTTCGTTCAGTTTCCTTGCAATTCGTTGTCCAATATAGTTTGTGTCATTTGTCGGAATGAAAAGTTTACCCAATTCGTGAGGCATACTTTGTCCTTCAATATTCTGTTTTTCACTCTCGTAAAATCGTATGTCTTTCAATATTCTGTCTGCCATTTTCGAGGGTCTGCTTTAATTGCCACTAACGTTTTGCTTCACGCAATCATTGCGCTATGTATGCCAAATGGAATACATTACGCAACAGTTGCGGATATTTTTGAATTATCTAAACATAAAACTAATATTCTAAATATCCAATTTCGGATTTCAGCTTTTATAGTGACTAAACAGACTTTCCTTTATCCCAAAATATACCATCCGCCCACCTCTCCTTAAGGATACTCCGTGTCTGAGGTATGGATACTCAGTGTCTTAGCTAAAGATACTCCGCCTTAAAATTATCTTTTAGCTAACTTTTTGATAATCCGTAGCAGTGAATTGGGTATAGAAAATGGAATAGAAACTTTCACCTTCTGGTTCAGGATTATAATTAAGAGTTTTATATTCCTCAATTTTGTTTAAATTTATCTATATCAAACCTTTATAAAATATGATCAGGCGAATTATAATTCCGAAAAAGAAAACATATACTTTGGAAATTCCTGAGTCTTTTATTGGAAAAAAAATTGAATTAATAGCTTTTGAAATTAAAGAACCGGAAACAGACCCATCTTTGGCTAAGGAAGTTACGGCTATAGGCAGTCTATTTGCAAAGTTTGATGGACTGACATTTGACAGTAAAGGAACGTATTTTTTCAGCCGAGAAGAGGCAACTGATTATGAGTAAAATTGCTGTCGACACAAATGTGTTACTCTATTTTTTAGATACTTCTATAGATCAAAGAAGAACAAAAGCAGCTGAATTAATTTTACTTCATCCCGTTTTCAACTCCCAATCACTGAGTGAGCTAATAAATGTTTTGAATAGAAGGTGGAAATTTCCTAAAGATTCGGTTATTGAAATTATCAGTAGGTTGATGAAAGAATGTCAATATGTTCCTATTTCTGATCAAACAATAGGAATAGGATTTGAATTAGTTGAAAAGTATGATTTTCAGATTTTCGATGCTTTTATTGTTGCAACGGCCTTGGAATCGGGTTGTGAATTTTTATACACGGAGGATTTACAGAATGGATTGGTAATTGATAAAAGACTTACTATAATCAATCCGTTTGTTTAGAAAATTAAATTCCAAATAAGTTGCGGTTTAGAATGACAGGCCGAAAACCTACCCCAAAATCTCCCCCACATTTCCTTTGATATTCTCGGCGATCTTGGCCATCGGCAGGTCGTTGCTGTCGGTACCAAAGGGATCTTCGATTTCCTCCGCAATCAGTTCCAAACTCGCCAAAACATAGAATATAAAAGTCGTCACCGGAATGGTAAAATATCCCATCGACAGCGCCAAGCCAAAGGGCAGTGTCGCCACATAGATAAAGATAAATTTTTTGATAAAAGCACTATAGCTAAATGGAATCGGGGTATTCTTGATCCTTTCGCAGGCACCACAGATGTCGGTGAAGGAACTGATCTCTCCATTGAGGACGATGAGTTGGTCACCGCTGATGACTTTGTTTTTGTATAAGTTGTGGACTTTGAAAATCATGCTTTCAGCCACTTTGTTGGGTACATGTACTTTGTGGCCAAAGTCAGGCAGTTCGGGATGTGGTTTTTCGTCAAGCTGGAGCATGGTACTGTCTTTTTGGAGGTGCCTTCGAAGTGCCAAAGCATACAATGGAATCACTTGCTTGAAAAAAGTCCTGGACCCGTGGTCTTCTACCGGCAAAAAAACCTGAAGCTTGATAGCGAGATTACGGCTGTTGTTGACAAGGTTTCCCCAATGTTTCCTTCCTTCCCACCAGCGGTCGTAAGCGGTATTAGTCCTGAAGACGAGTAGCATCGATATAGCAAAACCCAAAAGCGTATGCATGATGGTGATGTTTCGAGCATCGCTGTTTTCGGACAACTTGAGGTAATTGACCTCCAGGTACACAATCCCCCAAGAGTACAGCGCAATAAAAATCAATGTTGGGATCAGCGGTCTGATGGTATCAGCCTTGGTGATTTTGAAAATGGCAAGCAGCCAGTCTTTGGAATTGTAGTAAAACATTTTACGGAGAAAGAATAAATCCTGCGAATATAGAGGAAAAGGTACAGAAAGGATGAGATAGGAGGGATGAAGGATGAGGTAAAAAGTGAAAGGTGAGAGGTGGGGATAAAGGTTGAGGTAAAAGGTGAGAAGTGAGAGGTGGGGATGAAGGTTGAGGTAAAAGGTGAATGGTGGGAGGTGGGGAAGTTGGAAGTTTGAATTCGGAGGTCATTTGGAGATCAAGTAGCTGACTTTCCAGAAACTGGGGCTTTGCGGCCCTGCGTGAGATTAAAAGTATTTCCCCTTTGCCGCTTTGCGGGAAAATGATTGTTCCTGCTTCGGGAGAAGCAGGATAACTTTGGAAAAGATTTTTAAACCTTTTTACTCCGCAAATTGCAACCTTACCAGATTGGCATAAAACCCATCTTCCTGCAATGCCAATTGTTCGTGGGTTCCTTCCTCGACAATCTCCCCTTCCTTGAGCACATAAATCCTGTCCACCTTGCGGATCGTGGATAAGCGGTGGGCGATGATAATGGTCGTCCTGTTTTTCATCAGTTCATCCAATGCCTCCTGTACCAATGCCTCAGATTCAGCGTCCAAAGAGGAGGTCGCTTCGTCTAAAATCAAAATCGCAGGATCCTTCAGGATGGCCCGGGCGATGGCCACACGCTGACGCTGTCCACCGGAAAGTTTGATCCCCCGCTCACCTACTTTGGTTTCCATTCCTTCGGGAAATTTGCTGATAAACTGCCAGGCATTTGCTTTTTTGGCAGCTTCGATGATTTCTTCCTCTGAAGCATCGGGCTTGGCGTAAGCTATATTTTCTTTGATGCTTCCGCCAAATAAAAGAACTTCCTGTGGGACGATTCCGATATTGGATCGGAGTTGCTTCAGATTCCAGGTGTCGATTGATTTGCCATCAATCAATATCTGACCTTTGTCAATCGGGTAAAACTTCAGCAAAAGCTGGATAATGGTAGACTTACCGGCTCCGCTTTGACCTGCCAAAGCGACTTTTTCTCCGGCAGGAATTTCAAAGTCTATGCTTTTGAGCACTTCCATTTCGGGACGGGTAGGATAAGAAAACCGTACACCCCGGAAGCTTACTTTTCCTTCCATCGGGACTTTTTGGAAATCTGCCGTGGAGACTTCTGGAGCTTCGCCCAAAATCTCCAAAACCCTCTCAGAAGAACCAATGGCTTTTTGGAGTTGGCCATAAATGTCTCCCAAGCCTGCAATCGACCCACCGATAAATGTGGTATAGAGTACAAATGAAACCAAATCTCCCACGCTCATGTCTCCGGAAGCCACTAATGTCGCGCCGTACCACATCACCGCTACGATGCCGCCAAACAAAGCAAAGATGATAAAGGAGATAAAAGCGCCTCGGAATCCCGCGGCTTTCAGTGCCACTGCCACGACTTTATTCAATCCTTTTCTATACCTGTTGGATTCGTATTCCTCACCAGCAAAGGATTTGACAGTCATGATGGACTGTAATGTTTCTTCCACAATCACATTGGCAGCTGCAAGTTCATCTTGGGTTTCTTTGGAGAGTTTGCGGATAAACTTCCCAAAGACCATCGCAATGATTACCAAAACAGGGAATGTCGCCAACATAAAAAGCGTCAATTTGGGCGTGGTCATCATCAGGAAAATCACACCTGCGACCAAGGTGATGATCTGTCTTAGGAGTTCCGCTAAGGTCGTCGAGAAAGTATCCTGCAACATGCTGACATCGGCTGTAATCCTGCTGATCAGTTCTCCGGTTCTTCTTTTGTCAAAAAAGGTCATCGGCAACTGCACCAATTGGCTGTACAATGAAATCCTGATGTCCCGCATACTGCGCTCGGATACTTTGGCAAAAAGCCACACCCTGAAAAAAGAAAAAATACTCTGAACCAATAATATTCCCAGGAGGATAAATGCGATTCCGTTGATGTCATCCACCAACCATGTTTTCCCTGAAGCTGTATCGATGAGTTTTCCCGCCACATAGGGAAAAGTCAAAAGTGTAAGACTTGAAAATATGAGGAAAAGCATCCCCAGGAAAAAATTTAATTTGTAAGGTAAGATAAACCTAAAAATCCCCCCAAGCTTACTCAGATTCTGTTTGGTCAGCTTGCGCTTTTCGTGCTCTTCAAGGGCATTGCCTCTCTTTTTTGCCATGGATACTTTTAATTCTGAATTCCTAACCTGCAAATCTAAACAATATGCCCGTAGACCGAAGATAAAAGATCAGATTTTCAGGGAGAGAACCTGACTGTTGGAATATTTATTTTGAAAATAGGCTGGCAGTCCAATTACAAGTTGTGTATTTTTATAAAAAACCAAATTCCAAACCCATGAGCCTCTCTACCTTGACTCCCGCCCAAGTAGCTGATTTCCACCGGGACGGTTACGTCCTGGTCAAAGGATTCTGTTCTAAAGAAGAGACAGAAAAAATGTACAGGACAGCCATCGAAGACGATGCCATGAGAAAAAACGCATTGGACCTCAATGACCTTTCAGGGAAGAAAACAAGACTTTCACTTTGGTTTAAGCCCGGGAATGATGTTTTTGGATACCTGACAAGGAGTGAAAAAATGGTGAAGTCAGTGGCTAAATTGTTGGACAGTGATGCACCTGTCTGTCACTTTCATTCTAAACTCATGCAAAAAGAACCACGTGTCGGCGGAGCTTGGGAATGGCATCAAGACTATGGGTATTGGTATAAGAACCAGTTTATGTTTCCGGACCAACTCCTTAGCGTCATGGTGGCATTGACGGAAGCCAACAAGGAAAATGGCTGCCTTCAGGTAATAAAAGGTTCCCACAAATTGGGCAGGGTTAATCACGGGTTTTCCGGGGAACAGGTCGGTGCGGACATGGTCATGGTCGAAAATGCCCTCAAAACAATGGAATTGGTGTATTGTGAAATCGATCCGGGAGATGCCTTGTTTTTTCATAGCAATTTGCTGCACAGGTCAGAAGCCAATCTTTCTGACAAACCCCGTTGGTCCATCATTGCCTGTTACAATTCCCAATCCAACCTATCCTACAATGAAACATCCACTTCTTGGAAAACTCCTGTAGACATGGTTCCGGATGAAGCCATTTTGGAATGGGAGGCAGACTCACTTTCCTCTGCCGATTTTCTCAAAAAGGAAAATGATCCCGCGCTCAAAGAAACAGGTTGGGAAAAAGATGTAAAGTCCTCTTGATTCCAATTTCATCAATATGAAAATAGCATACTTTTGCCCGCTTTGGGGCTCCGAAGCCATCCCTTTTGAAGATTTCTTAAACCGTGTTTTGGAGGCAGGATATGACGGTGTGGAAATGAGTTTTCCTTTGGATGAAAAGGAAAGAGATCAAAGGGCAAATCTGATTAATTCTTATGGTTTAAAGTTGATAGCCCAACATTGGGAAACTGTCGATGCTGATTTTTTGGTGCATACCAAAAATTTTGAAAGAAGACTCAGAAATTTGGCTGCGACCAATCCCCTTTTTATCAATTCCCAAACCGGCAAGGACTACTATTCCTTTGATCAAAACAAAGCCTTATTTGACTTGGCATCCCAAATTTCAATTGAAACATCAATCCCTGTCCTTCATGAAACCCATCGTGGCAAATGGAGTTTTGCTGCCCATATTACCAAAGGTTACCTTGACCGCCTTCCTGAACTGAAAATCGCCTTGGACATTTCCCATTGGTGTGTGACTGCAGAATCCTTTTTGGAAGACCAAGAGGAGGCTGTTCAGACGGCCATAAGGTCGACAGCGCACCTTCATGCGAGAGTTGGATATACCGAAGGGCCGCAGGTGCCGGATCCAAGAGTTCCTGAATGGAATTCCGCTTTGGAAAAACACTTTATGTGGTGGGATCAGGTAATTGAAAAAGCTGCAAAAGAAGGCAAAACAACCTTCACGGTGACACCGGAATTTGGGGCTCCTCCCTATATGGTCCTGCATCCTCAGACTGGTAAACCACTCGTCAATCAATGGGAAGTAAATGCATGGATGATGGAAACTTTCAAAAAAAGGTATCTTTAATCAAAATTTAATTCCCGCAGATGGTGCGGATGAAGCAGATCGATTCTTTGAAAAGTTCGAATAAATTATAGACATAAAAATAATCTGCGGCAGTCTGCGAAATCTGCGGGAGCAAATCTTTAGAAAATAGAAAAACGCGAAGCTATAAAGTCAGACAATATGAACAAGTTTCTCCTCACAACTTTGATGTTAAGCCTGCTTTTGGTAGGAAATATTGAAGCCCAATCCAACAAAGCACTGTTTCCTGACACACCCGGGATGGTTTCTTATACTTACCGCGACAGTTTCAAAAAGGATGTAGCAGCCACTTTGGACACTTTGCAGGCCATGGGCATCAAGGACATGGAGTTTTCCAATCTCTTTGGAAAGACGGCAGCGGACTTACGGGCAATGTTGGATGAGCGCGACATGTTTTGTTCGTCCTTTGGGGTGAGTTATTCCGATATGATGGAAAAAACCGATCAGGTGGCAGAAAATGCCAAAACGCTTGGAGCAAAATATGTCAGAATTGCTTCGATACCATATACTGCACCTTTTGACTTGGCAGAGGCAGAAAAAGCAATCGCTGATTTTAATGTCGTTGGGAAAGTATTGAAAGAGAAATATAACCTGACTTTTTGCTACCATAACCATGGCTTTGAGTTTCAACCCCATGGAGACGCAACCCTTTTTGACCTAATGATTCAGAAGACTGATCCCAAGTATGTGAGTTATGAAATGGATATTTTATGGACATTTTTTCCCGGAGCAGATCCTGTGGCTTATCTCGAAAAATATGGAGAAAGGTTTGCTTTGATGCATTTGAAAGACCTGCGAAAAGGAGTGGAAGGAAACATGTCGGGTGGAACACCTGTTGAAAATGATGTTGCTCTTGGTACCGGGCAATTGGATCTTCCGGCCATTTTGGTTGCTGCCAAAAAAGCCAAAGTGAAGCATTACTACATTGAGGATGAAAGTCCCGTGTACTATATTCAAGTTCCCCAAAGTATGGAGTACCTGAAAAATCTAAAAAAATGACTGTTTGAATTGACCAATGGTCAATAGTCCACAGTCGACAGACCATAGTCCATAGCCACGGCAATTGGACTTCATTCCGAGTGTTAGAATGGTTAATGGCAAGAATGGGTAGCTATGTAAAAAAACTGTGAGGTTAGGATAATATCCATGAATTTCAAATATCTATTAATGTCCATTTAGAAAAATTAGGTTCATTCATTTAATGACCTATTTCCTTCCAATTATCCTCCTAATAAACTGCTTCTCCTTTTCCCAAAAGAAGGAAAACTGACCAAATACAAATCCCCACATCAAGAGAATAACCTGATAAAGCGGCAATACCAAGAGCAGGTATAGGACTGTTTTCCAAAACCCGCCCCTTTCCATACTGACTCCCAAAAAGTCAAAAATCGGTTTTTTGATTAACAAAATCGTGAAGCCTGTCAGAGCAAAAACGATGAGAATCAAGACAACCTGCAGCAAGCTATTCAGTTTCCATTTGGTCTGAAGCCTGGTCAGGAAGTTCGGTTTGGGTTCTTGAGACATTTTTGATTTTTTAAGGTAAAGGGAATCTAAGGGATTTTCAGAAATGACTTTGAGTAAATTTTAAGGGAGAGTAGATTCAATTTTCGACCCTAAAGACTGGATAGCGGTTATGTTCTTTCTCTTTCCAAGGAGAGCGTTCATGAACCCATCTCAACTGTGCACCGGCACTCTTGGCCAATTCCTCATCTTTTGCTTTTGCCTCTTCCAGCTGTTTTCTGAGTTCGGGGTTTTGCTTCAGGTATTCTGCTGCCAAATCCTCAAAGACATAGGCTGAAAAACCCTCTTTGGCTTGGAGAATGGTGTCAAAGAAATTCCATGCAAAAAAGCTGTCCTCCCCTTGCGGTTCCAACACTTCCATGACATAGCGGTTGGTTTCCTGATTCATTTCAATCATGTAATCCCCTTTTCTGAAAGTCAATGCAGACTGGGATTTTTCAACCTGTATCCCGGTATGCAGGTAATGTCCTTCAAAAGGACGCTGCCCGGTTTGGAAATCCTTGATATGATAAACCGTAACCTGAATAGTCGTATCGGCTTTCAGTTGTTCGGTTCTGATTCCGTTTCTTTGGAGGTTTTCAATCACCGGATACCAAGCTTGAGGAATGATATAGGCTTTTGGTTTTTCGATGACCAAGCCATCAGAATAGGTATCAAAGAATTTTACTTCCTTGGAAAAGGGTTTCGTCCGGTCATAATATAGCCTGGGTAGCCCTGAGATTTCGGAAGGTTTTTGACTTGATTCATAGCCGTTAAACTCAATCAGTGAATGTTGATTTTTGTCCAACACGTGGTTTAAGGCAAATTCTTTTTGGGTTTTTCTTGCCATCCGGTCTGCCTTTGCCATTTCAACGATTTTATCACCGTCTTTTTGGAAGACTTCAATAAAGGTTTCAAACAGCGCATAGGTGGATTTCACCCTTTGGTCATAGGGCTTCAGCATGTGGGTCTCCGGCATGAAACTCAGCGTACTGAAAAGCGCCGCATAGCCGCTGCTATACCTGCCGCTGTCCTTGAATTGGTTCCAACCGTCTTCGGGTTTTGAACCATAAGCATTGACATAAGGCACCATCGGGAATTCCCTTGCTTTCATCTTTTCATACAGCATTGGATTCATTTCCTGATCCAGATAGCTGCCCAATTTGCCACCAAGTCTGTTGTGTTGGGTGGAGATCAAAGTCATCACATGCTGGTAATCGGCACCGTTGCTGACGTGCGTATCGATAAATACCTGCGGCCTCAGCCAATTGAAAATCTGCTGGAATGACTTGGCGTTTTTTGTATCTGCTTTTATAAAATCCCTGTTGAGGTCAAAGTTTCTTGCATTTCCACGGAAACCGAATTCCTCTGGACCGTTTTGGTTGACCCGGCTAAATGAGCCTCTGTTCAGTTGACCACCGATATTATATACCGGGATGATGGCCATAGCGAGGTTTTCCGGAACCTCGATTTTTTTGAGCAAAACATCCCTCAAAAACATCATCGAGGCGTCGATGCCATCGGGTTCCCCAGGGTGGATGGCATTGTTGATGAAGAGTACGAGCCCGTTGGTATCATGCCATTCTTTGGGATCAAATGCGCCTTTTCGGTCAAATAGGACCACATGCAGTGGAAGTCCGGCATCTGTCATGCCCATCTCCACAATTCTTACTTCCTTAAAATCATCAGCCAGAATCTGAAAATATCCGATCACATCATGGTAAGTTGGAGTTTCCTTTCCGCCACTGGATTCAAATTGGGTCTGGTATTTCTTTTGGGCAATAGCTGAAAAGCCAAGGCAAAATGCCAACAATAAGAAGAAAGATTTTTTCATGCCCGAATTTGGGGAAATTGGCTAAATAATGCTAAACCATTATCCGCAATAATTTATGGATGGTAACTTTATACTTTCTGGAAGCGGATAATAGTCCATAGTCCACAGAGAATAGGTATTTGTAGAAGTATTGAAGGATTTTATCATTACGTATATTGAGTTACGCACCTTGCGTAACGTACTTTACGTAATGGCACTCTCTACAAAACAGATTTTGGAAGGAATAGGTCAGTTTGCGGACAGAAAGTAAGAATGCAACTTATACTTTTTCAAAATTGGAAAATAAAAAAACCCACCTGATCATTGGTGGGTTCTTCTAAAAATCGGGCTTTTGGTTTACCATTCAAACAAGCCTTCATTCAGGCTTTTCAAGGCCTCATTTTTATACTTTGCTTCCAAAAGGAGAGACACGTTGTGGCGGCTTCCTCCATAAGAAACCATCCTGATCGGATAATCCTTCAGGCAATTCATGATTTTGGCCATGGTTCCTTTGGATTCGGCTATCATATTTCCCACGATCGAAACGATCGTCTGATTGCTGTCCACCTCGACGGTTCCGTATACTTCAAGTTCTTTGATGATTTCTGCCAAATGTGAAAGGTCATCAATGGTCAATGACACAGCAATTTCCGAGGTGGTAATCATGTCGATTGAAGTTTTGTATTTCTCAAATACCTCAAACACTTTTCTCAAAAAGCCATAAGCCAAAAGCATCCTGCTGGATTTGATTTTGATGGCGGTGATGCCATCTTTGGCTGCAAGGGCTTTCACACCTGAGCCCTGTTCTTTGGCAGTGATGGTTGTTCCGGGGGCATCCGGTTCCATGGTATTGAGCAATTTGACGGGGATGTTATATTGTTGAGCGGGCCAAATGGAAGCCGGGTGGAGGATTTTGGCTCCGAAATAGGCCAATTCCGCAGCTTCGTCAAATGAAAGTTGGGCAATAGGACGGGTTTGGTCCACGATCCTCGGGTCATTGTTGTGCATGCCGTCAATGTCGGTCCAGATTTCAATTACCTCAGAATTGATGGCTGCCCCGATCAGGGATGCCGAATAATCAGAACCTCCTCTTTTGAGGTTGTCGACTTCATTTCTGTGGTTTTTGCAGATATAACCCTGTGTCACAAAAATCCTGTCTTGGGGATAGTTTGCGAGAATAGCTTTGAGTTTTTCAGAGATTTTCTTTAGTTCCGGTTCATGGTTTTCGTCGATACTCATGAAATCCAAAGCCGGCAAGAATACGGCGCCGATCCCCAATTCCTGCAACAGTGTAAAAAACAGCTTGGTGGACAGGAGCTCCCCCTGTGCCAAAATATCCCTGTTGATAGCTTCGTTGAAAGAGATTTTCAAAATGATATTCAAAAACTCAAAGTGTTCTTTGATGACTTTTTCCGCCTTTTTTTGTGCAGCATCGGATTTGAGTAGTTGCTTGTAGAAGGTAAGGTAATGCTGATGAAGTGCATCGATTCTTTCTTTAGCCAAGTCTTTGTTGGCATCAGCCAAGGCTTCGCCAATAGACACTAGGGCATTTGTCGTCCCTGAAAGTGCTGAGAGGACAACAATTTTTTTGTCAGTGTCTCTAGTGATCAGGTCTTTGACTTGGTGCATTCTCTCGGGTTTGCCCACTGAGGTTCCCCCGAACTTCATTATTTTCATAATGGATATGGTTTAAAAGGTTTGTTCTTTTTGGAGTGGGTCAAAAGCCCAACATTTTGATAGCGGTTATGGCAGCTTCATCCCCTTTGTTACCGTGTTTCCCACCGGACCTATCCAAAGCCTGCTGAAGGGTATTGGGTGTCAAAACACCAAAAATTACTGGTTTGTTAAATTTCAAAGCGACGTTGGTGATACCATGGGCGACAGCATCACAGATAAAATCAAAGTGCCTGGTTTCTCCCTGAATTACACATCCCAAGCAAATGACGGCATCGATTTCTTCCAATTCTGCAAGCCATTGAGCTCCAAGGGTCAGCTCAAAGGAACCCGGCACATTCTTTCTGAATATGTTTTCTTTCTTGGCACCGTGCATCAACAATGTTTCTACCGCACCGGAGAAAAGAGATTCCGTCACTTGTTCATTCCATTCAGATACGACAATGCCGAATTTTTTACCAGAAATATCGTGGATGTTTTTGTCAGAATACTGACTTAGACTTTTCAATGAAGTTGCCATGGGAGTTTGGTTTTTGGTATAAATAAAAAAGAGTAAGACCACAGGGCCTTACTCTTCCAAAATGCTTTTGAAATATCAAAGCATTACTTAGAGGCAAGGCCTTCCAAGCGCGCTTTGTGTTTTCGTGCGTTAGTATATTCAAATGACTCAAAGTACTTGTCTTCGATTTCGCCATATGCTTTGATAGCATTGTCAAGGTCGCCTGCTTCTTCGTAAGCCACGGCTAATTTGCTCAGGTAACGAGGTGCGAAAAATTTGTTTTCCTTATGGTCAATAGCTCTTTTATAAGCAGCGATCGCGTCTTTGGTATTGTCCAACTCCATGTAAGCATCTCCCAATAGGGCAAATGCTCTTGCCTGAACAAAAAAGTCATCTGCAGAGAATTGCTTCAGGTGATCGACGGCTTTTTGGAATTCGCCTTGAGACAAATAGATCGAACCTACATAGAAGTGGGCAAGGTTAGCTGCGTCAGTTCTTCCATAATCGTCGATGATTTTTAGGAAACCCGCGTTGGAACCGTCACCGTTTAGCGCAAATTCTATGCTGTCCTGCTCAAAGTAATACACAGCCTGAAACATTTCAGCCTGAGCCTTGGTGTTTTTATTTTGGGTATCAATCTGGAAGTACAAAATAGCTGCAATCAATAAGATTACTCCTACGAGTATACCTCCAAATATTTTTGAATTCTTTCTGATAAAGGCTTCCCCTCTTTCCAATCTTCCTTTGATTTCTTCCGGATTTTCCAGAAGCTCATGCTGATGCGCAGATTGGGATTTCTTTGTTTGTTTCGTAGCCATTCTTTAAAATTTTCCGCCGCAAATATAAGGCTTTTACTTAATTCACAAATAACAATAAAAAAAACCAGTCATGAATATGTTCACTTACACCCATGACCGGTTTTGGTTCTTGTCGTATTTTATTCCATTACAAAAGGATAATCCTCCTGCATATATACATCCTCAAATGCCTTTTCACCATCAGGCCAAGGAGATTCTTCCGCAAATTTGACAGAATCATCTACCTGTTGCTTCACTCTTTTGTCGATTTCGGCTAATTTTTCCTCTGTCAATATTTTATTGTCAAGAATGGTTTGCTTCACCTGCTCGATAGGGTCTCTCTGCTTGTATTCTTCTACTTCCTCCCTTGTTCTGTATTTTTGGGGATCTGACATGGAGTGACCCTTGTATCGGTAAGTTCTGAATTCCAACAATGTCGGTCCGTCCCCTCTTCTCGCCCTGTCGGCTGCTTCAGCCACAGCTTCATGTATTGCTTCTACATTCATCCCGTCGACAGGGAATGAAGGCATGTCGTAAGCCTCTCCGATAGTATATAATTCAGTGACATTGGAAGTTCTTTCTACAGAAGTTCCCATGGCGTAACCGTTGTTTTCGATGACGAATATCACCGGGGTTTTGTATAGCATCGCGAGGTTTAATGCCTCGTGAACAGCACCTTGTCTTACCGCACCATCACCCATATGACAGATACAAAGGTTTTTTGTCCCTCTGTATTTCTCAGCAAAACCGATTCCAAGGCCCATCGGTACCTGTGCACCAACAATTCCGTGGCCTCCCATAAATCCTCTTTCCTTATCAAATATGTGCATGGATCCACCCTTACCTTTTGTGGTGCCGGTAGCTTTTCCATACAATTCAGCCATCACAGCTCCGGGATCAGTGCCCAATCCAAGTGGATGTGCATGGTCACGGTATGCAGTGATCCACTTATCATCTTTGTCCAATGCAGTGATCGCACCGGCAGCGCATGCTTCCTGCCCGATATATAAATGACAAAATCCTCTGATTTTTTGTTGTCCGTATAATTGACCTGCTTTTTCCTCGAACTTCCTCATCAACAGCATGCTTTCGTACCAGAATGCATATGTTTCTTCGGAATATTTCACTTTTGCTTTGGGAGCTGTACTCTTCTTTGCCATATCGTATAACGTAAAATATGCTAAATTAGGCCTCAAATATAATCAAACAGGCTGAATTTTAAGGCCGAGTGCGAAATTAGTCAAAAACCCCACAGATTCTAAGCATGCACCTCAAAAATATCCGCCTCAAGCAGTTTAAGAATTACCAAAAGGCGGAAGTGCAGTTTTCCCCCGAAATCAATTGCTTTGTTGGGGTCAATGGCAGCGGGAAAACCAATCTGTTGGATGCCATCCATTATCTCTGTCTGACCAAAGGGGCTATCAACGGCGTGGACCAACTTAATGTGCTTCATGACCAAGAATTTTTTACAGTTTTTGGTGACTTTGACCTTGAGGGAAAAGAAATCGAGGTCAGGTGTATTTTTGAAAGTGGAAAGAAAAAGCAGTTGCTCCAAAACGGCAAGGCAATAGAAAAAATGAGTGACCACGTAGGGCTATTGCCGGTGGTCATGATTGCGCCGGATGATACGATGCTGATCAAGGATGGAAGCGAAGAGAGAAGGAGATTTTTTGACAATATGCTTTGCCAAATGGACAAGCAGTACCTCGAAAAGTTGGTCAGGTACCAGCATTTTCTTAAACAAAGAAATGCCCTGATCAAGCAATTTGCTGATAGAGGAAGGTGGGAAAAGTCCCATGTTGAGCCATACGACAGGGAGATCATCGGGCTTTCACAGTTTTTGGCAGCGGCAAGGAATGCCTTTTTGGAAGAATACCTTCCTCTGCTCCAAGAATATTATGCCATCATATCTGATAACCACGAGGCGGTGAATATCACTTACGAAACCAATTGCCTATCAGAAGATTTTTCAAATCAGTTTCTCCAGAATGCCCAAAGGGATTTCATCTTAAAGCGGACCAATATGGGAATCCATAAAGATGATTTTGTCTTTGAAATCGGAGGTTATCCTATCAAAAAATTCGGTTCGCAGGGACAGCAGAAATCATTTGTAATCGCCATCAAGCTTGCGCAGTTTCAGATTTTTTTAACACACAAGAAAACAAAACCCGTTTTGCTACTGGACGATATTTTTGACAAGCTCGACGACAACAGAATAGAAAAGCTGATGAAGTTGGTGGCTGACCACCGCTTTGGTCAGCTTTTTATCACCGATGCAAGGCCAGAGAGGTCAAAAGCGATCCTAAGTGAAATTGATGCCGAAAGCAGGTTTTTCCTAATCGAGGAAGGGGAAATTTCCCCTTGGAATCAATAAATTACTTTTTGATCTGACTGTCAACAGAATATTTTCCCGGTCCGGCAAAGAATAGGAATATGAAAATCAGTAGAAACAGCAAGGGCTTTTCTTTTGAACCAAAGGGATCATCCGCATGGGCAATAAAGGCAGCAACAGACATCGTAATCATCAAGGGGATCAGTGAAAGTCTGGTTAGAAAACCAAATGCCAATAAGATCGCGCAGAAAAACTCTGCAAAAATGGCAAGCTGAAGAGAAATAGCCGGACCCAAGCCTATCGGATCGCTGAATTTGACAAGGTAGGTGCTGAAGTTAGCAATTTTCGGCCAACCATGCGTCAACATCAGCAAAGCTGCGCCGATCCGTAAAATTGCCAATGAGATGTCCTGAAAATAGGATGAGGTCGAGAAGATAAGTTTTTTCATTTTTTGGAATCCAAAAGTTGCAAAATACGGTTTAATCAATCAAAGGTAACAAGAAATCGAAATCAGATTTCTAAATTGTACCCTTAATACCTAGAATTAATCATCCAAACAATAAATATGAAACCATCTCGCAACTTCATTTTACGGGCTCTGTCCCTATTTTTCACCTTTTCGGCACACTTGACGGCATCTGCCCAAACCCCAACCCAAGCTTATTTGGACTATATGTCAGGCTTGGAAAATTATGTCCAAAACGACCTTTATGGAAAAGTTTCAACCATCTTGTATGATGCAGAATCTGCACCATCGGCTGAGGAGTTTATTGTTTTTTCTAAAGAGGTAAAAGAGGAAATTGGTAAATTCTATGAACAAAACTCGAAAGGGCTTTTGGAACAGGAGAAAATCGGAGCAAAGACTTTTTCCCATACCATGATGCTTCAACTAGGCGAACTCTATCTGGATAGGGTGCAGGACCTGGAACCCGGACAAAAACTGGAGTTCTTGGATGCCTATTTTGAAGGTGTCGGGCTTGATTCAGAGATTCAAAACCTTTCTGAAGACCTGTCTAGGTCGATGATGATGACATTACATGCTGCTATGGGGATCCCTTTTGGAATGCCAAACACCGAAGTCGAAGCTTATATCAATGGAATGGCTGAACCAAAAAAAGAGCTATTTCAGGCAGCATTTATCTTGAATGACATGCTGATGCTGACAGGAGGCTATGAATCGAGCAAAAATCAAGTGGCAGCTTTCAGGAATTCTTATCCCAATTCCATCTATTTGGCAGATGTCAATAAAAGTCTCTCTGCAATAGAAAAACTCAAAGAAGGAGCCGTAATCGAAAATTTTTCTTTTGTCGATTTAGAAGGAAAGTCAGTGAGTCTGATGGATTACAAAGACAAGATTATTTATCTAGACCTTTGGGCATCTTGGTGCGGACCGTGCATCAATACTTTCCGGACCAAGACACCTTTTTTCGAAAAGAAGCTGGAAGGAAATCCGGACATCGTCCTGATGTATATCTCTATCGATGAGCAACCCGAACCGTGGAAAAATTACCTTAGCAAAAACAAAATGGGCGGCGTACACCTCTTTGCAGGAAAGGGATTCGAAGCAGAGATCATGAAGTACTTCAAAGTTTGGGGTATTCCCCGCTACCTGATCATCGGCAAAGACAACAAGATCATCAATGTGAATGCACCGAGACCGGGAGATGAGGCCTTTGAGGTTTTGAAGGAAATTTCGGGAAGTTGATTCGATTACAAAACAAAATAGGCTGCCCAGATCGTTCTGAGCAGCCTTTTTCATATTTTTTGAAGTTTTTATTTCCAAAGATTCCTAGGATATTCTCCTGACTCATGCATTTTTTTCAATGAATCGATCACGACAGGTTTGTCTTCGGTGTAGGTGACGCCAAACCAGGTTTTGCCACCTTCCAGGATTTCGAAAGCAGCTTCGCCTGATTGGATCAGGTTATTGGCCACAGTCGGGATATAAAATTCAGACTTGAGATTCTCTTTGTTGGCTCCTGTTTTGTGCGATGGGACACCCAAGCTAATTTTTCATGATAGCTGATATTAGTTCCTGTTGTTCCTGAGTTGGT
>NZ_JAKZAL010000020.1 GCF_022538115.1 Cognataquiflexum rubidum | reverse complement strand
ATCTTTAACAAATAACGATTGTCACTAGCTGTCACTTTATATTTATTTGGCCACTGGTATCATTGCGGATATACATATTATTTAATAACCAATTAACCCTTCCGATAGCTATCGGGATGAATTAACCGATTGTAATTCTTTTGAAAACAGATACAGTCAAACCTTTGCTTACACCGTCAAGGTATTGCGCAATGGTCTTGGAGTTGTCTTTTACAAATGCCTGGCTAAGCAAAGTGCTTTCTTTGTAGAACTTCTGCAGTTTACCCAAAGCGATTTTTTCCAACATTTCTTCAGGCTTGCCTTCTTGTCTTGCTTGGTCTTTGCCGATTTCGATTTCTCTTTCGACAGTAGATGCATCTACACCGTCTTTGTCCACAGCCACAGGATTCATGGCAGCGATTTGCATAGCAACATCTTTTCCTGCTTCTTCGACGTCAGCACCTTTGGTGTTTACCAAAGAAACCAATACGCCCAATTTGCCATTGGAGTGGATGTAAGGAACTACTGTTTCACCTTTGATGACTTCGTAGTGGGAGATTTCGATTTTCTCACCGATTTTTCCAGTCATTTCGATGATCTTGTCCTGAACAGTGATTGACTCATATGGGAGGGCAAGAATTTCAGCTGTTGAAGCGCAATGATTGCTCGTTGCGATAGTCAACAATTCATTTGCAAAGGTTACGAATCCTTCGTTTTTGGCCACAAAGTCAGTTTCGCAAGTCAATGAAAGCAAAGTACCGACAGTTCCGTCAGCACTTACATGAGTGACGATAGTTCCTTCTTTGGTTTCTCTGTCAGCTCTTGAAGCTGAAACTTTCTGACCTTTTTTTCTAAGGATGTCAATCGCTTTTTCGAAATCACCTTCAGCTTCGGTAAGGGCTTTTTTGCAGTCCATCATACCGGCACCTGTCATTTGTCTCAGTTTGTTTACTTCTTGTGCAGTAATAGCCATTGTTATTGTCTTTTATTTATTTAAGAATTTCTTATTAAACAAAAAATTGAACACAGGGCGGTACCTTATGTTCAATTTTTGTAATCAGTATATCAAAGTGGATTACTCTTGTGTCTCTGCGTCGACAGCTTTTTTTGCTTCTTCCTCTTCGGTAAGTTTAGCATCTTCTTTGTCTCTTTTCCTCTCGGAAAGACCTTCTTCGATAGCTGTACCAAACGCTTTGATCAACAAAGAGATGGATTTGTATGCATCGTCATTGGCAGGGATTGGAAACTCCACCTCATTTGGGTTGGAGTTGGTATCTACCAAAGCGAAAACAGGGATACCAAGCTTTTGTGCTTCTGCGATCGCAATGTGTTCTCTTTTGATGTCTACTACAAATAGAGCCGCAGGAAGTCTGGTAAGGTCAGCTATACCTCCCAAAACACTTTCCATTTTCTCTCTCTGTCTTGTGATCATCAAACGCTCTTTTTTTGCAAGGTTGGTGTAAGCGTCTTCTTTCATCATTTTATCGATGGTAGACATTTTTTTCAACGACTTGCGGATAGTAGCGAAGTTGGTCAGCATACCGCCCAACCACCTTTCAGTGACGTAAGGCATGTTAAGTCTGCGTGCTTCTTCAGCCACTAAGTCTTTCGCCTGCTTTTTAGTAGCGACGAACATTACTTTTTTTCCTGAGCGTACGATCTGCTTGATTGCATTGGATGCTTCTTCGAGGCAAACAAGCGTTTTATTTAGGTCAATGATATGGATACCGTTCTTCTCCATGAAGATATACGGGGCCATTCTTGGATCCCACTTTCTCGTCAAGTGTCCGAAATGAACACCAGCATCCAGTAAGTCTTTATATTCTATTTGTGCCATTAATAAATATAGTTACGATATAAAATTCAAAGAATTCCTGATTAACGTTTGGAGAACTGGAATCTCCTTCTTGCTTTTCTACGTCCCGGCTTCTTACGCTCGACCATTCTTGGATCTCTGGTAAGGAAACCTTCTTTTTTCAAAGCTGATCTGTGTTCGGCATCGAATTCGCAAAGCGCTCTGGATATTGCCATCCTTGCAGCTTCAGCTTGTCCTGTAATACCACCACCATCAACATTGATTTTGATGTCATAAGAACCTGAAACACCCACAAGTGTCAAAGGCTGTTTTACAACAATCTGGTGTAGTTCAAAAGGGAAATAAGTTTCGATCGTCCTGTCGTTTACAGTGATTTCACCTTTTCCTGGTTGCATGTAGATTCTGGCGACTGATGTCTTCCTTCTACCTATTGTGTTGATAATTTCCATGTATCCGAGGATTAGAATTTGAGTTCTTTTGGTTGCTGGGCAGCATGTGGATGCTCAGGACCATTGTAAACGAACAGATTTCTGTACAATTGGCTTCCAAGTCTGGTCTTTGGAAGCATACCTCTGACAGCTTTTTCTACCAATATTGAAGAAGATTTCGCTTTCAACAATTTTGGGGTAGAAATACGCTGCCCACCTGGGTAGCCTGTATGGCGAACATAGACTTTTTCGTCCATTTTTCTGCCGGTCAGCCTTACCTTGTCTGCATTGATGACAATCACGTTGTCTCCGCAGTCTACATGAGGGGTGTAGTAAGGCTTGTGCTTACCCCTCAAGATTTTTGCAACCTCACTCGCAAATCTACCTAATACTGCAGCCTGGGCATCCACTACCACCCAGTTCTTCTCTACAGTAGCAGCATTCGCTGATTTGGTCTTGTAGCTTAATGTATCCACTGTGTAAATGTTTAATTATTAGCTTGTTAAATATACTTCACCCTCAAAAAGGGACACAAAGATAGAAGTAATTTCTTTTTATTGCAAAAGAAACAAATTTATTGCCCACATTTTCTTTGAGTTAGCCGTTTTTCTCCAATTGTTTGACCAATACGTCAAAGTCTTTTGGGTAAGGTGCGACTACTTCAATCCTTTCTTCTTTGGTTCCTTTGAATCCAATTGAATAGGCATGGAGCGATACCCGCTGCATGATTGGCAATTCATCTGTGCCTTTCTTGAGGTTAAACCGCCTCTTAAGTGCGGATAGATACACCGGCTTGCCACCATAAGTTTCATCGCCACATATCGGGGATCTCAGATAGGCAAGGTGAATTCTGATTTGATGAAGTCTTCCTGTTATCGGTTTGCACTCGATTAGCGAATGGGCATAATAAGTTTTGATTGTATTGAAAATGGTCTGGGCCGGTTTGCCATCCTTTGTCAATTTTGCAATGCCCTTATTGTTTGCGTGGATTTTTTTGTCCACCATTACCTCTTTGTATTCATGAATGCCTTCCACCACAGCATGGTAGACTTTATTTACTTTTCTGTCTTCAAACTGGATCGCAATGTTGCGGTAAGCTTCAGGATTTTTGGCAATGACCAAGCAACCTGAGGTTTCCTTATCCAATCTGTGGCAAACTTGGGCGTCAGGGATGTACTGTTTGGCAAGATCGAGGATGTTTTGCGCCTCGTGCCGGTCGTCCAAAGTCGACAAATAGGGAAGTTTATTGATGACAAGGTAATCCTCGCTTTCAAACAGAATAAGGTCCTTAAAATCAATTTTTTTCATGCTTATCTTCTCCTAACAGGGGCGCAAAATTAGAGAATTAATATCAGTGCAAAAAATTTTGTCAGAATATTGTTGACAGACTTCACCAAAGTGATTCCTGATTTAATTTAGAAATACAATATTTTCTAATCTGATTCAGCTTAATATACTTCGGTGAATATATACTAAGATCTAATAACTTTACAATCTGAAATCATCCCATTGAAACAATCATGGATACAACTTTTCAAAATCTCAACCTTCGTACGGTCAATGTCATGCGCTATGTGATGCCGCTGCGTGAAGGAGGTTCATTGCCTGCATTGGCTGAAGCGGATGATGGGTTTGATTACGTACTCAAGTTCCGCGGCGCAGGTCAGCGGGAAAAGGCCCTGATATCAGAATTGTTGGGTGGGGAAATCGCAAGAATGCTTGGGCTGAAAGTTCCGGAATTGGTGTTTGCTTACCTCGATGAAGCTTTTGGCAGGTCAGAAGGCGATGAAGAAATACAGGATTTGCTCAAGGGCAGTCAGGGTCTGAATCTTGGCCTTCACTTTTTATCCAAAGCACTGACTTTTGATCCCGGAGCTTCCAAAGTCGATGGATTGCTGGCTTCTAAGATTGTGTGGTTTGATGCGTTGATTACCAATGTGGACCGGACTTTCCGCAATACCAATATGCTGATCTGGAAGCGCGAACTTTGGTTGATTGACCATGGGGCGGCATTTTTGTTCCACCATTCTTGGGACAATTGGGAAAGACATGCCACCGGACCTTTTCCTTCAATCAAGGATCATGTGCTTTTGCCTTACGCGGATAAGTTGGAAGAAGTCAATCAGGAATTCACAGAAAAATTAAAAATTGATCAGATTAATCTTTTGATTGAAGCTCTTCCTGATGATTGGCTTTTAGCTTCTCGGGATGTGGAGACGGCTGAAGAGGCAAGGTCAGTGTATAAACAATTCCTTTCACTCAGATTGGAACATTCGGATGTATTTGTAAAAGAAGCGCAAGATGCAAGGCAAACACTTATATGAGTATGCGGTCATCCGTGTAGTTCCACGGGTGGAGCGTGAGGAATTTGTCAATGTGGGCGTAATTCTCTGTTCTAAAAAAGAAAATTTCTTAGAAAGCAGGATTCAACTAGAAGAAGGGAAGTTATTGGCTTTGGATCCTGAGGTTGATTTGGCATTGCTATTCGATTATTTGGACTCATTTACCAAAATTTGTGAGGGAACAAAATCCGGTAGTCCAATCGCTGAGATGGATCCTGCTTCAAGATTCAGGTGGCTGACAGCGCAGCGGAGTTCCATGATACAGACCTCAAGGCCGCATGGCGGGCTTTCGGATGATTTGAATAAAACGTTGGATGAACTTTTTGCCCAATTTGTAGCCTGACCAAGAGATCAGGTTTTCAGACAAATAAGGAATTCAGGGTTTTTAGTACGGTATTAGCCGGAGCTTTTTCTAGAGGCAATTCAAAACTGAATATGGAGCCTTTGCCCAAAGTACTGCTGACAGATATCTTGCTTTTATGCCCTTCCAGTATATGTTTGACGATTGCAAGTCCGAGTCCGGTGCCGCCTCTTTCGCGGGACCTGCTTTTTTCCACCCTATAAAATCTTTCAAAGATACGTTTCAGATCTTCCGGAGGAATTCCTTTGCCGTTGTCTTTGACTTCAACAGTAATTTGGCTTTTGTGAGTTTTGAGGTGTACTTCCACCTCGCCGCCGTCATTATTGTATTTGAGGGCATTGGAAATGAGGTTTTGGCAAACCCGGAAGATTTTCTCTTTATCTGCGACCGTTTTGAAGGATTTTTCTTTGTCATAAAAGAAACGGATCAACATGTCCCGTTTTGCTGCTTTGTGCTCCAGATCCTCGATGACTTCATGGATCAAATCCTTTAAATCAAAAGTTTCGAAATGGAATTTGACCACACCGCTTTCCATTTGGTTGAGAGTGAGAAGATCCTGAACAAGCTTATCCAACGCATTGAGGCTTTTTGCAGCCCGCTTGAGAAACTTCAGCCTGACGGATTTGTCATCCACAGCGCCATCGAGCAGGGTATGTATGTAACCCTGTGCCGCAAAAATCGGAGTTTTCAGTTCATGCGAAATGTCGGCTATGAATTCTCGTCTGAAAACAGCATTCTTTTGCAAAGCTTCGATTTCTTTATTCTTCGTCTGGGCGTAGGTATTGATCGAGGTATTTATTTTTCTCAAGGGAGAAATAGACAACTTGTCGGATTTTTCAGGGATGTTGGAGTAGTCCTTCTTTTGGATTTTTTCCAAGACATTGTAGATGCCGCTGATTTCTTTGAATACCAAAAACTCAAGGGTGATATTCATCAAGATGTAAGAAACAGAGAAAGAAATGCCACCCGCAACAATCAACAAAGTGGGGGTGGCTTCATCCAATAGCAACAAAAATGCGACTGTCAGGGCAGAAATTGCCAAAGCCAAAATCAATGAAATACCCCTCGATGTGGTGAGCATATTTAATTCAATTCGAATTTATAACCCACTCCTTTCACAGTGGTGATGTAATCTTCCCCAATTTTTTCACGGACTTTTCTGATATGGACATCGACAGTTCTTGCCAATACAAAGACATCAGTTCCCCAGATATTCTGCAATAAATCATCTCTACTGAAAACTATATTTGGGTTTTTGGCTAGAAAATAAAGGAGTTCAAATTCTTTTTTGGGAAGGGTGATTGTTTTGCCGTTTTTATCTATGGTATAGCTTGTCCGGTCAATGATAAGGTCTTTGATTTTAATTTGGGCGACTTCATTTTCTTTTTTGGATTCCCTTCTGAAGAGTGCCGCAATCCTACTCATTAGTGCTCTTGGTTTGATTGGCTTGGTGATGTAATCATCAGCACCGACATCAAAAGCAGCTACTTCAGAATATTCCTCTGCTCTTGCGGTAAGAAATATGATAAATGTTCCTTTGAGTTCGGGGATATCTCTGATTTGCCGACATGTTTCGACGCCATCTTGGTTTGGCATCATGATGTCAAGCAGGATAACGTCTGGATGAAATTTGGCAGCAATTTTTACGGCTTTTATACCATCCTCCGCGGATTCGACATCATATCCTTCTTTTTTGAGGTTGTATGTTAGAATATCTACGATGTCTGGTTCATCGTCAACGACCAGTATTTTGACTTTTTGTTTGTCACTCATGGTAAAATAGCGGGTTATATTTGCGCTAATGTGATGCTAATTTATAAAAAGCCATTACAAAAAAATGTTTTAATGATGTCAAAGGCACCAAACACAACATAAAATTTTTATTCAGCCGTCTAATGTTATTTAAATATTAAGTAGCTATTAATCAATTGTTACGCAAATTTTTGGCTTCCATGATTTCCATATCCAAGGATCCGATCATCAGCTTTGCCTTTATCCTCAGCGGGATTTTATTTTTGTCCCCAGACACCCATACAGTGACGGGCTGATCTCCTCTGAATAATTTGTTTTTAGGAATTTCGGGCACTAGCACATAAGATTCAAACTTTCCGATGTTTGTTTCTATCCATTCCTTTTTCTTGAATATTAATTTTACGTTATATATCTCTTTGTCAAAAAAACCTACAAGGTGAATGGTGTCACCGG
Organism: Cognataquiflexum rubidum; assembly: GCF_022538115.1. Taxonomy (GTDB): domain Bacteria; phylum Bacteroidota; class Bacteroidia; order Cytophagales; family Cyclobacteriaceae; genus Cognataquiflexum; species Cognataquiflexum rubidum. The sequence continues at coordinate 90,545 of NZ_JAKZAL010000020.1, read as the reverse complement.
GTTTGTATTTTTTGAAATCTATTGTCCTTAAATAGTAAAAACCACTTACAATATCCTGCACCTCTGAAGGGATTTTATAGTCCTTTGTATCAATGACATTTTGGTTATCCCTGTCGTATAACCTCACATGAGCATTTTTCTTCTTATGGTCAAAGCTTATCTTTTCATGCTTACGGTACCTCCCTTCCTCGATATGTCGGTAAGATTGGTGAGGGATTAATTTCGTTGTATCCAGATAGCTTCCCCAATTATCATTCACATAAAAAAGCTTGAAAACGCCCAAAGTTTGGCCAAAAACATCGATTTTGTAAGATGGGATGTTGTTAATGGTTGAAATTTCCGGATTGACTACCATTCTTGCTTCTGCCGCATCAAAGAAACCATAACTAACCTTAAAGAGTAGTTCCTCACCTTTTTGAAAAGCAGTATTTTTCTGAGCAAAACCAGAATACCATCCCAAAAGAAAAAATATTGAGACAATTACTGACTTTTTGAACCGTTTTTTCATTAATTTTTATGTTCTACCAAAAGGTTTTCAAATCTTATTTCAATATTAGCGATATATTTAATAATACGGATTTTTGGTGCCGCAAAGTATAAATACGTAAACCTTTTTTGAAGTGTTCGGGCTCCAATTATCAACCAATAATTTAACAAATTCAAATCAAAGTTTTGAAAATATTCCAATATGAGCGTAAACACTGAGAAATTAAAAGCACTTCAGCTGACCATTGACAAGCTGGAAAAGACCTACGGAAAAGGTACTGTCATGAAATTGAGTGACAACAAAGTTCAGGATATCCCCGCTATTTCCACAGGTTCCTTGGGCTTGGACATGGCTTTGGGTATCGGCGGAATCCCTCGTGGAAGGGTGACAGAGATCTATGGTCCTGAATCTTCCGGTAAAACAACCCTGACACTTCATTGCATCGCAGAAGCCCAAAAAGCTGGAGGCCTTGCTGCATTCATTGATGCGGAGCATGCATTTGATAAAAGTTATGCCGAAAAGCTTGGGATCGATACCGAAAACCTGCTGATTTCCCAACCGGACAACGGCGAACAGGCACTCGAAATAGCTGAGCACCTGATTAGATCAGGAGCCATTGATATCATTGTCATTGACTCTGTTGCGGCTTTGGTGCCAAAGGGCGAACTTGAAGGTGAAATGGGTGACAGCAAAATGGGTCTTCAGGCAAGATTGATGTCACAGGCATTGAGAAAATTGACCGGAGCGATCAATAAAACAGGTTGTGCCTGTGTATTCATCAACCAATTGAGGGACAAAATCGGGGTGATGTTTGGCAATCCGGAAACCACTACCGGTGGTAACGCCCTTAAATTCTATGCTTCTGTCAGACTTGACATCCGAAGAATCGGACAGATCAAAGAAGGTGCGGACAATATTTTGGGAAATAGAACAAAGGTGAAAGTCGTAAAAAACAAAGTCGCACCTCCCTTCAAAGTAGTGGAATTTGACATCATGTATGGTCAGGGTATTTCCAAAGTAGGTGAAATCATTGATATCGGTGTTGAATTTGAAATCATCAAGAAAGCAGGTTCTTGGTTCTCTTACGAAGGAAATAAATTGGGACAGGGAAGAGATTCAGTAAAAGCGATTTTGCTTGACAATCCCGAGCTGATGGAAGAACTCGAAAAGAAAATCAAGGAGAAAGCCGGTTTGGGAGTTGTCACTCTCAAAGAGGAAAAAGGAGAAGAATAGTCAACAGAGGTTTCAATCCTCTTTATTTTATACATAAGAAAGCCCCCATAAAGTTTAAACTTTATGGGGGCTTTTTATTTTATAAGTCTGGATTTTAGGCTGCTCTGATGGCTTCCACAGGATCGAGCCTTGCCGCAAGTGTAGCAGGGACAATTCCGGATACAACTCCGATGATAGAAGAAATCCCCAACCCGAGGACTATATTCTTAAATGACAACACCAACTCCAATGAGCCCAATTGAATAAACGTCAAACCGTAGACGATTATGATTCCTGCAAATCCACCAATCAAACTCAAGAAAATGGCCTCAAAAAGAAACTGGAAAAGAATGAAATAATTTTTTGCGCCTAGGGATTTTTGAATGCCGATGATATTGGTCCTTTCCTTTACGGATACAAACATGATATTGGCAATCCCGAAACCGCCAACCAAAATTGAAAACCCTCCGATCACCCAACCTGCCGCACTGATCACGTCAAATATAGATCCGATAGTGTTCATGATAAACTCAGATTTGTTGAGAGAAAAATTGTCCTCTTCAGTGGGTTTCAAACCTCTTTTGGCTCTCAACGAACCTATGATCTCATTTTCCAAAGCCATCATTCCGATATCGCTATCCATTCCTTTGACGGCAATACTTGGTTCAATTCCGTTTTTACCTACAAAAAACAATTTCGTAAAACTGCCATAAGGTATCATGACAGCCTCGTCTTTGGATGCAATTTCAAACAAACCTTCGCCTTCTAATTCAAATAGGCCAATTACAACGAATTTTGCACCTTTGATTTTGATTTCTTTTCCTAAGGGTTCCGAATTTGGAAACAAAGTATTCGCCACTTTCTCGCCGATTATGGCAACGTTTCTGGAACCATTTATTTCTGATTCTGTAAAAAATCTCCCCGATTGCACAGGTACTTCATAGACGTCCTTATAAGTATAGGACACCCCGCTCAAGTTAGTTCCTTTGTAAGAATTACTTCCAAATTGGACTGTGGTGTTGGCACCCGCGGAAAAGGACACAGCTTCCGCATTTCTCAATTTATCTTTGAGGAATACATATTCCGAGTAGGTACTATATGGTCTTCTAAAATACTTCCACCAAGGATAATCCGGTCCTCCAACAAATTGAAACCTGTTGACGGTAACTACATTACTTCCCAAAAAGCTGAAACTGGACTTGATGTTTTTTTCAAGTGAATCCACCAAAGTAAATACCGCAATGATGGCAAAAATCCCCACCGTTACTCCTAATAGAGAAAGAACGGTTCTTGTCAAGTTGGATTTGAGGGCCTGCATCGCAAACCTCAAGCTTTCCCAGGTTAGTTTTAGAAATATCACGTCTCAGAAGTTGTTTTAAAAGTAATTGGCAATATAAGTAGATTTCGGGATTTTTATTTTTATCTTTGCGGTTTTTAAATCTTAAAATAAGACCAAGCAATTAGCATATCATATTCATAACCTATGAAGTTATCCGACTTTAAATTCGACGTCCCCAAAAAATTAATTTCTTTATATCCCACTCCCAATAGAGACGAATCCCGTCTCATGGTGGTCCATAGAAAAACCGGTGAAATCGAGCACCGTATTTTCAAAGATATCATCGAATACTTTGGAGACGGTGACGTATTTGTCATGAATGATACCAAAGTTTTCCCTGCAAGGTTGTACGGAAACAAAGAAAAAACAGGTGCAAAAATTGAGGTTTTTCTTTTGAGAGAGCTGAACCAAGACCTGAGATTATGGGATGTGTTGGTAGATCCTGCAAGAAAAATCAGGGTTGGCAACAAACTTTATTTTGGGGACAGTGACTTGGTGGCTGAGGTTATTGACAATACGACTTCCCGAGGAAGGACCATCAGATTCTTATTTGACGGTTCCGATGAGGAATTTTATAAAACAATAGATACCCTAGGCGAAACTCCTATCTTGAAAGAATTCATTGAAAGGAAAGTTGAAACCGAAGACAGGGAAAGATACCAAACCATTTTTGCCAAGCACGTAGGGGCGGTAGCAGCACCAACAGCAGGTCTTCACTTTACGCCACATTTGCTTAAGAGGTTGGAATTGAAAGGTGTGGAGGTTTGTCCAATCACCCTACACGTAGGTTTGGGAACTTTTAGACAAGTTGATGTCGAAGACCTCACCAAACATAAAATGGATTCTGAGAATTACGATATTCCCCAAAAGACGGTGGATTTCGTCAACGAGGCTTTGGACAACAAAAAGAGGGTAGTTGCAGTGGGCACAACTACTTTAAAAACCGTGGAGTCTTCAGTAACTGCCAATAACCGATTGAAAGTTAGCAGCGGTTGGACGGATAGGTTTATCATTCCTCCCTATGATTTCAAAATAGCAAATTCATTGATCACCAATTTCCATTTGCCGGAATCCACTTTGTTGATGACTGCATCTGCATTTGGAGGATATGATTTGGTGATGAAAGCCTACAGAGAGGCAATCAAAGAAAAATACCGGTTCTTCTCCTACGGGGATGCAATGTTAATTCTCTAAAAAAAATAGAAAGGCTCTCAGGAGCCTTTTTTTATTTATTATGATTTTTTGATCTTGCGTGAATTATGCAAAAGAAATCAGCTTCTATTTTTGACCATCCGCCCCTTAGATGAATAAGTTCGCCATCATTGTAGCAGGAGGCAGCGGAACCCGGATGGGAGCTCCGGTTCCCAAGCAATATTTAGAAATAGGTGGAAAACCTATTCTCATGCATACCTTGGAGGTTTTTCACAATACCTTGCCAGACATCCGATTGATTTTGGTAATTCCTGAAAGGGACTTTGGCTATTGGGCTGATCTGTGCGGTCAACATCAATTTGAAATCCCCCATTCAGTTGTGAATGGAGGTAACAGCCGGTTTCAGTCAGTCAAAAACGGATTAGAATCCATATTTCAAGAAGAAGGGATAGTTGCTATTCATGACGGCGTCAGACCATTTGTAAATCCTTCTGTGATTAGGGAAAGTTTTGAAGTTGCCAACAAATCCGGTTCTGCCATTGCCGTAGTCGCACTGAAAGATTCCCTCCGAAAGCTGACCGATGACGGTAAGTCTTTTTTTCAGGAAAGGCAGAATTTCAGATTGGTACAGACACCGCAGACTTTTTTGCTGTCCAAAATCAGAAAGGCATTTGAGGTGACAGAACTGTACCATTTTACAGATGATGCCACAGTCTATGAGCATCAGGGATGGCAGGTTGAATTGATTTCGGGAAACCCTGAAAATATAAAAATAACCAGTCCTGAGGATATGGTATACGCCGACTTTTTGATCCAAAGGAAGAATAAGTAAATTCCGTTTACCTACCGATTTCCTTCATTCACCGAGAAACAGGCGGTGATAGCCTATTTCATTTCCCATAATTTTATCCCATGATATAGCTTTGTCATCATCAAATCAATAAATAAAATTATCTCAATCATGGCAAAGAATAAATTTTCCTCCAAAAACAATGACCTGACAGCAGGCATTATCATTCTCGCGATCGGCGGGGTGTTGTTATTAAAAGCAATTGGATTTTGGTTCCCTTCATGGGTGTTTTCATGGCCGATGATTTTCATCGCTATCGGTGTAGTCAGTCTTATCAAACACAACTTCCAAAGTGGCTTCGGAGTATTTATGTTGTTGTTTGGCTCATTCTTTTTAGTCAAAAAAGAACTTGGAATTCCCGATGAAATCCAGCCTTTCCTGATTCCGGTGGGATTGATCATACTCGGGATTTTCTTGATTCTCAAAAGAAATAATGACAGAAACAGATTTACTGAAGATTTCTTCAAAACCTATAATAAGTCAGATAAGCCACTCGGGACTACCTCCGATCAGTCTAACGCCACCTTTGCCAAGCCCCAGGGAATCCCATACACAGATAATGGAGATACCATCAATGCCCAAGCTCTATTTACAGGAATCCAAAAAAGAGTTTTGTCCAAAAACTTCCAGGGAGGCAAAGTTTCCGCAATTTTCGGTGGAACAGATATTGATTTTTCCCAGGCAGACCTCGCCGATGGGGCGATCATCAATGTGGAAGTGGCATTTGGCGGTGTCAAATTGGTGGTGCCGCCACATTGGGACCTCCAGATCAATGTCACCAATATCTTTGCAGGAATTGAGGATAAAAGAATGTATCCGCAAACTCCCAACGACGGAACCAAAGTTTTGAGAATATATGGATCTATCATTTTTGGTGGCTTGGAGATCAAATCTTTCTAATCAAGATACCTGATGCTGAGAAATCTGATTTCGCGCAATAATTTTGATTGGTTGAAAGCCTTGGCCGCTGTCCTACTTTGGATAGTGGCTTTGGCTTACCTGATTACTTTTTATGGATTTCCATTAAAACCTGCGCTGATAGACGCCTCTATCCATTCCGTATTGGTTTTATTCGGGTTTTGGTTGATGGAAAATATATTCAAATATTACCTCCCCAGAAATTCCCAGGTATGGATGGTCGTGAACCTTGGATGGATGCTCGCAGCGGCTTTGGTATTTGCAGGGAATTATCTGCTCAGAATTTTTATGGCAGATGAACCGGAATATCAAAATTTTGCAAATCATATCATGCTACTCAAAGGTTTGGTTGCATTCATTTTATTTGTTTCTTGGGCAACTCTATTGGTATTCAATGCCAAAATCGAGGACCAGCTCAAAACCAAAGAGCGTCAGGAAAAAATAAATCAAATGGCAAAAGATGCTGAACTTTATCATTTGAGACAGCAGCTTCAGCCCCATTTTTTGTTCAATAGCCTGAATTCCATCAGTTCTTTGATCAAAAGCCAGCCGGAGAAAGCCAGGGAAATGGTGCTGCAGTTGGCTGAATTCCTCAGGGGGACTATCAAAAAAGATGACCAAAATTGGCTAACTGTTTCGGAGGAAAAGGATTACCTTAACCTGTATCTTGATATTGAAAAAGTAAGGTTTGGGCATAGATTAAAGGTTGAATTTCAGATCGATGAACCTGCCTTGGTAGCAAAAGTCCCACCTTTGATGATACAACCGCTACTTGAAAACTCAATCAAGCATGGCTTATATGGGGTAATAGGTGAAGTTTTGATCAGCATAAACTTTGAGATCAAAAATAATTACCTGAATGTGTCTTTGACAAACCCTTTTGACCTTGAAGCAGGACAGGCAAAAGGAACTGGATTTGGCCTTGATGCTGTCAAAAGGAGGTTATATTTGATGTTTGGAAGAAATGACCTGTTGGAAACAAGAGTAGAAGAAAAGGTGTTTGCTGTCAACTTAAAAATCCCTCAAAGGAATGATTAAAGTCCTGATAATCGATGATGAGCCATTGGCAACGGAATTGGTCAGGGAATATCTGGCCGATTTTCCCCAGTTTGAAATTCAAAAAGTCTGTCATGATGGCTTTGAAGGTTTGAAAGCCATTCAGGAATACAAGCCTGACCTGATTTTTTTGGACATTCAGATGCCCAAACTTACCGGATTTGAATTGTTGGAACTATTGGATCACCCGCCAGCTGTGATCTTCACCACTGCCTTTGATGCCTTTGCGCTCAAGGCCTTTGATGCGCATGCCGTGGATTATTTGCTCAAGCCATTTTCCAAAACCCGTTTTGCCAAGTCATTGGAGAAATTCCTACAATTGGGTAACAATTCAGAATCAATCAACACCTTCAAAAATGAGGCTGGGGTAAATCAGGAATCTTCCAGTCGGGTGGTTTTGAAGGTAAAAAATGAAATCAAAATCATTCCCGTTCAGGATATCAAATACCTTGAAGCCAATGATGATTATGTGAATATCTACACCAAGGAAGGCAAATTTCTTAAAAACAAAACGCTTTCTTTCTATGAAAAAACTTTGGAACCCTCTCAGTTTGTAAGGGTACACAGGTCCTATCTTGTCAATATCTCAGAGATTACCAAGATCGAACCCTATGAAAAGGAAGGGTATCTGCTGAAACTTAAGGGCGGAGAAGGCATTCCTGTAAGCAAATCCGGACTCCCAAAACTCAAAGCTGTATTGGGGTTATAAAAAAAAGCCCAAAAATTGGGCTTTTTTAATATTCGTCTTCATTAAAGAAGAAATCATCTTTTGTCGGATAATCGGGCCATATCTCTTCGATATTTTCGTAAGGCTCGCCGTCATCCTCTAATTCTTGGAGGTTTTCAACAACTTCCAGAGGAGCACCTGAACGGATTGCATAATCAATCAATTCGTCTTTAGTTGCAGGCCATGGTGCGTCTTCAAGATATGACGCAAGTTCTAGTGTCCAATACATAGTGTGAGGTTTAAATGTTTACAGCCTTAGCGGTCTGCAAAAATAGAAATTGTTTTAAATTTTCAATGTTAACTTATTATTTATTTGAAAGTTCTTTGAGAATGAAAGTTTTCACATCAATTTTTCTTTTGAATGTGCCGATTTTCCTTCTCATCATGACTTCAAAATCTTCTTCATTTGTTCTGAAATTCTCAGCATTGTCCTTGACATTTGCCAACTCACTTTCGTCCCTATGAATCAAGTCCCTGAGGATTGCTAATTTGATTTTTTTCTGTTCTACCCTGTCCCTTTGGTTGAAATCATCATATTTGGATAAGGCTAACCTTTCCAAAAATAATTTCTCAAATACAATCTCCGAGAAGAATGTGAATGAGCGCATGATCAGATTAGCTTCCTTTGGCTTTCGCTGGGGAAGTTTTTTCCATTCTGCCTGCAATCTTTTTGCAGACGACACTCCCTCAGGATTTGTTTCGGAGTAAGCCAGTTTTTTCATTTCATCCGTCATGGACTCCATTTTTTTCATCAGCTCCCAAGGCTTCATCTGTGGACCTGTTTCCATGGTCCTGCGAAACCTGCTGAAAATCCTGTTGTTCAGTTTGGAAAACTCATCCCAAAGCGGTTGTCGCTTTTCGGCCGGTACCCTTCCTGCAGCTTTCCATTCTTTTTGAATTCTTTTGGATATTTCAAATGCCCTTTTGGCATCGGGATTGTCAAATGCAGCGCGGGCTTCAAGTACGAGTCTTTCGTATATCTTGATGTTGACTTCTGCCTGTACGGCCATGTCCTCAAAAAAGTTTTTTCTATTGTCAAAAAACTTATCGATCGCTTTATTGAATACTTCTTCTATTTCCTCCTCAAATTCCTTTTCGACAGGACCTGTTTTGATCCATCGCATTTTCAGGTTTTTGAATTCCTCTGCGGTTTCCTTCCACTCAGTGCTGTTCTTTAGAGCTTCTGCTTCCAAAATCAAGCCTCGTTTGATTTCGAGGTTTTTCTCCCTGTTTTTCTTGATGATGTCTTCAAGGTATACTTGCTGCTGCTCTAAGTCATCAATAAGAGGGACAAAATCGCCCAAAGCATCATATTCCAAAAGAGAATCTTTCAGGTGAATCAACTTCATCAGGAAAGAACCCTTGTTCTGGTTTTCTTCTATGTCTTTTTTGAGTTGGCCAATTTTTTCCTTGAGGGTAGCAAACCTGTCCTCAAAGTATTTGATGGTGGATGTCTCGTCTTCTTTTACTTCGCCAATCACCCTGTCCGGCTGATTCAAAAATTTCCTGAGATAAACCTTGTTATCTTTAATGTACCCGTACGGATGCTCCATTTCGATTTAATAGGTTGGTTTGTGGTATGGTTATTCTAAGTTTCTGCAAATTAATTAATTCAAAAGCATTTATCCTAAGAAAGACCTTTTTTTGCCATCTTTGTCCATCATCGTTTTCAAATCAATCAAATATTAAATATGAGTGGAGAAAAAATCATATTTTCTATGGCGGGTGTGTCTAAAATTTACCCCCCACAGAAAAAAGTCTTAAAGGACATTTATCTTTCTTTTTTTTACGGAGCCAAAATCGGTGTCTTGGGTCTCAACGGATCCGGGAAAAGCTCCTTGTTGAAAATCATTGCCGGCGTTGATAAAGAATTTTTAGGAGAGGTAGTTTGGTCTCCGGGTTATACAGTGGGAATGCTTGAACAAGAACCTAAACTCGATCCTTCCAAAACCGTCAAAGATATCGTGGAAGAAGCAGTAGCTTCCACAGTTGCGCTCCTCAAAGAGTTTGAAGAGATCAATGAAAAATTTATGGATCCTGCTCTCATGGACGATCCGGATGCCATGGACAAGCTGATCACCAAACAAGGTGAAGTGCAGGAAAAGCTCGATGCCGCCAACGCTTGGGAACTGGACACCATGTTGGAAAAAGCCATGGATGCCCTGCGCCTTCCGCCAAGTGATGCCATCATTGGGAACCTTTCAGGAGGAGAAAAAAGAAGGGTTGCGCTTTGCAGGCTCTTACTTATGGAACCGGATGTGTTGCTTCTCGATGAACCTACCAACCACCTCGATGCTGAATCAGTACTTTGGCTCGAGCAGCATTTACAGCAATATAAAGGAACTGTTATCGCAGTTACCCACGACAGGTATTTCTTGGACAACGTTGCCGGATGGATATTGGAACTCGACAGGGGGGAAGGGATTCCGTGGAAAGGCAACTATTCCTCTTGGTTGGACCAAAAACAAAACCGTCTGAAACAAGAAGAAAAGACCGAGTCCAAAAGGCAGAAAACCTTGGAGCGTGAACTTGAGTGGATCCGCATGACACCAAAAGCCCGTCAGGCAAAAGGAAAGGCCAGGCTTAGCGCTTATGACAAACTCATCAGCGAAGAAGGGAAAGAAAAAGAAGCCAAACTTGAATTGTATATCCCTCCGGGCCCAAGATTAGGAGCAAAAGTCCTGGAGGTCAATGGCGTGTCCAAGGCCTACGGAGATAAATTATTGTTCGAAAATTTATCCTTCAACCTACCTCAGGGCGGAATTGTAGGAATCATCGGTCCAAATGGTGCAGGGAAATCCACACTTTTCAAATTGATCACCGGTCAGGAAAAGGCCGATGCAGGAAATTTCGAAGTGGGAGAAACTGTGAAACTCGCCTATGTCGATCAAGAGCATGATAGGCTTGATCCCAACAAGTCCGTGTACGATACCATATCAGGAGGGAATGAAATCATCAAGCTTGGCAACAAAGAGATGAATGCCCGGGCCTATGTGGGCAAGTTCAACTTTGCCGGATCTGATCAGGAGAAGAAAGTGGGAATCCTCTCTGGGGGCGAAAGAAACCGTGTACACCTGGCCATTACACTCAAGGAAGGCGGGAATCTACTTTTACTTGATGAACCGACCAATGACCTGGATGTGAATACCTTAAGGGCACTCGAAGAAGCTTTGGAAAACTTCGGAGGATGTGCAGTTGTCATTTCCCACGACAGGTGGTTTTTGGACAGGATATGTACTCATATTCTTGCTTTTGAAGGGGATTCACAAGTGTATTGGTTTGAAGGAAACTTCTCCGATTATGAGGAAAACAAGAAAAAGCGTCTAGGCGATGTGGCTCCGAAGAGGATTAAGTATAAGAAGTTGAAGTAAAATATAAGCTCATATTAAAAAGAAGAAACCTCCAACCTGAGATAGCGGGTTGGAGGTTTTTTTATGGCATGATTTTACTCCGAGTCAGGTTTTTATTTGATTAAAATACTGAATATGAGTTATTTATATAAAGCTTGTATTCAAAATACAAGCTTTTGATTCTTTAACCATTTCTTTGAACAAACCACTCAATAAATTCTTTAATCCTAGTTCCCAAATAGTATGGTAGATTCATCAAATAATATGGTTTGCCTCCGGGGGTTTTGGTTTCCTCGATTTTGAATTCTCCTCCATAAATCCTGACAGCGAATGGATGGTTGCTCGCCTCGATAAATTGGTGCAAAGACCTCAGTGATCCTGTGGGACCTGACTTAATCTCAATAGGAATAACTTTATTTTTGTGGGTAAAAACCAGATCTACTTCGGCACTCGATTGATTCTTTTCGCGCACCCAGAAGTTTGGTTTTTTATCTGAAATGGATTGAATTGATATCAATTCCTGAGTTACCAAATGCGGAACCAAGGCGCCTTTGTAGGCACTGCTTAAATCATCCATTCCTAGAAGCTGGCTTTGAATGCCAATTGTGTAGTTGGTAAGGCCGGTATCCAAAATTTGGATTCTGGGTGATTTTTTGACATCATACTGAATCGGTGGAACCACATCTGTTGTAGGATAAATCAGCCTCAATAATCTAGCATCTTCCAATATTCTGAAGCATTCACCAACTTCCCTTGATTTATAAGTAGAATTTCCAAAACCTTGAAATTTCACCCTTTGATCCATTGCCAAAGGCGCAAAATCCATGATATGTTTAATGATCTTTCTCTCAGTATCATTGGAAGTATATTTCTCAACATCGTTTTTATAGGTTCCCCAAATGCTTTCGTAAATTTGTGGTAAACTGGCAAGATTTGTTTTTTGGATTTCGGTTTTGATTATCTCAGGCATTCCTCCAATAATTGCATATCGATGAAATAGCTCCATCAAAACTTTATGGGCAAAGGGCTTAATTGGAACTTGGTGAAATTGTTCCAAAGCGGTGGAATGACCGAGCGCTTCAAGATATTCCGGAAAGTTCATGGGATTAAGGTAGAGGAATTCCACCCTTCCAACAGGAAAGCTTTTTACTTCTTTCATGGCAAACTCCAATAAAGATCCTGCTGCAATGACATGGAGTTCAGGCATTTCTTCATAAAAATACCTGAGTAATTGGATGGCTTTAGGAGACTCCTGAATTTCATCCAAAAATAGAAGTGTCTTTCCTAAGTTTGCAGCATTGATATTGTTGCTTAGAAAAAGAGCTTCTTGGATACTTTTTACATCGTTTAAATCTTCAAAAAAAGATTTATCTACTTGTTTTTCAAGATTTAGAAGTATTGAATTTGGGTAGGTTTTTGCGAAATCTTTTACCAAAGTGGTCTTCCCAACCTGCCTTGCACCGCGAATGATCAAGGGTTTTCTTTGCTTGTTATTTTTCCAATATTCTAAATGTTTGAATATCTGCCTATTGAAGCTCATATTTATCGGATTATGACACAAAGTAAGGGTAAAATATTTGTTTTATTGTAACAAAGTAAAGGCAATTTTCATTTATTCTGTAACAGAATAAGGGTAAATTCTTTCATTTCTTGTAACAGAGTAAGGGTAAGTTAATCTAATAACACCTTTTGTCTTAATAATTTGATTTAACTGACAGTATAAATTCAAGATGGATTTTTTTGCAATACTCCAATCAGGTTGTATCTTTTTTATTGAATCCGCAATCATTCATTTCGTTTTTTGTTTATTTGTTTTCGATTTCCAAAAACCAGCATGATGAGGACATTGTTATTGAGGCCGGGAGCCGAAGAATTGAATTATGAAATCAGGGGTATAGTCAAAAAAGCCCGTCAGGTAGAAGCTTTGGGTTATGAGATCACATGGGAAAATATCGGTGATCCTATCCAAAAACACAATATCGTCCCCTCTTGGATGAAAGAAATAGTGTCTGACCTTGTAAGCCAAGACAGCACGTATGGGTATGCAGATTCCAAAGGTGTTCTAGAAACGAGAAAGTTTTTGGCAGGATTAAACAACCAAAAAGGAGGATCCCAGATCACAGCTGAAGATATTTTATTTTTTAACGGACTTGGGGACGCGATAGCTAAGGTCTACCAGTTTCTCATTCCAACAGCAAGAATCATCGGGCCTTCACCAGCCTACAGCACACATAGTTCGGCGGAAGCGGCGCATGCCAATACAGCACCCATTACCTATACTTTGGATCCCAATAACCAATGGCTTCCGGACATGGAGGACCTATATAACAAGGTCAAATACAATCCTTTCATCGTTGGGATTTTGATCATCAATCCTGACAATCCTACAGGAATGGTTTATCCTAAAGAGGTTTTGGAAGGTTTTGTCAAAATTGCCAAGGAATTCAAATTGCTGTTGATTGCAGATGAAATCTACCAGAATATCACCTATAATGGCGTGAAAGCCGTAGCACTCTCGGAAGTAATCGGGGATTTGCCGGGAATTTCACTAAAAGGAATTTCAAAGGAATTTCCTTGGCCGGGTTCGAGATGCGGATGGATGGAATTTTACAACAGAAATGCTTCCAAGGAATTCGCAAAGTTTTGTCAGACTTTGGAAAATGCAAAAATGATAGAAGTGTGTTCGACAATACTTCCACAGCTTTCTATTCCCAAGATCATGAGTCATCCTGCATATTTTGAATACAGGCAGGAAGCCAATGAAAAAATCGGCAGAAGAAGCCGCATCATGGAAGAGATATTGGGGAAAATTCCCGGAATCAAATTCAATCCGACAAAAGGCGCATTTTACAACACTGTGGTATTTGATGAGACTTTTTTGGACGAAAAGCAGTTTTTGCCTATCAATAATCCAAAGCTACAGGACTTGTTGGACGGCTGGCTAAAGGAGGAAAATATGCCTTTGGATAAGCGATTTGTATACTATCTTTTGGCATCTGCCAATATCTGTGTGGTCCCTATCAGTTCGTTCTGTTCTGATCTGAGAGGTTTTAGAGTAACTCTATTGGAAGAAGATGAATCTGTTTTTCGTCAGACTTTCGAAAGATTGGGGGAAGCCATCCGCTTTTACCTCAATTCTTCCAAAAAGGAATTGGTTTAAATACTCAATGTGCAAGAGCTACCTTTATCTCCCATACCTCTAGTAACTCAAGTTTTCACACTACCAAAATAATATCCATCATATCTAATATCTATCAATATCAATTTTTTAAGGCCTCCACATACTTCTGAAGAAGGCTTTTCTCAATTCCTCGGGATTTTCACTGCTTGCCATACCCTCGTGGTCACGGACTTTGAGTGATTTTGGGTTTTCGATTTTTTCTTCCTCCAAGTCAATTGGGTTTTTCAGTAATGAATTCAGATCGGGCTGACCGGCGTCAATCCAGGCCGTGTACCAAAAATCAGAGATCATTTTAACTGACCGGCGCATCTGCCTTTCTACTTGTCCTGAAAGTAGATTGTTATAGGCAACGGTGAAATCCCTTGAATAGACTTTGGTGCTGATGCCGCCCCTTTCGTCGTAGCTGTATTTTTTGTCCTCAGAAAAGCTTTCTGTCAGGGTTTTCTCAAAATTCAATACAGAATCCAAAGCCAGATGCGCCACGATAATTGCGTCCCAAGCTTCAAGTTGCGGTTTTTCCAAGTATTCGGCTTTTCCCACAAAAAAATCAAAATCATCTGAGAGCAATTCAGGAACCCTACTTTCCCAAAAAGCATGGATTCCATATTGGTTTGTCAACTGCCCGTTGTAGTTTTTGGTCGTATGCAAAGGGACATTGATGTCCGCAATGTAGTGTCCAAGATCGGCCGAAAGCCTCAGAATGGCTTTGGTATCTTTTCTTTTGAAAGCCTCTGTCAGTTGGATTTTGGTATGGTAGGCATTCCACGGTCCGATGCCATGGGCACGCAATTCTTCTTCAGTAAATTCTTCTAAAGCCTGATTCCAATACCTTGGAAGGGTATACACGGCACTGTCCCCGTAAGCGTCCGCATCCAAAAAGTGCTTTTCTGCTTCCCCTAAGACCGCATATCGCCTTCTGTCCGGGTTAATAGCATTTTCGGTAATGAAATCTATGTTGCTTTTGAAAAAGCCGATCATTTCAGGTGGAAGAGAAAAAACAGCCAATCTGTTGATCTTTCGGTGGGCAAAGAACCCCCAAGCCCCAAGTTCAGGAATGGAAAAAATGAAAATCAAGCTCAGGATCAAAAATTTACGCATTCCTAAAAATAATCATAATTTCCATTTCTGTAAAATGAAATTGTATTACCTTTGCAACCTAACGGCGGAATCTGAAAAATCTAACAGATTTCTGGGCTTTACGAGGTTTAGTTCGGAAATCCTTTTGTGTTTCAAAATTAATCAATTACATTTGCACTCCGTTTAGGGTAGGGTGTATTAACAGAAATTAAGTAAATAAGGATATGGCAAATCACAAATCGGCATTAAAAAGAATCCGTGCAAACGAAGCCAAGCGTTTGAGAAACAGATATCAGCACAAGACTACAAGAACTTTCATCAAGAGATTGAAGTCTGCGACTGATAAAGTGGAAGCGCAAGAGCTTTTGAAAACAGTTACCTCTATGATCGATAAACTTGCAAAAAAGAATATCATTCATAAAAACAACGCTGCCAACAGAAAGTCAAAATTGACCAAGTTTGTCAACGCACTAGCCTAACAAAAGAAATTTTTGATAAAATCAGCCTTGGTGACTCCACCAAGGCTTTTTTTGTTTC
Source organism: Cognataquiflexum rubidum (assembly GCF_022538115.1). GTDB lineage: Bacteria > Bacteroidota > Bacteroidia > Cytophagales > Cyclobacteriaceae > Cognataquiflexum > Cognataquiflexum rubidum. The sequence continues at coordinate 74,659 of NZ_JAKZAL010000020.1, read as the reverse complement.
CATGTTTTTTTGAAGAAAAAAATTAAACGTTTAATATGCCCCTTGGAAGCCACTCGGTCTTTCATTGTTTTTTGGCATTATGTACTTTTAAAAACAGGATAATTTTCCAGCAAAGGAAAAATTTCTTTTTAAAATCTGTTTATGAAAGACTATCAATATTCCATAAAAATTTCTGCTTTGGCAGAAGAGGACAGGCCAAGAGAAAAACTTCTTCTCAAAGGCAAATCTGCACTTTCAGATGCGGAATTGATCGCCATCCTGATAGGTTCGGGTACCAGGTCACTCAGTGCTGTTGACCTTTCCAAACATATTCTTTCTTCAGTCAACAATGACTTGGGAGAGTTGGCAAAGATGAGTATTCCGGACCTCAAAAAATTTAAGGGGATAGGGGAAGCAAAAGCCATTTCCATCGTCAGCGCATTGGAATTGGGAAGAAGACGAAAACAGATCACCGATCAGCCAAAAAAAATAAAAATAAACGGTTCCAAAGATGTCTTTAACCTGATGGGGCGTGAGCTTATGGACGAAACTGTTGAGCATTTCTATGTATTGCTGCTGAATAGGAGTAATATTCTGATCAAGAAACAATTGATAAGTTCCGGTGGCACAAACGGTACTGTGGCAGATCCCAAGATTATTTTCAAATATGCTTTGGATTCATTGGCATGTTCGATTATACTGGTACATAATCATCCCTCAGGGAACCTGAGGCCATCAGATCAGGACAGGATTTTGACAGATAAACTCAAGCATGTGGGTGAAAATCTCGAAGTGCAGGTGATTGACCATGTGATTTTCACAGATGTTGCCTATTTTAGCTTCGCAGATGAAGGTATATTGTAAAGTATGAAGTCAAAAAATATTTTAATTGTTGGTGTATTGATAGTTATTGCCCTTGCCGTGGTCTATACCATGACCGGAACTGATAGTCCCGAGGTGTATTTGGAGAAAATAGAAAAAGAACGTGAAAGGCAATACAAATTTATCAAATTCAATATCGACTCGCCTTTAACTGAAGAGCAGAAAAAAGCCTTCAAAGAACTTGATTTTTATACCATTGATCCAAGCTATAAGGTAAGGGCAAAAATGGTGGAATTGGAAGAAAAAAAGATGGTTGAGCTTCCTATGACAGACGGATCGGTGGAGAAGTATCTCAAACATTCCTTTGCCGAATTTGACTTAAATGGCAAACCGCAAAAATTGCTTTTGCTCCAGTCCATGAAAGAAGCGGACAAGCGCAACTTTTTCCTTGCCTTTGCTGACGAAACAAGTGGAGAAGATACCTATGGAGGTGGAAGATATATCAATCTCCGCCAAGATGGGAAAACCAGCATTACCATTGACTTCAATTTGGCCTACAACCCATATTGTGCCTATAATCCGGATTTTGCCTGTCCACTACCTCCCAAGGAAAATATTATGCAAATCCCGATTCCGGTAGGTGAAAAAGATTATAAGAAAGAGTGAAGTATAATTAGATGTAAAGTTCATAAGTCAATTTTCCCAAAAGGCTTTGTTCATTTATCATTTGACATTTTTCATTCATTACCTTCCCACCTCCACCAATTCTCTTAAATTTGTGCCTTGTTCTGAAATAACCGTGCATTCATGAAAATTTCCATCAATAGATTAAAGGATTTTATTGCTTTAGACCAATCACCCAAAGAAATCGCATCGCTCTTGACAGGATCAGGGTTGGAGGTGGAAGGAATCGGGCGTTTTGAATCCATCCGGGGAGGATTGGAAGGTGTAGTGATCGGTGAAGTATTGACCTGTGAGAGACATCCTAATGCAGACAAACTGAGTGTAACCACGGTTGACGTAGGAGGAGAGATTGTCCCCATTGTTTGCGGAGCTCCCAATGTCGCCAAAGGACAGAAAGTAGTGGTAGCAAAGGAAGGTTCAGTATTGTATCCTGTGTCAGGTGAACCTTTGGAAATCAAAAAAGCAAAAATCCGTGGGGAAGTTTCCCAGGGAATGATCTGTGCAGAAGATGAGATCGGCATCGGTCACAGCCATGCCGGAATCATGGTGTTGGACACGGATTTGCCAAACGGAACTCCTGCTACACAATATTTCGAAGTAGTCAGTGACCATGTTTTGGAAATTGGGCTGACTCCCAACAGAGCAGACGCCGCTTCCCATCTTGGTGTGGCGAGGGATTTGAAAGCTTTGTTGAAAAGAGAAATCTGCCTTCCTTCTGTCGATCAATTCAAGATTGACAATAACAAAAGGTCAATTCCTGTGGAAGTAGAAAGCGCCATAGATTGCCCCAGATATTCCGGATTGACGATTTCCAATATCCACGTGGGATCTTCTCCCAATTGGCTTCAGAATTACCTCAGGACTTTGGATCTCGAGCCGATCAATAATATCGTAGATATTACCAACTTTATCCTTCATGATTTGGGTCAGCCGCTTCACGCTTTTGACGCAGATAAAATTGAAGATGGAAAAATCATTGTAAAAAAATTACCGAAAGAGACTTCTTTTGTCACCTTGGATGACAAGGAAAGAAAGCTTTGCGGCGAAGAACTGATGATCTGTGATCAAAAGGGAGGTCTTTGCATCGCCGGGGTTTTTGGAGGAAAAGGATCCGGTGTATCTGATTCTACTACCACTATTTTCTTGGAGTCTGCGTATTTCTCTCCTGACATTATCCGCAAAGGAAGTCAGTTTCATGGGTTGAAGACAGACGCTTCTTTCCGTTTTGAAAGAGGGACAGATCCTAATATGCCTGTGTATGCGTTGAAAAGAGCAGCAATGCTCATCAAAGAAATAGCCGGAGGAGAAATCTCTTCGGATATCATAGACCTTTATCCACATCCTGTTTCTGATCTTTTTATTGAACTGACTTATGCCAATATCAAGAGATTGATAGGAAAAGAACTCGCTAAGGAAGAGATCAAAACCACTTTGGAAAATCTTGACATCAAGATACTTTCAGAATCAGAGACCGGATTCACAGTTTCGGTAAAGCCGTACAGGGTAGATGTGACGAGAGAAGCGGATGTCATCGAAGAGATCTTGCGAATCCATGGATTTGACAATGTTCCTTTGTCCGAGAATCTGAAAGCGGATTACCTTGCCGAACATCCTGCAAAGGACCTGAACAAGCTGCAATACAGGCTCAGCGAAATTTTATCCGGATTGGGCTATTTTGAGATCATCACCAATTCGCTGACCAAACCTGTTTATGCTGAAAAATCCGGCTTTTTGGAAGCAAACAAGAATGTTGAAATCCTAAACAAACTCAGTGAGGATCTAGGCGTGATGAGACAGTCATTGCTGTTTTCTGGATTGGAGGTTTTGTCCCACAATATTAACCGAAGGCAGAAAGACCTGAAATTATTTGAATTCGGCACTGTTTATTTCAAAGAAGAATCAGGTTATCGGGAAGAAAAGAGATTGGCATTATACCTGACCGGAGACAGGGCAGCTGAAAGTTGGCTGGCACCTTCCAAGTCTGTGTCCTTCCCGGATATCTATGCTGTTGTTGAATTGATTTTGGAAAAAATGGGCATCGACAATTCGGAGGTTCAGATTGTCCATGAAGCGCCTTTTGACTACGCCCTCCAAATCAATCTCGGAACAAAGGAATTAGGAAAAATAGGTTTGGTTCAGGAAGAAATCGGCAAGTTGGCTGAGGTCAGGCAGGAGGTCTTTTTTGCGGACCTGAATTGGGAATTGATAACAAAAAAATCGAAAGGCTTGAAAAAGTACGGCGAAATTTCCAAATTCCCGGAAGTTAGAAGGGACTTGTCCTTGGTGATTGATAAAAAAGTCACTTTTGACCAGATCAAAAAAGTAGCCAACAAAGCCGGGGGAAGTCTTTTGCAGAAAGTTGGCGTCTTTGATGTCTATCAGGGAGATAAAATCGAGTCTGGGAAAAAAGCCTATGCCTTGAGTTTTTACCTTCAGGACAATGAACAGACCCTTACAGACAAAGTGATTGACAAAGCGATGTCCCGATTGATTGAAAGTTTTGAAAAAGAAGTGGGGGCATTTATCAGGAAATAAAATATGATTCACGAAGAACTTCAGCGCACAGAGAAGCTAGCCACACAGGTAAGCCGTAAACTTCAGCAACTTGAACACGACAATAAGGCTTTGAGAGAAGAGTCGTTTTTGCTACGTTCCAAACTCGAAGAGAAAGAGCAGGCATTGGAGGATTTTAAAAATCAAATAAAAATAGCTAAACTTGTAAACAGCATACCGGTAGAGGAAATGGAATCTGCTGAATTGAGAGAAAAAATCAATAATTACATAAAGGAAATCGATAATATAATTGCCTATTTGTCTGAGTGATATGGAAACACTTTCTATAAGGTTAAAAATCGGGGATCGCGAATATCCCATGAAGGTGAAGACAGAAGACGAAGCCAAAATCAGACATGCAGGTAAATTGATTAATGATAAAATAAAAAGATACAGGGAAGAATTTGGGTTGGATGACCGTCAGGACCTGTTGGCAATGGTGGCTTTTGATTCAATGGTTGAATCCATGGAACAGAATATGATCAATACTGATGACAGTGAATTGATTAAATCAAGTATCGACAGGATCAATGAGCAACTGAATTCCCTTTTGTAATACCAATTCCACTCTCATTTTTGAAGGTTTTTCTTTTTTCCGGTAGGTAATATATATCTATCCAAAACACCTATGGAATCATCATTATACATCATCATTGCAGGCATTTTAGGCCTAGGGCTTGGCGCAGTTGCAGCCGGTCTTTTTGTAAAAAACAACAGTAAAAAACTCGAAGAACAAGCCAAAGAAAAGGCCAAGAGCCTTATTCGCGAAGCAGAAATCAACGCTGAAGCCATCAAAAAAGAGCGGATGCTTGAGGCCAAAGAGAAATACCTGAAATTGAAACTGGAGTTTGAAGAAGATGCCAACAAGAAGAAAGCCCTCATCATCACCAATGAAAACAAGATCAAGCAAAGGGAACAGGTTTTAGCCAAAGAACTGGAGCAAATCAAAAGAAAAGAAGCGGAACTTGACAGCAAGAAAGAAAACCTTTCTGCACAGTTACATTCTGTTCAGGTAAAGAAGGATGAACTTGACAAAGTTACAAGTCAGCGTATTTCCGATTTGGAAAAAATCGCCGGTCTTACCAGAGATGAAGCCAAAGACCAATTGGTCGAAATGCTCAAGGATGAAGCCAACACAAAAGCCTCTTCCCATATCAAGGATATCCTGGACCAGGCCAAATTGACAGCTACCAAGCAAGCCAAAAAAATCGTTCTTGACACCATTCAAAGAACAGCTACAGAGCATGCGATCGAAAACTGCGTCTCTGTATTCAACATTGAATCAGATGATGTCAAAGGTAAAATCATTGGCAGGGAAGGAAGAAATATCCGGGCCTTAGAAGCTGCTACCGGAGTGGAAATCATTGTGGATGATACGCCTGAAGCGATCATCATATCGGGTTTTGATCCTGTAAGAAGAGAAGTGGCGAGGTTGTCTCTCCACAGATTGGTGCAGGACGGTAGAATCCACCCGGCAAGGATCGAGGAAGTTGTTGCGAAGACAGAGAAAAATATCGAGGAAGAAATCGTTGAGATCGGCGAAAGAACCTGTATCGATCTTGGTATCCATGGACTTCATCCAGAACTGATCCGAATGGTCGGAAGGATGAGATTCCGCTCTTCCTATGGACAGAACTTATTGCAGCATTCAAGAGAAGTGGCTAAACTTTGTGCTACCATGGCTGCCGAAATGGGATTGAATGCCAAGCTTGCAAAAAGAGCAGGTCTGCTTCATGATATTGGGAAAGTATATCCTGAAGAAGCGGAATTGCCACATGCCATCCTAGGTATGGAGCTTGCTAAAAAGTACAAGGAGCATCCTGAAGTCATCAATGCCATCGGTGCCCACCACGACGAGATTGAGATGACCTCGATGATCTCTCCAATAGTGCAGGCCTCAGATGCCATCTCTGGTTCCAGACCGGGTGCAAGAAGGGAAATCATGGACAGCTACATCAAGCGTCTGAAGGAATTAGAAGAACTTGCGCTGGCTTTTGATGGGGTCAACAAATGCTTTGCTATGCAGGCCGGACGTGAGCTCCGCGTTCTTGTAGATGCTGACAATGTGGACGATCAGACTGCAAGCAAGCTTTCTTTTGACATTTCCCAAAAAATCGAAAAAGAAATGCAATATCCCGGTCAGATTAAAATCACGGTTATCCGTGAAATGAGGGCTGTGAACTACGCAAAATAAATTCAGTATTTAAAAGAAGTAAGAAAACCGAAGTTCATTGAGTTGAACTTCGGTTTTCTTTTTATATTTTTATCGGGATAGCGTAAGTTCAATTTCACCCACCCACATGCGATACAGTCTGTTTTTTTACCTTTTCCAAAAAGCCAAAATCCGGCTTGGAATGCTCAAGTTGACGAAGGAAGATGTTGATATTTTGGAAAAGTTTTTTGCCTATTACCGCCAACTTAATCCAAAACATAAACTAGACTTTGAGAAGCGGCTAGTTTATTTTCTAGCCATTAAAAAATTTGTCCCAAGAGGAATAGAAATGGTGACCCGGGAAATGGAACTGCTGATCGGTGCCACGGCAGTCATGATTTCTTTTGGCTTTCGAGATGTGAACTTGAAGCATTTCAAAAAGATCCTCGTTTACGGTGATAATTACTATTCTACCATCAACCTGCAATACCACCAAGGAGAAGTCAATCCGAGGCTCGGAATCATTGTGATTTCATGGAAAAATTTTGTGAAGGGAATGGAAGATGGGGCAGACGGCATCAACCTTGGGATACATGAAATGGCACATGCACTGAAGCTAGAAAATCAAATCCATTACAACGGGCAGAGTAATTTTTTTAACCCCAAGAGATGGATGGATTTTTCGGTTTTGGCCAAAAATGAAATCCAGAGAATTATGGACGGGGAAGACTCCATATTTAGGGATTCGGCGGCCAACAATCCCCATGAGTTTTTTGCAGTGGCGTTGGAATCGTTTTTTGAAAATCCCCAAAGGCTAAAGGATTATGATAGCGGCCTGTACCAATCTTTGGTCTTTTTATTGAAGCAAGATCCGATCGTTTTGAGTAATGGAAGATCTTGATCCGATGAAAAGAACTATTTTCACTCAAATTCAATTATTTGTATATTGTTGAAAACTTATCAAATTATGGGAAAAATTGTCATTGAAGTAGATAAAAAAACTGCTGAAAAATGGGATAGAATTTCCTTGGAAAAGAAAAAATTGCTTGCAAAAAAAATTGACCAATTGCTTAAGGCAAGCTTAGAAAAAGGGAATAATGATTTTTGGTTATTTGTTGATGAAATCAGAAACGAAGCTCAAGCGAATGGATTAACAGAGGCAGAGCTTAATGAAATTTTGAATGCCGGCTGATTTCAGATTTGTGGTGGATACCAATGTTTTGGTAAGTTTGATTTTATCTCCATCCAATACAAGTCGATTAGCGGTTGAAAAAGCAACCAATAACAAATCCTTGATTCTTAAATTAAGCTGTTCATATCTGGGTCTTATGTTTTTTGATCGTACAAAATGCTTCCGGAAATGGTAATTCATTATAATTTTCGCCTACTTCCGTCTTCCGTCTTCGGTCTTCCGTCCCGTCTGAAGTAGATTTTAGAATTACTGGCAAAGAAGCAGGTTTCCACTTATACTTTTAGAAATTTACAGACGGTATTGTCCCTTTTCCTGAATTTATTCTAATTCGCTTGATCAAATCCCATCACAAATGAAACTGAATCTGACCTTCCTTCTTGTATTTTCTCTGTTTTTTGGAAACCACGTCTTTGCACAGACTATCCAACCCAAATACCAAAAAGAAGTACAGGAACTGGCCAAGAAACCTGCCGTAAAAAAGGCATTTGATTACATCATCGAGATCGATCCGGTGACCATTCAGGATATGATTACACTAACAGAAATCCCGACGCCGACTTTCCACGAAAAGGAAAAAGGTCTTGTCTATGCAGATATGCTGCGCAAAGCTGGGGCCGACTCTGTTTGGACAGATGAGGTAGGTAATGTCATTGCGCTGCGGAAAGGAACCAAATCGGACAAGACTATCGTAGTTGACGCGCATTTGGATACGGTTTTTCCCTTTGGCACTGATGTGAAAGTCAAACAAAGAGGAGATACCTTATTTGCGCCGGGAATCACGGATGCCAACAGGGCTTTGGCGGTAGTAGTGGCTTTGGTCAAAACGATGAGCAGTCAAAACATCAGGACCGAATGCGATATCTGGTTTACAGGTTCTGTTGGCGAGGAAGGTCTCGGAGACTTGAAAGGCATGAAACATCTTTTCCGCGAAGGCGGGCAACCTATCGCTTCTTTTATTGCCATTGACGGTGGAGGATTGGAAGATATTGTCAATGGTGGAATTGGCTCGCTCCGTTACAGAGTAACTTTCAAAGGTCCTGGAGGACATTCTTATGGCGCTTTTGGGATCGGGAATCCACACAATGCACTTGCACAGGCAGTTGCTTCCTTTGTGCCAAAAGCCGATGAATTTACCAAAGAAGGTTTGAAAACCACTTACAGCATTTCTGTTTTGGGAGGAGGAACTTCGGTCAATTCCATTCCCTTTGAATCATGGATGCTCGTGGACATGCGCTCCGAAAGCCAGGAAAAGCTGAAAGGAATCAACCAGATCTTTCTCGAATCCATGCAAATTGGATTGGAAAAGGAAAATGCCATAATCAGAAGAGGGGAAAAATTGATTGTTGACATCGAAAAAGTAGGAGACCGTCCAAGTGGTATCGCATCACCTGAATCGGCTTTGATCCAACAGACCATGGCGATCGCCGATTACATGACAGGAGGAAAGAAGCCTGAGCTAAGTTCAAGTTCAACCAATAGTAACGTGGCATTTTCCAAAGGAATTCCTGCAGTGACCATCGGCCGTGGTGGCATCGGATATGGTGCCCATAGCCTAGGAGAGTATTTCATCAACAAAGATGGCCACTTGGCTATTCAGCAGGCTTTGATGTTGGTATTAATGCAAGGGGGATTTTAAACAAAAAGATGAATTTTGAAGATATTATGTCTGATCCATTTCTAATATAAAAGAATTTTTGACTATGAAATTAAATGAATATTATTTAGTTTTAGTAACCTCTTTATATTTTAAACTAATGTAAAAAATGGGTATTAGAAAAATAAAAATATTCTTGGCTTCCTCAAATGAGCTTGCGTTAGAACGGGAGCGGTTTGAGCGAGAAGTTTACCGGAAGTGTAAAATGTGGATTGATAATGAGATATTCCTGCATCTGGATATTTGGGAAGACATCTCTGCCAAAATGTCTAAAACTCGCTCGCAAGATGAATACAATAAATATATCTCCGAATGCGATCTATTTGTTCTCTTAGCTCACACCAAAGTAGGAATTTATTCTGCCGAAGAATTTGAAGAGGCATTTGGGAAATTTAAATCAACAGATAAACCATTTATATTCACTTATTTCAAGAAATCAAACAAAGTGGTCGAGCCAACACTTGATTTATTTAAATCCAAACTACAGTCTCTTGAACATTTCTATTCTTCATATACAGATTCAGATAATCTTTGGAACCAATTCAATAAAGAATTAGATCGTCTACAGGCCGATGAATTTACTATTAACGATTGGAAAAAAAGGGAAGGTAAAAAAGGTTATGCTGTCAAAAATAAGGGAGCGAATATAAAGAATCAGTTCATTGGGGGTAGTTTTGACAATACCACTTTTAATTAGACCTCCAATGGGTGATTTTATCAAGTACCAATTTATTGACAGCACTTTAAATAACCCAGTTTTCAAATATGGAGAAAGAAAATTACCCAAACATCTAGGTAGATTGCCTTTTCCACCAGAAGTTTTTCTTGGGCGGGACAAGGATTTAGACCATGTACATAAATTGCTTTTTGAAGGGGAAAATGTAATAGTCTTAATAAATGGTGAAGGAGGTATTGGTAAAACTACATTTGTTTCAAAATACTATTACAAATTTGCTAGTGAATATTCACACATGGCCTGGGTTTTCGCAGATAAAGGGCTTCAAGACGCAATTTTAGAACTCGCTTTGGCAATGGGAGTTGAATTTGAGGAATCAATGACAAATGAGAAAAGGGTTGAAAAAGTAATTAAGGAATTGGCAGAATTGGATAAACCTTGTCTTCTTATCCTTGATAATGCAAATAATGCCATTGAATTAGAAAGAAATTACCCTACTCTCAGATCAATTCTAAACTTTCAAATAATTTGTACAACAAGAATAACAAAACTTTCAATTTACAATTTTTTTAAACTCAAAAACCTTAAAATGAAAGAAGCTAAGGCTCTTTTCAAATTTCATTATCCTCAACATGAATCAAAAGAAGACAGCCTTCTTGTTCAAGTTTTGAAGGCTGTTGGAAATAATACTTTGGTAATTGAATTACTTGCAAAAAATATCAATCAATTCAACAATCCATTAAAGAAAAAATATCCCCTTTCAGAACTACTTAAAGACCTTCTTCAAAAAGGATTATTTGGAATAAAAACAGAATTAATAAATACTCCTTATCAGGCCGAAAACCTAATTCTCCGAAGAGAAAAACCTGAAGTAATAATATCTGCAATGTTTGATCTAGGTGAAATAACAAAGGATCAAAGTAAAATTTTGTCTATTTTTTCAGTATTGCCTCCGGAATCAATGCCTTACCAGTTATTTAACGAGATTCTACCTGATCTTGAAGATTTAGATAATTTACTTTTAGGATTGGCAGGGAATGGTTGGATAGAGTTTAGTGAAAATCATTCTGCTTTTAAGATAAGTCCAATAATTCAGGAAGTTGTTCGCAAAAAAAATGAGGACTCTCTTTTAGAAGATTGTCAACCGTTAATTATGTTTTTGAATTTCAAGTTGGAATATGAAGGAAGTACAGGACACTTTAATAATTCAAGCTACACTGAAAATATAACTTGGGGTAGATATGCTGAATTTGCAACAGGAATGCTCCTGAATTTGTATCAGCTTGCTTTACCTGAAAGAGAAGATATAGTAAGGCTATTTGATAGTGTTGGTTTTTTTCATAATACGACAGGGAATCTGGAAAATGCACTTACTTACTTCAAGGTATGTCTACAGCTTTCTGAATCACTTTTGAATAAATACCCAATAAATGAAAGATTTAAACATTCATTAGCGACTTCTAATGAAAGGGTGGGAAATATCTCTTTAGCAATTGGTGATCTTGAAAAAGCATTAAAATACTTTGAAGAAGGCAATAAGTTACGTATTGACCTTGTTAATAAATATCCCCAAAACTTAATTACCAAAATTGGATTATCAATTTCATTTTCAAAATTAGGAGATACCCAACTTTCATTGGGAGATTTTAAGACAGCAGAAAGATTTTATTTTGAAAGTAATCTGTTGGTGACTGAAGCCTATTCTCAAGATCCAAGAAATGAGTTTATTTTAGTCAATTTAGCCCCAACTCTTGAAAGATTAGGAAATGTATTAAGCATGTCTGGTAGACTACATTTGGCCTTAGGGTTTTATAAAAAATACAATATTATTTATCTTGAACTAAATAAAATCTCTCCTCAAAATGAGGAACATATCCATGGTTTATCCCTTTCATTTCAACGCCTTGGGGATACATATATTTATCTAGGGGAAATGGAAAAAGGTGGAAAATGCTATTTTCAATATCACCATTTTTCCCAAGATCTTTATAAAAAACACCCTTTAAATTTGTCTTTTCAGCATGGTTACGCAATTTCATTGTTAAAACTAGCAGATTTTTTTATCCAGATCAGAAACACCAAAGAATCTCTTAAATATTCTTTAGAGGCTTTCGACATTTTAAAGGAACTATTAAATTCCAATCCTCGAAATATTCAATATAAAAAAGATTTGTCTATTTCTTGTTTGAAAATTGGTGATTCTTATCTATTAATGAACGACTTTGAAAATGCGTTATTTTATTTTGAAAAATATAATGGTTTAGAAAAAGAACTCCTCGAAACCAGTCCAAAAGATGTAGAAATAAAAAATAAATTGGCTGTTTCATTTTTGAAGCTCGGTGTAACACACCAATCTATGGATAATTTAGAAAGTGCCACTGAAAATTATGAACAATATTATTTCCTACAAAAGGAGCTTTATTTGTCCTTTCCAGATTCAATGGATTATAAATATAATTTTGCATTATCAAATTCCTATTTGGCAGATTCCTATTCCACACTTGGCAAATTCGACGATGCACTTACTTTTTATGAAAAGGATCTTTCTTTAGTAAGGGAACTCTACAATTCCTTTCCCGATAATGTTGAATTCAAGAAAGGCCTCGCTTTTTCACTAAAATCAATTGGATTTTTTCACGAAATTTCAACCAAGCCGAATGATAAATGGAAACAATATTATTATGAATCTAACGATATATTTTCTGAACTTAATTCAGATTTTCCTAATGAAAGAATTTATAAAGAGGAGATGATTATTTTAGAAGAGGCATTGAAGAAGTGAACTATTCGATTCTTGAATTAAATTATATCGCCGAAGGCAATATATCTCAAAAAACCACGAAGTATATATCATTTCATTCCGAATCGCTCCACTCTAGTAATCTTCGCTTCGCTACGACTTCCTTTCAACCTCTCTCAAATTCTCCAATTTCTTATTCCTCAAAAATCCATTGATATCCTCGAAGTGTTCCTTAACCCGTTTGTTTCCAAATTCAAATACCTTGGTCACCAAGCCATCCAAGAAATCCCTGTCGTGGGATACGATGATCAAAGTGCCGTCAAAAGCCTTCAAGGCATCTTTGATGATATCTTTGGTTTTCATATCCAGGTGATTGGTAGGTTCATCGAGGATCAAAAGGTTGACTGGTTCAAGTAGCAATTTGATCATCGCCAACCTGGTCTTTTCCCCACCGGATAGGACCTTCACTTTTTTGTTGATGTCGTCACCCTTGAACATAAAAGCGCCCAATAAATCTTTGATCTTACCCCTGACTTCTCCAACTGCGATATTATCGATGGTTTCGAATATGGTGAGGCTTTCATCCAATAAGGAAGCCTGGTTCTGCGCAAAGTAGCCGATCATGGCATTGTGGCCCAATTCGCATTTGCCCTGAAAATCAATTTCGCCCATGATGGCTTTGATCATCGTGGATTTTCCTTCTCCGTTTTTACCTACAAAGGAGATTTTCTGACCTTGTTCGATGATCATACTTGCATCCTTGAACACAACATGGTTGCCATAGGATTTGGTAAGTTCTTCTACGATAACAGGGTATTTTCCGGACCTTGGAGAAGGCGGGAAGCGTAACTTCAAGGCTGAAGTATCCACTTCGTCCACTTCAATGATTTCCATTTTCTCCAGCATTTTCACCCGTGACTGCACCTGAAGGGTTTTGGAATAAGTGCCTTTGAAGCGGTCGATGAATCCTTGGATATCTGCCATAACCCTTTGCTGCTCCTCGAAATGCTTCTGCTGTTGCTCGCGGCGCTCTTTTCTCAGTTCAAGGTAATGGCTGTATTTGGCTTTGTAGTCATATATCCGCCCCATTGTCACTTCAATTGTACGGGTGGTTATATTGTCTACAAAAGCTCTGTCGTGGGAGATGACCACAACAGCTTTTGCTTTTTGGGTCAAAAAATCTTCCAGCCATTGGATGGATTCTATGTCAAGGTGGTTGGTCGGTTCATCCAATAGGATCAAATCCGGTTTCTGCAAAAGTATCTTGGCAAGTTCGATCCTCATCCTCCATCCACCGGAGAACTCAGATGTTGATCTTTTGAAATCTTTCCTTTCAAATCCCAATCCCAAAAGCACTTTCTCTACTTCTGCTTCGTAATTGACCTCCTCGATGGCGTAGAACTTTTCACTGAGCTCGGAAACCTGCTCAATGATTTTATAATAATCTTCGGAGTCATAGTCAGTACGAACGGTAAGTTCTTCATTGAGCCTTTCGATTTCGGTTTTCATATCGAGGTAGGAAGCAAATGCCTTAGAAGTTTCTTCAAAAACCGTACAATCATCCGCCGTCAACAAATGCTGTGGCAAATATGCGATCACTGCACCTTTTGGAGCGGAAACGCCCCCTGAGGATGGTTTGGTCCCGCCGGCGATGATTTTGAGCATGGTGGATTTGCCGGCGCCATTTTTGCCCATCAGGGCTATTTTGTCATTTTCGTTGATGGAAAATGATACATCACTGAAGAGGGCTTTACCGCCGTGGATGACGGAAATATTGTCTACTGAAATCATGGAAAAGAAATTGAAGCCGCAAAGGTAAGAAATTGAAAGAACTTGTCCGCCGTGGCGGATTGGAAGATTGGAAAATTTCAAAATAGGATGATAAAAGTTTTTAAAGTATTACATACTGCTAAAAACAAATTCCTTGACTTTGAAATCTGAAATTCTCTGCTTCTTTTCTTGTTCTCAACTTAATTGATTTGTTGCCATGCTCCCAAAGAAGAACTTATCCTCATTTCATAATACTTTTAATAAGGTTTTTCCTCAAAATAGCGGATGATGTAATCAGACCGCTCATAAGCGCGCCTCCGATCCCACAGGAAACAATATCTTGCCCTGTCAGATACAGGTTTTTAAAAGGAGTATGTGGAGTGAGGTGTTCATTTCGGAATCTTTCAGGACTATGTTCGAGCCCATATATTTCACCTGATTGGTAGCCTGTAAAATTTTTAGTGGATAGAGGCGTGGAAAGCTCGTAATAATCTACCTGTCCTTTTAAATGAGGAAGTTGCCTGTAGAGGTTTTCCAATAACCGCAAGGACCATTTCTCTTTCATGGCATTGTAATCTTCCCCTCTTTTTCCCCAACGGGTATCTTCCCAGTTTTTAAACCACTCATACGGTGCCAGCGAGATTATCTCGATGGTGGAAGTCCCGGGGTAACGATTCACCCAATCCGGATCTTTGGCCGAAGGAAAGGAAATATATACGACGGGAAATGGCTTCTCATCTGGATTGGAAAGATATTCCCGCACAGTTTTATCGTGGTCGTAGCCAGGGTAAATCCAGAAATTGGAAGTGGGCAATTGCAATTCTTGGCTGTTTTTTTTCAACCCAATATACAGACATAAATGTGCCACGGAAGCACGCAAGCCATCAAATTGACGTTCCAGTTGGGGATAAAGCGGATGCTTCTTGTCGATAAGCTTTTGAAAGGTATTAAATACTCCTGCATTGCTGATAATCCGGTCAGCTTTCAGCACATGGTCATCTGCCATCCGCACGCCTACTGCCTTATTTCCTTCGAAAATAATCTCCTTCACTTCAGCATTGGAATACACATCACCACCTCCTGCTGTGATTTGGGGATAGATGTTTTCGGCAATTTTGGCCGAGCCGCCAACAGGGAAGTATCCTCCGTTGAAATAGTGATTGACCAGGATGGCATGCATGGCAAAACTGCTTTGTGCAGGAGGAAGACCATAATCTCCGTATTGGCCACAAAGTACCCCAATCAGCTTTTCATTATTTGTAAAAGTCCGGAGCATTTCCAGGGTGGTGATATCTGAGAATTTAAGGAATTTCCTTGAAGTCCATTTGCGAAGCCATTTCCCTATTAAACCTGGTACTACCTTCATACTGTAAAAACCCCTGCTGCTTACAATTACATTTTTCACTGCTTCCATATAGCGGTCAATGGCAGCATGGTCTTCAGGAGTATCAAAATCTGATTTTAGTTTGGCAACAAGATTTTTTCGGCCTTTTACCAAATCATAGGTTTTATCCTCAAAAACGATCTTATCATACACTTCTCCCATGTCTTTCCACTGTAATTTCCCCTGAGTGATGTGCTGGAAAAGGCGTGGCATAAGTTTTTGGTTATTGTGCATATCGCCGACATAGTGAATGCCCACGTCCCATTCATAATCTTTCCTTTTGAAAACATGGGTAAAACCGCCGATGGTGTAGTGTTTTTCAAGTACCAGCACTTTTTGGCTGTGTTGGGAAAGTAGGGCAGCCGTGGTAAGCCCGCCCAGTCCCGAACCAATGACAATGGCATCATACTGGCCGGAAGGTTTACTTTGTTTGTAGGAAGGGAAATTGCGCATGATCAGGCTTTTTACTTAAATATAATGCAATAGAAAGAAATAGCGGTAGAAATTTCTTTAAACTGTCTGAGAGGGAATTACGAGTATAGCTTGTTGCAACCACCTCTCAGATCTCTGTTCTTTGCGCTATTTTAAAACAAAAACAATTTTAAATATGACTTAGGAATGGTTATTGTATTATTTATTGAAAAAATCAAATAAAATGGATAACAGAGAGAAATTAGTAAAAATGGATAGGGCCTTGATGTTGTTGGAAGATCTCAAAAACAGTCAGATTGCCATGGTAGAAAAAGCCTCCCAATTACAGGTAGATGCCATGCAGTTTAATTTTGGAGAAATGGAAAAAAACATAGGGGAATTATTTACCAGATACAACGAGTCCTTGGATATGGTCAACGCCGAGGCGGAGAGATTTGAATTGAAAAGAGACGAATTCGAGAAAAAACACGGTTTGAATATCGTAGAAGAATAAGTTGTCTGGAATTCTTTTTTGAACTCATTTACCAATTTTTATCAAAACAAAAAACCGTTCTGAAATCAATCAGAACGGTTTTTTTAATATCCAAATATCCAATATCAATAAATATCAGATTACAAAATCAATGTACTTATTATGCTGTAACTCCCAAAACCTTCGCCATCACAGCGCCGATCTCAGCCGGAGATTCAGCTACGTGGATTCCGTTTTCGGCCATGATGCGCATTTTGGCTATCGCGGTATCGTCAGCACCACCGATGATGGCACCTGCGTGACCCATTCTGCGTCCCGGAGGGGCAGTCTGTCCGGCGATAAATCCTACTACCGGTTTTTTGTTACCATTTGCTCTGATCCATCTTGCAGCGTCAGCTTCGTAATTTCCTCCGATCTCACCGATCATGACGATAGCATCCGTCTCAGGATCTTCCATCAAGAGCTGAACCGCATCTTTGGTGGAGGTTCCGATGATCGGATCTCCGCCGATACCGATGGCTGTGGATACACCGAGACCCGCTTTGGCGATTTGGTCCGCTGCTTCATAGGTCAATGTTCCTGACTTGGAAACAATTCCGATTCTGCCTTTTTTGAAGACAAAGCCCGGCATGATACCTACTTTGGCTTCTCCCGGAGTGATGACACCCGGACAGTTAGGTCCGATCAGTGTAGCACCTCTTTCCTTGATATATGGTTTTGCCCTCATCATATCTGCCACAGGAATACCTTCCGTGATGGTGATGATGACTTTGATCCCTGCGTCTGCAGCTTCCATGATGGCATCAGCAGCGAATGCCGGTGGAACAAATATGATCGATGTATTGGCGCCTGTCTTTTGGACAGCTTCTTCTACCGAGTTAAAAACCGGTCTTTCCAAGTGGCTTGTACCTCCTTTTCCGGGAGTCACACCGCCAACGACGTTGGTTCCGTATTCGATCATTTGCTGTGCGTGAAAAGAACCTTCCGAACCGGTAAAGCCCTGCACAATTATTTTGGAATCTTTATTGACTAAAACACTCATGCTGCGATTTTTATAGTTTGCACAAAAATAAAGGATTAAGCCCGTCCACAAAAAGAAAAGGGAAACAATATCCAATTAATTTACACTATCCGTATCTTTTTCTAATTTAGACGGCGTACGGTACCCCTATGCAAAAAGCCCTGCTTCTTATTTTCTTTGTTTGGTTTGGACATACTGCTTTTGCGCAGACCTTCCAGTTCAATAATCAGATCAAAGGAGTTGACCTGCCTTCTGATATTATCCATCAGGTTTTGCAGGACAAAGAAGGGCTGATGTGGTTTAATACCTCTCTTGGGGTTTTCTATTCGGATGGTTTTGATACCTATCCTTTACCTGAAGATATCCAAAGTGATTTGACCAATGAAGTGAGGATTTTTAAAGATGAGGATAGTCGAATCTGGATAAGCAATTTGATCAATGAACCAAAGGCGTATTTTTACCAGGATGGGATTTGGGAGGAGTTTGACTTAAAAACCAACCTTCCAATCGATGGAAATCAAGACCTGCTGCTTTTCCTTCCCAAAAAAACACCTGAAGGATGGCAATACTTATTGTTTTCTGATAGCAAACTGTTTTTCAGGAATGAAAATGAAAGCTCCTGGCAAATGCAGGAATTTGATTTTCGGAATGCAGGTCCGTTCAAATCCGACTTGGGAACTCCAGATGGGATTCTGGTTTTGTTTAGGTACCAGACTTATATTTTCAGGGATGGACATCTTCAAGAATATGCATTCAAAGGAATTGATCTGCCTGCAAAGGTCCAGCATATTGCTTTTGACGAGGTCACCAAAGGGTATTATTTTTTGGGATTAGACTTCTTGGCTTATGGCAAATCCTATGAATCCCCTGAAAAAATTCTTAGACAAAATTTTGAAAGAGAGATCTTCAGCGTCGTAGATTTCAGTCACTTGCAGGTTTTTGAAGGCAGGGTGTATTACAATTACAATTCCCAGCTGTATAAATATGATCCCAAACTTAACAGAAGCCTTGAAATAGATTCTTATGATGTCCTAAAGGCCTATTTTATTCATGGTTTTCTTGTGGATCGCGAGGGGATCAAATGGATTGCAACCAACCGTGGCTTAGCCAACATCAATTCCTTTAGATTCATCAACTATAGCTCCAAATCACTTTTAGATGATGAAGTCACGGCTATAATTGGGCTGGATTCCTCCCGTTATTTGATTGGGTTTAACAACGGCCTGCAGATATGGTCCAGGAATTCTGATGTCAAGACTCTTTATGGTTATGAAGGGCTGGTAGGCCATCCCAAATTCAGGATCAGCAATTTTGACAAGGACAAAAACGGAATCATCTGGTTTTCATCCAACTTGAAGGGGATCGGTAGGCTGGATCCAAAAACCTCGAAAGTTGACTTTCAGCCAAGTCCTCAACAAAGATTTGTAACATCTGTCCGGGTTATCGGAGACAGTCTATTTATTGCGGCTAGAGGAAGTCTCTATCTTTCCTCGATTGCAAACAAAGGATCTCATTTCCTGAATGAAATCACCGATAACATTTTGAAGATTTTTGGTCAGGATCAGATATTTGTCCGGAAAACAGGGAAACTCCGGGATGGAAGGATAATTTTTATGCAGGGCAGCAATCCCAATTTTACAGATGGGATCGTGGAAAAACAAAGTTTTGTTACTGCTGTTGGGTTTGATTATATCGAGGAAGAGAATGGCTGCCTGATTCTAGGCACTGAATCCGGGCTAAAGTATTTTTGTGAGGGTAAGTTTGACTATTTCCAAACTGCGGGAGGCAATATTGACAGGCCGGTTTATTCTCTCCTGAAAGATTCCAAAGGGTATTTATGGGTAGGAACAGATAAGGGTTTATACAAGATAAAAGACGGTAGGGCTGACCATTATACGGAAGTATCAGGGCTATCTGGACTGGAAACAAATAGGGGGGCCTTGTTGGAAAGTGACAATGGCAGAATCTGGATAGGTACCAGCAAAGGGCTTTCTGTTTTTATTCCTGAAGAAAACATTGAAAGGGTATATTCTCCCATCACCAAAATACTTTCAGTCAAAGTTCTTGGGAGCGAAAGTGAAGGGGTTGACTTGATGCGGATTCCCTTCGGAGTCAATAATATCGAAATTACCTATAGGGCTGTTTCTTTTATCCAACCTAATGACCTCGTCATCAAGTATAAGTTGGAAGGCCTCCAAGATGAATGGACAGAAATAGTCAATCCGAGAACAAACGTGCTGACTTTCAACAACCTTCCTGCGGGGAATTATAGACTTCTCCTTAAAGCTGGTGTTGATGGGGTTTTTAATACTCCCGAAGTTGCTTCTGAAGGTTTTAAGATTTTGAAGCCCGTCTACCTTCAGCCATGGTTTGTGATTTCGGTGCTTTTTGTTTTTCTGCTGATTGGATTTCTTTTTAATACCCTTCTCAATTTGTTGAGAAAAGAAGGCCTGCTCAAAAAGACCATCGATGAAAAAATCAAACAGGTATTCAATACAGAAGACCAATTTAGGAATGTTTGGAACAGTTCCAAGGATGGTTTGTTGCTTTCTACCGATGCGGGCAAAATCATTGCGGCCAATCCAAGTCTGGCAAAATTGGTTTCACTTCCGGTCAAAGAAATCGAAAAGGGATTTGTTACCAATTTGTTTACAGATCCGGAATTTTACCCAAGGAAGAGAGAAGTTATTTTGCCTGCCATCACCAACGAGGAAAATAAAGGGATGACCTTTGAATTGAGCATGCCTTTGAGGGGTGGAATGAAAGAAATTGAACTTTATGTGGCCATGTTAAAATCCGACCATGCTGGCAATCCTTTGATTTTATCTGTGTTCCGGGATGTGACTGCCGAGAAGGCCTTTGAAAAAGGCCTTCAGGAAGCAAAAGACAAGGCAGAGGAAGCCAACAAGCTCAAATCAAACTTCCTGTCCAACATCAGCCATGAAATAAGGACGCCGCTCAATGGAATTTTGGGAAGTACCGAAAACATCATCTTACAGAGGCAGGAGGATGCTAATCTGATTTCGCAGCTTGAGATAATCCAGGAATCGGGCGAGCGGCTTTTGAGTACGATCAACAGCATCCTTGACCTTTCCAAAATTGAAGCAAAAAAACTCGAGGTGGTTTACAAAGAATCCAACATCAATGATTTTTTGGCCACCATCCTTTTGCCCTTGAAAGGTCTTGCCGTAAAAAAAGGACTTTTGCTTTCAGTCAAATATGAAACCCAACCTTTGAAGGGATGGATTGACCAAAGGTATTTTGAGATGATTGTCAATAACCTTGTCGGCAATGCTATCAAATATTCCGATAAAGGCATTATTTCCATTACTTTAAATGGTTTGGGTGATAAAATCACGCTGACGGTGACCGATCAGGGAATAGGCATGAGTCAGGATTTTCAGCAGATTCTGTTCAAACCTTTTGAGCAGGAAAGCAAGGGAAATAGCCGGATTTATGAAGGAACAGGTCTGGGACTGGCCATTACCAAAAATCTCGTTGATATCCTAGGAGGAAGTATCCGGGTAGAAAGTCAAAAAGAAGAAGGCACCAAGGTGATTGTAATACTTCCATTAGGTAAAAAATGATTTTTGGAAATGATTTAAACTTGTAATTTGCACCCATATTCAAACAGCACACATGTTTCCACTTCGGATATTAATTACAGAGGATGACCACGTTTCGGCGCTTTTACTCAAAAAAGCTCTTGAAAAGAACAACCATGAGATCATCGGCATTTCGGATTCCGGTGAAAAAGCCCTAGAAATCCTCGAGCACAATCAGGCAGATATTGTCATGATGGACATCAATCTCGCCGGCGAGCTTGATGGGATCAAGACTACCGAAATCATTAATGAAAAATATGATATCCCGGTGGTCTATCTCAGTGCGAGTTCGGATGCCGAGACACTTACCAAAGTAGTCGGTACCAATCCGAGTGCTTATGTCATCAAGCCTTTCAATATCCGTGAACTGAACATGGTGATTGAACTGGCGATTTTTAAAGACAGAAAAGAAAAAGAACTTCAGAAGCTCAATAACGAGCTGGAGGAAAAAGTAAGGCAGCGAACCAAGGACCTTGCTGAAGCCAACAAAGAATTGACTAGAGCCCTGGAAAAAGAAAGGGAAATCGGTGAACTCAAATCAAGGATTGTACTGAATGTTTCCCATGGTTTCAAAACTCCTTTGACTTCTATCCTGAGTTCTGCACAACTCCTTCAGCAGTATGCAGAAAAGGAACATCCTTTTAAAGCCAAGATCGTCAAGCATGCTACCAAAATCGAAAATTCTGTAAGGAGTTTGAATAGCCTGCTGACTTCTGTTCTTTTCTTCGGAAAGGCAGATGCCAATAAGATAGACTTTAGACCGAAGAAGATGTTTGTGGCCGCACTTTTCAATGAAATATTGGATGTGGTCAAGGCAGGTTCTGAGCATGATGTGAAGATCAATGTGAAATTGGAAAACCTTCCGAAAACAATCGTGTCTGATTCTGACTTGTTATACCAGATCTTTGAAAACCTGCTTTCCAATGCAGTGAAATATTCCAAAGATGGACAGGAAGTTGATTTTACCGTATGGTTAGAGAAAGGCAACCTGAAAGCCACAGTCAAAGACAAAGGAATTGGCATCCCTGAAAAAGAGCATGACCAGCTTTATGACCGGTTTTTCAGGGCTAAAAACGTAGGTATCATCGAAGGTTCCGGACTTGGATTGTCTATCGTGAAAAAAAGCCTGGAAGTATTGAACGGAGATATCGCTTTTGAAAGTGCGCAAGGAAAAGGGACTACATTCCAAATCAGCATACCCATCCAAGAATAATGATCTTAAGAGCCAAAAACATCGAGTTTTATTACGATTCCAATCAAAAATTCCAAATCCCGGATATCAGCCTAGATGCAGGTGACCAAATGCTCGTCATCGGCAAATCCGGAAGTGGAAAAACCACCATATTGAACATCATCGCAGGATTATTGAAACCCAAATCAGGGACTGTCACCATCGACGGAACGGATATTTATTCATTGAAAGGATCACAATTGGATAAATTCAGGGGGAAAAATATCGGAATCATTTTTCAAAAACCACATATTCTGGCACCTCTGACGGTGGAAGAAAACCTTCAGCTTGCCAACTTTTTTGTTAAGGAAAATACCCAAATGATCGAACCTTTGTTGAAAGAATTAGGAATTTTTGACAAAAAGAAAGCACGTATCAATACCCTGAGCGAAGGTGAGGCCCAGCGTGTATCCATCGCCAGGGCATTGGTCAATAAGCCAAAACTCATTTTAGCGGATGAACCTACAGCGAGTTTAGATGAAGAAAATGCCGCAGCCGTGGTCAGACTTCTCCAGACGCAGGCCAAAAAATACAATGCCGCTCTGATCATCGTTACCCATGACCAGCGGGTCAAAGACCATATTCCCAACCAAATAATCATAGGAGGCCAATTATGAATATGATCAAATTGAGTTGGAAATACCTGATCGCCAAACCGCTGAGTACCGGTTTGAATATCCTGTTATTGGGCTTGGGCTTGGCGATTATCACGGTTTTGATTTTGATCCAAGATCAATTCGAAAACAAAATGACCAAAGATGCGGAGGGAATCGACCTTGTCGTCGGTGCCAAAGGAAGCCCGCTTCAGTTGATCCTTTCGAGTGTTTACCATATCGATTTTCCGACGGGAAACATTGATTTGAAAGATGCCATGGCACTTTCCAAAAACAGACTGGTAAAGAATATCATACCGCTTGGCTTGGGTGACAATTACCAGGGATATAGAATTGTGGGAACCAACCATGATTATCTGACCTTGTATTCAGCTACATTTTCTCAGGGAAATGCTTGGGAAAAGCCTTTTGAAGTAGTTTTGGGTCATGAAGTAGCTGAAAAAATCGGATTAAAAACAGGAGATACTTTTATAGGTTCACACGGAATCGGGAGCAGCAGCCACGAGCATGATGCCCATCCTTATGACATTACCGGAGTATTGGAGCCAATGGGAAATGTTTTAGACAAACTCATTCTGACAAGTATCGAGTCTGTATGGTACACCCATGACGAGGAACATAACCACGCTACGCATGAAGCGCCCATTGCCAAGAAAGGATTCCCGATCACTGACCAAGACAGGGAAGTTACTTCTCTTTTGATCCAATACCGAAATCCCATCGCCGCGGTACAGTTACCGAGATTTATCAATAGCAAAAGCGCCCTTCAGGCAGCCTCACCATCCTTTGAAATATCGAGGTTATTCGAATTGTTAGGGATCGGAGTCAAGCTGATTCAAGGATTGGCAATCGTGATCATCATCATTGCCGGCTTGGGGATTTTTATTGCACTGTTCAATTCACTGAAAGAAAGGAAATATGACCTTGCCGTGATGCGTACCTTGGGAGCTTCGAGTTGGCAGCTCTTCCTCCATATTGTTTTGGAAGGAGTGATTTTGACCATCCTTGGAGCAGTCGTCGGCATCGCTATCGGGCACCTTTTCTTGGTCATTCTCGTTATGCAAAATGATCAGGGTGCCATCAGTTCTTTGAGTGCCGCAGTTTTTCTGAAAGAAGAACTTTGGATTCTCGGATATGCAGTAATTGTGGGCATTCTTGCCTCCCTTATCCCTGCATGGAACGCTTATCAAACAGATATTGCCAAACAACTGACCAAAGCATAGATTTGCAAGTCAGATTATCACCAATAATTAATCAAAATGGGAATTACCATGATAGTGAAGAGAACCGTAGTCTTAATGATGTTAGCCCTTGTCACAAGCTTTGCTTATGGACAAAGCACAACTGTTTGGAAAGATTTGGCCCAAGTGACCTATAAGATAGGTCAGGATGAGTTTGGGGAACTTTACATTCCTGTATTTGGCCCTAGTATCAAAGGCATGGAAGGAAAAGTGGTGGAAGCTGACGGATACATCATTCCTTTTGAAGGCATGTTTAAGCCCGAACATATCATCTTGTCTTCATTGCCATTGGCTGAGTGCTTCTTTTGTGGTTCGGGAGGACCTGAGACAGTCATGGAAGTAATGCTGAAAACCCCGATCAAATACACTTCCAAAAGAGTGAGGGTAAGAGGAAAACTTACCCTGAATGACAAAGACCCTGAAAAACTCATGTATATCCTCAAAGAAGCAGAGCTTCTTGCAAACTGAGAAGGTTAGATACCTAGCAAAAAAATGTCAGTGATTTCCACTGACATTTTTTTTGAGGTTTTCGCTCGGAATTTAGACCAAAACACTCTTTTTTTCCATAGCAGCAAATGCTGCCATCAGTTCAATTGTCTTTGGACCCGGTTTACCATCTTTGATTTTTAAATCATCTATCATGGTGACCGGAAGGATTTTTTTGGTAGTTGCGGTCATAAATACTTCATCGGCATCTATCAATTCATCAAAACTTATAGGCCGGATTTCGATGTTCTTATCGAGTTCCAACACTCTTTTCCTGGTGATGCCATGCAAAATGTTTAGGTCAGGAGTGGCGGTTTTTCCATTTTTTATCACAAAAATATTTGACCTTGAGCTCTCAGAAATATAGCCGTTGTGATGGTAGATCACATCTTCGGCACCTTCCTTTTTCCAATTGACACTGTGCCAGACAGGGAAAGCGTAATTGGTGGTCTTGACATCTGCAATCGCGCGCACATGGTCTGCCGATAATAGTTTGACTCCTGTTTCATATTTTGAGGCGGCAGGGAAGTCCAGGTTCTCACAAAAAATGAAAAGTGAACCGGAAGTCGGCGAAAAATGGTTGTCAGAAACTCCTCCTGTAAGCAACATTCTGATCCCGCCTTGTTCCAGGTCATTCTTTTGTATCAAATCATGGATAATCTGTGCAAGTTCCTCCTTAGAATAAGCAAGGTGGAGATGGGTTTTTGCCGCAGACCGGATGAATCTGTCCAGATAATCCGTTAAAAAGAGAGGGATGTATCCTGAAGTCCGAAAGAAATCAAAAATCCCATAACCCCTTATCAAGCCTATATCCATCGGATGGATAGCAGCATTTTTTGAATCAATAATCTGGTCGTTGGAGAAGCAAAACTGTTTCATAATTTGAGTTTAAGAGCCAAATGAAACCAAGCATTTGCGATGCTTTGGATTTGTCCAAAAATACAAATTCCTGACGGATATAAACATGATAGCTTTTTCACCTTTATACATTTTAGGGTCAACAACCCTTTTTGGGTTAGAATATTTGACCGATTAATAGATTCTTTTAATTTTTAATTTTAATGATTTAAATCATAAAAAAAATATGAAAAATTATATAAAAATCAAAAAGATTAGATTTAATTTCTTTTTATAATAAAATTGTATTTTCTTTGGCCAAAATCTAAACTTATGAGCCCGAACTATTTAAGATTTTTTGTTGCCATGTTTTTCTTTCTGTCTGCCTGTGGATCTGACAAAAAAGAATCAAACGAGATCCTGAAAAAGGAAGTTATTGCCATCCATGATGAGGTGATGCCCAAAATGGATGAGTTGAAAAAGCTTAAAAAGGACATCCTCCAAAAGTCAGGGGAATTGTCGGCTGACAGCGTAGCAATGTCGGGAGAAATTGAAAAACTCAACGCTATTTCTGCTGACTTGGATTCAGCCTTTGAAGGAATGTTCGTCTGGATGAGGCAGTTCAAATCTACTTATGAAGAAATGACTGAAGATGAAATCGAAACCTACCTTCTTGATCAAAAAATCAAAGTTCAAAAGGTGAATGATGAAATAAAAACTTCCATTGAAGCAGCCAAAACAGAGCTGGAAAAATCATAAAATCTTATTTTTTCAAGTATTCTTCCACCATAGTCGCGTCGATCACCCCCCTTTCGCTTCCCCAGATATTATATAGGTAAGTCATTATATGGGCTATTTCAATATTGGTGAGCTTTGGGTTCCCGGGCATTTCCTGATTGTAGACAACGCCATTAACAGTGATTTCTCCTTTTTGGCCGTGCTTGATGATTTTTGCTGATCTTGGGATATCCTCTAAAAAATAGTCAGACTGGTATATTGGCGGGATAAGTTTTCCCAACCCTGAACCGTTTTTTTGATGACAGTTGGCACAGTTTGCTTCATACAAAGCCTTACCCTCTATCGCATATTGTAACACTTTGGTGTCAGATATGCTCGCCAAGGTGTTTTCAGGATTGGAGGATTTTGGTTTGCAGGAATGAAGGGATAATACAGCAAGAGATAAAGCAAAGATTATTTTCTTCATGGATTACTTCTGAAGCAATTTTGGGATGTCATTCATCAGCCTATTGACCTGATCTTCTTTGGTACCGTCATAGACTCCCCTGATGTGGCCTTTTTGATCCACCAAAATAAATGCACCTGAATGAAGATATCCGCCCGGTTCTGCCTGATCTGACATGGCTGTAGTCATATAGCTAGTCTGTCCTATTTCAAAGATTTTTTCCTGATCACCGGTCAGAAAATGCCATGTTTTGTCATTTTCCACGCCGATTTTGTATGCAAAATCTTTAAGCAATTCCGGGGTATCGTGGGTTGGATCCAAGGTGTGACTTAGGATGAGGAAATCCGGTTGGTCTTTAAACCTTTCGTAAACCCTGAGCATTTGGGTTTTCATGATGGGACAAATGGTGGGACAGCTTGTAAAGAAAAAATCAGCGACATACACTTTGCCTTTCACAGAAAGATTATTGATTTCTTTTCCTTCTTGGTTGGTAAAGGAAAATTCGGCGATTTTGTGGTAAACGGTATCCTGTACCTTCTTTCCATCTTTTTCAATTTCCTCGACATGCCTGTTGCCAAGTATCGGAAGCGGAAGATTTGAATTCTCCTGACTATTCTTTGGGGAGCAATTCCAAACCAACAATGCTAGAGCGGGAATAAATATTTTATTGAGAAATGATGTGTTCATAACTTTGGTTTTTGTATTTACGTTTTTTTCACTAACCATTTAAAACTTTGATTGAAAATCCATGGTAGTGGCTATGGACTGTCGACTATGGACCGGTTTTTTTAATTTTTGGACTGATTGTTTTCCCTGACTTTTTTATACCATTTGATTCCAAGCATCATGGTGATGCTCAAGACAAGCAAACCTCCGATTCCCCAAACCACGCTGATCAGGCTTTTGAGCACGATAAGGAAAACAATAGCGAAAAGCAAAACTGTCGCTACTTCATTCCACATCCTTAATTGTGTGGAGGTCCATTTTGTTTTGCCATCCTGTAAATCTTTGTAAATCCTGTGGCAGATATAGTGATAAATGTAAAGAGCCAAAACAAATCCAAGTTTGGCCTGCATAAATCCCGAATGGATATAACCCCAACGGTAATAAAAAACCCATGCGCCAAAAATCAGTGTCAGGATTGCCGAAGGCCAGGTAATAATATACCAAAGCCGGTTTGCCATCAGATTCAATTGCGGCGCAAAGTTGCGTTTTTCTTCTTCGGGCTTTTCCAAAGCCTCAGTCTGATAGATAAAAAGTCTGACAATATAAAACAGCCCTGCAAACCACGTAGTTACGAAAATGATATGTAATGCCTTGATGTATTCAAATGCCATCTTGAAATTTTTCTTCTAAATTAAAGCTTAAAATCTAAATACCGCTAAATATGGGCTCGCGAAAGTTATTTTATGGATTGGGAATTGTCGTTGCCGCCTTGGTGATTTGGATTATGGTGGACAGCCTTTCCCAGCCGGGAGTCAATGAACTGAAAGGGGAATATACAGAAGTGGCATTTTACAGAAATGAAAACAATACCGGTCCGATAGTCAGGATTTATGCAGTGCATTCGCCGGATTCCTTATGGGAAGAAATGGAAAAGTATGGCAATTATATGCCCCACACCAAATATGGAAACACCAAAGTCTATTTCTTTAGCCAACTAGAGAAGACTCCAAAAAATCTCCGTCCTGACCCGCCCTACTTTGATACCGAGGCGGTATCATTTTGCTCAGCCATGTATGAAAAGAATGCGATGGGTCAGGTCAGTTTTGTAAAATATCCTTTCAAATAATTCCCTTAACTTTAAGTGTTTAACTTTTAACCGAGCATGTGATTTTGACCAAAAAAAGACTTTCAGTATCTGAATATATCCAAGGGATCCTTCATTCAGATAGGGTAATGATCAGCAGGGCAATAACCTTGGTTGAAAGCGAATTGCATACGGATCAACTGATCGCCGAGAAGGTAATGGAAGGGATTTTGCCTTATTCCGGAAATTCAATCAGAATCGGAATCACAGGCGTACCGGGTGTAGGCAAAAGTACATTTATAGAAAGTTTTGGAAAAACTTTGGTAGAAAAGGGTCATAAGGTAGCAGTCTTGGCCATAGATCCCACCAGTCAGCAATCCCGCGGAAGCATCTTGGGGGACAAGACGAGGATGGAAAATCTTGCTTCTGACAAAAGGGCCTATATCCGTCCCTCTCCTGCAGGAAGTACATTGGGTGGGGTGAGCGCGAGGACACGGGAAGCAATGCTGATCTGTGAAGCGGCTGGATTCGACGTGATATTGATAGAGACAGTAGGCGTAGGCCAATCCGAAATTGCTGCCAAAGGAATGGTGGATTTTTTCTTGCTCTTGATGTTGGCAGGTGCAGGTGACGAACTTCAGGGAATCAAAAAAGGCATCATCGAAATATGTGATGCAATGGTGATCAATAAGGCTGATGGAGCCAATCTCGAGCCTGCAAAAAATGCCAAAAGAGAATATGCCAATGCCCTTCATCTTTTTCCCGAAAAGCAGAATGGTTGGATCCCCCAGGTCAAAACCTGTTCGGCGGTAGAAAAAACCGGATTGGATGAAATCCGGGAGATGATCATGGGCTACAGGGAAAGAATGCTTGCAAATGGTTATTGGGAGAACAACAGGGCAGGCCAAAGGACCAATTGGCTTCATGAACATATCAGGTATCTTTTAGAAAGGAGCTTTTTCCAAAATGAAATAATCAAAAAACATTTGGATCAAATTTTGCCTGATATCACCTCAGGAAGACTTTCTCCTATCGCCAAAGCGAGGGAATTGGTAGATCTATTTACAAAAAGTAAAGGGGATAAATAAAATCTATCGAACACGTGAAAAATTTAAGGTCAGCTATTTTAATTTTTATTGCCCTGCAGTTGCATTCCTGCCAATCCGGGACAACGGAATCCGGCGTTTTGGATTTTCAGCAAAAGACGTTTGAAAAAGTAGACTGTGCAGGGCAAGATTGTGCCAAAGTCAGTTTATCCTACCCATTCTTTTCTAGTCCTTCCGAATCAGCCGATTTCCTCAATGCCCATGTAGAGCAGCAGTTGGTGATGTTTTTGAATATAGGCGAAAATCAGAAAATCGTTCCCTTGGACTCCGCAGTAACCACATTCCTTGATTCTTATGTTGCATTTCGAGAAGATTTCGATTCACCACAGGAATGGGAAATCACCGTGGATTCCAAAGTTACGTTTCAAAGCCCAACATTGATAAGTATTGTTTTCGACACTTTTTCCTTTACTGGCGGCGCACATCCAAACACTTACAAGATGTACCTGAATTTTGATGTGGGAAAAAATGCTCCTATGAAAAATGATGAGCTGATTTTGGATAAAAAAGGCTTGTTGACTCTTGCTGAAACCAAATTTAAGGATTACCATGATGTCCCTGACAGTGTTTCATTGGAAAAAGATGGCTCGTTTTTTTTGGAGAATGACAAGGATTTTTTCCTGCCTGCAGCGATGGGATTTGAAGGAGAAGAGTTTGTTTTGTTCTTCAATCCGTACGAAATCGGGCCGTATGTAATGGGTTCTACCGAATTGAGATTTACCAGAGAAGAGATCAAGGGCTTGGTGATTATTCCTTGACTTTAGAAAGAAATAATCTATCCGCAGTATCAGTACTGAGGCATGAAAAAAATCAATAAGACCTCATTTTGAATTTTTTCTTCAGGTCATTCACCGAATTCCTAAAAGCCGAATCGGTTTCCATAAAATCATTCACTGTCTGGACGGCATGGATTACAGTGCTGTGGTCACGTCCTCCAAAATGATATCCGATTGACTTCAAAGAATGGTTGGTAAATTCCTTGGCAAAATACATGGCCACCTGACGGGCAGTCACAATTTCCTTTTTTCTGGTTTTGGCTTTGAGGTCGTCGATCTTGATGTCGAAGTAATCCGAAACAGTCTTTTGGATAAAGTCTATCCCGACTTCTGTTTCTATGTCCTTGACAATATTTTTCATAATTGCCTTGGCCAAAGCAAGGTCGATTTCCACCCTGTTCAAGGAGGCATGGGCCAAGAGTGAAATCATGACGCCTTCGAGTTCCCTGACATTCGTATCAACGGTGTAAGCCAAATATTCAATCACATCATCCGGGATATAGATTCCTTCAGACTGCATTTTGCGCTTGATGATAGCCACTCTCGTCTCAAAATCCGGCATCTGCAAATCTGCCGTCAAACCCCATTTGAATCTGGATAGCAGCCTTTCTTCTAATCCCTTCAAATCTTTTGGTGGACAATCAGAAGTCATGATGATCTGCTTTTTGTTCTGATGAAGGTGGTTGAAGATATGGAAAAACATCTCCTGCGTCCTGTCTTTTCCTGCCAAAAACTGGATATCATCAATGATCAGGACATCCACCTGCATGTAAAAATTGGTGAAGCTCTTTACGTTTCCGTCTTTGATGGAATCCATGAACTGGTTCACGAATTTTTCAGAAGAAACATACAATACAAATTTCTCTTCGGGACCGTTTTTGATTTCGTTCCCGATTGCTTGTACCAAGTGGGTTTTTCCCAAACCAACCCCACCATAGACCATAAGTGGATTGAAAGAGGTCACTCCCGGTTTGGTAGCGACAGCAAAACCCGCAGACCTCGCCAAGCGGTTACAGTCTCCTTCGATGTAGGTATTGAAAGTATAATTTGGATTCAGGTTGGATTGAAGCAAGGTGTCGCTGTTGAGCGACTGCATGTCAAACGGGCTTCTGTTTTCGGTAGGAAGCGGCGTTTTTTTCGGGGGATTGTTGGAATTTCCTTGGGGGAAATTGACCATGTAAGGTTGATTCTGGGAATTGCCCCGATCGACCACCACGGCATATTCCAATCTTCCGTTATTTCCCAAAGTGGACTTGATGGCAAGCTTCAATACATTGACGTAATTGTCTTCCAGCCACTCATAAAAAAACTGGCTTGGTACCTGAATAGTCAAGGTGCCGCCCTCTAAACGGACAGGATTGATAGGTTTAAACCAAGTAGAAAAACTCTGTTCATTGACGTGTTGTTCTATCACACGCAGGCATTCATTCCATACAGCATTTGCCTCTGAACTCATTTATATTTTAATAAACTATAGATAGAATAACTGGGAAAACCTCCCCCTTTTTTGGAGGGCTTCAAAATTGCGGAAAATATATTTAAATAAAAAATCGAAAAGCCCTTGACTTTTCAATAAATAAGTAAACTTTTTATCTATTCTCTTTTAATTTTTTTGACATCCCGAAAAGCAAAATAGCAATCAGCCAACCTTCAATCGGAAGGCGGTTATCAGCCTGATTTTTTGCCAATTGGCAAAAGTAGAATTCAAGGAAACCATTTGAAAAAATGATGCAACTTTTGAAAATAGTTCCTTTCTGCTTCGTTTTTGAATTCTTAGTAAATGATGGGTTTTGAAAGTTCTAACTCCTATTTTTACCTAGCTAAATAAAAAGAGCCACTTCCTGAATCCCAATTGATTTTGAAAAGGGTGCGTGGAGCTTTAGCCTTAATTATAAACCCGAATATGAAAATTAATTTGTTTGAGGATTTTCCAATACATTCCAAAAAAGATTGGATGGACCAGATCATCCGTGATTTGAAGGGAAAGGATTTTGAAAAAACACTGGTTTCAGTCACCGAAGATGGGATAAAGGTCAATCCATTCTACACAGCGGAGGACATGAATTTGGCAGACTCATTGTCCGGTTACAGAAATAGGGTCAATGCCAAACCGACCATTCCCGGTATGCCACCTAGGATTTGGTCCAATGTTTCTTCATTTGAAGGGACAAATGGAAAAACCACGAATGAGAAAATTCTCGATGCCCTTCTGAATGGCGCAGAAGGTCTGCTGCTTCATCTTAGAGGTGAGGAAGACCTGGAGGTTTTACTAAAAGGCGTCGAACCGCAATACATTCAGATTTTTTTAAATCCAATTGGGAGCCCAATTCAAGTTTTGAACGGCTTTATGGAGTGGGTAAATCAAAATGGATGGCAACCTGATACCATTTATGGCGGAATTTTGTGGGACGGCTTTGCCGCTGCTCTTACTGAAAAAACTGATAAAAGAACCGTTGTGGAGATTGCAAAATCACTTTTGCAGATCGGAGAAGAGTTTGGCAATTTCAAAGTTTTAAGCATTGATGCGGCAGCTTACCATAATTCGGGTGCCAGTCCGGTGCAGGAACTGACGTTTGGGGTGGCGGCATGGATTGATTTGATAGATGCTTTGGTTGGCGAGGGTTTTTATCCTCAAGAAATCATTCAAAAAACAATGTTTAGACTGGCTGTAGGCTCAGATTTTTTTCTTGAAATCGCCAAAGTAAAGGCCGCAAGGATATTGATGCACAGGATGATTTCACTTTATCAGTTGGATATTCCTGCGGAGAATTTATTTCTCTTTGTGGAGACAAGCTTTTGGACAAAAACAATCTCAGATCCCGATACGGATATGATAAGAAATACCACCGAAGCCATGGCCGGCATCATCGGAGGTGCCAATGCATTGTATGTGCTTCCACATGACATCGCTACCGAAATTCCCGGCACCTTGTCGGAAAGACTTGCGAGAAATGTTTCCAATATCCTGAAAGAGGAAAGTTACCTGGACCGGATTTTGGACCCTGTGGCCGGGTCTTACTTCATAGAAAATTTGATTGTTGCGATTTTTCAAAAAGTGAAAGAATCCCTGTCCCATGTGGAAGAATTGGGAGGTTGGTGGGCTTGTTATGAATCCGGGTTTATCCAAAAGGAAGTAAAGACCTTGAGAAAAAAGAAAATGGAGGATGTTTTGGAAGGAAGAAGATCCAAAATCGGAGTCAATAAATATACCATCCGGAAGGAAATCATCAATTCAAAAAGTAAGGCTGAAGAGGAAGAAGATTGGTCGTTATTTCCTTGTAGAGAAAGTATGTTGGCTGAAAATTTAATCTGGAATCTATGAGACCTGAAATCAGCAAATTGAATTTGGATCCTGTCAAAAGTAACAGTGTATATACTTCAGAATCTATTTGGGAAACTGCCGAGAAAATCAGAGTTCCAAGTATTGTTTCTGAAAAAGAAATGATTGAAATCCAACATACCGGATATGCTGCAGGCCTGCCTCCATTTTTGCGGGGACCTTACAGTACCATGTATGTGATGCGGCCTTGGACTATCAGGCAATACGCCGGGTTTTCGACAGCTGAGGAGTCCAATGCCTTTTACCGCCGCAACCTCGCCGGAGGGCAAAAAGGACTTTCCGTTGCATTTGATTTGGCTACACATAGGGGATATGACTCTGATCATCCGAGAGTGGTGGGAGATGTCGGCAAAGCCGGTGTTGCCATTGATTCGGTATTGGATATGAAAATACTTTTTGATGGGATTCCTTTGGATCAAATGTCGGTCTCAATGACCATGAACGGTGCAGTTATTCCTATTCTGGCATTTTATATCATTGCTGCCGAGGAGCAGGGTGTCAGCCCTGAGGAGCTCAGCGGCACGATCCAAAATGACATTTTGAAGGAATTTATGGTGCGGAATACGTATATCTATCCGCCGTCACCCTCGATGAGGATCATAGCTGATATTTTTGAATATACTTCCAAGCATATGCCGAAGTTCAATTCGATTTCCATCTCTGGCTATCATATGCAGGAAGCAGGCGCAACAGCGGAATTGGAATTGGCTTATACATTGGCTGATGGCTGGGAATATTTGAGAACGGGGATCAGGGCCGGTTTGGACATCGATGACTTTGCTCCAAGATTGTCTTTCTTTTGGGCCATTGGGATGAACCATTTCATGGAAATCGCAAAAATGCGGGCAGCTAGATTACTTTGGTCCAAAATCGTCAATCAATTTAACCCCAAAGATCCCAAATCCCTTGTTTTGAGAACACACTGTCAGACTTCAGGCTGGTCGCTGACGGCTCAGGATGTCTTCAACAACGTGGCACGGACCACAGTGGAGGCTTTGGCTGCAGCATTGGGACATACGCAATCCCTTCACACCAATTCCTTTGACGAAGCGATAGCTTTGCCGACGGATTTTTCTGCGAGGATTGCCCGGAACACCCAATTGTACCTACAGGAAGAAACTGGCATTACCAAGGTCGTGGATCCTTGGGGAGGTTCATTTTATTTGGAGTACCTGACCGACCAATTGGTGGAGAGATCATGGAATCTGATTTTGGAAGTAGAGCAACTTGGCGGAATGTCCAAGGCGATTGAAGCCGGAATCCCAAAAATGAGAATCGAGGAAGCTGCGGCACGAAAGCAGGCAAGAATTGACAGCGGCAAGGATGTGATCGTTGGTGTCAACAGGTACCAAAATGAAGACAAGGCGGAATTTGAAATCCGGGAGGTGGACAATGATGCAGTCAGACTTTCCCAAATCGAAAGATTAAAGAAATTGAAAGCAGACCGCAACAAGGAAGAAGTTATATTGGCCTTGGAGGCTATTACCCATGCAGCCAAAACAGGAGAAGGCAACTTATTGGCTTTGGCAGTAGAGGCTGCACGAAAAAGAGCTACTTTAGGAGAAATATCAGATGCTATGGAAAAGGAATTTGGCAGGCACAAAGCCAATATAAAGTCCATATCCGGGGTTTATTCCGCCGAGGCAAAAGACGATGCAAGTTTCAAAGAAGCAAAAGGACTGGCAGATAAATTTGCGGAATTAGAAGGTCGTAGGCCAAGAATCATGGTTGCGAAGATGGGTCAGGACGGACATGACAGGGGTGCCAAAATCATTGCTACCGGTTTTGCGGATCTGGGATTTGATGTGGATATAGGGCCACTTTTCCAGACACCTGAGGAAGTTGCGATGCAGGCAGTCGAAAATGACGTCCATATCGTCGGGGCTTCTTCTTTGGCGGCCGGCCATAAGACTTTGGTGCCTGCCTTGATTGCAGAGTTGAAAAGACTTGGAAGAGAAGACATCATGGTCATTGCAGGCGGGGTTATTCCTCCCAATGATTATGAATTCCTTCATAACGCCGGAGTGGCAGCAGTTTTTGGTCCGGGGACCGTGCTTTCCAAAGCCGCGATAGAAATCTTAGAAAAATTGATGAAGGAAGAATGAACCGACTTTTTTGACAGGACAAAGTTGGAGTGAAATGCAAATCAAAAAGGCTGGATATTTTCAGCCTTTTTGATTTTTGATGGGTTGGATTTCAGATATTTTGGCGAAATTTATTGGAATTGGACTTAACCAGAACTTTATGATTTTTGCTGCAGAATTGAGCTTTAAGCTTCCTTGGGAAAACCCGGTATTGATTTTTTCCAGCATCCTATTTATCATTCTTTTTGCACCTATTTTACTCAATAAAATAAAAATTCCGCAATTGATTGGGTTGATTCTGGCAGGAGCCGCTATCGGTCCTAATGGCATCAATCTCCTCCAACGGGACAGTAGTGTAATCCTTTTTGGTACTGTTGGGTTGCTTTATATCATGTTTTTGGCGGGTCTTGAAATCGACCTCGGAGACTTCAAGAAAAACAGTGGCAAAAGCATGATTTTTGGCATGTATACCTTTCTCATTCCTATGGGCTTGGGAACTGTGGCAGGGATTTATATTCTCAACTTCAGTATTCCGACATCGATACTTTTAGCAAGTATGTTTGCCTCGCATACCCTGATCGCCTATCCCATCATCAGCAAAATGGGAGTAATCAAAAACAAAGCAGTCAGTGTCGCAGTGGGCGGCACCTTGATAACCGATACGCTTGCGTTGTTGGTATTGGCTGTGGTGGTGGGGATGTCTGCAGGTGAAGTTACAGGCGGCTTCTGGGTGAAGCTCGTGATTTCGATTATTGTCTTTGCGGGAATCATCATTTTCTTGTTTCCGATACTTGGGAGGTGGTTTTTCAAAAGGAATGATGACAATATCTCTCAGTATATTTTTGTTTTGGCTTTGGTTTTTCTGGGCGCTTTTTTGGCTGAGGCAGCCGGAATTGAGGCCATCATCGGAGCATTTCTTGCGGGTTTGGCTTTGAACAGACTTGTACCCCACACTTCTCCTTTGATG
Organism: Cognataquiflexum rubidum; assembly: GCF_022538115.1. Classification (GTDB taxonomy): domain Bacteria; phylum Bacteroidota; class Bacteroidia; order Cytophagales; family Cyclobacteriaceae; genus Cognataquiflexum; species Cognataquiflexum rubidum. Next base: position 37,908 of record NZ_JAKZAL010000020.1, on the reverse strand, counting down.
AACAGGATTGAGTTTGTAGGGAATGCTTTGTTTATCCCTTTCTTTCTTATTGGGGTAGGGATGCTGATAGATTTTAGGGTTTTTTACATGGATAAGGAAACCATCTTTGTGGCCATTGTGATGACGGTAGTCGCTACTTTATCCAAATTTTTGGCAGCGTATTTCACCCAAAAAACTTTCAAATTTTCAAGGGCACAGCGGGATGTTATTTTCGGTTTGAGCAATGCACAGGCAGCAGCAACCCTGGCCGCAGTCTTGGTAGGTTACAAAGTTATTGTGGGAGAAACGGAAACCGGTGAACCAATCAGGTTGCTTGGTGATAGTATTTTGAACGGAACGATCCTAATGATCTTGGTGACCTGTACGATTGCTTCTATTGTTGCACAAAGAGGTGCGGCCAAGCTTGCTTTGGAGGAAGGGGAAACAGAAAGTAGTGACACTGAAAAAGACAATGAAACGGAAGAAAGGATTTTGATTCCGGTCAATTATCCTGAAAATATCGAGGAATTGATTCACCTGGGGGTAACCATCAAATCGAAAACCTCGAAGAATTCCCTTTATGCCCTGAACATCGTCCCGTCAGATTCCTCAGATGAGAGCAAAGAAAAATTTGCCAAAAAGCTTTTGGAAAAAGCAAGCGTAAGTGCCGCAGCGACCGATAATAAATTGACTGAACTGATCCGGTATGACTCTAATCTGGTCAACGGTATCACCAATGTGGTAAGAGAAAACAAGGTAACGGATATCATTTTGGGGTTGCACAAACAACATGGGTTATCAGATACATTCTTGGGCAAACTGACAGAGGGGATATTGAGTAAAAGCAACATCACAGCCTTTATCTACCAAAGTCATCAGCCTTTAAATACTGTTGGCAGATATATCATCGTAGTGCCTGCCAATGCAGAAAAGGAAATGGGATTTGTATTTTGGCTTCTCAGGGTCTGGAATATCGGACGGAATACAGGTTGTAAATTGATTTTTTATGGCGATGAGGAAACCCTGAAATATATCCAACAGGTTCAGAAAAAATTCAGCATAGAAGCTGGCTTTGTGGAATTTTCAGATTGGGAAGATTTCCTGATCATTTCCAGGGATTTGAAAGAAAATGATGCCCTCATAGTGGTATTGAGCAGAAAAAACGGTACTTCCTATAATCCTGTGATGAATAAAATCCCGAAATACCTGAACCGGTATTTTGGCAAAAACAATTACATCCTGATCTATCCGATGCAGTTTGATTTGGAAGAAATTGGAAGACACAATTATTTGGGGACTTCAATATTTAATCCTTTGTCTGTTGGCGGGCAGGACTTCACTTCGTTTTCAAATTCCGTTTCAAAGCTATTCAAGAAAAAATAAAAAATCCCCGGTGTCTGTCGGGGATTGAATTCAATTGTCTTCGCCTCTTAATTTGACCACGGCCCCTTCGAGAATGGGACCGATCCTGACCTGACAGGCCAATCTGCTCGTAGGATAGTATTCGGGAAGATTCTCCAATTGGTCAAGTTCCGCATCCGAAGCATGACCCAACTCATCTTTCCCTTCCAAAATCTCGACGTGGCATGTGGCGCATAATGCCATCCCGCCGCAGGTAGCCAAAACAGGATACTCAGAGGCTTTTAATATTTCCATCAAGTTCAATCCCATATCATCGGGAGCTTCTACGGATTGACGGTTGCCGTCGTGATCTTCTACAGTGAATGTTATCATGACCCAAAAGTAAGATTAAAATGAATTGACACCATTGACGGTAGTATATTTAAAGCTTAATTTTTGGTCAGGGTATACAAATTTGAATGCCGAATGCATCATGATCGCGGCTTCATGGAATCCACATAGAATCAGTTTCAATTTGCCCGGATAAGTGTTGATATCGCCAATGGCGTATATTCTTTCCACACCGGTAGAATAATCCCTGGTATCTACTTCGATGGCGTTCTTATCGATGTTCAATCCCCAATCAGCGATTGGTCCTAATTTTGGGCTGAGGCCAAAAAGAGGGATCAGGTAATCAATATCTACTGTGATTTCCTCCTTGCTTTTTCCTTCTAAGACCACTGTCTTGAGTGTGCCATTACCGCCAAGTTCCTTCAGGTTAGCAGAAAGAATCAAATCAATTTTTCCTTTATTGGCAAGGTCATATACTTTGGCAGCAGAATCAGGTGCACCTCTGAATGTTTCATTTCTGTGAACCAAAGTGACTCTTTCTGCCACATTGGAAAGGTATATCGCCCAATCCAAAGCGGAATCACCACCACCTGCCAACATCACCTTTTTATTCCTGAAGTGCTCAGGATTCTTGACCATGTAAGTCACACCCTTGCCTTCAAATTTCTCCAGATTTTCCAAAACCGGTTTTCTGGGTTCGAATACTCCCAAACCACCTGCGATGATGATCACCTGAGCATGCACCTGGGTTTTATCATTGGTCGTGACAATGAATGAACCATCCGCCTGTTTTGCCAAATGGTCTACTCTTTCCCCCAAAGTAAAAGTCGGTTTGAAAGGCTTGATCTGTTCCATCAGGTTATCTACCAGATCCTGTGCTTTGATTTCAGGATAACCCGGAATATCATAGATAGGCTTTTGTGGGTAAATTTCTGAAAGCTGTCCGCCTACCTGAGGAAGGTAATCGATCAGATGACAACGCATCTTAAGTAAGCCTGCTTCAAAAACTGCAAATAACCCAACAGGTCCGGCTCCGATGATACAAAGGTCAGTAGTAATCATGATGTGTGCTTTTTATTTTTTTAAACCAACAAGCAATGTTATTGTTCGTGCAAATATAATTAGTATAACAAGTATATTTTAGATTTGCCTTTATAATCTATTCCAGATTGTTATAAATGGTATTTAAAATCCTTTTGAACTCTTCAAAATCGGTTTCTCCAAGGTTTTCCCAGGCCTTTTCCCGGATAGAAGCAATCCTGGGCTTCAGTTCTTCTACTTTTGAAATTCCCTCCGGTGTCAATACCAAATGAAAACTCCTTCTGTCCAAAGGATGGGGAACACGCTCCACATATCCTTTTTTGGTAAGAATATCAATGATTCTGGTAAGGGTAGGTTGGTCCTTAAACACCATTTGGGCCAATTCAGCTTGGCTCAGCAGTTCATTTTCAGAAAGGTTTTTCATGATCAGCCATTGGTCCACGGTAATGTCAAAGTCCTCCAATTTGAATTTCCTTTGGGCATATTGCTTGACTCTTTTGGCCGTCCTGTCTAAGAGGAATGAATACTTACTGAATTGTTCCTGTGTCATACCAATTATTAGCATGACAAATATAGCAATTAGAAATAAATTAAAAATATTAACCTACAAAAATTATAGGGAAAATAGGTTTATAAAAATGCAATCAATTGGAAGCCAATCCTTCTTTTCGGTAAATTAGATTGCCATCCTTGTCCCATTCCGCTCTGATGTAGGGAGTAAAATTTTTGGTAAAAGGATGGTCTTGGTATTGGATTTCCCTTTTTCTGACCGTTTTTCCTTTGGTATTCCAATATTCTGTCCAAAGTCCCACTTTTTCACCAAAGTGGTATTCGCCGACTACGCCGACCTGACCATCTTCATGGAAGTGGAAAAAATTTCCTTCCATCAAATCATATTCTATTGGGATCAGCTTTTCAATTTTCTTTTCTTCTCTGTTATAATAAGTGACTTTTGAATCTTTGGGCCAACCTTCAGAGTAATGCAATTTGTCCTGAAGCACTGTCTTGGTGTCAAAAGTCAACCATGTCCCATGTTTGGTTCCAAAGTAGAAATAACCTTTTTCTACCAAAACTTCCCCTATTTCCCTTTCATAAGGGCCATGGAGCAAATATCCTCTTGCAGGATCAAAATCTTTTGTACGTATTACTTTGTCCCGGATATCAATCCAATGGATATCCCGGATGTAAGGGTCAGCAGGTCTGTTTTGTGTGGTGTAGTTGTAAATCTGGTATTGCGTCTGCTCCCTGATGTTTTGTCTGACGTATCCTTTTTTGGTTTTTTCACCGAAGTAGATATTCTTCTTTATTTTTTTCTTTTCAGCTTTCTTTTTTTCAGTCTTGGTATTGTCATCGAATAGCAACAAAGGGGCAGCTGTCGGTAAAAACCTATCCGAAACGACGCCTGATGAATCAGGATCTACCGTTTCTCCTTTTTTCTCCTTTTGTCCAAACACCGAATTGGAAAAAAGAATGAAAATAAAAATGTATAAAAGCCTTGTTTTCATGTAATTCTCTAACGATTTGTCGGGTGACATTATTTTATCCCAAAAATATAGAATCCTTTCCAAAACCTCGGTTAAGTTTAGAATTAATCATCGGAATCTGTATTTTTGGCGGAATTTAAAAAATAACAACCAAGAAAATGAATTCTATTTTATCCGATCGCATCATTCAGATGGAAGAATCGGCCACATTGGCCATGGCAAAGAAAGCCCGGGAACTCAAAGCCCAAGGCAAGGATATCATCAGTCTGAGTTTGGGTGAGCCGGATTTCAAAACTCCAAAGCACATTCAAGAAGCTGCAAAAGCTGCCATCGATGAGGGCAAATACTTTGCTTATTCACCTGTGGCAGGTTATCAGGATCTTAGAGAGGCGATTGCCAAAAAACTGAGAGAGGAAAACCATATATCCCAAGCCAAGGCGGAAAATATCGTCGTATCCACAGGCGCCAAGCATTCGATCGCAAACGTATTCATGTGTATCATCAATGAAGGCGATGAGGTGGTCATTTTCTCTCCCTATTGGGTGAGTTATGCCGAGATCATCAAGCTTGCCGGAGGTGTCCCTGTTTTGATCGAAGGTAATCTTGAAAACAATTTCAAGGCAACAGCAGCACAGCTTGAAGCGGCACTGACGGACAGGACCAAAGCGGTGATTTATTCTTCTCCATGTAACCCTACCGGTTCTGTATTCAGCAAAGAGGAGTTGGAGGCCATCGCTGAAGTGGTCAAAAAGCGAGAAAATCTTTTTGTCATTGCAGATGAAATATATGAATTGATCAATTTCAAGGGGAAAAATACAAGCATCGCCTCCTTCCCGGGAATGTTTGATAGAACGATCACAGTCAATGGATTCTCAAAAGGATACGCCATGACAGGATGGAGAGTAGGGTATATCTGTGCCCCTTTGTTCATTGCCAAAGCATGTGAAAAAATGCAGGGTCAATTTACCTCCGGCAATACCGGAATTGCGCAAAGAGCTGCATTGGCTGCCATTTCCGGAGAACAGGGACCATCTAAAGAAATGGAAAAAGCCTACCTAAGAAGAAGAGATCTTGTTTTGGGATTGATCAAAGAAATTCCCGGAATCAAAACCCATATCCCTGAAGGAGCATTCTATTTCTTCCCGGATATTTCAGATTTCTTTGGAAAATCAGCCGATGGTCACACCATCAAAACAGCAGATGATTTCTGTCTATATATTCTTGAGAAAGCCAATGTTTCATTGGTAACAGGAGAAGCTTTTGGTGCACCAAATTGCATCCGCTTGTCCTATGCTGCGTCAGATGAAGAACTGGTGGAAGCTTTGAAAAGAATAAAGGAAGCTTTGGCTTTACTGAATTAGGATATCTTGAAACAATTTAGATCAACCCTGAGGTTCATGCCTCAGGGTTTTTTTATGCGTTTTAATCTGGTAACTTTAAAGTTTAAATCCCTACCCATGTCAAAAGCACTTGTCATCACTCCCGTCAAAAATTCTGTAGAAAGTACATTGGAATGTGCCCGGGCAATTGCAGCCTCCAGTTTGCCTGTAAAGCATATTATATTCAATGATTTCAGTTCGGAAGAGACAAAATCAAAGTTGGAGCGGGAAAAAGGGGATATTGGATACCAACTCGTCCATCTGGAGGATATCACGGATACACCTTCCCCGAATTATAAGCTTGTGCTTCAAATGGCCCAAAAGGAGGCTATCAGTTTGGGGTTGCCTTTGATTGTAGTGGAATCCGATGTGATTATCAAGAAAAATACGATCAGTGAGATGATTGAATTTTTGAAGAAATCCCCCAATTCAGGTTTGATAGGAGCGATAACAGTTGGTGAAGACGAAAAAGTCAATTTCCCTTACCTCAAATTCAAATCTTCAAAAGAACATGTCATCAAAACCCAGAGAAGTTTGAGCTTCTGTTGTACTTTATTTTCTCCTTCGTTTTTGGAGAAGTACGATTTTATGCAGCTTGATGATACCAAAGATTGGTATGACACTTTCATGTCCAAAAAATCAGTGGACTTGGGCTTTGACAATTTTGTTTTGATGGATAGTCCCGTTCTCCATCGGCCACATGGTAGCCGTCCTTGGAAATTGTTGAAATACAGCAATCCTTTCAAATATTATTTTTTGAAATTCTGGAAAGGCCGCGATAAGATATGAGAGCTGTTTTGTTGCAATAGCCATAATTGACCCTGAATTTTGTGATTTGTCAATCGTGAAAATTTAATAATATGAAAATTTAAAGATTTTTTTTACTTTTCTATTTTCTGCATAATATTCCTTCAGGATTTTTTGGATTGGGTAGTTTGAGAAACTCAATGGCTGTCTATTTCTTATACTAATTAATTAATATATTGAATTACAGTGATTTATCGCTTTTGTTTCGAGTCGAAATGGAAACTTGAATGTTTCTTTTATGTTATATTTTTATTTTTTTGACTTTTGCTAAATAGTTTTAACTGCCTTAGAACCTTGATTTTAGGTTCAAGTAAAAATAAGTTTATGATTTTTTGGCTAATAAATCAAAAAATACCGTGAAAAGCCTATTGCAATTTTCAATAAAAGTTTTTTATATTTGTCTCGGGTGATTAAGCAACTTTTTCTGCTAAAGACTTTTGTTAATAAAACTGAATGGAGATTATTTAGATAATTACTTTTCCTAATCTCCATTTGACATCAAAAAAAAATCCGCACTTGTTGCGGATTTTTTTATTTGTGGACCTGATATTGCTTATTTTTGGACATGATGAATCTGCACAGTTATTGGTACAGGCTTTTTGGCGTAAAATTTTTCTGTGGCATTTCAGTGACCTTAGGTTTCTTTTTCCTTTTCCCATCAAAAACCCTAGCCCAAGAGGATACGACCTATTATGTTTCCTACAAGAAGCTATTGACCACCAGGCTATACACTTCTAGGAAATATACTTCCCTTATGATAAGTGAACAAAACGACCTAGCGAGAATCGTACTTGAACCCAATTCGACGCTTAATCTCGGGGTGGGTGCTACCTACAATGACTTCACATTGAATCTCGCTTATGGTTTTGATTTTATGAATACCAACAGAAATCAGGTAGAAACACAATACCTGGATCTTCAGGCCCACGCCTACCCAAAAAATTGGGTTATAGATTTGTTTGCTCAATTCTATCAAGGGTTTTTTCTTCGCAGTTATTCAGGACCACTATCGGATATTCCTTCCCAATTGGCATTCCCCGGGATGCGAGTCAGAAAATTTGGGTCCAATGTCCAATACCTTTTTAATGGGGACAAGCTTTCCCTCAAAGCAGCTTTTCTCCAAAGTGCATGGCAAAAGAAATCTGCAGGAAGTGTTGTGGCAGGCGTTGAGTTTTATTTTGGTAATGCCAAGGATGATCAAAACATCCTTGCAGATTTCATTCCTGCTCCTTTACAATTTAACAGGATGGATTTTTTTGAATTTGGTCCCAACCTAGGATATGTGCACACCTTAGTGATTGCCAAACATTTCTTCATTACAGGAATGGTTTCAGGAAATATCGGCTTGGGAAATACCACAATTTCTTCTGACACCAATAAAGAAGGAGGCTGGGGATTCAACACCAATTATTTCTTACGGGGTTTTGCCGGGTACAACGGCCCCGTTTGGTCTATCAATGCCAACTATGTACACAACAACGTGCGGATAGAGGAAGCCAGGGGTTTGGTTACAGATTTTAGGACTGGCAATTACCGGATTAATCTTGTTTATAGATTTAACGTTGGTCCCAATTTTAAAAAATATCTCGATTATGTAGATATCAATAAATACCTTCCTAAGAAGAAGTCTAAGGATTAAATAAAATCAGGCATTCCAGACATTTTTTTTAGTTTTATAGAAAATTCAGAAAAATCAAAAACCCAAATAAATCTATACCATGTCAGATCAATTCGGCATCAAATCCGCACTCCAAAACCTTGGCCTCAAGCCTGAAAACTTAGGAACTTCCACCGGCAACGAGTGGGTCAATACAGGAAAAGAGTATATCAGCTCCTATTCTCCAGCCGATGGTGCACTTATAGGCAAAGTGCAGGTGACAGACCGTCAAAGTTATGAACAGGTCATCGCCAAATCCCAAGAAGCATTCCAAATATGGAGAACTACACCTGCGCCAAAACGTGGTGAAATCGTCCGCCAAATGGGCAATGCACTCCGAGAAGTAAAAGCCGATTTGGGCAAATTGGTATCTTATGAAATGGGCAAATCCTATCAGGAAGGACTTGGAGAAGTTCAGGAGATGATCGATATCTGCGACTTTGCAGTCGGGCTTTCAAGACAACTTTACGGACTGACCATGCACTCAGAGCGTCCGGGACACAGGATGTATGAGCAATGGCATCCTATCGGGGTTGTTGGGATTATCTCAGCATTTAACTTCCCGGTGGCAGTTTGGTCATGGAACAGCATGATAGCTTGGGTATGCGGGGACGTCTGTATCTGGAAGCCATCCGAGAAAGCACCGCTTTCGGGAGTTGCCTGTCAGCATATTATCAGTAAGGTACTGAAAGAAAATAACTTGCCCGAAGGAATATCAGGTTTGATTGTAGGAGATTACAAAGTAGGGCAGATGATGACCGAGGATACCAGGGTTCCTTTAATATCTGCCACAGGATCCACCCGTATGGGAAAAATCGTCGGCCAAGCTGTTGCAGCAAGATTGGGAAGGTCGTTGTTAGAACTTGGTGGCAACAATGCCATTATCATAACCGAAAACGCTGATCTTGAAATTGCCATCCGTGGTGCACTTTTCGGGGCAGTGGGGACAGCAGGACAGCGCTGCACTACCACAAGAAGGCTGATTATCCACGAATCCATTTATGATACTTTCAAGCAAAGGTTGGCCGCGGCCTACACCAAATTGGTTATAGGAAATCCATTGGATGAGAAAAACCATGTAGGTCCTTTAATCGACAAAGAAGCCGTGGACATGTATCTCAAAGCCATAGAAAAAGTAAAAAAGGAGGGAGGAAAAGAGTTGGTCGAAGGTGGAGTGCTCAGCGGGTCAGGTTATGAATCCGGCTGCTATGTGAAGCCTTGTATCATTGAAGCCGAAAACCATTTTGAAATGGTACAGCATGAGACTTTTGCACCGATCCTCTATATCATGAAATACAATACCCTTGAAGAAGCCATCGCAATGCACAACGGTGTGCCTCAGGGATTGTCCTCAGCCATCATGACGCTGAATATGCGGGAGGCGGAAGCATTTCTTTCGGCTGCAGGGTCGGACTGCGGCATAGCCAATGTCAATATCGGAACATCCGGCGCAGAGATCGGCGGTGCTTTTGGTGGAGAAAAAGAAACAGGTGGAGGCCGCGAATCCGGTTCCGACTCTTGGAAAGCCTATATGCGCCGACAGACCAATACCATCAATTACAGTACTTCACTGCCTTTGGCGCAGGGGATAAAGTTTGATATATAGTAAGCGAGAAAAAATCAGGAATGATCATGGAATAAAATCCCTTCATTTTCAAGTGATTATTGAAATATGGGATTTTTTTTCATTTTATAATTTGTACCAAATCAAATTAAATCTACCTTTGCAAACCGTTTCAATAACAAAGGTTATTTCGGGAGTTTAGCTCAGCTGGTTCAGAGCATCTGCCTTACAAGCAGAGGGTCGGGGGTTCGAATCCCTCAACTCCCACAATTATTATTAAAACCTCATTTATTGGGAGTTTAGCTCAGCTGGTTCAGAGCATTCCGATCTTAAATCGGAAGGGTCAATGGTCCGAATCAAAAGAATATTTATTGGGAGTTTAGCTCAGCTGGTTCAGAGCATCTGCCTTACAAGCAGAGGGTCGGGGGTTCGAATCCCTCAACTCCCACATAGCCTCAAACGAGGCTTTTTTTATGCCTTGCAGTTTTTATATCCTCTACTCAAAAAACCTTGACAAATATTACGTTGGACATACTTGCGATGTAATGGATGAAAGATTACGAAAACACAATTCAAATCACAAAGGATTTACAGGCAATTCCCCAGATTGGATTTTGATGTATATGGAAGAATATTCAGACAAGGAATCAGCATATCGAAGGGAGAGGCAGGTGAAATCATGGAAAAGCAGAAAAAAAATACTTGAGCTGATAGATCGGGGATAGCTATGTTGGTTCAGTACATCCCGACAAAGTCGGGAGGGTCGGGGGTTCGAATCCCTCAACTCCCACATAGCCTCAAACGAGGCTTTTTTTATGCCTTGCAGTTTTTATATCCTCTACTCAAAAAACCTTGACAAATATTACGTTGGACATACTTGCGATGTATTGGATGAAAGATTGCGAAAACACAATTCAAATCACAAAGGATTTACAGGCAATTCCCCTGATTGGAAATTGGTATACAAGGAAGAATTTGAAGACAAAAAATCAGCCTATGCCCGAGAACGACAGATAAAATCGATGAAGAGGAGAAAAAAAATCATCGAATTGATCAATCAAAAATAGCTCAGCCGGTTCAGAGCACTCCGATTTATAATCGGAAGGGTCGGGGTCCCGATAGCTATCGCGGACGAATCCCTCAACTCCCACATAGCCTCAAACGAGGCTTTTTTTATGTTTAAAAAATTATTTCTATCCTTTTAAATTATAGGATTTTTTCGAAATACATAGTTGTTTTTACTTCTGTTTGCATTGATATCAATAAGGGGAAACACAAAATAATACTTGGTATGAAACTTAAATGTCCGGTACTTCGGTCTTCCGACTTCGGTCTTCCGTCCTGCTTTTCAAGGAATATTGGGTTTCTGGCAAAGAAATGGTAAACCACTTAATTTTTCAATCCAGATTAATCATAAACCCGGCCTTAAACCATCTTCCAGGCATCTGCACAAATCCTGCTTCGACATAATCGGCATCGGTGATGTTGGAGGCTTCCAGAAAAAGTCCGAATTTTTTCAACCTGTTGTAATCCAATCTCGCATCCAATAGAAAATATGGTTCTAAAGCCATCCTTTCAATATACCTTCCCTTGATGGTGAGTTCGGCACGCTTCACAAACTCCGCCTGAATGCCGCCGATCACTTGATGTCTTAGCGAATTCAATGCATAACGCGATTCGACGCCTTGGGCTTGATTGAGGTCGGCATTGATATAGTTGTAGCTGAACATCAATTCCTTGATTTTGGCATTTTCGCCTCCCAAGTCAGCAAGGTATTGGATAGATGTCTCGACACCGTTAAACCGCACTTCAGAGATATTTTGTGGTGTCCACTTGTTGCGGTTGGGTTGGGTTTCGCTTGGTTCTCTGTTCCAGTCGATCAGGTTTTGAGTGAATCTGTGAAAAAACACCAACTCAGTCCGCAACCTGCTTTTGCTGAATTTCCAGCCGATTTCAAAGTTTTCAGCTTCTTCGGGCAAGAGGTTAGGATTGCTTTGGTTGCTTGGATCTTCATAATACAATTCGGTAAAAGACGGAATCCGGAAGCTGATTCCATAATTGGAATAAAGCCTGGAAAAGGCATTGACCTGATAGCCGATTTCCGCTCCGGGAAAATGCTTCCATTTGTATTCGTTGTAGTAATTGGAATAAAGTCCCGCCCGGAAGTCAAATTTCTCGGCGAATTCAATCCTGTGTTCGGCAAAGATTCCCGCAAAAGTCCGGCTTCTGTTGCCAAGGTTTGTGCTCTCGATTTTCTCTTCCCTGCCTTCAATCCCAAACCCCGTGGTTCCGATTTTGGAAGTATAGGTGCCATTCAGCTCCAATGCAAAAACATCTGAGGTATGTAGATTCGTGTAGAAAGCGGGTTCATTTCTCTTGAGTCTGAACTCATCGTCATTCCTTCTCCAATATCCGCGTGTCTGAAAATAGAGTTTGTCAAATCTGTAAGTATAACTCAGGGCAGCAAGAAAAGTCTGAACGCTTTCCCATTGGTCGGGAAAGGAATTGGTGTAGAAGCCATTTGCCCCAAAGTCCCGATCGGAATATCCTGCCATGGCCCGGATTTCATTTCGGTCATTGATGTCAAATCCCGATTCATAGAACAGGTTGGTTACTTTAAAATCTGAATTGTACCAATGTCCGTCTGAAGCATCATGGGAAGCGGAGATGGTTTGTTTGTATTTTCCGACAGGAAGGGAAGAAACAATACTTCCCCCACGCATTCCAAAATCACCTCCAAATCCCTGGATATTGAGACTTTTTTTATCTGAAAGCGTGGTGATGACATTGACAGCACCTGCAAAGGCATTTTGTCCAAAAATCCTCGACCCCGGGCCTTTCAGCACCTCTACCCTTTGGATGGCTTGTAGGGGAACAGGAATATTGACCATATGGTGCCCGGTCTGCGGATCGGTGAGTTTGATGCCGTTGATCAGCATCAGTGTCTGCTCAAAATTTCCGCCTCGGATCCCGATATCTGCCTGCACGCCGCTGACTCCCCTTTGTCTTACATCGACCCCCGGGGTAAATGAAAGAACCTCTTGTAAACTTCTCGCAGGAGTGGTTTCTATAGCCTTCCTGTTGATGACGGTAATGTTTCTGGAAACTTTGTTGAAAGGGATTTCCATCCTGTTTTCCATGATGGTTACTTCGCCCAAATCCAAAGTCGTGGTATCCTGAGAGGCTTTCGCAATGCCAAATGAAAGTAACAAACCCAAAATAGTAAATCTAATTCGCATGAATAGCCGTGGTTTTTGAGCAGGCAAAGTACCCATGATTTATTTCGATTTCCAAATTTCCCTTTTTGCGTGAATTTTTGGTTATTTAGGATTTGGGAGCTTAAAAATGAATTTTTTCTTCTGATCCTATTCTGTATTTTAGCCGAAATATTAAATAGTTGGAATTTATGATAAGAATTAAAAGTGTAAAAATTTTTGCATTTGTTATTGCATTGGTTTTTGGACAGGATATTCGGGCCCAAGTAGTCACAGACAACAGAGACGGGGCATTTACCGAATTTGGGTATAGACAAGGTACAGCCTATCGGACTGCTTCCGGTAAGCCCGGTCCGATGTACTGGCAAAACGGTGCCGATTATCTGATTGACGTGGCTTTGGACGAAACCAACCATACCCTAAAAGGAAAAATCACCATCACCTACAAAAACAACAGCCCTGAGAATCTGGATTTTGTATGGCTTTACCTAGAGCAAAACAGGTTTACCGCAGACTCAAGGGGACAACTGACCACTCCTGTACAGGGCAACCGCTACAATGGTGATGTGGATGGCGGCTATAAAATCGAAAACCTCAAAGCCCAAGTCGTCGGGAAAAACAGACCTGTTTCGGAGAAACACCTGATCAGCGACACGAGGATGCAGGTGTTTTTTGCAGAGCCCATTCCAGCCAATGGTGGAAAGGCGACTGTTTCTATGGACTTCGAATACAAAATTCCTGAAAAAGGAATGGACCGCATGGGCCGCCTCAAGGTCAAAGACGGTACGATCTACGCCATGGCGCAATGGTATCCCAAAGTCGCAGTATTCGACGATGTGACAGGTTGGAATACAGATCCCTACCTTGGTGCAGGCGAGTTTTACCTTGGTTATGGGGATTTTGAATATAAGGTTACTGTACCTTTTGACCACATTGTTGTTGCTTCAGGGGAATTGCTCAATCCTACCCAAGTGCTTACCAAAGAGCAGCAGAACAGGATGAATAAAGCTGCTCAAAGTGATGAGCGTGTGTACCTCATCAGTCCTGAAGAAGTGACAGATTATGCCAATCATCGTCCAAAACAGGAAGGAACCATGACTTGGCATTTCAAAATCAACAATGCAAGAGATGTGGCTTTTTCCTCTTCCAAAGCATTTATCTGGGATGCAGCTAGGATCAACTTGCCAAGTGGGAAGAAAGCCATGGCGCAATCTGTCTATCCAAAAGAAAGTGACGGTCAGGAAGCTTGGGGAAGGTCTACAGAATATAGCAAAGCTTCTGTGGAGCATTATTCCAAAAAATGGTATGAATACCCTTATCCGGTTGCCGTCAATGTGGCCGCAGAAATCAACGGCATGGAATATCCGGGAGTCAACTTCTGTAGTTGGCGATCCAAAGGTGCAGGACTTTGGGGAGTAACTGACCACGAGTTTGGACACAATTGGTTCCCAATGGTAGTAGGAACAAACGAAAGAAGACATGCATGGATGGATGAGGGATTCAATACTTTCATCAATTATTACAGTTTCCTGGAATTCAATAATGGAGAGTATACCAACTCCCTAATCCAAACCAGAAGATACCTTGGTTGGCTGACCAACAAAGACCGCGAACCGATCGCCACGCATGCTGACAGAACCCAATCCAATAACCTTGGCATGGTCGCCTACATGAAACCGGCCTTGGGTTTGATCATGTTGAGGGAATATGTTCTAGGGCCGGAGCGTTTTGACAATGCCTTAAGGTCTTATATCAAAACCTGGGCATACAAGCATCCACAGCCCACGGATTTCTTCAACCACATGGAAAACGTTGCAGGTGAAAACCTGGATTGGTTCTGGAAAGGTTGGTTCTACAGCAATGCCAACATTGACCTCGCCATCAATAGCGTGCAGCCTTACGGAGCCAATTATTTGGTTTCTCTTTCCAATCTAGGCGAAATGCCGATGCCGGTACTTTTGGAAATCACCTACGATGACGGTCAAAAGGAAAGAAGAATGCTACCTGTAGAAATCTGGTTCAAAGGAAACCAATGGAGTCACCTGCTGAAAGTAGATAAAAAAGTTGTCGGTGTTGAAATTGATCCTGACAAAGTGATCACAGATATCAATGTAGCCAATGACAAATGGCCTAGTGGGGTTTATAAGGATTAAAAATCAAAAGGCCGAATCAATCGATTCGGCCTTTTTGTTTGTGGAGTTCTTTTGCTTCATTGATGGTTTTCTCCATATCCTCCAACATTGCTTTGGAAAATGCTACAGGATTTTCTAAAGCTAAATTTTCCATTTCTTGATCAATTAGGGCCTGTTCATTTTTGGAAGCGGTTCTATACCGCATTTTAAGCTCCTTTATTTTTTCTTCCACGTATTTTGGCTGTTTTGATTCTTAAAGAAGATTTTTCTCAATAAGTTTTTATGGATTGATGGGTTGGCTATCAAAGCCTTTCAAACGGTTGGTTAACAGCACAATATCAATTAATATCCAATATCCATTAATATCCTATTGCACCTAGATAAATGGTCGCTACAAACAAGTTAAGTCAAATATTTATTGAGGGTACTATTTCATTTCATCCCATTGATCCACTCCCTGATTAATTCCAAACCTTCATTGTGGACAGTAACCCTTCCGATTTCGGGCATTGCGGCACCCACCTGATTGGTGGACATACGGTAAGTCAGGATGGATTGGTCTGCCTGCCCGGGTACGATATCGTATTTGAATGTCCCGGCACCGAAGCCTGCCGCAACAGGGGTTTTGCTGATCCCCAATTTCAAAGGATCGGTTTCCTCATAAGTCAAAAACAAACCTGAAGTGCTTGCGGGTCCATCCGCCCGGTGGCAATGTCCGCAGTTGATGTCTAGATAAGCTTTTGCGCGGAGTTCTAAGGAATGGGAAGGAATGTTGTAATCCACCATGGCTGGATAAGTTGTTTGATCATTCAGATCCGAGAGGTATCCCATTTCTTGCCATTTTATGAGTTGGTTTTTTTCTCCTTCGGCAAATCTGATTTCATGGTTGAGGTGCTTGGCTTTGACACCGATAGGAACAAGTTGCTCTTTCTCATTGTGGCAGCTTTTGCATTGGTTTTTGTTGGGCACGATGTAATTAATGACTTGCTCTTTCCCATGAAGGTCAGTCCACGCCACCTCGATTTCTGCTCCTACGACTTTATAGGTTGCATCGCTTTGGTCTTCTTTCCAAACGTATGGGAAGGCATCCCAAACCCCGTTTCTTTTTACCATCAGGCGGGTTTCTACGATTCTTTTTTCCGCTTCAGGTTTTCTGAAGTCGGCAGGATAATAGAAGTTCTTGATGATGACCGTATTGTCAGGAAAATCCATGCTGCCTTCGTCATCTTCCCGGATGCTAGCAGCAGTACCTTCAGGCATCCAGATAAACCTTGACTTGTGTGCATAATCAGTAAACAGGGAAGAAGCAGGTTCATACAAAAGCACTCCGTCATCAGGATCAAGGGACTTCAGTTTTCCCTTGAAGAAGCCATAATCCGACAGGTTTTTGAAAGGAATCTGACTGAAATCCAGAGAAGCAGTCTCGACCAAAGGCGCTTCTATTTCTGAGATTTCGACCTTGCTGATTTTGGTTTCTGTCTGTTTTTTTTCACAGGAAAAAACCAAAAGCAGTAGGCCTAAAGCCAGGTTAATCGAAAAGTACTTTTTATACGATTTCATAACTTAAAGATTCGCAATGGCACTGACATCCGTTTTGACCTGAACTTCACAATTGAAAGGTGCATAATCCTTGGATGATTTGATATTGTCCTCACCTTCCCACAGATCAAAAAGCGTAAAATGCATCTTTTCCATTTCCTTTTCCCTGATACAGATTTTCATGGGATTTGATTGGATATTGTCTGATATGGTCTTGTCCCAAAATCCATCATAGATGATGTCCTGAGTTCTTGCAAATCCATGGGCATTGTACACTGAAATCAGCTGCCCAAATTCCTTGGTGAAATCAGGGAAATGCCAGGTTCTTTGGTAGTCATTGTCATGTACAAAAACATTTGAGGTAAAAGGAGACCAATTTGGGGCATCCATCGGGAATCCTGTGACGTGGTAGTTGGCAATGGCGAGTCCCACTGTTTTGTTTTTGTGGATTCTGTTGTCAAATATTTCCACTTCTTTGGCAGCCAAAATGACGATGCCCGAACCGGGAGGAATCATCGTCACAGTATTTCCGTTGGGATCCTCACTCAGCGCAGTGGCAAAATTTTTATGGTTGTTGTGGAGGATTTCGTTGTTGTAGATTTTTGTGCCCCGCCCATCGGACTTTGGAAGACCGGGAAGATTGAATACCAAAATCCCTCCTGAATTGTCCCTGACTGTATTTCCGTAAACTTCGGCATTGTCAGAGTTTTCGATTTCGATTCCCGCCACATTGCCAAAGGCTAGAGAATTCCGGACAATGATGTTTTCAGATTGGCCGACATAAATCCCGGCATCTTTGGAATGGGAAGCGATGCACTCGTCGATCAGGACATTTTTACATTGGACAGGATAGATGGCATAAGTGCCGTTTTTGGATTTGTCGCCATTGGTCCAGGTGACATTGACTTTTCGGAAGGTAATCCCGTCGCAATGCTGTGATTTGATGCCGTCACCGGGTGCATCTTCGACACTCAGGTCTTGGATGGTGATATTGTTGCCTACCAATTTGACACCTTCACCTCCGGCCTTAAGGTCCTGGAAGGAAAGCACAGTTTCGGTCAGTCCCGCCCCTTTGATGGTAATGTGGTTTTTGTTGTCAAGGATCAGTTGGGTTTTCAAGGCATAGAATCCCGCAGGTATTTCAATGACAGTACTGTCTTCTGCAAGTACAAACTGCTCGATGACTTTCTCGATTTCTTCCTGGGTGGCTATTCTTAATTTGGAGGAATCAAAAGTGCTCTCCGTCGTGCTGCTGTTGCAAGAAAATAGTACAGGGTACAAAAATACCAAAGCAAAAAAGGGAATGTATCGACTGAGATCTTTCATAGTAGATTTTGGGGTTTTTTGGAAAGAAATTTGAATTGGATAAAGAGAAAATACGCTTTACCAATTTTGATAATTTTCAAAATTACAATTTATTGTGAGGGAAGGCTATTGATAAAAATCAAAAAATCAGATGCTTGACCGGATTCTGCTCAGCGTTTCCAGGCTCATATCGAGGTAAGAAGCAACCTGACCGACTGCTGCTTTTTGGATGATAAGAGGTTTGGTTTCTATCAATTCAAGGTAGCGCTCTTTGGCGGTTTTGAACTTTGAAAAAATGAGGTGCTCTTCTAAAGCAACGTAATATTGCTCCAGAATCAGCCGGTACAAATGCTCCAAATGACTGTCTTTTTCAAACAAATCCATTAAGTCTTGGTAGCTGATTTGGTACAGGTAGCAATGTTCGAGGGCTTCGATGGTTTCGTAAGAAGGCTTTTGGGAAATAAAGCTGGACATGGATGCGATGAACTCACCCGTCATGCTGAAGCTGATAGTGATGTCCTTTTTATCCTTAAAATAAAAACTCCTGACAAATCCTTTGTTGATGAATGAAAGCTGATTGCAAACTTCCCCTTCCCGGATCAATGTTTCTCCTTTGGGAATGCTTTTTTCGTGAAGTTTCCCGACAAACCGCTCCAAGGATTCTTGTGGGATGTTTGAAAATTTTTGAAGGATATTGAGGATGGCTTCCATCTTTGGAATATTTGGTATACCGAAAGAAATGTCAGATCAGACATTCAATGGATATGTGGTTTATCAGAAAACGTCAACCTAAAGTAAGATAGAAAACTTCATTTTGGACTTTTTACCCTGTTAGGGTTGTCTTCCAGAAATGATTTCCATCCTGCCGTCCGGCCTCTTGTCTGCAGCCTTCCATCGTGAAAATGATGGCAGAGGGCTACTGCAAGCGCATCAGTCGCATCAAGAAGCTTTGGGATTTCTTCTATTTTGAGAAGGGTTTTGAGCATTTCTGCCACTTGGATTTTGGAAGCATTTCCATTTCCGGTGACAGATTGCTTGACTTTTTTGGGAGAATACTCCGTAATCGGAATATCCCTCGCCAAAGCTGCTGCCATGGCGACGCCCTGCGCGCGGCCTAGTTTGAGCATGGATTGGACGTTTTCGCCATAGAATGGCGCTTCTAAAGCCACCGTGTCAGGATGAAATTCATCAATGATACCTGTGACTCTCTCAAATATCTTTTTCAGCTTCAATTCATGCCCGACATACTTTTTGAGATGGATGACACCAAACTGCAGTAGACTGTACTTTTTACCTTCAATCAGGATCAAACCATAGCCCATCACATTGGTGCCGGGGTCAATCCCCAAAATTATTTTTTCCTTTGCGTCTTTTTTATCTTCTTTACTCATTACCGCAAGTTAAAGCAATTCATGCTAACATTTTACCTTTTGTTTGGGATAGTTTATGGGCTTCTGCTGCTTTTATTGGGCAAAACCTGGAAGCAAAAACCCCAAATTTTTCCCGAATATAGAGAGCCTGAGTTGGTTACCATTTTGATTCCCTACAGGAATGAAGAACAAAATATTCCAACAATTTTTGGCCAATTGTCAGGCCTTTCCCTTAGGCCGCTACAGCTTGTTTTTATCAATGACCATAGTGAAGATGGTGGGAAAAAGAAGCTTGATGAATTGATTGAATCACTATCAGATGAGCAATTGGATGTCCATTCGCTAGAAACCGAAGGTGAAGGAAAGAAAGCCGCACTGAAAACCGGAATCAAAAAAGCCTTTGGAAGTCTTATCCTGACTACCGATGCAGATTGTTTTCTACCCACGGATTGGGTGGAGAAAATGATCCGGCCCTTTTCCGATGAAAGCATAAAAATGGTCGCAGGTCCTGTTTTACCCAAAGTAGATATCGGTTTTTTTGAAAATTTCCAACAGATCGAATGGGCGAGTATCCTGTTGGTCACGCAGGCCGGGTTTTTTATGGGTTCTCCCATCATGTGCAGTGCGGCCAATATGGCTTATAGAAAATCGGCCTTTTTGGAGGTAGAGGGATATCAGGGGAATGAGGGTCTTTTGTCGGGAGATGATGAGTTTTTATTGAAAAAGATGGTCAATAAATTCGGACCGGAATCTGTTGTTTACCTGAAAGAAAATCTTGTTTTTACTCAGCCGCAAGGTTCTTTGAAGGCACTCTTTTCACAAAGAATCAGATGGGCATCAAAATGGAATTCCCACAAATCATTCTCCCATACCTTCGCTTCAGTCCTCCCGGTTGCTGTTCAGGTTGCCTTCCTCTTGAGTTTTTCCCTTCTTTTTATGGGAATCCCCGGGATGTTGGTATTTGCAGCAGTCTGGATTTTGAAGATTTACTTTGAAACACAAACCTTGGGAAATTTTTTGAGGAGTTTCGGGATGAGACCGCATTGGATCTGGTTTTTGTTCACGGGAATAGTCCATCCTGTTTACGTTCTTGTAAGTGCACTCGGGGCTTTATTTGTAAAATTTGAGTGGAAAGGCAGATATTCTTCTGGGAAGGGTTAATTTTGGGTCTGAATACAAAATAAAATGACTGACAATGAGTTTGATTTACTGGATGAATTGTATTTCGTCCAGCCCTTTAGTTACCTGAAAGAAACCTTGGGATGGGAAGACCAAAGGCTTTTGGTTACCTTGAAAGCTCTCCATTCGAAAGGATATATCAGATGTCTTTTTGCACCTGACGATGAGGTTTTCGGTACGGTGGATTTTGATGCAAAAGGAAAGGATTTATTTTACCTCGCCACCAAAAAAGGCCTTATGGAACATAATGCCCTCTAAAAAAACTGACGTGACCGTACAACTAGTCAAATATCAAAAGAAGGAACTTGAGCTCAAGGCACTCTTGGAAATCACCCAGGCAATCAATGAGAATAAGTCTGCGGCTGTGCTTTTTGATATATTCAAATTTACCTGCTTGGTGCATTTGAATATCAAGTCTATTCTTTTGTACATGTCAAACCATGACCACTTTGAAAAAAAAATCAGCCACGGGATCAAAAGCAAAGTCCCTGATGCTATTCTTTCTGAAAAAATAAATTTTGACAAAGCGAGCGGAGAATTGAATATTGAGGTTGGGGAAGGTTTCTCGTTTGCTGAACTTGAAAATTACCTTCCTGTTTTCCACAAGGAGAAAATGCTTGCCATTCTTTTTCTCAAAAAGAAAGATGAAAAAGAGGACTTAGACCTTGATTTTACCCAAGCCCTGACCAATATCATGGTGGTGGCATTGGAAAACAAGCGCTTTGCCAAGCGGCAACTTGAGCAGGAAAGGCTCAATAAGGAAATGGAAATCGCATCCAATGTGCAGCGGATGCTTTTTCCTGCAGTCCTTCCACAGACTGACAAGCTCAAAGCCAAAGTGACTTACATTCCCCATTCTACGGTAGGCGGAGATTATTATGATCTGATCCAAAAATCCGAGGAAGAGGTCTTTTTCTGTATTGCCGATGTCTCAGGCAAGGGCATGCCGGCGGCTTTGCTCATGTCCAATTTCCAGGCAGCATTGAGGACTTTACTGAGGAGTTCTTCAGATTTGAAGATGATCGTGGAGCAGTTGAATTATACCATCTTTGACAATACCAAAGGGGAGCGCTTCATTACTTTTTTTCTAGGTTATTACAATTACAAAAAAAGGGAACTGACCTACGTCAATGCCGGGCACAATCCTCCGGTATTGTGTTGGGAGGGAGAAAAAAGAACAGAGACATTGGGTGCAGGGACGACTGTACTTGGGGCATTTGAAGAATTGCCATTCCTGGAAGTGGGCAAAAGAATCCATCTTAAAGGCTTTACACTTCATCTTTATACGGATGGCTTGACCGAAAGCTTTGACAAGAATGAAAAGGAATATGGAGATGACCGCTTCAATCAATTTGTCAAAAGCCACCTTTGCCTTGATCCAAGTGTGTTTCATCAGCTGTTTTTTGAGGAATTGAGAATTTTTTCCACCGGTGGTGAGCAAAGGGACGACATTACCCTGCTCAGCTTAAGATTGCAATAAAATGGTCTGGATGCATCATGTGCCCTCCTTGATCCCGAAAGTTTTCGATAAATTTATCTGGAACAAAAACCGGGATGAAAAGACGATTTACCTGACCTTTGATGATGGTCCGGTACCGGGGATTACGGATTTCGTATTGAATGAGCTTTCAAAAAGAGATATGAAAGCCACGTTTTTTATGGTCGGGGCAAATGTCGAAAAGCATCCTAACCTTGCCAAAGAAGTAATCCAAGCAGGAAACGGAATCGGTAACCACACTTTTAACCATTTGGACGGATACCGAAATCCTGATGCCTTGTATCTGGAAAATATTGAAAAGTGCCAGAAGATCCTTCAGGATACCCTTGATGTAAGCCCGGTAAATTTCCGTCCTCCTTATGGTAAGATCAGCAAAAGCCAATCAAAGCTTGTACTAGCACATCATCAGATCGTCATGTGGGATGTTTTGACCGGAGATTATGACCAGGATCAAAGTGCGGAGAAATGCCTGTCCAAAACCATGCAGTACAGCCGAAACGGATCAATCGTACTTTTTCACGACCAACAAAAAACAGAAAGGGTTGTTAAGAAGGTATTGCCCGATTATCTGGATTTTATAATAGACAAGGGCTTTCAAACAGGCTTGTTATGATTTATGGATTGGCGGTAATAGTGGTTTTTTTATTGCTGTTGCAGGATTTTTTGCTTGTGGTTTTGCTTCAGATGAATTTTGAAAAATACGGCGAAGCCCAAAAACCGGATTTTCCAAAAGTCAGTGTATTGATTCCTTGTAGGAATGAAGCTCAAAACTTACCGCGTTGTCTTGATTCCATAGAGAAACTTGATTACCCAAAAGACAGGATCCAATTTGTCTTTGGAAATGACAGAAGCACAGACGGGACAGCCGCAATCCTCAGTTCTTGGGTGGTTAACCATTCCAATTCCATATTGGTGGAGGTGGTTGAAGGCGATGGTAAGAGAAGGAACGGCAAAGCGAACGCCCTTTCCCAAATGGCTAAATCCGCGGGGGGAGACATGTACCTTTTCACGGACGCAGATTGTGCGGTTCCATCAAAATGGGTCAAATCCATGGTTTTGACTCAAAAAAACGCTGATGCCGGTATCGTCACCGGCATCACGCATATCGGTGCTGATGCTACATTCTCAAAGATGCAAGCCTTCGATTGGTGGCTTTCGTTGGGGATGGTCAAGGTGATGAATGACCTCGATATTTCGGTGACCTCTATGGGAAATAACATGCTGATTTCAAAAAAGGCATATGACTCTGTGGGAGGATTTGAAGGCATTCCATTTTCCCTCACAGAAGATTTTGAAATGGGCAAAGCCATCGAAAAGAAAGGATATAAAGCTATCCATCATGTCTCAGCTGATAATCTCGTGGAGACTTTGCCTCAACAAAATCTGAAAGGATTATTGGACCAAAGAAAGAGGTGGATGCATGGAGCAATGGATTTGCCGATGTATTGGAGAGCTGTTTTGGCTATGCAGGTCTTATTTTTTCCCTGTATTATTTATTTGTGTTTTTTACATCCTTTTGAAGGAGTCACGGTTTGGCTGATTAAAGTGGCAATCCAATCCGTATTTGTTTACTTATTCTCGCTCAAAACAGGTCAAAAATTAAAAATTGCCACTTTGTTCCTTTTTGAAATATATTATTTGTTTACCTCATGGTCCACAATAGTTTATTATTTTTGGCCTTCAAAAACAGACTGGAAAGGGAGAAAATACGGATGAAGTTTACAGATACACATGCCCATATCTATTCTGACAAATATAATGCGGATAGGGACGAAGTGATAAGGAGGACTTTGGAGAATGGCGTACACAAAATCTACATGCCAAATGTCGATGTGGATTCCATTGATGTGATGTTGGAGGCAGAGGTGGAAAATCCAGGTGTCTGTATCCCCATGATGGGCTTGCATCCCTGCGATGTCAACGCTGAATTTGAAAAGCAGCTCTATATTATGGAGGAATGGATCGGAAAGCGGGAGTTTGCAGGAATAGGAGAGACGGGACTTGACCTGTATTGGGACAAGACTTTCTTTGAGCAGCAAAAGGAAGCGCTAAAAATCCAGATCCAATGGGCAAAGAAAATGAAATGGCCGATCATATTGCATTGCCGGGAATCCATGGACGAGACCATCGCCATCATCAGGGAAGAAAAAACGGATGACCTGAAAGGGATCTTCCATTGTTTTACAGGGTCAGTCGATCAAGCCAAGGAAATCATTGAGTTGGGTTTTTTGCTTGGGATAGGAGGGGTATCAACCTACAAGAATGGAGGATTAGACAAAGTGTTGCCGGAAATCGGTTTGGAACATCTGGTTTTGGAAACGGACGGACCTTACCTTGCTCCTGTGCCACATCGGGGCAAAAGGAACTCCACGGAGTACATTCCTTTAATAGCGCAGCGGGTAGGGGATTTGACGATGAGTACTTTGGAGCAGGTTTCGGCAACCACGGAAGAAAATTCAAGAAAAATTTTTCATCATTTTTAGTTATGAATTATAAAATAATCAGGATCAATACAGCGGCCAAAAATGCAGTTCATTCTTCTGTACTCATTATTTATACAGGAGGAACTTTGGGCATGGCCTATGACGAATCAGGCGCTTTGGTCCCTTTCAACTTTGGGCAGATTATGGAAAAGGTCCCGACCTTGACCAATATGAACATCGCCATTACAGTCATTTCCTTTCCTGAACCGATTGATTCCTCCAATATCAGCATGCAGCATTGGTTTGACATGGCTTATATCATCTATGAAAATTATGACAGCTATGATGGGTTTGTGATTTTGCATGGCACAGATACCATGGCGTATTCTGCTTCGATGATGAGTTATATGCTCAATGGACTGAGCAAGCCTGTAGTATTTACCGGTGCGCAGTTGCCGATTTCTGCGATGCGGTCTGATGCCCGGGAAAACCTGATGACTGCCTTGGAGATCGCTTCCGCAAAATCAAACGGAAAGCCGGTGGTACCCGAAGTCTGTATTTTTTTCAACCATATGTTATTGAGAGGCAATCGATCCAAAAAGGTGCAGAGCGTTCATTTTGATGCTTACGAATCTGAAAACTATCCTGCCCTGGCAGAAGCAGGGATTATCATTGATTATAACCTAGCAGTGATCAGACCTTACGAGGAAACCAAAAAACTGAAGTTTTTTAACAAGCTGGACAACAATGTGATCATCATCAAGCTTTTTCCCGGCATCACAGCGGCAGTCTTGGATTCCTGTTTCAGCATCAAGGGATTGAGGGGAGTAGTATTAGAAACTTATGGTTCCGGCAATAGCCCAAGTGAAAAGTGGTTTATTGAATCCTTGGAAAAAGCAGTCAAAAAAGGAATCATCATCCTCAATGTGTCGCAATGTAACGGTGGCAGGGTCATTCAGGGAAGATACCATACAAGCAAGGATTTGAAAAGAATCGGTGTATTGAGTGGCAGCGATATTACCACCGAAGCGGCCGTTACCAAGATGATGTTCCTTTTGGGAAATGAAACGGATGATGCCGAAGTCAGGAGAAAACTTGTATTACCCATAGCAGGGGAAATGTCCGCGCCGAATTAAGGGAAAAAGCTTTAGACTACCATTTCATTAAAACTCCAGCTATTCATTTCCTGAGTTATATTCAATAAGCCCGATTCATCCAACATCGGTCATCGGTCACTGGTCATCTTTACTTATTCCTGCTCTTAAACTTCAAGCGCCCCCAACTTCCGTCTTCCGACTTCCACTTAACCCAACATACGTCATCGGTCATGAGTCATCTGACTTTTTTACAGATTCCCTGATTTAAATTCCAAGTGCCCCCAACTTCCGTCTTCCGTCTTCCAACTTCCGTCTGTTAAAAAATGAAGACTTGGTTCTTGTCAAGATTGAAGCTTATTTTTCTAGATATGCTTGGATAGCCTCTGATTAATTTATTTCTTTGCACTCCGATTCAGAAAAGGATCAAAATAGAGAGGTGTCCGAGTGGTTGAAGGAGCACGCCTGGAAAGTGTGTATACCTCTAAAGGGTATCGAGGGTTCGAATCCCTTCCTCTCTGCAAAAAAGATAAGTCATCGGCTTATCTTTTTTTTTTGCTTCTTTTAGCTGACGGAATACTTTTTTTGTCCCTTCCAAATTAGAGGCAAATACCTGATTTAAACCAAAATTACGAAGGATTTAATCTCAGAAATTCCTCAAATCCCGTTTTCATTCCATTTATTTCCTATCTATGTCCTTTTGTATAAATTTTCTAAACCTTTCATTTTCCTTGGTTTAGCTTTCGGGAATTTCAGATTCAAGAATGCTTATGTCCTTTTTAAAAAATTTATGAAAGTTTCCTTTGCAATTTGAAATGAAAAAATGATAACTTTAAAATCTCATTATTACTTTAGAAACCGTTTAACCTTAATTTAATTCTCTTTAAAAACTACTCTATGAAAAAGTTAATCGCTTTGTTCATGCTTTCCGGAATATTGATGTTTCCGGTGACTACGAAAGCTCAAGATGCAGAAGCTCAGGATTCTGCCGCAGTTGAAACTACTGAAGTTGTGGAAGAAGCCGCAGCGGCTCCAGTGATTGTTGATGACGAGATCATCACTGAAGAAAAAAGTTTCCACCAAGTTATCAAAGAAAAGTTCATTGAAGGTGACCCCCTTTACATGACACCGGTATTGATCTGTTTGATACTAGGTCTTGCTGTTGCTATTGAAAGGATCATCACTCTAAACCTTTCTACTACAAACACCAAGAAGCTTTTGATTAAAGTTGAGGACGCTTTAGGTCAAGGCGGAATTGAAGCTGCCAAAGATGTTACCAGAAACACCAAAGGCCCTGTTGCTTCGATCTTTACTCAAGGTTTAATGAGATATAGCGAAGGAATTGACATGGTAGAAAAGTCTATCATCGCCTACGGATCAGTTGAAATGGGTCGATTAGAAAAAGGCTTGGTTTGGATTTCACTATTCATTTCTATGGCTCCGATGTTGGGTTTCATGGGTACTGTAATCGGTATGATCGGTGCATTCGATGCGATCGAAGCTGCCGGTGATATCTCTCCATCTCTTGTTGCAAATGGTATTAAAATCGCCCTTTTGACAACTGTAGCAGGTTTGATCGTTGCGATTATCCTTCAGTTGTTCTACAACTACCTGATTTCCAAGATTGATTCATTGGTCAATGCCATGGAAGATGCTTCCATTTCATTGGTTGATATTCTTGTGAAGCATAAATTATCAAAATAATTTTCACCTGAACTTAGTTCATGTGAATATTCCACACTTAAAGAAAAAATAGATATGGATTCTATAGATATTATGCTTTACGTATCTGATCTTTTGGTAATTGTAGCAGTGTTGGCGGCAGTTGTATTGCCTTTGATAAAATCACTCGATGATCCCAAAAGTCTACTAAAATCAGCCCTAGCACTTGTTGCTTTGTTGGTTTTGTTCTTCATAGCCTTCACCATTTCTGATGGAGAAGTAACTCCAAAGTTTGCTGCTGATCCGTTCAATCTTACGGAAGGCATGTCAAAATTTATCGGAGGTACATTGATTATGACTTATATTTTGACAATTGCTGCTTTGGCAGGGATTGTGATAACTGAAATCTCTAAAGCAGTAAAATAATGGCCAAAAGTAAAAACAGAACATCCCAAGAGGTAAATGCAGGTTCCATGGCGGACATTGCTTTTCTGTTGCTTATCTTCTTCCTGGTCACTACTACCATTGCCTCTGATAAAGGAATTCAAAACCTCCTTCCTCCCAAGCAGGATCCAAACGTTCCGCCACCTGATATCAAATTGAATGAAAGAAACATCTTCAATATATTGGTGAATGCGAATGATCAGCTTCTTGTAGAAGGTGAATATGTCGACAATACAGATTTGCTTTCAGAGGATATCAAAGATTTTCTTTTGAATTTCGGGGCTCCGGATGCGGATGCTATCGCCTTATTTAATGGCTTACCGCAGTCATTAAAAGCAAGAGCTAACCGAGATCCAAAATCTTCAGATCATCCAATGAGTGGTGGCGCTGTTGTTTCTATTAAGACCAATAGAGGAACTAGTTATGAAAAGTACCTTGAGGTACTTGATCAAGTAAAGAGAGCGTATTTTGAAATTTATGCTGAAAGAGTCGGACTGACTTCTGATCAATACAGAGCATTGACAGGAAAAAATCCTGCCGAAAAAGCGCTTATTGATAAAGGTAAAGAAGGTCTTCCTTTGGCGATTTCAATCGCTGAACCGGATAAAATAGGAGCAAATTGATATGGGAAAGTTTAAGAAAAAAACCAAAACCTCGGAAAATATCCCGACTTCAGCATTGCCTGATATTATCTTCATGCTTTTGTTCTTTTTCATGGTTACAACAGTTTTGAGGGAACAGGACATATTGGTGGAGCAAAAACTTCCTCAGGCAACCCAACTTCAAAAACTGGAGAAAAAGACGCTGATATCTTATCTCTTTGTTGGAAAGCCTAAGAAACCGGCATTATACGGAACAGAGCCAAGAGTTCAGGCCAATGATGTTTTGATCAATACAAAAGATATTATTTTTTGGGTCAACCAAGAAAAAGATAAGTTATCTGAAGTTGAAAGAGATCAGATCACCATTTCAATGAAGGCTGATAGGGACGTGAAAATGGGCCCAATCTCAGATATTCAGTTTGAATTGAGAGAAGCGGATGCACGTAAATTATTATACGCATCTACAGGTAAAGTTGAGAAATAATCAAATTTTGATTTCAAACTATAAAGCTATCCCATTGGGGTAGCTTTTTTACTTTTATTTAATGGAAGTTTTGAAAATTGGTCAAAAGAAGAATGTGCAGAATGCTTGGGCAATGTATGACTGGGCCAATTCTGTATATAGCTTGGTGATAACTTCAACCATCTTTCCGGTTTATTTTAATAGTGTGACCACCTCTGAAGAATTCGGGGATGTGGTCTCATTTTTTGGTTTTAACATTGTGAATACCGTTTTGTATTCCTATTCGATTTCTTTTTCCTTTTTGGTAATTGCGGTGATTTCACCTTTTCTTTCAGGAATGGCTGATTATGGAGGAAAAAAATTATTGTTTATGAAAATCTTTGCCTATTTGGGTTCTGCAGCCTGTTTGGGTTTATTCTTTTTTGACGGGGACAATTTGGAATATGGAATAATCTGTGCGGTACTTGCGAGTATAGGTTTTGCGGGAAGTATTGTATTCTATAATGCTTTTTTGCCGGAAATTGCAGAGGAGGATGAGTTTGACTTTTTAAGCGCGAGAGGTTTTGCACTCGGGTATATCGGAAGTGTTATATTGTTGGTTTTAAATTTATTCATGATTCAATCACCTGAAACATTTGGATTGGCCGATGGGGGTCAAGCTGCAAGGTGGTCTTTTTTGATTACAGGGGTTTGGTGGGCAGGTTTTGCACAGATTCCATTTAGATATTTACCGAATAACCCATACAACAAAAAGGTTAAAAAAGCCCTTTTCATGCAAGGCTATAAAGAAATAAACAAAATTTTTAAAATTGTGAAAAGAACAACAGTGATGCACAGGTTCTTAGCTGCATTCTTTTTTTATAGTATGGGTGTACAGACGGTCATGTACCTGGCGGCCTCATTTGGAGACAAAGAACTTGGTATGCCTGGTGACAAATTGATTATTACCATATTGATCATTCAAATCGTGGCCATAGGCGGGAGCTATCTGTTCGCTTATTTGTCCAAAGCTTTGGGTAATAAAATTTCACTGGTGATCATGGTGTTTATTTGGGTTTTGATATGCGGTGCAGCCTATTATGTAGTCAACGAATATCAGTTTTACGCCTTGGCTTTTGTAGTTGGGATGGTAATGGGGGGAATACAATCCCTTTCACGCTCGACCTATTCCAAGTTAATTCCGAAAGACACAACCCAACATGCTTCATTCTTTAGCTTTTATGATGTGACAGAGAAAATTGCCATAGTTTTGGGTACATTTTCATATGGAATCATAGAGCAGATTACCGGAAATATGAGAAACAGCTCTTTGGCTTTGGGTTTGTTTTTCTTTGTTGGTCTTGGGTTTTTGCTTCTTTTAAGGATTCCAAAACAGGATTTTCAAAACATTGTCGAGATAAAAAATGCTTGAAATCATTAAGGGAAGTAGGGTGTCAGAATTGGACAAGGCTTTTGTTCAGTCAAAGGGCATATCATCTTGGGATTTGATGGAATCGGCCGCAACCTCTTTTTTGGACTGGTTTAAAATTCATTTTAAAGATTGCGACAAAGGCATTTTCATTTTTTGTGGACCGGGAAATAATGGGGGAGATGGTTTGGCTATCGCGAGATTACTAGAAATGGAAGGCTATGGCTTGACTGTAGTGACTTTTGAAGATTTCATGAATTGTAGCCATGATTATCAAATCAACTTCAAAAAACTACCAATAGGTGTTAGGGTCATAAGTCATGAAGGTTTTGATTATGATCAGGTACAGGAAAATATTTGTGTTGATGCAATCTTTGGTGTCGGTGTGAACAGGCCACTTTCCGGTAAATATTTGGAATGTATCAATTTACTAAATCAGGCAAAATCCCAAAAAATCGCAATAGACATGCCCTCCGGAATTCCATCTGATGGTATTTTGGAAGGGACAGCATTCCATGCGGACTTTACCTGTTCTTTTCAATTTCCAAAAATGGGGCTTTTGATTCCGGAACATGCAGATTATACAGGTAAAGTTGAGATATTAGAAATTGGTATTCCTTCTGTTTTTTTGAAATCCTTTAGCCAAAATAGATTTTTCTTACAACGACAGGACATCCCACTTTTTCATAAGCACTTTAATAATTTCAGTCACAAAGGAGACTTCGGAAGGATTCTCCTGATTGGGGGCAGCAAAGGTAAGATGGGGGCGATTTTGCTTAGTTCAAAGGCAGCATTAAGAACCGGAAGTGGACTGGTTCATGTCCACGCCCCTTTTGAGGAAAGGTTTGTTTTGCAGATCGGTGCTCCTGAAGTAATGGTGTCAGCTGACCTAGACTTCAATAGCTTGGCTCAATTCGATGCTGTGGGAATCGGTCCGGGTTGGGGAGTTGAAATTGATTCCTATTATTTGGAAAAGATTCTAAAATCAGCGAAAAAACCTGTTGTTATTGATGCGGATGGTTTAAATCTTCTTTCGAAAAATAAGCATTTGCTCGATCTTTTGCCTTTAAACAGTATCCTTACTCCTCATCTCAAGGAATTCGAGAGGTTGGTAGGTCCGAGTACGGACCATTTTGATAGACTTGATAAAGCGCGGGAATTTTCTTCAAAATTTGGAATTTATCTTATATTGAAAGGAGCTTATACATCGATCTCTTGCCCGGAGGGTTTTCAATATTTCAATTCCTCAGGGACCAAATATATGGCCACGGCAGGCGCAGGCGACGTCCTCACAGGGATAATTACTTCTTTCCTTGGTCAAGGGTACAACCCCCTTCATGCCGCCATTTGCGGTGTCTATCATCACGGACTTGCAGGGGAATTGGCTTCCAAAAATAAGAGAAGGGGAATGATTGCCTCGGATATAATTGAAGCCATTCCTGAGACGTATTTAAATCTTGGGATTGATTGAGTTTTTTCCCCGAAATGAGAACTTTAACAAAATCGCATTGGTTGCATTAAGAATCTTTTCAATCTCATGAATAAAGAAAAATTAATACTTTGGACCATTGCGGCTATCAATTTTACCCATATAGTGGATTTCATGATTTTGATGCCTCTTGGACCGCAATTGATGCGGATTTTTGAAATTACGCCAAGAGAATTTGGATTACTTGTTTCCTCTTACACCTTTAGCGCCGGAATAAGCAGCTTTCTAGGTGCTTTTATTTTGGATAAATATGACAGAAGAACAATCCTTTTGTGGGTATTTTCGGGCTTTTTACTTGGAACAATAGCCTGTGCTCTTTCTCCAAATTATTCCATTTTGTTGATTTCCCGTATTATTTCAGGTGTTTTTGGTGGACTTACTTCCGCTCTGATCATGGCCATAATCGGGGATGTAATTCCTGATTCCCGCCGGGGCAAAGCCATGGGTTTGGTCATGGCGGCATTTTCTGTTGCTTCGGTAGTGGGTGTTCCTTTTGGTTTGTTTATAGCAAGCATTTCCAACTGGCACGCCCCCTTCATTTTTCTGACCGGACTTTCGCTGATCATATTGGTATTGATTTTCAAATTCATTCCTTCCATTACGGCCCATCTTGAGAGTCATCAGATCAAGCCAACCCCGATGCAGGTTATCAGACGGGTGACAGGAAACAGCAATCAGATGAGGGCAATTTCTCTCACGATTATGATGATGTTTGGTCAGTTTATGATTATCCCGTTTTTGAGTCCGTACATGGTTGCCAATGTTGGTTTTTCGGAAATCCAGCTGACTTATATCTATATGGCGGGTGGGTTATTTACCATATTTACTTCTCCTTGGGTTGGCAAGTTGACCGATAACCATGGAAAGATTAAAGTTTTTACAGTTTTTATGACTTTGAACATCATTCCGATTGGATTGATTACCCATTTGGGGCAAACACCCATTCCTTTTGTATTGATGATTTCTACGCTGTTTTTTGTGACTTCCAATGGTAGAATGGTTCCCGCAGCTGCCTTGATTACCGGTACTGCAAAACCCGAAAACAGAGGCAGTTTTCTAAGCTTCAATTCCGCCGTTCAACAATTGGCCGCAGGTATTGCCTCTTTTATTGCCGGTTTGATTTTAGTAGAAGGTGAAGGCGGAATATTGCTCAATTTTAATTTTGTGGGATATTTGGCTATATTCTTTAGTTTGCTTTGTATTCCTCTGGCAAGGAGAATAAAAGTAGTCGATATAGGCGAAGCATCTGTCATGCTTGAAGTTGAAAAAACCATATAAAAAAAAGCCGCTTCATCAGCGGCTTTTTTTTGCTTAAAATTCAGCATGTCCGGGAGTCCTTGGAAATGCAATGACATCCCTGATATTTCCCATCCCTGTGACGAAAAGCACCAAGCGTTCAAAGCCGAGTCCGAAGCCGGCATGTGGGGTTGATCCGAATCTTCTTGTATCAAGATACCACCACATCTCTTCGGTGGGTATATGCATTTCTTCCATCCTTTTTGTCAAGTACTCAAGTCTTTCTTCCCTTTGAGAACCACCCACAATTTCTCCAATCCCGGGGAATAAAATGTCCATGGCAGCCACTGTTTTGCCGTCATCATTTTGTCTCATGTAAAAGGCCTTGATGTCTTTTGGGTAATCGGTGAGGATTACAGGCTTGTTGAAATGCTTTTCGACAAGGTACCTTTCATGTTCAGACTGCAGATCCACCCCCCACGATTCTATCAGGTATTGAAATTTTTTCTTTTTATTGTGGTTTGAATTTTTTAGAATATCAATGGCTTCGGTATATGTGATTCTTTGAAATTCATTTTCAACCACAAACCTGAGTCTATCAATGAGTCCCATTTCACTCCTTTGATCCGCTTTTTTTGCAGTTTCTTCTTCAAGGGCTCTTTTGTCCAAAAATTCCAGATCATCTTTACAGTTTTCCAATGCATAAGAAATCACATATTTCAGGAAATCTTCTGCCAAATCCTGATTGTCCTGAGCATCAAAGAATGCCATCTCAGGTTCGATCATCCAAAATTCAGCTAAATGCCGCGCTGTATTGGAATTTTCAGCTCGGAATGTTGGCCCAAAAGTATAAATCTCTGCCAAACCCATAGCGGCAAGTTCACCTTCAAGTTGACCGGAAACCGTCAGATTTGTTTCCTTTTCAAAGAAATCCTCTTTGAAATTGATTTTCCCTTCATCCGTCAAAGGAGGATTTTTCATATCCAAAATGGTCACCTTAAAAGTCTCTCCCGCACCTTCTGCGTCTGAAGAGGTAATGATCGGTGTATGGATATAAAAGAAGCCTTTGTCATTGAAATATTTATGTACCGCAAAAGCCAAGGCGTGCCTAATCCTGAAAACAGCCCCAAAAGTATTGGTTCGGATTCTCAAGTGGGCTATTTCTCTTAGAAATTCAAGAGAATGTTTTTTTGGCTGAAGTGGATAGGTTTCGGCATCAGCTTCCCCGAGGATTTCAATGGTGGTAGCAGCCAATTCGGCCTGCTGTCCTGCTCCTTGGGAGGCCACAATTTTTCCGGTAATTTTCAGACAGGCTCCTGTGGTTACTTTCTTTAGAACTTCTTCACTGATAAATGCCGGATCCGCCACCACTTGGAAGTTATTGATAGAAGAGCCATCATTCAGGGCAATAAATGTTACATTTTTATTGCTTCTCTTGGTTCTGACCCAACCCATTAGTATAGCATCCTGACCAATGAGGTTATTTTCGAGAAGTTTCTTTACTTTAATTCTTTTATTGAAAGCCATAGAAATGGAAGATTGTTTTTGTGAAAATGTAACCAACAAATGATCGTTGATTAAAGGGAATGCAAAAAAACGATTAAATAAGCTTTTTATCAATAATTTGTTCTTATTTCCTAAATTTGAAATAATGAAAGTATACTAAACACCGTTTTTGGTTAGACTTCAGTTTAAATTCTTTAGAAATATATTAGTGTATGCAAAAACTACATTTAAGTCAGGTACTTTCCCAAAAACTTTCTCCACAGCAGATCCAATTCATCAAGCTGTTGCAGGTGCCGACTGCAGAATTGGAATCACGTGTAGAGGAAGAGCTAGAAATCAACCCGGCTCTGGAAGAAGGAAAAGAAGAGGATAGCAATGAATCTGAGGAAAACGAATATGAAGACAGTTACGAGGAAGAATCAGGGTTTGAAGACAAAGATGTAAACATCGACGATTACCTGAGTGATGATTACAGTGGATACAAAATGCAGGGAGACGGCAATTATTCTCCTGATGAGGATGATAGGGAGATTCCGATTTCGGGAGGTGCTTCACTCCACGAGCAGTTGATCACCCAATTGGGTTTTTTGAAGTTGAATGAAAGACAGAAACTCATCGGCAGACAATTGATCGGCAGTATTGAAAACGACGGTTATATAAGAAGGGATCTAGAAGCCATTATCAATGATTTGGCTTTTGGACAAAATATAGAAACAGACCTTGATGAGATTGAAGAAATTTTAAGAAAAATCCAGAGTTTTGACCCGGCGGGCATCGCAGCAAGGAATCTCCAGGAGTGCCTCTTGATCCAATTGGAAAGAAAAGAGCATCCTGATGATCCTAATGTCATAAACTCCATTAAAATCATCATTGAGTGCTTTGACGAATTCACAAAAAAGCACTACACCAAAATTCAGAAAAAGCTTGATCTCAATGATGAGGACATAAAAGATGCCGTCAACATGATTACCAGGCTCAATCCCAAGCCGGGAGGTACTTCTGATGGTCTGATCAAGACCCAATATATCATTCCGGATTTTATTTTGACCAATGTCAACGGCAAATTTGAAATATCCCTGAATTCTAAAAATGCACCCGAACTCAGGGTAAGCAGGTCGTATTCAGAGATGTTTGATGCCTATGATAAAAGCGATAAAAAGGATAAAAAACTCAAAGACACCGTCACATTCGTCAAGCAAAAACTAGATGCCGCGCGTTGGTTTATTGATGCGATCAAGCAACGACAGCAAACATTGCTTAGAACCATGCAGGCGATTTTGGATTACCAAGAAGAATTTTTTGTAGATGGAGAGGAGACGAAGCTGAAGCCGATGATCCTCAAAGACATCGCAGACAAGATCGAAATGGATATTTCAACTGTTTCCCGTGTGGCAAACAGCAAGTCAATTCAAACTGAAGTAGGTATTTTTCCACTGAAATATTTCTTCTCTGAAGGTATTGCTACCGATTCCGGTGAAGACGTGAGCAACAAAGAGGTAAAAAGTGTGTTACAGACTATGGTGGATGGAGAAAGTAAAAAAAGACCACTTTCGGATGATAAATTGGTCAAAATATTGAATGACAAAGGGTATAATATTGCTAGGAGGACTGTTGCCAAATATAGGGAGCAATTACAGATCCCCGTTGCTCGACTTAGAAAGGAACTGTAAGTGGCACAAAAATTAGCATTGTTTCTTTCGTATACCTTTCAGCCGTTGTTAATTCCCACGCTGATATTCGTGTTTTTATTGTTCGGTATTCCGGAAGTTTCGGCATCTCAGTATTACAATCAGTGGTTTATTTTGATGATGGTCTTTGTAACCACTTTTGTGATCCCCGTATTGAGCCTATTGACCATGAAACTAACTGGAAATATTGGATCAATACATCTCGAGAACAGAGATGAGAGGGTTTTTCCGTTTTCCACAGTCAGTCTGTTTTATGGAATTTCCACCTATTTGTTTTATTTAAAATTTGAGATTGAACCGGTATTTATCCTCGCTCTGTCCTCCATCACTATATGTGTCATTTTGTTGACAAGTATCACATTTTTTTGGAAAATCAGTGCCCACATGACAGGTATCGCAGGGTTTCTGGGAATAATTATTGTGATTGCGCTAAAAAATCCCGCTTTCAATCTTGTCAATTTTTTGTTGGTAGGAATTATATTATCTGGTTCGGTAGCTTCCTCCAGACTTTACCTTAATGCCCATACGCCGATTGAAATTTTTGGAGGGTTCTTATTGGGCTTTTCAGTTTGCTTCGGTACTTTCTATACCTATTTATAAAAAAAGGCCGGATGTCCGGCCTTTTTTCCTTGAATAAATAAAATTTGTTTTTTAGAATAAGGCGATTGAAACTCCAAAGTTAAACTGAGTCGCTTGCGTATTGAAAGGTCCTTTATTTTTTTGGAATACTTCGTTTAGTCCATAGTAGCCCCAAAGGTTAAATCCCGGAAATCCCAATCTGGCATGGACGCCGTATCTGAACTGGTTAAAACCAAAAGCCTGTCTGTCCTTGATTTTCCTTTCCAGACCATCCGAATCACTAAAAGCAATTTTGGTCTGGGCTTGGAATAAATACCCCACTTTTCCACCAATCGCTACCCTGACACTTTTGTCATAATTATTTTTATTAAAGTGGTATCTGAATTCAAGAGGCACTTCCAAAAAATTGAGACCCACATTATTTACCCCTAGAACAATATCATCTCCATATACTTCAGACACCGCTAACAATTCGCTGGAATTAGGACCTACCTCGGGATTGTTAAATAAATTATTTCCTCTCTCAAACGCAAATTTATCCGAAGCAATACCTATTCCGGGGTTGAAGGAAAATCCGGACTTTACACCAAAAATATTGATTGGATATTGGTAATAAACATTGAATGACCGAGACTTAAAAAACTCAGTATTCAATTCACTCGGTTTGTTGTTTAAGGTATTAAAACCCAATTCTAAAAAGAGGTCACCTTTAATATCTGGTCTTCCACCAATAGGTGTTTTTTCTCTTTCTTGTGCGAAAAGGGAATTTACTATAATTAAATTAAGTAAAATTACTAATGAGATGCTTTTCATGAAAAGGGTATTATATTTAAAATTCGGGCTAAATTATAAAATCAAACTTGATTTGCGTTTCTTTTTGTCTTAATAATTCTTAATTGTTTTTTTGAAGAAATGATTTTGCTCACCAAAACAATTGCACTTGTTTTTGTAAATCCGAATTTCGTAACTACTTTTGTGTCCCCATTATGGCTTCGTAGCTCAATTGAATAGAGCACTTGATTACGGCTCAAGAGGTTTCAGGTTTGAATCCTGACGAGGTCACACTTCACATAACAACGGTATGTGTCAATTATTGAATAGCAGGTAAAGGATTCTAGGTTTCTTTTTTGGGAACTGAGAAAAATATTCAAAGAATTTGTTCCACAATTTCAGCAAGTTATGTGAAACTGAATTAAGTGAAAAGGTTTTCTCAGTATCATCTCTTGTGAAATACTTAATTATTCTTACCTTTGCACTCCTGTTTGTAAGGAATGGGAAAAAGAGATGGGGCGAGAGTCTTACAATACTGCCGAGAGAGGTGGTAAAAGTTCATTGAAATACTGGAGAAACGACATTAAAAAGTCTGACGGTGTCAAAACCGGAGGACAAGATTGACAGGGCTAGGAAACGAGCCGCAGCGATGCGGCAAAAAAAACTATACAATGGAGAGTTTGATCCTGGCTCAGG
The DNA here is from genome assembly GCF_022538115.1 of Cognataquiflexum rubidum. GTDB lineage: Bacteria > Bacteroidota > Bacteroidia > Cytophagales > Cyclobacteriaceae > Cognataquiflexum > Cognataquiflexum rubidum. The sequence goes on along the minus strand of NZ_JAKZAL010000020.1, from coordinate 6 downwards.
ATGAAC
>NZ_JAKZAL010000001.1 GCF_022538115.1 Cognataquiflexum rubidum | reverse complement strand
CGCTTTGTCTGATACTAACCAATTTAAATAGAAAAGAAGAAATATTAACCGATTTGCTAGGAATTTAACATAGAAACCAGACAACGCGAAGCTGACAACAATTACAACCAATAGAACAATTACAACCACTTCAACCACTTCAATAATTACAACAATTACAACCCCTACAACCATTCACCTCATACTTCTACCCTCTAACTTCATCCCTCCAAAATGACTCTTCAAGAAATCCATAGAATCGCCCAACAAGGGGAAGGCTTGAAGGTTGAATTCAAGAAAAAAGCTTCTTTTCCTGAGAAAATCGTCCGGGAAATCATCGCTTTGGCCAATACCGAAGGGGGAAATTTATTGATCGGCGTGGATGATGACGGGACGGTGAGTGGACAGCGGTTTATCGAAGAAGAAGTTTTTGTGATGCAAAAGGCCATCGGGCAACATATTCAGCCCAAGTTGGAATACCAAGTGGAAATCATCAAGCTCACACCAAAAAAGGGAATAGCGGTTTTTTCCATTCCAAAATCGCCAGAGCGTCCCCATTTTTTGATGGAGGAAAATAGGAGAAAGGCCTTTGTCAGAGTCAAAGACCGCAGTATCCAGGCAAGCAAGGAAATGTGGGAGATATTGAAAAGAGGGAAAAATCCAAAAGATATAGTTTTCACTTATGGTGAAAAAGAGAATATCCTGATGAAATCCCTAGGGGAAAACGGGAAAATCACCCTCAAAGAATTTCAGTTTTTAGCCAAACTGCCAAAGTTTTTAGCCTCAAAAACGCTGATCAGACTTGTTTTAGCCAATGTCATCAAAATCGTCCCCCAAGAGAAAGAAGACATTTTTATACTCAAGGAATCATAGGGGCAAGGAAGTGCCCAGCCGTTGGTTGAATCCTGCGATCCCTTGCAAGCCACCTGAATGGATAGCCAAAATATGGGATCCTTTCTCAAATAAACCCTTTCTGATCAGGTCAAAAATCCCAAACATCATTTTTCCGGTGTAAATAGGGTCCAAAGGAATTTGGGTCTCCGAATAAAACCATTGGATGAAATCAAGCAGTTCAGCTCCTGACTTTCCATATCCCCCAAAGTGGTAATTGTCAAAAACGCTGTATTTTCCTTTTGGATGGATCTGGTTTTCAAGAAGTAGGTTATTGATTTCCGAATGAATAAAATTCCCTTTCAAAGAAGAAAATCCCAACAAATTTTGGTGGGAATGAATGCTTTCCGCCAAACCTGCAAAAGTTCCCCCTGTTCCGATAGAACAGCCAATGTGTGTAAATTCTGCATCTTCATTTCCCAAGATTTCCTTTGTTCCTTTTATCGCTAAGGAATTTGTTCCTCCCTCGGGGATCAAATAAAAAACCCCGAATTTTTCTTTCAGTTTTTCAATAAATGAATCTTCTGCCTTTTTTCTATAATCCTCTCGGCTTATAAAATCGAGTTGCATGCCCTGTGCCTTTGCAAATGAAAGCGTTGGATTGAGGGGAAAAGTTTCTTCGCCTCTGATGATTCCAATTGATTTGAATCCTTCAATTCTTGCTGCTGCGGCTGTTGCATGGATGTGGTTGGAAAATGCCCCTCCAAAAGTCAACACAGTGGAAAATCCCGACTTTTGGGCTTCTTCAAGGTTGTATTTAAGCTTGAAGAATTTATTTCCGGAGACTAGGTCATGGACCTGATCCAATCTCTTGATTGAAAGCCTGATTCCATTTTCCTCAAGGAGAGGTAGATGGATTTCTTGGGTTGATATAGGATTTGGGAGAAGCAATGTTTTTCCAATATTCCTGCAAATAACCAAATCTTTGGCAAATGCCCTTATTTTTGCAGGATGGCAGACATGATGGATCAGGATAATTTTGATGAGGAAGAGTTGGATGTAGAACTCTTTGAGCACTTTAGTTTTACGATTGACAAAGGACAGGCCCCGACAAGGGTGGATAAATTTTTAACTGACAGGTTGCCTAATGCCACCCGAAACAGGGTTCAGAATGCGATAGACGCAGGTTTTGTTCAGATCAACGGCAACCCAACAAAGGCAAATTACAAGGTCAAGCCCTTGGATGAAATCAAGGTTTTTCTTGAAAAACCGCCTAGGGACACAGAGGTCATTCCGGAGGATATTCCTTTGGACATTGTATTCGAGGATGAGTATCTGATGATTGTCAACAAACCTCCGGGGATGGTTGTCCATCCAGCGCATGGCAATTGGACAGGTACTTTGGTCAACGCTTTGGTTTACCATTTCAACCAACTTCCTACCATGCCCGGTAATTCCGGTAGGCCTGGATTGGTCCATCGGATTGATAAAGACACTTCAGGTTTGCTGGTAATTGCGAAATCGGAAACTGCGATGACGGATCTTGCCAAGCAGTTTTTTAACCATGATATAGACAGGACTTACCTCGCTTTGGTATGGGGAGAACCTGAGGAAGACCAAGGAACAATCATCGCCAATGTTGGCAGAAGTGCCAAAGACCGAAAAGTGATGGATACTTTTCTTGACGGTTCTCAGGGAAAACATGCGGTGACGCATTGGAAAGTGATCAAAAGGCTGCGGTATGTGACCTTGGTGCAATGCAATCTGGAAACCGGCCGCACCCATCAAATCCGTGCGCACATGAAGTTTTTGGGACATCCATTGTTCAACGATGCGGTTTATGGAGGAGATAAAATCCGAAAAGGGACGCAGTTTTCGAAATACAAAATGTTTATCCAAAATTGCTTTGACCTCATGCCAAGGCAGGCTTTGCATGCGATGTCCTTGGGATTTATCCATCCTGTGACCAAAAACAGGATTTACTTCGAATCCCCGCTTCCGGCAGATTTTTCGGCTGTTCTTGAAAAATGGGAGAACTATGTCAAATATGAAGAATAATTTTTCACTATTGTCCTGTGCTGGAGGGACTTAATTTGCCTTTTCCTTAGAAAATTTGATTTCAAGCTTAACGATTTGACTCAAATCCGACCGAAAAATCTGGAGTCATTCTGTTTGAAGTGAAAGTAGTTGGGTAAAAAAATTATAAAAGTAGCTGGTAATTACATGAAAATTTAATAATTGGTTGGTTGGAAACCCAAAACCCATTATCAAGTATTCAAAAAACTGGTTTCCGCAATCGATGTAGATTAATGAATGATTAAAAAATGTATCTTAAAATAAATATACTGTAAATTTTTAGCTAAATATTTATATTATTATTAAAGAATCAGATAAGGTGTTAATTTTGTCATGTAATCAATTGGAAAAAAGTCCAGTTGTATTGTAGGATTGAAAGAGTGGTGGGGATTTTCCCGGAGGTTCGAATCCTTCTCCTACATCTGGTTATTTTGGGTTTATTGTTAATTGACTAAAGCTGTGAGATTTTGTTTCACAGCTTTTTTGATTTTATAGCTTTTGGTCTTTTGCTTTGTTGCGCACAAAACACCCATTCACGGTTTTTTTTACTTTCGAGGAGTCTTTATTTGGCCAATTCAGCGATAAGACAAATTAAAATTTACACAAAGAAAATTGCTCCATACAAAGAGGTTTATGCGCCTAATTGGTTTTTCAGTAGTTTTTACTTTTTTTTCTCATTAAAGATTTGTCAATAAAGTAGCCTAATTTAAGTTTGAATTTCCTTATCTATAATAAATATCTTATAAAAATAAATAAAGTGTAAAAAAATATACTTTTCATTAAATTAATTTTAATAAATGGTTCGGTTTATTAATTTTGACCCGCTACAGAGCAAAAGGCTTTGAAAAAATCACATCTTGTAGGATGTTGAAACTGGCAGACATGCCCTCCTGTCTCGGGGGTGGAGTACCTGGTTCTTATCAGGAATGGACAAAGCACACAAAGAGCTCTTTTGTTGCCTAACTTCTCCGTGGAGGTTCGAATCCTTCTCCTACAGCTTTATTTATATTTGGGTTATTTTACTATTGAGACAATCGGAATTGGTCAACCAAGATCGGATTGTCTCTTTTTTTTGGAATTATAGGGGTTATCTGATATTTTGAGGTGGTGAAAAAGGGGTTTTTCTTCTTTTTGCGTACTCCAAATTACTTTTTCATTAATCATGAGATGTCACTTTGATTTCTTCTCCTTCCAAATCCTGAAATCAAAATGAGTGTCAGTTAATTTTCCAATCCTTTTATATTACTTTTAGTATCGGATTAGGTCTATGCAAGAAAATCAGCCACAAGAAACTTTGCCAACCAAAAGAAGGAAGAAATACCTGCGCTTGGCCGGTATTACTCTTTTGGTTTTGTTTTCGCTTCAGGTTGCATTTTACTTTGGATCTGACCTTTTGCTTAGGAATTTTTTAAAGGAAAAAGTCAATACCGCCTCAGGGAATAAATATGAAATTGATTTTGAGGAGTTTCATATTCTTTTTTTACAAAGAGGGATTACCTTCAAAGGGTTGAAATTAAATCCTGTTGAAGGTCAGTTTCAGGACCTTGAGGATATACCTTATTACCGGATTTCAATTCCGGATATTTACATTACGGGTCTCAATTACCGTTTTTTCAGAAAAGAATTCATCATTGGCACCATAGAACTGGTCAATCCTGAGGTAGATTTTAAGCTGGTACAAAAGGATACCACGCAGGCTTCCAAGCCGTCTGTTTCCCCGATTTTAGTTCTTCAGGAAGAAATCAAAAAGTCGTTTTTGGGTTCTCAGGTAAAGGAAATAAGGATAAAGGAACTCAAAATCGATGATGCCGATTTGTTGATGAAAAATTTTATCTCGCAAAAAGCCATCAAAGCCGAAAACACAAGACTTCTTTTGGAGGACATCCAGCTTTTGCAGCAAAGAAGCCCGGAGACACCATTCAATGCCAAGGGATTTTCGTTTGGGTTCGATAATTTTGAAGTTTTATTGGCTGACAGCATCCATACCATCCAAGCCCGAACTGTCGATGTATCATCGCTCGAGCAGTTCATTGATGCAAGAGAGGTAAAAATAATCCCGGATTTCAGCAAATCTGCAAACACCTATTTCCAACTCGATCTGGATGAACTCCTATTAAAAGATGCAGATATCAACAGGGTTTTTTACACTTCCGAGGTAGCCGTTGGTCAGCTGAAAATAGAGAACCCCGAATTCCATCTTTACACAAAAGAAAGTTTGAAAAAAGACAGGGGCTCAGAACCATTTGACTTGTACGCTTTGGTGGAAGGCATCTTGAATTCTATCCAGATCCAGGATTTTGAGATTGTGGAAGGCAAATTTGGAAAACGGCTTGCCGATTCCCGCGATACTTACATGATCAAAACTGACCGGATTGATTTCAAAATGGAAGACTTTTATATAGGTCCTGATGAATCCAAAAAGAAAAACCAGTTTTTCTATGCCGATAATGCCTCCGTGGAAGTTCATATGGTTGAATTTGCCCTAAATGACAGCATCCACAGGATGAAAGGAGATTTTGTGAGGCTTTCATCTTTTGATGATAAAATTGAAATTGACGGATTCAAACTTTTTCCAAAAGAAGGACTTGAACTTGATGGCAAAAAAGCCCATCTGGATATCAGTGTTGCAGGATTGGTCATCACAGAAGCTAACCTCAAAAAAGTCTATAATCTTGGGATAATAGACCTGAAGGAAGTAATTCTGGACGAACCCGAAATTCTCCTAAAGAATATACAGGGAGGAAATAAAAAGGAATCCAAACTGGACCTAACCGACATTTACAGCGAGTATTTGAATGGGATTTATGTTGAGAGGTTTGAAATTCACGATGGTTCGCTCACCTTGGATAATAAGGTAAGAATACGGCAGGACAGTCTTTCCTTTGGAAAAATCAATCTGGTTCTGGAGAATTTTGAGTTGGATGATGAGACTGAAATAGGTGATGCCAAGGAGGCGTTTTTTGCAGAAAACCTGCATTTGGAACTAGAAGACTACGCACTCAAACTTGCCGATAACCTTCATATTTTCAAAGCCGACAAAATACTGTTGGATACAAAGGAACAGCTTATTGAAATTGACGGTTTTGCGATCAGACCGCTTAACCAAAATCAGATTCAACAGACTCTAGCTCGGTATGATAAAAGCACAACCCTGGACATATATGTGCCGAAATTTTTAGCCAAAGGGGTGGACATCCCTCAGGCCTATTTTGAAGGAATTCTCAGGATCAATGAGATTTTGGTCCCCTCTCCGGATATCAACCTGTATCGCTACAAACAAAAAATCCAGGAAGGATCCGGTAACGAGTTGAAAAGGGGAGAAATCTTAGAGCTCCTGACAAATTATTTTTCTGAAATCCAGGTGGATTCCATCAATGTCAACAATGCAAAACTGAATTATCAGAATTTTATAGCAGACAAAACCAGGAGCTTTAAAGAGGACAATGTAACTGTTTCAGTCAAAAATTTCTTCGTCGACGAAGCTACCGTTTCCGATAAGATCAATTCATTTTTTTCAGAGGAACTTGACTTAAACCTGAGTAATTACATTTTCAATGTCGGAAACGGGAAATATACCATACAGGCAGATGGCATTAATTTCAATACTTCAAGGGAGGAAATCATCACCCGAAATGTCAGACTCAGTCCCAGCAATAGCTTTTCTGACAAAACAAAAGTCACAGCCAAAATTCCAACTCTTTCTTTTCGGGGGGTTGACTTGGAGGCTTTCCTTTTTGACAATGCCCTCAGCCTGCAAAAAGTCGGTCTTTCAGGTTCTTCGGTCGAATTGCTCATTGATAATGATTGGGAAGGGCAGGCCAAACAAACCGGAGACAAAAAAGAAAGGAGGGAAAGGAACCTTCCAAAGAGTATCAGCAAGGTTTCTATTGATACCATTGAGACTGTCGATGCCAAATTCAGTTTGGGATTCAAAGAACTGGGAACCCAAAGGGAATTGATCAATACAGAGATTAATTTCAGTGTTTTTGATTTCCTGCTAGATTCGGCAAGTATCCATAAAGGAGAAATTGCAGGTTTTTTTGATGCGATTACTTTGGATTTGGATGAATTTTGGCTGACGCTCAATGACAGTGTGCATCAGGTGACTTTTTCCAAAGTGGAACTCGATACCAAATATGATGGTGTCCTCGTAAATAATTTTAGAGTGATTCCAAGAGATTTGGGTGGCAAACCCGGTTTTCCGGTATTATCGGGACATATTCCCACCATCCTGATCAAAGTAAATTCCCTGACTGAGATACAGGCAAGTAAAGATCTTTGGCTGAAGCAATTGAGATTATACAGGCCTGATTTGGAAGTGTTTTTAGATGAAGTGAAAGCTCCAAAGAAGGATAAACTTCAAAAAGAAGCAGGGAATCAACTCTTTGAGTTTTTTCAAGTCGATGACTTTGAAATCGTGGAAGGGAATTTTTCGATTTTTGACAAAAATGGATCCAAGAAGCCCCAACATTTCAACGGTGTAAATTTTGGGCTTTTAGGGACTAAGATTGATTTGAAAAACCTTGACAATCTGGATAGAAATGCACTGCTGAACCAGGAGTTTAAATTTTCTATCCCCAATTACGAAATCCTCATGAAGGACAGCCTGAACAAGGTCACCATAGGCTTGATCACTGTCGATAAAAATGAAGTAAGGGTCAGCGACTTGATTTATTCACCCCGGGTAGGTAGGTACCAATATGGAAGGACCGTTGGAAAACAGACAGATGTGATGAATATCCACGTTCCTTTATTGGTTTTGGACAGACCAGATTACAATAGGTTCCTTGAACATGAAGTTTTGGCTGCCAAATCACTCAAGATTTCTGATGTGAATGCCGCGATGTTCAGGGACAAAAGATTTCCCCGCGAGACCGGAATTATCCGTCCGATGCCACAGGAATTGATGCGAAATGCAGGAATCGAATTGAGGTTGGATACTTTCGTCATAGAAAATGCGACCATCCGATATACGGAGTTTTTTGAAAAGGGAATGGTTCCAGGAGAATTGTTATTTACGGACATCAACGCCGGATTGTATCCATTCCATTTGTCTAAAGATGGGAATTCCTATCCTTTGGTTGAGTCTTTCTTGCTCGCCACTACCAAGTTGAACGGAGTTGCTGACTTGAATTTGCAGGGTCATTTATTCTTTCAGGAACCTTATCCCATGAGGATCAATGCCCAACTGGGAGAATTTGACATGAGGACCCTGAATTCGATTTTAGAGACCAATGCATTTGTCAATATCAAAAGGGGAACAGTCAAAGGTGCAGACTGGTCTTTTGTGGCAGATAACGATAAAGCAGTGGGACAAATGGCATTTCTATACTCAGATCTGCACGTGATTTTGTTAAATCACCGGACTCTCGAACATGCAAAAGGAAGAGATGCCATCCTGACTTTTGTTTTGAATTCCTTTGCTTTAAGGTCCAACAATCCAAGGCGATACCTGAGAAATCCGATTGAAGGAAAGATTTACCAAGAGAGGGATAAAGAGAAATTTATATTCAATTATTGGTGGAAAACAACCTTCAGCGGCTTGAAAGGAAGCTTGGGCCTTGGTCAGGCAAAACCGGTAAAACCGAAAAAAGAAGCAAAAAGCAAGAAGAAGAATGAAGGGATAAAAGAGGAAGAGTAATCAGTTTTCGGCAGGCAGTTTTCAGCGTTTACAGTGATCAGGTAAGAGTGAAAGTTTCAGTTTCAGAGATCGGTTTCAGTTAACCAAATAACCAAATAACCAATAACTTTCTAACCTTCTAACTTTCCAATCTCCCCGACCTCCTTACTTCCAACCTTCCAACTTTCAACCCTTAGTCCCTCTGACCATCTCGTTTTTTCCTGGAGGGCCCGGAAGTGTTTCAACAATCATCCCTAATTCCTGAAGGGTTCTTTTGAGTCTTCCTGTGGCGCAGTAGGTGACAAGGATTCCACCGGGATTCATGGCATCGACAACCTTATCCAAGATTTCTTTTGTCCAGAGTTCAGGTTGTTTTTTTGGTGCAAAAGCATCATAGAAGACGATATCTGAAGGGTACAAGATTGCTTCTTCCAAAGTGGTCTGATCCTTTTTCATGTTGAAATACTCAGAATAGACCAGCCCCTGATCCCATGGGGATTGGTGAAGTTTCTTAAAAAAATGGGCATAATGGTAGATTGAGGTATCTACTTCTGTATAGTTCAACTGATCATAAATTTCCTTTTCCAAAGGAAAAGGCTCAATGGTATGGTAAAGGACAGGGACTTTGTATTGCTCCGCCCAGACAAGTGTAAGCCAGGCATTCAGTCCGGTGCCAAATCCAACTTCAAAAATCCTGATGGGAAATCTGTTTGGATTGCGCATGAACCATGCCTCCAGCCCGTAGAGCATAAATACATGGATAGATTCCCGATATGCGCCGTGGAAAGAATGGTAGGATTCCTTCAGTTCGGGAAGATAAAGGGAATGTGACCCATCGTCAGTAGTGATGATTTTGACTTCTCTTCCCATATTTTAGACTTTATGGATCAATACTACACAGTAGGCAGAGATGCCCTCCTGTCTTCCCACAAAACCCAGCTGTTCCGTGGTGGTGGCTTTGATCGAGATATTGGAAATATCAGTTCCCATCACCTCAGCAAGGCATGCTTTCATGGATGGGATATGTGGATTAAGCTTTGGGATCTGAAGACAGACTGTCGAATCGATATTTCCAATTTCAAAGCCTTCATTTCTGATCAGCTGCATCACTTCGCGGAGCAGGATTTTGCTGTCGATCCCTTTGTATTTTGGATCTTTGTCTGAAAAATGATAGCCGATATCCCTCAAATTGGCAGCACCCAAAAGTGCATCACAGATCACATGGATCAATACATCTGCATCTGAATGTCCGACAGCACCTTTTTCATGTTCCAATTTGATGCCTCCGAGCCAAAATTCATAGCCTTCCTGGAGTTGATGTACGTCATAGCCGAAGCCGATTCTGAAATTTGTCATATTTTACTAGACATGAGATTTGAGACAAGAGACATGAGACAAAGGCAAGGTCTTTCAATTTTTAGCTTTGTAGTAGACCACGGAAGAGTTTTCTTCTACAAGGATTTTATTTGCCTGCTTAATTATTTCCTCCGAAGGGATTTTGATTTTCTTTTCGTATTCCAATTGTTGGTAATCAGGGTTGCCGAGGTGGGCATTATATGCCAGACTCATGGCCCTGTTCAGCAGTTGGACTGATTCATAGGTTTTCATTGCCTCTGCTTGATTTTTGATTTTGGTCAGGGTGTTTTCAGAAACTGTAGAACCGAGAAATGTAGCCACGACTTCATCCAAAGCCTTTTCGGCAAGTTCCGCAGGTTGGCCTTTTTCCATTTTGCCTGAAAAAACCAACAATCCCGGGTCCACCGTACCGAAGATATAAGCCCCGATGGAAGCAAATAAGTTACCGTTCTTGACCAATTGCTGCTCCAGAATTGAAGATCGTCCAAACCCAAGAATATCTGTAATCAAATCAGATTCAAGATAACCGTCCTGTAATTTGCCGGGCATATGGTAGACCTTGTACAAGGCATCTGTCGGGACATCTGCCTCTACGATCTTTGTTTTCTTTTTATCCTGAGGCAATTCCTGTAAAACGGAATTTATATGAATCTGACCTGAGGGAATATCTCCAAACCATTTTTGGGATAAAATTTTCACTTGCTCCAAAGTCACATCTCCTGCCACGACCATGATCGCGTTGTCAGGGCGGTAATGGGTAAAATAAAATTCTTCCACATCCGCTTTTTGGTAGTTGACGATGTCTTCCAGGTTTTTGCCGATTGTGGGCCATTGGTAAGGATGTCTTTCGTATGCCAAGCCCCGGATGTGGTGGTGGACATCTCCATAAGGTTGGTTGATGTACCGCTGCTTAAACTCCTCGATCACCACCTTGCGTTGGGCTTCTATGGTTTTTTCTGAGAGGTTGAGTTGGAGCATCCTGTCAGATTCCAGCCAAAAAGCCGTCTCAATATTGGTGGCAGGAAGGGTAATATAGAAATTGGTGATGTCCGTATTGGTAAAGGCATTGCATGAGCCCCCGACTTTTTCCAACTCGGTGTCAAAGACAGGTACATTTTTGGAACTGCCAAACATCAGGTGCTCAAAATAATGAGCAAGGCCTGTTTTGCCGGTAACTTCATTCCTTGAACCTACTTTGTAAAGGATGTTTAGCACAGCGATTTTGGTACTCCTGTCCTCATGGACGAGCACCTGAAGGCCATTATCCAGTACAAATTGTTGGTAATTGATCATTGGAAATTTTCGGCAAAGCTAAGAAATAAAAGCAATTTGGAAGGCAATTGTTTTAGGAGAGCAGTTCTCCTTTGTATCCTGCGCTTTCAAGAGCCTTGATGATTTCATTGGCATTCTTGTCGCTTTCCACAGTGAGAATCCTGTCCGGACTTGTCAGGTCCACCTGCCATGAACCGGCAGCAATTTTTTCCATTTCGGGAGTGATGGTAGCCACACAGGCGCCACATTTGACATTGGTTTTGAATTGCTTTTTCATATAAATAGATATAAGATTTGAGACGTGAGACATGAGACATGAGATTAAAATTAGGGAGCAAGGGTCAAATTTCTGAATTAACAATAAATGAAGAAAGAAGACTAAAGATTGCGAAAAGACTTCACCCTTTCATTTCGAGTAAACATTAAATAAAATGTACCGACATGAAAAGGACACCGTTTTCTCCGTCATCCTGAAGGAGGTACGACTGAAGGATCTCATTTACTTTAGGAGAGACCCTTCGCTTCACTCAGGGTGACGCCTCCCAAAACAACAGCTGGTAATAATGCGGTTTGCTTTTTGAAATGAAATTTTTATTTTCTAAGCCGAAGGCTATTGGTGACTACAGATACCGAACTGAGTGCCATGGCAGCCCCGGCGATCATGGGATTGAGAAGGAATCCAAATGTAGGGTATAAGATCCCTGCTGCAACCGGGATTCCGATGATATTGTAAATAAAAGCCCAAAAGAGATTCTGACGAATAATTGTCACTGTTTTTTTGGTCAGGTGAAGGGTTTTTGGAATCTGGGATAAATCTGAATGCACCAAAGTTACTTCTGCCACTTCCATCGCTATGTCAGTTCCTTTTCCCATGGCAATACTCAGATCGGCCAAGCTAAGTGCTTCGCTGTCATTGATCCCATCGCCGGCCATAGCCACATGTTTTCCTTGAGCTTGTAGATTCTTGAGGTAAGCCGCTTTATCCTGAGGAAGCATTTCCGCTTTGAAATGGTCGATGCCTGTTTCTTTTGCTACCCAAGCTGCGGTTTTGTTTTGGTCCCCTGTCAGCATATGGATGACGATGCCCATTTGCTTCAATTCGGTAATTGCTTTTATAGAAGTGGTTTTGATAGGATCCGCGATTTTGAAGATTGCAACCAATTCCGTGTTTTTGGCTACAAATACAACGATCGCTCCCTCCTCGAGGGCTTTGTTGGATTGTACCTGAAGCGGTCCGGTCAATTCTACTTTGAAGGAGGAGAGCCACTTCATGGTGCCGATGCGGTAGATATCATCGCCGTATTTTGCACTCACCCCTTTTCCTGTTTCACTTTGGAAATCTGTGATATTGATTTTTTGATCCGATTTTTCAAAATATCCTGAAATGGCTTTTGCCAAAGGGTGTTCACTTTTGGATTCAATCGCTTTGACCAAAGCAGCATCTGACTCATTCCAAGATTCATGAAAAATGGCGTCAATTACTTTCGGATTTCCTTCCGTAATCGTTCCTGTTTTGTCCAAAATCAAAGTGTCAATGCTCTTTCCTTTTTCCAGGCTTTCGGCATCTTTGATCAAAATTCCCATTTCTGCGCCTTTGCCCATGGCCGCCATGATTGCTGTTGGCGTGGCCAATCCCAATGCACAGGGACAGGCAATCACCCAAACGGTTATCAGCGCAAGCATTCCCCGCAACCAAGAATCCTCGATTCCACTGAAACCCCAAATAAAGAAGGTGATTATACCGATAGCCAACACCACCGGGACAAAAATCCCCGCCACTTTATCCACCATTTTTTGGATGGGGGCCTTAGAGCCTTGGGCTGCTTTGACCCTTTGGATAATCTGGGCTAGGAAAGTATCTCTTCCAACCTGCTCTGCAATGAAAGTGAAACTTCCTGAACTATTGATGGTTCCGGCAAAAACCTGCGTGTCTTTTTCTTTTAATACCGGAAGGGGTTCACCGGTCAGCATGCTTTCATTGACATAGGAAGAGCCTTCCAGGACTTTTCCATCCAAAGGGATTTTTTGGCCGGGTTTGATCAATATAACCTCGCCTTTTTTAACTTCGCTGGTCTTCATGGAGATTTCCTTTCCATCTTTCAGGACAATAAGGTCAGTCGGCTGAAGGTCCATTAATTTTTTGAGTGCTGCGCCGGTACCCGCTTTGGCGCCCGATTCAAGGGTTTTTCCCAATAGGATAAAGAATATGATCACCGAGGCTGCTTCAAAATACACATGTACTTCAAGGCCTTTTGAGGCAAGGTATTCGGGGAAAAAGGTATTGAAGGAGCTATATATATATGCAATACCTGTACTCAGAGCGACAAGCGTGTCCATATTTGCCTGTCGGTTTCCGGCTAATTTCCATGCCTGGATAAAAAACTGTCTTCCCATCACCAGCAATACCGGGGTGGTCAGGGCCCACATGATGTAATTCCCATAAGGCATGTGCATCCAAAACATACCGATCAGGAAAACAGGCAAAGCTAAAATGCCGGCGTACAATGTTTTTTTCCTGAGTTTTTGATAGGCCTCAAGCTGCATTTTTTCCAGATCCTCCTGCAAGACATCCTCAATCATCAAGTCATAACCTGTAGATTGGACTTCTTTCTGGAGCTTTTCCAAGGACACGACATCCTCTTCCCATTCGAGTAGAGCAACATGGTTGGCATAATTGACTGATGCCGATTTGACTCCAGGACTTGTGGAAAGGGTTTTTTCAACAGAAATCGCACATGCCGCACAACTCATTCCCGTCACAGGTATTTCTTTCTTTTTCATTTTCTCTAAATTTTACGCAACTCGTAATTCCTAACTCTTCATTCACCTCGTAATTCGTACTTCATTAACTCGTACTTCGCAAATCGTACTTCGCAAATCGTCCTTCGTAAATCGTCCTTCGTAAATCGTACTTCGCAAATCGTATTTCGTAAATCGAACTTCGTAACTCGTACTTCGTAAATCGTACTTCGTAAATCGTCCTCCGTAAATCGTAATTCCCCAAATCTACCTCTTCAAACCCCATCCCCTGTTATACAATTTTTGATAAAATTAAACCATCCAATCGCCATTCTTGTAATAAGAAAAAAAATGCGAACTTTATCATTTGTTGCGAAGTTAGAATGACTTGTATCGCCTAAGTGAACGTTGAACACCAAATCCATGATAAAAAGCACAGTTGATCCGGATTGTACCGGACAATTTTCGGCCTTATTTTTAGACTATATCCACCAAAAGCCTGAGATTTTTCCTTTCTATAACCAATTTCCCAAAATCGAGAATTTCCAAAAACTGATTGAGGGGAAGAAATTCAAGGATGCACACAGGAATGTTTTGGTGGAAACACTTTCACATCAATACCAAGGTCTCAAGGACAACGAAATCGCCACTCAGCAGATCCAGTCTTTGGCCGATTCCAACACTTTTACAGTGACCACAGGTCATCAACTGAACCTGTTTACAGGACCACTTTATTTTATATATAAAATCGTATCGACTGTCAATCTTGCAGACAGATTGAATCAGGCCTATCCGGATAATCATTTTGTTCCTGTTTATTGGATGGCGAGTGAAGACCATGATTTTGATGAAATCAATTATTTCAAACTTGATGGCAAAAAATACCAATGGAAAACAGCTCAAACAGGTGCTGTAGGGGATTTTGATCTGGATGAAAGCTTCAAGGCATTTTTCAAAGAAGTTTCCGGGTTTGTTCCCGATTTCTTCAATGATGCGTATCAAAGCTCATCGACTTTGTCTGAGGCAGTCAGAAAATATGTCCACCATATGTTTGGAGATAAAGGACTTTTGATTGTGGATGCCAATGAGGCAGCCTTTAAAAGGATTTTCACTCCCGTTATTCAAGAGGATTTATTCCTGAATACACCAAAGAATCTTGCTGATTCCCAAACAAAAAAACTGGAAGACCTTGGTTACAAAAGCCAGATTTTTCCTAGAGAGATCAATTTTTTCTACATGGAAAAGGGAATCCGGGAAAGAATAGAAAAGTCTGGAGATGTTTTTAATGTATTGAATACAGAAATTTCATTTACCGAAAAGGAAATGATGGACCTTATATCGGTTCATCCTGAGCGGTTCAGTCCCAATGTCGTGCTCCGTCCGCTGTATCAGGAAATGATCCTTCCCAATCTTGCCTACTTGGGTGGTCCGGCTGAAGTGGTGTATTGGCTCCAAATGAAAGGTATTTTTGATCATTTTGAAATACCGTTTCCCGCCTTAATGCCGAGAAATTTTGCTGTTGTTGTGGATCAGGCAACAGAAAAGAAAATCCAAAAACTCGGTCTTTCAGATGAGTTGCTGTTTCAGTCGGTAGCTGAATGGAAAAAGGACTTTATTTCCGGAAATGCTTCGATGGATATCAGACTCAGTCAGGAGAAAGAAGCTCTGGAATTGATATTTGAAAAATCAGGAAAAACAGCAACTGAACTCGAGAAAAGTCTCGGCAATGCCTTTGAAGCAGCAAAGGTGCGTGCTTTGAAAATTTTGGATCACTTGGGTCAAAAAGTGAGGAAGGCGGAAGAACGCAGGTGGGATATCCAAATCAAGCAGCGGGAAGCCATCTTCCAATACATGAATCCGGGTGGAAGTCCTCAGGAACGGGTAGAGAATTTTATGAGGTTTTACCTCCAGGACAATAATTTTGTAGACCAAATTCAGGAGGTTTTCGATCCTTTTGATTTTTCATATATGATATTGAGGCTTGATCATGGATAAATCAGCCATCAGGAAACAATACCGCGACTTGCGAAAAACTATTCCCTTTGAAATGCAGGTCGGATTTTCGGAAAATATTTCCAACCGAGTGATTGAATTTTTGAATTCCAATCCGGCAATCAGACATGTGCATTTGTTTTTATCCATCACCAAGCTGAATGAGGTAAACACGTTTCCTTTATTGGAAAAATTGCAAGGCTTGGGATACATTATATATACCTCTTATTTGAATCCGGAAACAAAGGAACTGGACACTTTGGAAATCACCCACAACAAAGACTTCGAACCCGGTTATTTTGGCATTCCAATTCCCAAGGAGTCAAAAAAAGTGGACAGCCATCAGATTCAGTTGGTGTTTGTTCCTCTTTTGGCTTATGATATCAAAGGAAACAGGATAGGATACGGCAAGGCATATTATGATATGTTTTTAACAAAATTGCATCATGAAACAATAAAGGTAGGTTTGTCATTCTTTCCACCCGAAAAAGAAATTCCTTCCGAACCCCATGATATAAGGCTTGATATTTGCATCACACCAGAGGAGATCTATCATTTTAGCCATTTTTGATGGCATTTATTAAAAGAATTAATTTATTTCGCCCCATTATTAATTTAAACTCCAATCCATTTGAAAATTTATGAAAAAACCAATTCTAATTCTCGCAGTCCTGTTTTCATTACTTTTTGTAAGTGAATCAAAGGCACAGTACAACACAGGTATAGGGCTAAGGCTCGGTTCCGGAAATGGCCTTACTGTAAAGCACTTTATCCAAAGCGGTGCAGCTATTGAAGGTATCCTGTACACAAGATGGCAGGGATTTATCATCACCGGCCTATATGAAGTCCATAAAGACATCGATGGGGCCAAAGGCCTACAGTGGTTTTATGGTGGTGGTGCCCACATAGGTACGTGGAATGCTGACAGAAGGAATACGCCTTGGGGCGATAACGGCAACAGTTCAACGGTGGTTGGATTGGATGGTATTATCGGTTTGGATTATAAATTTGACGATGCACCAATAAACTTATCCCTCGATTGGAAGCCGGCTGTCAATATCAGTGACAATGGCGGTCTATGGTGGGATGAAGTAGCCTTATCCATAAGATTTGCTTTCTAATATAAATACAGCAGGCAAACGTTTTGTCTCCATCAGAACGATCTGCTAATAAATGCGGGATAGGGTCACCTTGAAACTCATGGTGGTTCTATCGTAGCTAAAGTTTCTAATCTGGATGCAGCTAAGGCAATGATGCCTGCTGCATCCATTTTTTTTGTAAAGCGCCTTTAATGGATGGTGGTTTAGGCTTTATTCAATTCCAAATTAAATTCGGTCTGTATGAAGCCCTAAAAAAATCCAATCACATGAATAAAGACTCAAATCAAAACCCCAAAGTCAGTGAATTTTGAAAAAAATCCTTTCTTGGTAAAAATTTTGACCCCAAATACATTTTTGTGCGCTCAAATCAAAAATTCATGATTGAAAAGACGGGAAATCAGGAAAGGATCAAAAATTTTTTTCAATTAGAAATTTAAAGAATCATTCTTTTTCCTTCTTTCCCACCCAAATTTGTGAATATTGGTTTATATGGGTAAAAAATTACTGAATAATTAAATAATTGCCATATACGATATGAAATATGTATCTAAAGTAATTTTTTTTTAAAAAAATCAAAATATTTATTTTATATCATATCAGAATAAAATTCTGCGGATTCTGGTTGAATCTATTTAAAAAAAACTGAATGTTCGAAATAAAAATGATTTCCAAATAATTCACTTTTTTGAGCCCATCCGTAAGTATTTACCCTTAGATCTTAAAAAATTCAGATTATTTTAACTTTAACAATAATTAACATTGATGAATACGATTTAATATCGCTTTAAATATAAATAAAAGTAGAAAAAAATATAATATAACGATATATTTTTCGCGGATTGGCTGATTTTGAAATGTGACGGAAATAAATTTTATTTACAAATCAACTAAACTAAAATACCTTATGAGAAAAGCTTTACTCTTTGTTATTGCGCTTTTCACCATGACACTCAGTATCGAGGTGTCGGCGCAACAACGGGTAATTACCGGAAAGGTAATTTCCGATGAAGATGGGCAGGGCCTCCCAGGCGCTACCGTCCTCGTGAAGGGTACAACAGTAGGTACTACCACCGATTTGGATGGTAATTACTCTATTAATGTACCGGACGGATCGAATGTATTGATTTATTCTTTTGTGGGTTTGAAGACCCTAGAAGAAGCAATCGGCAACAGATCTGTCATCAATGTAACGCTCACTACTGATGCGTCGCAACTATCCGAAGTGGTAGTAACGGCAATCGGTATTGAGAAAGAAAAGAAAGCCTTGGGCTACGCAGTAACCTCTGTTGGGGATGAACAAATCCAAAACAGACCGGAAGCTGACGTTGCGAGGGTTCTTCAAGGTAAAGTGGCAGGTGTAAACATCACCGCTACTAACGGTAATTCAGGTGCTGGTACAAACATCATCATCAGGGGTTATTCTTCAGCCACAGGTTCTAACCAGCCTTTGTTCGTTGTAGATGGTGTTCCTTTCAACACCAATACGAATGCTGCAACAGGATTTGGTTCAGGTGGTGCTACCACCTCAAGCCGTTTCTTGGATATTGATCCTAACAATATTGAGAACATCTCTGTGTTGAAAGGTCTTTCGGCTACTGTATTGTATGGTGATCAGGGTAGAAACGGTGTAATCTTGGTTACAACCAAATCAGGTTCTAGAAAAAGAAAGCAAGCAGAAGTGACTGTTAACCAGTCTATCTTCTCAAACAATGCAGCTTCGCTTCCAACTTTCGGACAGGTTTATGGTAACGGATTCCAGCAGCAGCCAGGATTATTCTTCTCTAACTTCGGTCCAAGAATGGACCTGGGTTTGCAGATTAACCACCCAGTAGCCTCTTCTTCTCTTGCTAGTATCAGAAACGCTTTCCCCGAGTTTTTTGAGAAAGATGCCAACGGAAACCCAACCACTACGCCTATTAAGTATGATTACAAGGCGTATGCTGATCCAAGCGAGACTTTCTTCCAAACTGGATTGGTTAGCAATACTTCAGTACAGATTCAAGGTGGTGGACAAAGCACAGGTTATAGTGCTTCATTCGGCTATACTTCTGACGAAGGTTTCCTACCGGGAAACAAATTGACCAAATATAACTTCGGTTTGGGTATCAACTCAGCAGTAAGTGAAAAATTCACCATCAACTCTTCCTTTACCTTCGCTAGAACGGGTGTAGATTCTCCTCCTGTCAATGCTGCTTTCGGTTCAGGTCCTAACGGTGGTATTCCTTCAGCTTATGCCAATGTTTTGTATTCTCCGCGAACAGTAGATTTGGCCGGGCTTCCTTTCGAAAATCCCGTCGATAGAAGTTCAGTGTATTTCCGATCAGGAAATGACCAGGTTAATCCACTATGGCTAGTGAAAAATTACAAAAACACTTCTGTTGTAAACCGTTTCTTCAACTCAACATCTTTGAACTATGACTTCACTGATAACTTCTCTGTAACCTACCGATTAGGTTTGGATACATACACAGAAGTACAGGAAGCCATGTATAACAAAGGTGGAGGTGCCGGAGTAACATTAGATGCAAGACAAGGGTATTACAGAACAATCAACATCAACAATACCATTTGGAACCAGGATTTGATTTTGAACTATAGAAAAACACTTTCTGAGAAGGTGGGGATTAGTGCACTTTTGGGTTTCAACTCAAGATATGACAAATTCCAACAAAACGGTATCGCTTCCACCGGTCAGTTGGCTTTTGACCTTTTCAGACACTCTAACTTCCTTGTTTCTGCACCCATTGACCCACTTGGCGCAGGCCGTATGGATTATATGGTTGAAGAAAGAAGGATGGGTATCTATGCCTCGGCAACCTTGGATTATAGCAACTATTTGTTCTTGAACCTTGTAGCTAGAAATGATTGGACTTCTACAGTAGAACCTGAGAACAGAAGGATCCTTTATCCGGGCGCTTCAGTTTCCTTTATCCCTTCAGATGCATTCAGCTGGAATTCATCCACTGTCAATGACCTAAAACTGAGATTGGGTTACGGAACTTCAGCGGGTTTCCCAAGACCGTACCAAACAAGAAACATCTTGGGACAGTCTTCTAGGGCTTTCCAAAATGCAGGAGGAACTTTATTCCAATCTCAAACATTGAGCAATACTTTGGGTAATCCTAACTTGAAGCCTGAATTGCACGAAGAACTCGAGTTTGGTATCGAAACAGGCATGTTCAACAACAAAGTAAGATTTGACATCTCTTTGTATCAGAAGAACACCAACAATTTGATTACTGAAGCACCGATAGATCCAGCAACTGGTTTCAATAATACAACCATCAATATTGGTAAAATCAGAAACAGAGGTATTGAATTCCAAGGTACTGCCACTCCGATAACGACTGCAAGTGGATTCAGTTGGGAGACCATTGTAAACTGGACTGCTTACAGGACAGTTACCATGGAATTGGGTGAAGGTTTGGAAGAAGTCGTTTATGCAGGTTTTACTACCTTGGGTAACTTTGCCATTCCAGGACAGCCTTTTGGTATCATCAAAGGAACTGTTTTTGCACGTGATGAGCAGACAGGTCAGCCAATAGTAGATACTAACGGAACTTACCTTGAAGATACAGAAATCGGAGTCTTGGGTGATCCAAATCCAAAGTGGACAGGTTCTTGGATCAACACTTTGAGATACAAAGGATTCTTCATGAACTTCATGTTGGAATATAGAAGAGGTGGTATCATCTTCTCTAACACTGTGACAGCTACCCTTGCGAGAGGTGTAACAAAAGATCCGGTTGTTGACAGAGAGATGAGTTTCATCCTTCCGGGTGTAAAGAGAGACGGTACTCCTAATGATATTCAGATCACTGCTTCAAACTACTTCTTTGATGGGTATCACGTAGGTGCCGATGAATCAAACGTGTTTGATGGCTCAGCTGTTAGATTGAGAGAATTGTCATTTGGTTATGACCTTCCTTCTTCTCTTCTTTCTAAGACTCCTTTCAAGCGTGCTTCTGTTGCGCTTAGTGGTACTAACCTATGGTTTAGAGCGCTTAACTTCCCTCCAAACATGAACTACGATGTGGACGTTTTGGGTGTGGGTGTTGGTAACGGTTTGGGCTTTGACTTTGTAACTGGTCCTAGCTCTAGAAGATTCGGTGGTACATTAACCTTAGCATTCTAAACCACTAAATTCTAAAAAAATGAAAAGAAAAATATATAGTCTGATAGTTGCTTTTACCATGGTATTTGCAACATCCTGTGACCTAGATCTCCTTGATTCTCCAAATGAGGTTACAGCTTCCACTGCTGATCCAAGTTGGGTACTGAATAACGTTCAGTTGGCTTATGCAGGTATGTTTGAAGGCATCAGTAATACTGGTGCACAAATAACCAGGATATTGTCTCAGCCCAACGTCAACTACCAAAATGCTTACAATGCGACTGCATTGAACGGTGTTTGGAACACTTCATACGCGACAATTCTTAGTGATATTCAATTTATTGAGAATGAATTGAATACACCTGAAAGGTCTATACCAAGACATGTGGCGATGGCTAAAGTGTTTAAAGCGATGGTATTGATGCATTTGGTGGACCACCTAGGGGATGTTCCTTATTCTAAAGCCCTCAATCCGGCCGACTTTGCTCCGACAGTGGACAGTGCAGCAGATGTGTACAAAGTAGCCTTGGATGAATTGGTTGCCGCAAGAGCAGCGTTTGCCCTTCCAACTGCATCTCTTCCTACTGATTTGTACTACAATAACAATGTCACAAGATGGCAGAGACTGGTTAATACTTTAGAATTGAAGTATTACCTCAATACCAAATTGGTCAACAGTGGATCTGCAGCAAGAATTGCAGCTTTGGTTGCTGAAGACAATTTGTTGAAAGACGGTGATGATTTTGTATTCCGATATGGTACAAGCCAGACCAATCCTGATTCAAGAGCTCCAAAATTCGGTCAGTATGGTGGTGGTGGTGGTGCTTACCAAAGCACCTTCTATATGTTCCATCTGACTGAAGCAAAAGGTTTTGATGACCCAAGGGTAAGGTATTACCTATACCGTCAACAAACCAAAAACCCTACTGATCCTGATAAATTGAGATGCTTGGGAGAAATTGCTCCGGGCCATTATTTGGCAGGTGGATTTCCTTTCTGCTTGCCTGACTTCAGCCCTACAGGTAGAGGATATTGGGGTAGAGACCACTTGAACAACGAAGGTATTCCACCGGATGGTTTTGAAAGAACCATGTACGGTCTGTATCCTGCAGGTGGTAGATTTGATGACAACTCTGCTTCCCCTGTGAACTCTCCGCTTTTGGGCGCAGGTGGTGCAGGTCTTCAGCCAATCATGTTGTCTGCTTATGTTGACTTCATGGTAGCAGAAGCGATTCAGACCCTCGGCGTACCTGGTGATGCAAAAGCAAGAGTTGCTAGCGGTATCCGTAAGCACATGAACTTCGTAAGATCATTTTCTACTGCATCTTCTCAAGGCGCTATTGTAACTGCTTTCCAACCAAACAATATCTTTAATTCTTTGGTCGATGCCTACATCGCAGCAGTGAATACTGAATGGGATGCAGCTCCGGCAAACAGAAAAATGAACTTGATTGCAAGGGAATATTGGTTGTCTCTTTTCGGTAATGGTGTTGAGTCTTATAACCTTCACAGAAGAACCGGTCAGCCTGACAAAATGCAGCCTGCTTTGGCAGTTGATCCGGGATTATTCCCAAGATCTTTCTTGTATCCGACTGATTTTGTTGTCACCAATAAAAATGCTCCTCCACAGAAGGCAAACCTTGGTCAAAGAGTGTTCTGGGATACCAATCCTGAAGGTAACGGCTGGATTAACTAACCTCTAAAATTGCTAAAATATGAAATTGATAAAATATAGTTTTGGAATGTTGGTATCCATGTTGGTTTTTATAACCTCATGTACTGACTTCGTAGAGCCAAGGATTCCTTATTCAACCTTTGATACAGGTGCCTACCTTAGAACTGTTGCCCGTACAAGCGATACATTTAACTTCTTTGACTTGGCAAATGCCAAATTTGATATTACTATCGAAGGAGTAGATGCTGAGAATGGTGCTACTGTCGAATCAGTAGAAGTAAGGGTAAGACGTAGGAGATTGATTCCTGGTGTAGGATTGCAGTATGTGCCTGTTGGTACAAGTTCTACCGTGAATGATGTCCTTGTAAAAACACTTTCATCAGCTGATTTTGCTCCAAATGACCAAAGTAAATTCCTTAGGGCTAAAATTTTGGTGACTTCAGCAGAAACATTTGCTGCATTGGGAATTACTGCTTCTCAGGTAAATGGTGGAGACGTGTTTGAATTCCGTCTGAAAATGACTGACAAATCTGGACGTGTATTCAATGATGTCAATGCAAGTCCGGATATCAAAGGTGGTGCATTCTATGCTTCTCCATTCTTATACAACGTTTCTGTGGTTTGTCCTTCAAACTTAGCCGGTACCTATGAATTCACTTCTTCTGAAATGAGTTCTCCATTCGGTTCATGTCCAGGGTCTATTACAGGTACAGTAACATTTACTGCTGTAGCAGGTACCACTTCATATGGAGTTTCTGATGCTACTTTCGGCTTCTGGGATTGTTATGGAGATACTTTCGGTGGCACTGTGAGGTTGAATGATGCTTGTGGTTCCCTGACTTTCTCCGGTTCGGATAAATATGGTGATACCTATACCTTTAACTTCATCAGTGTTTCGCCTGCTGAGTTGGTATTTACTTGGGTCAATACTTCTGCTGAAACCGGTAGGGTAGTATTGAAATCCAATGCGGGTAAACCATGGCCTCCAGGATTGAGATAAGAATTGATTAATTTTGAATAATTCAGAAAGCAGCATCCTTCGGGTGCTGCTTTTTTTTTATGGTCTTTAAGTTCTGCTAAAATTTTGCTTGATGAATTTGAGCAATGTCTTATTTCTTTGTTTGGCCGATTGGTTAGTTTGGACTTTCTTTTTTTGAAATCAATTTTTTCCATTTGTATAACCGTTTTAACGGTTTTTAATTGTCTTTTTTTGAATTTACATTTGTCTTGTTGACAATAAAACCGATGGATAAATTCTCCTATATCTCCAATGCGCATGTAGCCTATATCGATGAGCTGTATGCTGATTATAAAAACAACCCCGAATCAATTGATCCGAGTTGGAAAGTTTTTTTTGATGGCTTTGATTTCGCTGTTACCAAATTCGGTGATGAACCGGCTTCTGTAGCATCCCCAAAAAGTAACGAAACTGCCAAAGATCCTGTCAATGGTTCCTTGCTTACTCCGGGGACTATTATGGATATGGAACAGTTGCCTAAAGAAATCAAAGTTCGGGCACTGATCCACGCCTACAGGTCCCGTGCGCACCTCAGGTCCAAAACCAATCCTGTTAGGGAAAGGAGAGACAGGAAGGCACTTTTGGATATAGAAGATTTTGGATTGGATCAAAATGACCTCAATGCCGAATTCCAGGCAGGAAAAGAAATTGGCATTGGAACTGTGAAGCTTTCCAAGTTGATTGAATCCTTGAAAATAATTTACGAGGGGGCAATCGGTTTTGAATATACCTATATCAGGGATCCTGAAATGCTCGATTGGTTGAAGACCAAGTTCGAAAAAGAAGCTTTGTCTTTCAATCCAACTGTGGAGGCCAAAAAAAGGATCCTTTTTAAATTGAACCAAGCAGTTGTATTCGAGAATTTTCTACACACCAAATACCTGGGACAAAAAAGATTTTCCTTGGAAGGTGGGGAAAGCACCATACCATTTTTGGATGCAGTCATCAATACAGCTGCTGACTATGGCGTAGAGGAAGTCATGATCGGTATGGCGCACAGGGGCAGACTCAATGTGCTTTCCAATATCATGGGAAAAACCTACGAACAGATTTTTTCAGAGTTTGAAGGTACTGCAAAACCTGACCTGACCATGGGCGATGGCGATGTCAAATACCATATGGGTTACTCCAGTGACATCATTACCACAGGAGACAAAAAAGTCAACCTCAAGTTGGCACCTAATCCTTCTCACTTGGAGGCGGTAAATCCGGTGGTTGTTGGTTTTATGAGAGCAAAAATTGATTCCCAACATAAGAACGATTCAAATAAGGCACTTCCGATTCTCATCCATGGCGACGCAGCTGTTGCCGGTCAGGGGATCGTATATGAAGTGACCCAAATGGCAGGACTGAAGGGATACAATACCGGAGGTACAATCCATTTTGTTATCAACAACCAAGTTGGATTTACTACCGATTTCGATGATGCAAGGACCTCTATTTATTGTACAGATGTAGCCAAAATCATAGATGCTCCTGTCATCCACGTCAATGGAGACAATGCAGAAGCAGTTGTTTTTGCAGCCAATATTGCTGCGGAATTCAGACAAAAATTCAAGAAAGACATTTTTGTCGATATGGTTTGCTATAGAAGGCATGGCCATAATGAATCGGACGAACCGAAATTTACCCAACCAGAACTTTATAATATTATCTCCAAGCATCCTAATCCAAGAGAAATCTATGTCAAGAGATTGACAGAAAGAGGGGACATAGACGCAGAGATTGCGAGGGTAATGGATGAAGAGTTCAGGCAGTTGCTTCAGGACAGGCTGAATCTGGTCAAAGAAAAACCTTTGCCTTACCAATTCACCAAATTTGAAAGGGAATGGCAGTCTTTGAGAAGATCCACTCCTGAGGATTTTGACAAGTCTCCTGATACTGCAGTGTCTCTTGAAAGTATAGAAAAAGTGGCCGAGGCATTGACCACTATTCCTAAGGGATTCAAGCCTATCAAGCAAATTGAAGTACAGTTGAAGCAAAGGAAGGACATGTTCTTTACTGCCAAATCCCTCAATTGGGCAGCTGCCGAATTGTTGGCTTATGGTACCTTGCTTCTTCAAGGAAAGACTGTCAGGATTACCGGACAGGATTGCCAGAGAGGAACTTTTTCCCACAGGCATGCAGTCGTCCACGACGCTAATACGAATATTCCTTATAACTTCCTGAAAGAACTCAAAGACAGCAAAGGCCTCTTCAGCATATACAATTCTTTGCTCTCGGAGTATGCTGTTTTAGGATTCGAATACGGATATGGCATGGCCAGTCCACATTCACTCACGATTTGGGAAGCCCAATTTGGGGATTTTGCCAATGGTGCCCAGACAATGATAGACCAGTTTATTTCTTCTGGGGAATCCAAATGGGGAAAGATGAACGGTATCGTCATGCTATTGCCTCACGGATATGAAGGTCAGGGTCCTGAGCATTCCAATGCCAGACCTGAAAGATTCCTCCAGCTTTCCGCAGAATATAACATGGTAGTAGCCAATATCACAGAACCATCAAATTTCTTCCACCTTTTAAGAAGACAGCAAGCTTGGGACTTTAGAAAGCCTTGTGTAGTCATGTCTCCCAAATCTTTGTTGAGACATCCAAAGGTAGTTTCTCCTTTAGAAGAATTCACAAAAGGTGGTTTTAGGGAGATTTTGACTGACAATGTGGTAGATCCTAAAAATGTAAAAAGGGTATTGATTTGCTCAGGAAAGATATTTTATGACCTTGATGAGGCGAGAGAAAAGGAAAAGGTATCCGATGTAGCTATTGTTAGAATAGAACAGCTTCATCCTTTTCCTAAAAAACAGATAATGGAAGCCCTTCAGGCTTACAAAGGTGCCGAAATCGTTTGGGTTCAGGAAGAACCTGAAAATATGGGCTATTGGAATTATATTTTGAGAATGTTGTACAGGGAACTTCCTATGGACATTATTTCAAGAAAGCCTTCCGCTTCCCCTGCTACAGGTTACAATAAAGTCCATGTGGAAGAACAGGGCAAAATTGTCAGACAGGCTTTGAAGCTTTCCTGATTCTCCTGTGTCATGGAGTAATCTCCTTGAGCAAGAGATTGATTGAGGATACCAAATATATTTGGCCGTTTTTGGCCTTAAATAAAAAGAACAATGAACCTAGAAATGAAAGTCCCGACTGTCGGGGAATCTATCACAGAAGTCACCATTGGTCAGTGGTTTAAAAAGGAAGGTGACCAAGTCCAGATGGATGAGGTGATCTGTGAGTTAGAATCCGACAAGGCCACTTTTGAGCTGACGGCAGAAGCTGCCGGTACATTGAAAATCAAAGCCCAGGAAGGGGACACTTTAGAAATCGGGGCAGTTATTTGTGTGATTGATTCAGCATCAAATTCAGAAAGCAAAGAAGAAAAAACAATTGTTATGGAAGCAGCAAAATCAAGCCAAGGAGGCAAAACAGGAGAAATCAAAGATATGATTGTACCTACGGTCGGAGAATCAATCACTGAGGTGACATTGGCATCATGGTTGAAAGCGGATGGTGATTATGTGACTTTGGATGAAATCATCGCTGAAGTCGATTCCGATAAGGCTACTTTTGAATTGCCTGCCGAAGCCAATGGAATCCTTCGCCACGTTGCCAAAGAAGGGGACATCCTGGAAATAGGCGGCTTGATCTGCAAAATCGAAGTGGTCGAAGGAGGCGCTCCGGTAACTGCTGCTTCTGCCCCGGCTGAAGCAGAACAGGCTGAAGCAGTACCTTCAGGAAACGAAACTTATGCTACCGGCCATGCTTCTCCGGCTGCCGCCAAGATAATCGCCGAAAAAGGAATCAGTTCCGATGATGTCAAAGGAACAGGCAAGGATGGACGCATCACCAAAGAGGATGCCATCAGTGCTGAAGGCAAACCAAAAGAAGCTCCAAAAGCTGCTGATGTAAAACCTGCCGCTCCGAAAGTTGAAGCACCTTCTGCTCCGAGAATAGCAGGAAGCAGAGAAAGTAGGAGAGAAAAAATGACTTCCCTGAGAAGAACAGTTTCAAGGAGATTGGTTGCTGTGAAGAATGAGACTGCCATGCTGACCACCTTCAATGAAGTCAACATGGGACCTATCATGGATATCCGTAAGAAATACAAAGACCAATTCAAAGAAAAGCATGGCGTCAACCTTGGCTTCATGTCTTTCTTTACCAAAGCTGTTTGCGTGGCGCTTCAGGAATGGCCTGCTGTCAATGCCATGATCGATGGCAACGAAATCATCTACAATGACTTTTGCGACATTTCCATTGCTGTTTCTGCACCAAAAGGATTGGTGGTACCGGTCATCAGAAATGCAGAAGCAATGAGCTTCGACCAAATCGAAAAAGAAGTAGTAAGATTAGCTGGCAAGGCTAGAGACAACAAATTGTCGATTGAAGAAATGACCGGCGGAACGTTCACCATCACCAATGGCGGTGTTTTTGGTTCCATGATGTCCACCCCGATTATCAATGCGCCCCAGTCTGCTATTCTAGGCATGCACAATATCGTGGAGAGACCAATGGCTGTCAACGGCGAAGTCAAAATCCTTCCAATGATGTATCTTGCCCTTTCTTATGACCACAGAATCATCGACGGCAGAGAGTCAGTCAGTTTTTTGGTACGTGTCAAGCAATTGCTCGAAGATCCGACAAGGTTGCTTTTTGGAGTTTGAGGGAAGGATGAGGGAGGAAGGATGAAGTAGGAAGTTGGAGAGTAGGAGGTAAAAGGTGAGAAGTAATAGGTGAAATTGAGTACAAAGTATTATGTACCAAGAACCAAATATTTAAATAGTCGAATAAATTGGCTCCTTGAGAATGTATTGGAGTGAAGAAAATTTAAAATTCAGTTAAATTATAACTTCACTAAAATCCCAAGGAAAATGCACAGGTATAAAGAGTTAAAAGTTTGGCAAAAGGCCATTGACTTAGCAGTTGAGGTTTACAAGATTACGGAGAAACTGCCGAAAGATGAAAAATTCGGTTTGATAAGTCAAATGAATCGGGCGGTGGTTTCTATTCCTTCCAATATTGCTGAGGGTGCAGGTAGAAACGGCAAAAAAGAATTCCATAATTTCTTAGGAATTGCTCTTGGATCTTCATTCGAATTGGATACACAAATGGTGATTTCAAATCGCCTGAATTATCTGAATGACGAAGATTTTAAAAATGTTGAAAAAGAATTGGAGCATGTGCAAAATATGATTGTCAAGCTCAAAATGAGTTTGAATATTGATACTTAATTCGAATCATATATCTCCACTCTTACAAAATTTCAATTTCAATAGAAACCATAAGTACTTGGTACTTTGTACCAAATACATCAACAAAATTCAATCTTCAGTGGTACCAAGTCTCATGTCTTGTGTCTCACATCTAAAATCTATTTTAAAAATGTACGACGTCATAGTAATTGGTTCAGGCCCGGGAGGATATGTAGCAGCCATCAGGGCAGCACAATTGGGTATGAAAACCGCCATCATTGAGAAATACTCCACGCTCGGAGGAACCTGCCTCAATGTAGGTTGTATTCCTTCCAAAGCACTTTTGGACTCTTCCGAGCATTACCACAATGCCGCCCATACTTTTAAAACTCACGGCATCAACCTCGACAACTTAGAGGTAAACCTAGAGCAGATGATTGCCCGCAAAGCCGAGGTGGTCAAGCAAAACGTAGATGGTATCCAGTTTTTGATGAAGAAAAACAAAATCGATGTGCACCACGGTTTGGGTTCTTTTGTAGATGCCAATACCGTCAAAGTCACCAAAGACGACGGTTCATCTGAAGAAATCAAAGGAACAAATATCATCATTGCGACAGGGTCTAAGCCTGCATCTTTGCCATTTATCAAAATCGACAAGGACAGGGTCATCACTTCTACCGAAGCATTGAAACTGAAAGAAATTCCAAAGCACATGATCGTCATTGGTGGCGGAGTGATCGGAATGGAATTGGGTTCTGTCTATGGCAGACTTGGAGCAAAAGTATCTGTGGTAGAATACCTCGATGCCATCATTCCTTCCATGGACCGGACGATGGGCAAAGAACTTCAGAAGTCATTAAAAAAATTGAATTTCGACTTTTACCTGAAACACAAAGTGACTGCCGTAGAAAATACCGGTAAAGAGGTAATCGTCAAAGCAGAAAACAGCAAAGGAGAAACCATCGAAATTGTAGGAGATTATGTTTTGGTTTCAATTGGAAGAAAAGCATACACTGAAGGACTGAATGCCGAAGCCGCAGGAGTGAAGATTACGGAGAGGGGATTGGTCGAGGTGGATGCACATCTGAGAACAAATGTTCCAAACATCTATGCCATCGGAGACGTGGTCAAAGGAGCGATGTTGGCACACAAAGCGGAAGAAGAAGGTGTTTTCGTAGCAGAAACCATCGCCGGACAAAAGCCGCATATCAATTACCTGTTGATCCCTGGAGTAGTCTACACTTGGCCGGAAGTGGCTTCAGTGGGATATACCGAGGAGCAGCTCAAAGAGCAGGGAGTCAAATACAAAACTGGAAAGTTTCCTTTCATGGCCTCAGGCCGTGCACGGGCTTCTATGGATACAGATGGCGTGGTCAAAGTTTTGGCTGATGCAGCTACAGATGAAATCCTAGGTGTCCATATGATTGGACCAAGGACTGCCGATATGATTGCCGAAGCGGTTGTCGCGATGGAATTCCGTGCATCGGCTGAGGACATTGCAAGAATGTCCCATGCGCACCCCACTTATACAGAAGCTTTCAAAGAAGCCTGCTTGGCCGCCACGGACAACAGGGCTTTGCATATCTAGAACCTGACCCTTTGAGGTCTTAACCTTTGAGGTCTTTTTTTGACCTCGAAGGTTTAAAAAAAGACAGAAGACCATCGGTCTAACTTAATTGAACCCAACCTGTCAGCATTCAATTCTGACAGGTTTTTTTTTGGATATAGAATTTCTAATTCTTAAGTTTAACGATGCTCAAACAGATCTGCATAATTTTCTTTTTTTTCATTCATGTTCATGGTTTTGCCCAAGAGAATCTGAGAAGTGATTTTTTGAATCAAATATTTAATACCATTTCAGATGATCCAATCAAGTGTTCCTCAGAAATTCCTGATTGGACTTATCGGAAGTTAAGAGAAGTCTTGAAAACAGAGGGTTCTGGATTTTCTGCAAAAGGCAAAATTGGAAAATGTGATATTTCAAAAGAAGAGCGAAAATTTCTTTTTGACTTAATAGAAAATACAAAAATCAAGGCTGTATCTGATTTTGGATCAAGATTGAGTGAGTCATCCAAAGAAGACAAAACTAAGATTGCAAATATGGAAGGCGGTCAAATTTTTACCTTTTCTGAACCAGTTTTTTTCAGGGACAGTTCAATGGTCCTCTTTTTCCAATATAGATATTGCGGTTCAAAATGCGCTGAGGGAAGGTGGTCTATCTATTTTAAGGATTCTGGAGAATGGAATGAATGTTTGGTTCTTTTAAGCATGGTATCTTAAAATATTTCTTTTGATGAAAAAAGTCGAAGACATTCTCAAACTCGGTGATCCCCGCCTCTATGAAAATTGTGCGGCCCTGACCCGTGATGAACTTCCTTTGGTAGAAAATTGGGTGAAAGACCTGCACGAAGCCATGCAAGATATCCGAAAAAGATATGGATTTGGGAGAGGGATTGCTGCGCCTCAGTTGGGGATCATGAAGCGCTTGTTTTACCTCCATCTCGACAGACCCTACATCATCATCAATCCTGAAATCGTCGATCCCAGCAAAGACATGTTTGAGCTTTGGGATGACTGCATGAGTTTTCCCAATCTGCTAGTCAAAGTCAAAAGACACCAATCCTTGACTTTGGAATACCTGGATGAAAACTGGGAAAAGCAATCTTGGAGCGTCGAGGGTGCGATCTCAGAACTTATCCAACACGAATTTGATCACCTAAACGGCGTACTTTGCACCATGAGGGCCATTGATGACAAGTCGTTTAAGTGGAAGGAGTGAACTTACGAGGTTACGATAATTACCCCTTGCATCTCTGCTGCCAGATTGTGCAGCGTTTTTTCTATTTTTTTTGCCTGCTCGATTGAAGGGCTTTTTACTCCTGAGACATATTGTCTTAGTAGGCCGGGATTCATTCCGGCATGCTCAGCTATCGTGGATATTTTCAAGAAGTCAAACTTCTGAAATAATGCATAGATGTCATATTGGTGAGTAAATTCCACATATTCGGGAGCTAGTTTCTCAAAGTCCCACAAGAGTGCTTTGATTTTAGCTTCCAATTCTGGAACAGTTTCAGCAAAGTCTGTGATCAGATTATCGTTGTACATGATTCGTCCCCAAAGTTCCTTGCCCACCTGTCTTTCGATCGTCAGTGGGATTTTTACGATATCCATTTTTCCTGTTTGTTTTGTGTCCTGTTGTTGTATTGGGTATTGCGAAGTTGGGAAGGGTTATTTAAGTCCCGCTTGTTTCAGAATGGAATATAAAGTACCGGCCGGTACGTCCCCACCATGGATTGGGACCGTTACTTTTCCCGGTTTAGTTGGGTGGACAAGCTGGAGATGACTTCCCTTCTGCGTTTTTTCTGACCAGCTATCTTGCTTGAGTAACTTCAGCAAGTCTTTAATTTTCATACGGTCAAAGTAGCAAATAAGTTACCTGTATACAAATTACATGGTATCATTTTAGCTAATTATTTATGAAAAATTTTGCATATTCTCTTTAAAAATTGAGAATTAATCCAAACGAGTCACTATATCTTTAACCCCGCGCAAGGTGCTTCTCTAATTTTTCCCTTCAACCAATCGACCTTCACCGCCTCCCCTTAGACCAACAGCCCCGAAGCGGGCTGAAAAATATTAACCCCGTGCAAGGTGCTTCCCCAGATTTTATACTTCAACAAATCTCCCTACACCGCCGCTCGGGGTAATGAAAATCCGATGTCTATGGTTTTTGGGAGAAAAAAGGTGAAGTGAGGAATTGGGTTTACACCAAAAACAGGAAAGGCTGATTGATCAATTCATTTTCAATTTCTCCCATTTATGCTTTCCAATTTGTAATTGGAATTAAATCGCATAACCTAACCAAAAGGTAAAATGCCCCTGCCTCCAACAAAAGATAGTCCCAAATAATCCAATTTACAAATCGTCCCCATTCACATAATCTTTCTGCCCTTTTTTTGGATATGGTCGGGCTACTTTAAATTATTTCCCTAATTTTGGACCAATTTAGCCGTAAGTATTTAAACCTCTTAAAACCTCTTTTGGAATGCCTAAGGAAACTAGCATCAAGCACACACTCATCATCGGTTCAGGACCCATTGTCATCGGTCAGGCTTGCGAATTTGATTATGCCGGTTCACAGGCTTCCAGGTCACTCAGGGAGGAAGGTATCAAAGTCACTTTGATCAATTCCAATCCTGCGACGATCATGACGGACCCCGTGACTGCCGACAATGTGTATTTGCTGCCTCTCGACAAAAAATCCATCATCAAAATCCTCCAAGAGCATCCGGATATCGATTCGGTTTTGCCGACGATGGGCGGACAGACTGCGCTGAACCTTGCCATTGATTGCGATAAATCCGGCATTTGGAAAAAATATGGTGTCAGGATGATCGGTGTTGACATCGATGCCATCGATACCGCCGAGAACAGAGAAAAATTCAAAGCACTGATGGAAAAAATCGGTGTGGGTGTCTGTAAAGGAGATACTGCTACTTCTTTCCTTCAGGGAAAAGAAATCGCACAGGAGATTGGATTTCCCCTCATCATCAGAGCATCCTATACCCTCGGAGGAGCAGGAGGGGCTTTTGTAGAGAAAGAAGAGGATTTCGAAAAAGCCCTTGTTGCCGGACTTCAGGCTTCTCCTGTCCATGAGGTGCTGATCGAGCAAAGTATTACGGGTTGGAAAGAGTATGAACTCGAGGTCATGAGGGACAACATCGGCAACATGATTGTCATCTGTTCCATCGAAAACTTTGATCCGATGGGCGTACATACCGGTGATTCCATCACTGTGGCACCTGCGATGACTTTGCCGGATACGGTCTACCAAAGGATGAGGAATTACGCCATCACGATGATGAACAGCATCGGGAATTTTGCCG
The DNA here is from genome assembly GCF_022538115.1 of Cognataquiflexum rubidum. Classification (GTDB taxonomy): domain Bacteria; phylum Bacteroidota; class Bacteroidia; order Cytophagales; family Cyclobacteriaceae; genus Cognataquiflexum; species Cognataquiflexum rubidum. The sequence continues at coordinate 521,715 of NZ_JAKZAL010000001.1, read as the reverse complement.
GTGGATGTAACGTACAGTTCTCTGTCAGTCCTGACAATACCCAGATTATCGGTATCGAAATCAACCCAAGGGTGTCGCGATCTTCCGCTTTGGCTTCCAAAGCTACAGGTTATCCGATTGCGAAAGTTGCGGCTAAGTTGGCTGTCGGCTATAACCTCGATGAGCTGACCAATTCGATTACAGGAAATACCTCCGCGTTTTTTGAGCCTGCCATAGATTATGTGATTGTCAAAATCCCGAGATGGAACTTTGACAAATTCAAAGGTGCCGACAGAAGATTGGGATTGTCCATGAAAGCTGTGGGAGAGGTGATGGGTATCGGGCGCAATTTCCAGGAAGCTTTGCAAAAAGCCTGTCAATCTCTCGAGATCAAAAGAAACGGATTGGGTGCCGATGGCAAAGAACTCCGTGACCAACAGAAAATTTTATATAGCCTTGCCAACCCAAGTTGGGACAGGCTTTTCCATATTTACGATGCTTTCAAATTGGGCATTTCCTTCAGGACCATCCATGACCTGACCAAAATTGATAAGTGGTTCCTCAGACAGATTGAAGAACTGATCCACGTCGAGGACCAGATCAGCAAATTCAACCTCAATACCATTCCGAGGGAATTGATGGATATGGCCAAGAAAAAAGGTTATGCAGACCGTCAGTTGGCTCATCTGTTGGGTTGTCTGGAGAGTGAGGTCTTCACAAAGCGCTACGAAGAAATGGGCATCAAGCGGGTTTTCAAACTCGTAGATACCTGCGCCGCGGAATTTGATGCCCAGACTCCTTATTACTATTCAACATTTGGAGAAGAAAATGAATCTCCGGTTACCAACAGGAAAAAAGTGGTGGTGTTGGGTTCAGGTCCCAATAGGGTAGGACAGGGGATTGAGTTTGATTACTCCTGTGTCCATGGTGTTTTGGCCGCCAAAGAATGTGGCTACGAGACCATCATGATCAACTGTAACCCTGAAACAGTCTCTACGGATTTTGATATTTCAGACAAGCTTTATTTTGAGCCGGTCTTTTGGGAACATATCTATGAAATCATCCTTCACGAAAAGCCCTTGGGTGTAATCGTTCAGTTGGGAGGGCAGACTGCTTTGAAGCTTGCCGAGAAGTTGGATAAATACGGCATCAAGATCATCGGTACAAGCTACGAGGCATTGGATTTGGCTGAGGATAGGGGAAGATTTTCGAATTTGCTCAAAGAAAATGATGTGCCTTATCCTGAATTTGGTACCATCCACAATACCGACGAGGCCTTGGAATTGTGCAAGACGATTGGATTCCCTCTATTGGTGAGGCCATCCTATGTTTTGGGAGGTCAGGGGATGAAGATTGTCATCAATGAAAAAGAACTCGAAGAGCATGTGGTCAATGTACTCCGGGATATTCCAAACAATGAAATCCTTTTGGACCATTTCTTGGAAAGGGCTATTGAGGCTGAGGCTGACGCCATCTGTGATGGAGAAAACGTCTACATCATCGGTATCATGCAGCATATCGAGCCGGCAGGAATCCATTCAGGGGATTCTTATGCGGTCTTGCCTCCATACAATCTTGGTGATTATGTGATGCGTCAGATTGAAACCTATACCAAGAGAATTGCTTTGGCACTCAGAACAGTTGGCTTGATCAATATTCAATTTGCGATCAAAAATGACAAGGTCTACGTCATCGAAGCCAATCCAAGGGCGTCAAGGACGGTTCCTTTTATTTGTAAAGCCTATCAGGAACCTTACGTCAATTATGCCGTAAAGGTGATGTTGGGTGAGAAAAAAGTAACCGACTTTGAATTCAATCCTGTCAAAAAGGGTTATGCCATCAAGGAACCGATTTTCTCTTTCCACAAATTCCCCAATGTCAACAAAGAACTTGGCCCTGAAATGAAGTCAACGGGAGAAGCCATTTACTTCATTGAGGATCTGATGGACGATTATTTCTTGAAGATTTATTCTGAAAGAAACCTTTACCTGAGTAGATAATAAACTTTGGACATGAGACAAAAGACCTGAGACACTAGATTGTCTCACGTCTTTTGTCTCACATCTCACATCTTAAAATGGGATTTATTTTCAAATTTCTTCTAATTGCAATTGCCCTTTCTTGGATATTCTCCAAGTTGCTTCAGTTTTTTGTAAAAAGTAAACTCAAGCAGTTTGTAGACCATGCCAATGACCTAAAGCGGGAAGATGACAGGAGGAGAAAACCGCCGGGAGCAAATGTTAATGTTGACCACATTCCAAAAGAATACGAACAAAAGAGGTCAAAAGAAATCAAAGGCGGTGACTATATCGATTATGAAGAAGTGAAGGAATAATCCTTCACTTTTTTTATGGCTTCTATTTTAATTTTTGATGGAATCCCACTCGGCTTTTAGACCACCGAGAATTTTTGAAACCTCTTGGATAGTCTCATTGACCACAGATTTATTTTCCTCATCAAGAGCAGTCAACAATTCTGTCTTAGAAGAAGTAGATACAAGGTCTTTGAAATCAAGATTGAGGCCGACACCTTTGAGGGCATGACCGGTTTGTTTGACGCCATGAAGGTTCCCGCTTTCCATGTGGCTGACCAAGGTGGATTGTAATTTTTCTATATTGGAGATACTGACTTCAAGTAATTCCTTGTAAAACTCCGGATCCGAGAGCCTGTATTCCTCAAATTTGGAAGAGGCAATGACTTGAGAAGTGTTTGTGGTGGAATCCAGGTGTTTTTCGATCATTCCTGAGATATCCGACACCAATACAGGTTTACTAAGGTAGTCATCCATTCCGGCCTCCAAGCATCTTTGATACTCTCCTTTTACGGTACCGGCAGTCAGCGCAACAATAGGTGTATGGACATCCGTTTCAATTTTCCTGATTTCCCTTGTAGCCTCATAGCCGCTCATCTCGGGCATTTGGATATCCATAAAAATCAAGTCGGGTTTTTCCTTTTTGTATTCCTCCAATGCTTCAAGACCATTGAATGCCTCAAAAACCACCGAGTTTGGCAAGAGTTTTTTCACAATGGCTTTGGCAAGAAGCATGTTGACCGGGTTGTCATCCACAAGCAAAATCTTGAAAACCGTGTTGGAACCTTTCTGCTTGTTTGAATGAGAAGGATGACTACTTCCATTCATTTTCTGTTCGGTTTTTTGAATCACCACTTCTTCAGATACGGGCAGGTCTAGTTTAAAGAAGAACTTGCTTCCTTTTCCCAAAGTAGTCTGAAGCTCAAGTTTGCTTTCCATCAGCTCCAATAATTTGCTGCATATGGTCAGGCCAAGTCCGGTTCCACCATATTTCCTGGTAGTGGAATTGTCTTCTTGGGCAAAAGCTTCGAAAATGGTTCGTTCCTTTTCTTTTGAAATCCCTATACCGGTATCTTCAACCGAAAATACCAATGGCATCAATCCATTTTGGGATACCGGCCCTTCCACTTTGACAGCCAAGTCAATATGGCCCTGATGGGTAAACTTCCCGGCATTGCTCAGCAGGTTAATCAGTATCTGCTTGATTCTGGTGGAGTCTACATAAACGGATTTTGGAAGTTTGTCATCCAGTTTGAGGTTGAGCTTGAGGTTTTTTTCATTGGTGGTAGGCTGAATAATCTTTAATGTATCAGTCAGTAGGTCATTGATATCGACCCACTCGGGACTCATTTCAAGTTTACCGGCTTCAATTTTTGAAAAATCCAGAATGTCATTGATCAAATCCAGAAGGAGGGTTCCCGACTGGAGGATGGATTGCAAAAACCCTTTTTGGTTTTCGTCTAGATTGGTTTTCATCAATAAATCCGAAAATCCAATGACGCCATTTAAAGGAGTACGGATCTCATGGCTCATATTGGCCAAGAATTCAGATTTGGCGATACTCGCCTCATTTGCGGCTTCCATGGATTTGACCAGGTTTTTCTCCATGTTTTTCCTTTCGATGGCATTGGAGATACTGTCTGCAAAGCTTATGAGCAAGGCAGTTTCCGCCTCACTCCATTTTCTTTCGTTGGTACAATCATCAAATCCCACAAATCCCCAAAAATAATCTTCAACATAAATAGGAATGAGAAGGATGGATTTGATGTCCTGACTCTGCAAAAGTTCTTTCAATTCGGGGTCATCTTCCATTTGATCCACGATCGACTGATAAAGGTTGTTTTGGGCCATTACCCTCGATCCTTCCCCAAAAAGCCCAATAGGCAAACCCTGTAGATTTGGGTTGTCGATTTCGGCCGGTACACCCAGCGCACTCCACTCAAATCTCTGTGAACTTAAAATATTCCCGTTTTCGTCCAGACTGTTTTCAAAAAGATAAGCCCTGTCCACGCCTGCACCGTCACCAAGCAGTGTGATGGCCTTCTGGGTAGCAGTAGCAAAATCATGGTTGGAAAGTAATTCTTTAGTAGCAAATGCGATCGAAGTCAGCATTTTCTCATTTCTGACCAAGTTGCTGTTGACATTTTGCAGCTTCAGTTCATTGGCCTTGATGAATTCCTCTGTGGATTTCTGTTCGGTGATATCGCGGAAAAACAGGTATTGAAAATTTGGTGTTTCAAGGTCAAGAGAATCTTTGTCTATATTTTTAAGAAAAATCTCAAAGATTTTTTTGTCTAAAGGATTAACCATTTCAATCCTCGTATTTGGAGAATTTGAAAGGAAGAGGGTTTCAAATTCCTGAGAAATTCCGATCAACTGGTCCTTTTTATAGATTTTCTGGGGACTCAACTTCGAGAAAAACTTTCTCGCGGTATAGTTCATCGCCACCACATCCCCCATCCTGTCGAGGATTAAGATTCCATCAGAAATGTTTTCAAAGATTGTTTTGAAGGCAATCGGATTGGCACGGAACAATTGGTATTGGAACAAGGCCCAAAACAAAGTAACACCACTTATAGCGAGGCAAAAAGGGACAGGGTCGAGGCCAAAAGGATAGAAACCAAAAACCACAAACAAATAAGCAATCCATGGAATCAACGTCCCAAATAGCATAATCAGTACCTGACCCCTGTATATCTCAGGAATCGAAAAAAGCATTCTGAAAAGCAATAGGTTGGAGAATATGATCAAAATCGAATTGTAACTCGCATACATCCAATGCAATATCCCCCGGTCGAGGGAAACAGCCATAAAATACGAATTATCAGAAGCCGAAATTTCTTTGTAAAAAAGGTGGTGGAAATCATTGGTAAATACCATCAAGAGAAAAAATGCTGAAATCCCAAAGATCAATACGAGCCAGTTTTTATTGATGAATTTGGCGCGGTCACTATACTTCAAAACAAAGAGAAACAAAAATGGAGTAACGAACGCACCCCCAATATATTCCAGAATATAGAACAGTTTGATTCCTTCAGGAGTGACAGAAAGCAACTCAATTCCATAGAAAAAAGTGTATAAAAAGCAGCTCAAAAGAAAGTAAGAAAAATACCGCTCTCCGTGCTGGTTGTTTTTGTTAAAGGAAAAAAATGCCAATACAACAAACAGCAAACTTGTCAGAAATATGGGAGTGGCAAAGGGATTAAATGAAAATTGAAGGTTCATAAAATGCTTAAGTTCAAAAGGGAGCGTTTATAGATTTATTGCGTTTCAATCAATTAAACATAGTAAAAATAATTCTTTTACCATCTTAAAAAAACGATATTCGGTGAAATTAAAATTTGTAAAATTATTGTGTTGTATAACTTAAAATTTGATTTTAAAATTCAAGTAAAAGGGGATTTGTAATAGTCTTAATTTTGAACTTGTTTTTTTAAATCCTTGGGGAATAGGGTAACATTTTATGCAGAGATACCGATTTCGATTTGATCGGCATTTCTTCTTCTCAAAATAGGATTTTTTTTCCTTAAAATCATCGATTTCATGACAAAAAGTCCTTATTTGACCAAATTGGGATAGGAATTTAAAGACATATTTTCCGATTTTTCACTCTTTTCTGCTTTGGATAAAGATTTGATTCATTACAAATGATTACAAATCAGGGAAATTAGAAAGAATAAATGTATGCACACAATTATGATAGTAGATTGGATATCCATTTAAATACTTGTCTTCGGACTGAAAGGCCCTGTACATCCCTGCCCGACGGCAGGCGGGGGTCTTCCGTCTTCGTCCCGATAGCGGGCCCTACTGAAGAAGAATATAAGGTTACTGTCAAAGAAGCGTAAATCCATAAAAGAAAAGAATAGAACCAACCTAACCAACTGTAAAATGGACTTTAAACAATACACCATAAAATCCCAGGAAGCTATCCAAAAGGCTGCCGAGCTTGCCATGGCCGAACAGCAGCAAGCCATCGAGCCTGCGCATATCCTGAAAGGGATATTTTCGGAAGACGAAAATGTCACTGACTTTTTGTTTAAAAAACTGAATGTCAACAAAGGATTAATCGCACAAAAAACAGATGACATTATCAGGTCATTTCCCAAAGTAAGCGGGCAACAGCCTTATCTTTCCAATGCTTCCAATCAGGTTTTGGCCAAAGCGAAAGATTTTCTCAAAAACTTCGGGGATGAGTTCGTGGCCATCGAACACTTGCTGTTGGCGATCTTGGCCGGATCAGATAAAACCTCCCAGCTGCTAAAAGACAATGGCTTATCAGAAAAACCGCTCATCGAATCAATCAAGGAACTTAGAAAAGGAAATAAAGTGACTGACCAAAACGCAGAATCTAAATATCGGGCTTTGGAGAAATACTCCAAAAACCTGAATGAACTTGCCAAAAAGGGAAAGATTGATCCGGTCATCGGCAGGGATGAAGAGATCAGAAGGGTCTTGCAGATTTTGGCAAGAAGGACAAAAAACAATCCGATTCTCCTCGGAGAACCCGGTGTGGGAAAAACTGCCATCGTGGAAGGTTTGGCACAAAGGATCGTCAGCGGAGACGTTCCGGAAAATCTCAAATCCAAGACATTGATCTCCCTAGACATGGGATTACTTGTGGCGGGAGCGAAGTACAAAGGTGAATTTGAGGAAAGACTGAAGGCAGTCATCAAAGAAGTCACAGACTCCGAAGGTGAAATCCTCCTTTTTATCGATGAGATTCATACCCTCATCGGAGCAGGTGGAGGCGGAGAAGGTGCGATGGACGCAGCTAACCTATTGAAACCGGCTTTGGCTAGAGGAGAATTGCATGCCATTGGCGCAACTACCTTGAAGGAATATCAAAAATACATAGAGAAAGACAAAGCTCTTGAAAGAAGATTCCAAGCTGTGATGGTGGACGAACCTGATGCTGCTGATGCGATTTCCATCCTGAGGGGTATCAAGGATAAATATGAACTTCACCACGGTGTCAGGATCAAAGACGATGCGGTAATCGCTGCAGTTGAGCTTTCCCAAAGGTATATTTCTGACAGGTTTCTTCCTGACAAAGCAATTGACTTGATGGATGAGGCTGCGGCAAAACTGAGAATGGAAATAGATTCCCTTCCACAGGAACTCGACGAACTCAATCGGAGAATCATGCAGCTTGAGATCGAAAGAGAAGCTATCCGAAGGGAGAATAACAAAGACAAAGAAACTGTTCTGAGCAAAGAAATAGCGGAGCTTTCGGAAAAAAGACAAAATGTCAAAGCCAAGTGGGAAAGTGAAAAGGCGGTGATCGTCGGTATCAGAAATGAAAAAGAGAACATTGACAAACTGAAACTCGAAGCTGAACAGGCGGAAAGAGCAGGGGATTTCGGAAAAGTCGCCGAAATCAGGTATGGGAAAATCGTTGAATCTGAAAAGAAACTGAATGGCTTTAAATTTCAGCTCGAGGAAATGCAACAAGGTTCCCCACTCTTGAAAGAAGAAGTCGACAATGAAGATATTGCTGCAGTGGTCTCCAAATGGACCGGGATTCCTTTGTCCAAAATGATCCAAAGTGAAAGAGAGAAATTGCTTCATTTAGAAGATGAGCTCGGAAAAAGAGTGGCAGGTCAAAAGGAAGCCATCGTTGCTTTGTCTGACGCGGTCAGAAGGAGTAGGGCAGGTTTGCAGGATCCTAGAAGGCCGATTGGTTCCTTTATCTTTATGGGGACTACAGGTGTCGGAAAAACCGAATTGGCGAAAGCCTTAGCAGAATACCTCTTCAATGATGACAATGCCATGGTCAGAATTGACATGTCTGAATACCAGGAAAGACACTCCGTCAGCCGCTTGGTGGGAGCACCTCCTGGATATGTTGGCTACGATGAAGGCGGTCAATTGACCGAAGCGGTAAGAAGAAAGCCCTATTCTGTGGTGCTTTTGGACGAAATCGAAAAAGCACACCCTGATGTTTTCAATATCCTTCTTCAGGTTTTGGATGATGGGCGATTGACTGACAACAAAGGAAGGATTGCCAACTTCAAGAATACGATTATCATCCTGACTACCAATATCGGTTCACACCTGATTCAGGAGCGTTTTGCCGAAATGGAAGAATGGAACAAGGAGGAGATCATGGAAAAAACCAAATCGGATGTGTATGATTTGCTCAAAAAATCTGTGAGACCCGAATTTCTCAATAGGATCGATGAGACGATCATGTTTGAACCACTAACCCGAAAAGTGATACGTAAAATCGTGGATATCCAATGGAGAGAAATCCAGAAACGCTTGGCTGAGTCCAATATTGAAATTGACGCCACCCAAGAAGTTTTGGATCATTTGGGAGAAGTTGGTTTTGATCCCAATTTTGGTGCAAGACCTCTGAAGAGAACAATTCAAAAACTGATCTTGAACGAACTCTCCAAACAGATTTTGTCAGGATATATCAAAAACGATTCTGCAGTTTTGGTGGATTTGGATGCTGAGCATCAGGTCTATTTCAAAAATGTAGAGCATGCCGAAATGGTGTAACATAGCTGATCATGAACGACTAACAATACTAAAACCTGCACGGAATCATATTCTGTGCAGGTTTTTTGTTTGGTCACCAAACCAATACCTTTGAGGGGTGTTAACTTGTAGATCCAATTTCTAAAACTCATGCTTTTCCGCCAAAACAATTCATTGGAAGAAATTTTTCAATCTGTCAAGCATGAACTCCACCGGGGAGCGTTGGACGCCAAACATCCTTTTCGGTTTGTCACACTTGCGACCAAATCTGAAAATGGAGTAGATGCCCGGTATGTGGTCCTGAGGTCCGTCGATGATGCACTGAATTTTTATTTGTTTACCGATGCCCGCACTTCCAAGGTTGGGCAGTTGATTTCCTTTCCTGAAGCGGTCTTGTTGTTTTACCATCCTGCCAAAAGGATTCAGGTAAAGGTTTTAGGTAAGGCTGAAATCAAAAGAAACGATGAGCTGACGGCTACATTTTGGTCCAAAATCCAGGGAGATGCACGAAAAGCATATAATCAGGTCCTTGCCCCAGGTGCTACCATTCAGGATCCCGGTGAGGCTTTTGTTTGGAATGAACCTTTGACGGATTCCAATTTTACCCTTATCCAAATCAGGCCGATAGAAATAGAAGCACTGCAGCTGAATGGGTTGGAGCATCTCCGTGTGATTATGAAATCAAAAGATTTGAGTTGGGATGTTTCCTGGATAGCGCCCTGAAAAAAGGAAATTGAAGCCAATGCTGGATTTGTTGAAAAATAATTTTGTAAATTCAGGATTGACAAAACAACAAGCAATGGAAGACATAATACCGGTAAAGAAAGTGAAGGATAAAACCGAAAGGGAAAGACAGACTTTTTATAGAGTAACTTTCAAAAACAACTGTAACCTGCTTCAAATCGCCGATAACAAGGCAAACATGATCATCAGCATCAACGCCCTCGTGATCTCCTCCATTATTGCCATCACAGGTTATGGGACCATTTCCAACCAGATGGATATGAAGGGACCTTTGACCCTCATCCCGATTTTGATGTTGCTTTCCACTTGCCTTTTTTCTACCGTATTAGCGGTGCGGGCTGCCAAGCCAAAAATCATAGGCAAAAATCAAAAAACACAGGAAAAAGGAAAATCAAGCATGCTGTTTTTTGGAGAAAGCGCCACATACAACCTTGAAGAATACCTAGTAGAAATCGACCGGATACTTCCTTCAAAGGAGGAAATAAACCAACAAATGTCCATTGCACTTTTTTATCAGGGCAAGGTATTGAATAGAAAATATAATCTCCTCGGGCATGCCTATAATGTTTTCATCATGGGATTGGGAATAGGTGTCCTGACGTTTTTGATTCATTTGATAGTGTCCGCCTGATTTGATAAAGAGTTGAAAGTGCTTTTTGATTTTCACCTTATTTTATAAAAATTAAAGACTTATGGAAAAATCATTTTCAGTACCCGCATTGTCACCTGCCAAAATTCCTGCCCACTTTTCGGGCAGAAAGGCTTCAAAAAGTCAGACGTATAGACCTTGGTATTTCCTTACTTTTTTGATTTTCGTATTCCATGTGCCCATTTTTGATTCCTTTTCACAGGAGGAGAAGAAAGAAGATGTTTCCAAGCTTTTCAGAGATGAAGCGCCCTTGGACCTCAAGTTGGGTTTTTCATTCAAAGACATCAAAAAGTCGGACAAAGAAACGGCAGTGTCCCAGGAGTGGTTACATTTTAAAGACGAATCCGGCAATTGGGATTCGCTGAAGGTTGACCTGTTTGCAAGGGGAAACTTCAGAAAAGACCATTGCTTCTTTACCCCACTAAAAATCAAGATAGACAAAAAGGAAAGGGAAGGGACTATTTTTAAAGGAAACAAAACCCTGAAACTGGTAATGCCTTGCCAAAACAACAAGACGGCAGACGACCTGACTATCAAAGAATACATGATTTACAAAATGTACGAAGAAGTCTCTCCCTATCATTTCCATACCAGATTGGTAAACCTCACCCTCACAGACAAAAGCGGAAAGCAGGAAAAAACTTTTGAGATCAAAGCTTTTCTCATCGAAGATGATTCCGAAATCGCAGATAGGTTTGAGGCCACCATGAAAAAAGACATTCAGTTGAATCCCTTCAGATTCAAGGATACGGTGTCGATCAGGCAGGATTTTTTTCAGTTTATGATCGGTAATACAGATTGGTCCACGGTCGTCCAACATAACATCGCCGTCATGCAGCTACCCGATAAATCCTACATCCCCTTATGCTATGATTTTGACATGTCGGGATTGGTCAATGCCCCCTATGCCGTAGTCAATCCCCTGATTCCGATCAATTCCGTCACCGAACGCTACTATTGGGGAGTATGCAGGGACGAAAGCTTGTTTGAAAATACAAGGGAATATTACCTCTCGATCGAAAACAATATTTGGGAGGCCTATGGCAAATTATCCCCAAGTCTGAGTCCCAATGAACAGGAAAACACCAAGAAATTCCTGACGGCCTACTTTGACATCCTCAAGGACGACAGGAAATTCAGGGACAATATTTTCTCTAATTGTAGGAAGTAGGGATTGAAGGGGGTTATTTGTGCCTTAATCTTTTTGGCTTCAAATTCAAAAAAAAAGACCCACATTTCTGTGAGTCTTTGGTGGAGGATAACGGATTCGAACCGATGACCCCTACACTGCCAGCGTAGTGCTCTAGCCAGCTGAGCTAATCCCCCTTTTATTTATTTCTAAAATCAAAATAATTTTTGTGCTCCAGCCATCCCGATAGCTATCGGGATAATCCCCCGTTTTTAATTGGTCTGCAAATATAGAAATGCTTTTGGATCAGACAAAAGAAAATCGCTATTCGGCAGAATAATTTACACGTGTCAGGATACTCCTTCCCAAGGTCACTTCATCGGTATATTCCAATTCTCCGCCGATGGGAATCCCTCGGGCGATGGTACTGACTTTGATGCCAAATTCCTTGAGCCTTCTGGTAATGAAAAATGAGGTGGTATCGCCTTCCATAGTGGCAGGCAAGGCAAGGATAACTTCCTTTACTTTTTCATTTTCCGGAGTATGGGCGATCCTTTGGATCAGGGATTCGATCTTCAGGTCATCCGGACCGATGCCCTGAATGGGGGAAATCACTCCCCCGAGGACATGGTAGAGACCGTTATATTGGGAGGTGTTTTCGATGGCAAGTACATCGGGAATGTCTTCTACCACACAGATGATACTCCTTTCCCTTCTTCTTCCCGCACAGATGCTGCATACATCTGCATCGGATATGTTGTGACAAAGGCTGCAATACTTGATGTCTTTTCTGAGGGAAAGCAAAGACCGCGTCAGCTCTTCGGTGACGTTTTCTTTTTGCTTGAGGAGGTGAAGTGCAAGTCTGAGCGCCGTCTTTTTGCCTATTCCCGGCAGACGGCTGATTTCATTGACTGCTTCTTCAATCAGTTTGGAGGGGAAATTCACTTTTCCGGATGGGTTAGACGATGGCAGCTTGGATACCTGCGTCCAAAATCGCCTCGCACATGGGTTTCAATTTGGTACGGCTGCCTTTTTTGACAGAACATTTTCCTTTGTAGTGAATGATCAGCGTGCACTGTTCGGCTTGTTCAGGGGTATGCTGACATACTTTGATGAGGATCTTGGCTACGTGTTCAAAAGTATTGATATCATCATTAAACACCACCAATTCGCATTCGTCTATGTCAATCAGTTCCTCCAAAAGGACCTCGACCTCTTCCAACATGGGATATGCCTGTGTATGGTAATTCATTTTGCAAATTTAATAATTATGGGCAATTTAGCGAATTCTACCCTTAAGCCACTATGGATCCAAAGTTAGTTCTAATCGTCATAACATCATATTTTGCGATCTTGTTTTTGATATCTTGGTTTACTTCAAGAAATGTTTCCACTGACACTTTTTTTACGGGAGACAGACAATCACCTTGGTTTTTGGTTGCTTTTGGGATGATCGGAGCATCTCTTTCGGGTGTGACTTTTATTTCAGTCCCCGGAGAAGTAGGCAATACGAGTTTTCATTATTTCCAGGTTGTTCTCGGCTATACTTTGGGATACTTTGTGATCGCCAAGGTTCTGCTGCCCCTTTACTATAGGCTGAATCTTGTTTCCATATATGCCTATCTGGAGGCACGGTTTGGCTTTTGGTCTTATAAGACGGGTGCATTTTTCTTTATTTTGTCCAGGACTTTAGGATCTTCTATCAGAGTCTTTCTTGTGGCAGGCGTACTTCAATTGGTCTTGTTTGACAATTGGGGTATTCCCTTTTGGGTCTCGGTATTGATCACAGTATCCTTGATATGGCTGTATACACACCGCGGTGGAATCAAAACGGTGGTCTGGACTGATACTTTGCAGACACTATTTATGCTACTTGCAGTGGTCATCAGTATTTACCTGATAGGAAAGGACCTGGGGATTTTGACTATCACGGAATTTGTGGGGACCATTGCGGATGATCCACGGTCCGAAATATTCAATTGGGACTGGAAGTCAGGTACCAATTTTTTCAAACAATTTGCATCGGGGGCTTTTATCACCATCGTGATGACTGGATTGGATCAGGACATGATGCAGAAAAACCTGACTTGCCGAAATATAGGAGACGCTCAGAAAAATATGTTCTGGTTTACCATTATCCTTGTGGTGGTCAATTTGCTCTTTTTGTCATTGGGAATCCTCCTGTACCTGTATGCGGAGACAAATGGGATTTCACTTCCTACCAAATCTGATGATTTATACCCTTTGCTTGCCACTACCTATTTCAGCTCTTTTGTTGGGATTGTTTTTATACTGGGCATTACTGCAGCGGCCTATTCTAGTGCTGATTCTACGCTTACTGCTTTGACGACTTCTTTTTGTTACGATTTTCTTGAAATAGAAAAAAAATATAAAAAAGAAGATCAGGTGAAAGTCAGAAAAAGGGTCCACATCGGTTTTACGGCCCTGATGTTTTTTGTGATTTTGATGTTCAGGTGGATCAATGACCAAAGCGTCATCAACTCAGTCTTCATCATAGCCGGATATACCTATGGTCCACTGCTCGGGTTATATGCATTTGGGTTGTTTACCAAATGGGAAGTCCGGGACAGGTTTGTGCCCTATCTTGCTGTGGCAGCGCCTCTGTTGGCATTTGCCATCAGCCAAAATTCACAGCAATTGTTGTGGGGCTACAAGTTTGGCTTTGAGGTTTTGATCCTCAATGGCCTGCTCATGTTTACCGGATTATATCTTGTTAGAAAAAAATAATCAAAGCTCCTGTTTTGCGATCAGGTCGTTGATTTTCTTCAATCTTTGGATGTTGCTTTCCAGTTTTCCTGAACTTCCGTCGAGGTCCACTAGGATGGAAACCAAACCGCTTTGTTTTTTATGGTTGTCTTGTACGTGGTTGACGGTTGGGATTTTTGAAATCAATTCCTGCACATCCACTTCATACAAATCAGCGAGCCTGATAGCATCTTCCATTTTGAGGTTAGACCTGCCTTGTTCATATCTGGAATAAGCCGTATAATCTTTTTTGCCTAAGTATTCGGCAATATATTCTTGGGTGTAGCCTCTCAGCACCCTGTGCTTGCGGAGATTTTCTGCGATGTGGCTTTTCAGTTCAGTTTCCATATTCTATTGCTTTAGAATAGATATTGCAAAAAGCATACACTTTTGTGCCAACTGGGTAAAAAATCTGTGAAAAAAACGAATAATACGCTCAAATGCCTTAAAAAAGAGCATTTAATCTTCTAATTTTATTTCATTGGGACTCCAGAAATGTTTTTCGAAATCCTGTATTTTATCATTCACAATCCTGATTCCTTCGGATTCCAAAAGCTGTTGCATTCTTTCGGGCGGAGAGAAATGGTGCTTTCCGGTCAGCAATCCATTTCTGTTGACGACCCGATGTGCGGGTACATCAGGTTGGGCATGACAGGCGTTCATGGCATAGCCGACCATCCTCGCGCCGCTTTTCAGCCCCAGGTAATTGGCAATGACCCCATAAGAAGTTACTCTTCCCTTTGGGATCAGACGGACAACCTGATAAACAAGGTCAAAATAATTTTCCTTCTCAGTTTTCATTCAAAAGATTTAAAAGCGACTGATGTAATTCGGACTTAATTTGATTCTCTTTGGTCAATGAGGATTCGAGCGAAACTTTGATGGTAAACACTTCCTTTTGAATGGCGATCAATTCCACTTTAATATTGGCCACCTCTTTTTTCTTGATCCTTTTTTCAAATCCTGCAATCAGATTTGATTCAATTTCCGCAAGGTTGAATTTAAGATGATGAGGCAATTCCATTTGAAAATCGACTTTTCTGTGGTCCAATCTGCTTAAATTGGTCACCTGAACGCCAAGAACAAGGTTGTTTGGGATAATGGTTTTGTATCCGTCGTCTTTTTTGATCACTACATTCAGAAGGGTGATGTCTTCAATGACACCTGTGTTTTCGCCGATTTTGATGGTATCGCCGAGAGAAAACTGATCAGTGAACATGATGATCAAACCATTGATGATGTTGTTGACATAATCTTTGGTAAGAATGGCAATCGCCGCTGCAACGATGGTTAAGCTTGTCAAAAATTCCAAGGGCTGGATATCAAAAGCTAGCATCAAAGCAATGACAAAAACCACTGAATTGAGTATATTCGAAATCCAGGTTATGCCAATCAGGAAATTTCCGTGAACCTTTTCATCCATGGTTTTCCTTAAGTAAATGCGGGCCGTGAATATTCTTCCGAGTGAAATTAGGATATTGCCGCCCAATAAAAATAGGATTGCCCTGTGGATACTGTTCAGGCCGGAAAATTTGGAAAGGTAAAATTGGACTTCAGGAATGAATTTTGCCCCTAGAAGGAATATCAGATAGATGACCAGCTTCAGGATAAAGACCCTTTTCTTTTTGGACTCAATAGTTTGGATCAGGGATTTTTGTATTTCCATAGAAAAGAAAAATATAGGCTAATTTTGGTAAAAGTAATAGAAACAAAAAAAAGTTTGATTCATGGAAAGGAATTTAATTATAACGGGCGCGGCAGGAAACTTAGGCAAGGCAGTCGTTGAAAAATTTAAGCGGGAAGGATATAAAGTGATTGCTACAGTTTTGCCCGGTACAGGAGAGACGGTAGAGGAAGCCGACGATGTCTATGAAGTAGATGTCACAGATGAACATGCGGTCAAAGACTTTGCAAATGATTATATCATGCAATATGGAGAGGTGGATGCGATCTGCTTATTGGTTGGAGGTTTTGCCATGGGAGACATTGAGCATACAGGCCTTGAGAATTTGGATAAAATGATCAAACTCAATTTTTATTCTGCTTTTAATATGGTAAAAAACTTTTTGCCTTTGATGAAAAAAGCTGACTTTGGCGATTTTTTATTTGTCGGAGCAAGGCCTGCCCTGCAACCTGAAGATGCAAAAAACGTTGTGGCTTATGCTTTGAGTAAGAGACTTGTGGTAGAACTTGCCAATTATGTGGCAGAGGATGTCAAAAGTACTAAGATCAGGGCGCATGTTTTTGTACCGAGTACCATTGATACGCCGGCTAATAGAGAATCAATGCCTGATGCGGACTTTACGAAGTGGGTAGGGACAGCCGAAATAGCCGAGGCAATGCACTATGCAGTCAATAACCCATCGCTTCGAAACATGACTTTCAAATTATATGGAGGAATCTAAACCTAACACTAAATATGAAAAAGAAGATTAAACTCATTCTAATTGCCCTGATTGCTTTTGTAGGATTTACAAATGCACAAACTCAAAGTGATTCCAGACCTTTGAGGGAATTCAATGTGGTAAAAGTTTCCAATTCTATCAAAGCAGAATTGGTCAAAGGAGATGAGAACAAAGTAGATATCACTGCAAGCGGGATAGACGTGGGAAAAGTGGAGACTTCAGTGGTGGGCGATGCACTCGAAGTGAGGCTTGCCAGGGGTAATTATAGAAACCATTCTGTAAAAGTGGTAGTGACTTATGTGGATATTCAGGGAATTGAAGCCACCTCGAGTGCACAGGTAGTTGCCAAAAGTAAAATTGAAGCCCAAGAGGCTTATTTGGCTTCTTCCAATAATGCTTATTTGGAAGCAATGGTAGATGCTGAAAAGCTAAACCTGGAAGCTGCCACAAATTCCCGGATCTTTATCAAAGGGAAAGTCGGCCAATTGGAAGCAAATGCCTATACTAATGCGCAGATCGATGGGATGAACCTTGTTGCAGAAAATGTGAATGTGCTCGGCAATACGACAGCAAGCATCAGTTTTACGGCGACATCTTCCATCAACGGTTCTTTGGCTACTGCCGCCAAAATTGTGTACGACGGCAATCCAACAGAGATTAATGTCAAAACAGGCACAGGAGGAAGCATCAAGAAAAAATGAAAAGGTTATTTATTGCCTCGCTGATTATATTTTCACTTTTTTCTCCATCCCTTTTTGCGCAGCAAAATGAGGAAGTCAGACAAGTGATAGCCTCGATGTTTGAGGGAATGAAGTCAAAAAATACTGATTTGATAAAAGCAGCTTTCCATCCCGATGCGACGATGCAGACCGTAAAATCAAGTGAAAATGGATCAGAATTGGGTTCTAATTCGGTTGCGGATTTTGTAAATAGGATTGGTTCTTCTCCGGCCACCACGATATTGGACGAAAGGATTCTTGACTATCAGATTAAAGTCGATGGGGACATGGCAGCGGCTTGGACACCTTATGAATTTTATGTCAATGACAATTTCAGCCACTGCGGGGTCAATTCATTCCAATTGATCAAAACCACGGAAGGTTGGAAAATCACCTATATCATCGACACCCGAAGGAAAGAAGGGTGTAAATGATTTCAAATTTTGATTAAGTATCTACCTGATTGGAAAGGTAATTAATCCTATACAAACGAAAAAAGGAGAGGTCATCCCTCTCCTTTTTTTTTTAGGTCAATGTAATTCTTATTGCAAAATATTTTATTCCTTGATTTCAATTACTTTGAATTCCGTTCTTCTATTGGTCTGATGTTCTTCTTCTGTTTGGGCATTTTCGATGATGAGTTGTCGCTTGCCATAGCCTTTAGCCACTAACCGGCTCGCATCTATTCCCTGTGAAACCAGGTAAGCTACTGCTGATTCAGCCCTTCTTTGGGTCAAGGCATCGTTGTATTCATCTGTGGCCCTTGCATCAGCATGCGAGCTCAATTCTATCCTGATGCTTGGATTGTCTTTTAAGATCTTGACCAGTTTGTCCAACTCCAATGCTGCATCGGCACGGATGTCCGCTTTGTCAAGGTCATAGTATATATTCTCTAGTACGATTGATCTTTCCAGAATCAAAGCATCCAATACCACTGTGGTGTCAAGTGTAATATTGGTTACCTCTTGGATCAGGTCCTCAGTTCTTGGGGTTTTGCCGACTGTGGAGTAAGTGATACTCTTGCTGAAATAACCGCTTTTGGAAGCAATAATGGAGAAGTTTGCATTAGGAGCAAGCGTAAATCTCAACCTTCCGTTTTGGTTGGAAAAGTCACCACCAACATTTTTATTAGCTCCGTCATACAATACTACCCTGGTCTGAGGCAAAATGACCTCAGTTCCGTCGTCTTTCTTCTCTTTGGTGGTCACGTTTAAGAAAACGTTGACGATTTTTGGTTTTGGTGTTTTGTCTTCAAAATAGTATATATCATCATCTCCCAAACCTCCTTCACGGTTAGATGAAAGAAATCCTTCTGTCGGATATTTTGAAAAAAAGATTCCAAAATCATCTGCCACTGAATTAATGTTTGAGCCTAGATTTTTCACTTCCCAACCCTTATCCGTCCTTTCTGCTACAAAGAGATCCAATTTCCCAAAACCGGCGTGACCATCAGAAGCGAAAAATATCTTCCCGTCTGAAGCGATGTAAGGAAACATTTCATTACCCGGAGTATTGATTTGGTTTCCCATATTCACTGCATTTCCAAAATCTCCGTTGGCAAGTTTAGTGGCTTTGTAGAGGTCTTGGCCACCTTTGCCGTCCGGTCTATTGGAAGCAAAATAAAGCTCATTTCCATCAGGACTGAATGCTGGTGTGGTATTATAATAAAACTCATCTTCATTGACAGGCATCCAAATCGGTTGGGTATATCCTCCGCCACGGAAATAGGAAACAAATAAATGAACGTCAGGAAGGTCTTTTGCGGAAGTTGAATTTGCCCTTGCGTAGATCAGGGTATTGCCATCAGGACTGACGGCCATAGAACCTTGATTCAGGTTTTCTTCATTGCGGAATTCGGGAAGCTGCTGCACATTTTGTACATCGACTTTGATTCCTTCAGCCCTTGTGCGGAACATCTTCATGAATGGCGTCCCTGTGGAAGCATATATGCCACTGCTTTGTCTGTTGCTGGTAAAATATAGGAATCCATCGTTCACAACCGGAGAATATTCAGCAAGCGGTGTATTCAATAACTTGTAATTTTCCACCTGCATAAACTCCCAATAATTCTGGATTTCACCGATCTTTTTGAGATTTGCCAGTTCAAGCTCTACAAGCTGAATGTTTTTATCATCAAGGGTCAGTCCCTTGGCTTTTTCAAATGCGGCTGTTGCCTGTTCGTATTCACCTTGGCTTTTTAGACTTTGTCCTAGCCTGAAAAATGTCTCGTAAGTTTCCTCTTCTGAAGCCAGTTTTTCATAATAAGCTTTGGATTCTTCTATCCTGTTGGATAGCCGATAGCTTTCTGCTACATAAAAATTAGCCTGCTTGTTTTCCGGTTCTTTTTCAAGAATCTTCGAAAAAGTGTTGATAGCAACTTGATATTCACCTGACTGAAACTGGTTTTGGCCTTTTTGGTACATGCTAGTGCAAGCGCCTAGCAATATGGGTATCAAAACAAGAAATAAAGCAATTCGCTTCATAGTTATTTTGGAATGTTTTCTTAATGTTTTAAATATAGGATTTTTATCAAAATTAATTCTCAAAGAATTTGTTAAGCCAGGATTCTTTTGCCTTGATTTTCCAATTATTCTCCAAATCGGCCTTGTTTTTCACCACAGGATTCAATACGATTGTTTCGGCCTGAAGGATTCCTTCTGTTACTTTTGATTTGATCCCGAGGATAGGATTTACTTCCAAGTCCCCTTCACTTTTGATAAATGAAACTTTCCCCTGATTGAGCAGGTCGATGTCCAATTCATTTTCGATGTCCCTCAAAACCCTGACTGAAGAGTCTATCGAGCAGCCACTTGCTCCTAACTGACTTTCATCAACTGCCAAAATGATAACTTGATCAAACCGGATTTCAAAGGAAGTGGGCATCAATGCACCATGCGTATTCCATAGCTCGCAAAAAGCAGACAGTCTCGAAGATAGAATCTCCAATTCGCTTTTGTCCAATCTTCTGTTTGAGGTATATGTCCAGATTCTGGCATTCGCAGGCATCTGATCAAATGGCTTGTACATAATTTGTGGCGGTTAGCATTTACAGCAAAGTATTTAGGACTGCTTTTATTTCTTTAACCTAACGGTAATTTTTGAGAAATTGGTTCTTTTAATCAAACAAAAGTCAAAAATAAACCCCAAATTTTAAATTTGGGGTTTTAAGGGAGATTTTTCGGATTATCAGATGCCCATGTCCTTGGCCAGCATTTCTGCCAGGTCATAGACTTTTACTTCATTTTCTTTCTCTTTATTCTTGACACCGTCGGACATCATCGTCAGGCAAAAAGGACAGCCAACGGCTATGGTGGTAGCTCCTGTTGCCAAAGCTTCTTCTGCCCTTTCTACATTGATATCTTTCCTTCCGGGCTCGGGTTCTTTAAACATTTGTGCACCGCCGGCTCCACAGCACAGTCCTTTGGTCTTGCAGCGCTTCATTTCTACAAGTTCTACATCCAGAGCCCTGATGACATCACGGGGTGCTTCATAGACATCATTTGCTCTCCCAAGATAACAGGAATCGTGAAAGGTTATTTTCTTGCCTTTGAACTCCCCGCCACCTTGAAGGATGATCTTCCCTTCATTGATCAGTTGTTGGAGAAATTGGGAATGGTGGATGACATCATAGTTTCCGCCAAGGGCAGGATATTCGTTTTTGATGGTATTGAAGCAATGGGGACAAGCCGTCACCACCTTTTTGACTTCATAGGCATTCATTACCTGAATATTGGAAACTGCCTGCATCTGGAACAGGAATTCATTTCCTGCCCTTCTCGCAGGGTCACCGGTGCACGCTTCTTCGGGTCCGAGTACTGCAAAACTCACCCCGACTTTATTCAAAATTTTGACAAATGCTTGGGTAACGGCTTTGTATCGTTCATCGAACGAACCTGCACAACCTACCCAAAAAAGTATTTCTGGGGTTTCCCCGGAAGAGGCCATTTCGGCCATAGTTGGTACTTTATATGTTGACATGATATAGATAAGAGACTTGAGATGTGAGATATGAGACCTTAGAAACAAGAAACGAGATCATAGAAACAAGACATTGAAATCAAGAATGAATTACTAGAACGTATTTCAATTAGAATTTTTGATTGATAAGTGGTGAAATGGGGCAATGGAAATTTGAACAAGTTGTTTGGGATTCAAGAATATTTAAACCTTAATGGCGTAAAATCTCAAATCTCTAGTCTCAAATCTCTTTAATTTCTTCATTTTTTACTTTTTCTGACCAATTGAACCTGTCAGAAGGAGGAAATTTCCATGGGGAAAAGGCTGTTTCCATATTCTGAAACATGGCATTCCACTGTGCAGGCGCTGCGGATTCTTCCATGGATACATACCTTCTCATCTGGAGAATGATAGACAGCGGATCTATATTGATCGGACAAGCTTCAACACACGCATTGCAGGAAGTACAGGCATTGATTTCTTCTTTGCTGATATAATCCCCAAGCAGGGATTTGCCGTCTGCCAATCCAGGGCCACTTGAGTCCATGCTTTTCCCCACTTCTTCTGCCCGGTCCCTCACATCCATCATGATTTTCCTAGGAGAAAGTTTTTTGCCGGTGATATTGGCAGGACACTCTGCTGTACAGCGACCGCACTCAGTGCAGCTGTAGGCATTCATGACATTGACCCAACTGAGGTCATTGATGTCTTTGGCGCCAAACCTTCCGATCTCGGCAGGGGGTTCTGCGCTTGTCTCAGTAGCTATTCCGAGCATCATGTTGACTTCATTCGTTACCTCAGGCATATTTTTCATTTCACCTTTGGGCTTGAGGTTGGAATACCAAGTGTTGGGGAATGCCAGGAAAATATGCAAATGCTTTGAATATGTCACATAAACAGCGAAAGCCAAAATCCCTACGATATGAAACCACCAAGCAAACCGCTCAATAAATACCAAAGTGCTGTCAGACATTCCTTGAAAAATTGGCTGAAGGAAACTGCTGAAAAACAATCCATTCAATAGCGTATAATGCGGAACTCCGCGGGAAGCCAGGATTTGATCTGTAGCATTCATGGTGAGAATGGCAAACATCAAAATGATTTCGATGACCAGAATGAGATTGGCATCCATGGCAGGCCAACCGTTCAATTCAGGTTTGGTGAAGCGCTCGACCTTCATGACATTTCTCCTGATCAAAAAGGCAACACAAGAAACCAACACGGCGACGGCCAGAAACTCAAAAATATTCATTGCCACTCCATAGGCTGATCCTAGGAAAGGAGCAAAAACCCTGTGCGTTCCGAATATCCCGTCAATTACAAATTCCAACACTTCTAGATTAATGATGACAAAAGCCACATATATCATCAAGTGCAAAATAGCCGGAGTAAACTTTTTGAACATTTTCTGTTGTCCAAATGCTACCAATAGCATGGTTTTCCATCGTTGATCCGGGAGGTCATTTCTAGTCTCTCTTTTTCCTAGGAAAATGTTTCTTCGGAGGAAGCTAATTCTTTTGAAAAGAATATAGCCTGCTACCGCAAAAACAAGGAGAAAAATTACTTGGGGTAAAATGCTCATATTGTTTGTATTAGCGTTTTTGGGTTGTGTTTAATCTAATTTTTTTAATCAAATGGTTTGGATCAATGTTTCAATTACCTACATTTGCATCACTTTAACGGAATCGGTGATATAGCTCAGTTGGTAGAGCATCGGACTGAAAATCCGTGAGTCGGTGGTTCGAGTCCACTTATCACCACAAGCCCTGAATATTTCAGGGCTTTTTTTATGCCCAATTGATGTTTTTTAAGGTCATGATTGGTTTTCATTTATTGAAACTTTGCATTGCAAAATAATAAATAGTAGGCATGCATACTATTTTTTGTCTAATTTAAATTTAATCTAAAGTTCAGTTTTTTTTCCAAATTGCTGTAACATTCCAATTTCCCGATCATCATCTACATGAATGAAGACTTTTTTTGAAGCACACATCTGGTCGCTAAAAAACAAATTATACCGAATGGCTTTCCTCTGGGTCAAAGACCGGGATGTGGCTCAGGACGTATTGCAGGCTGTTTTTGAAAAAGCATGGCTTCGTAAGGAAGATCTTCAAAAAATGGAAAATCCTACCGGATGGATGGTGAGAAGTCTGAAAAATGAAAGCCTTCAACACTTTCGGGTCTCAAAAAAGTTTGATTCCATAGTAGATTTTGATTTTGAATCAAATGAAGAAGAAAGTCACGATAGAAGTGAGGAGGTGAAGATGGTTTTCAGGTTTTTGGAATCACTTCCTGAAAAGCAACGGGAAATATTTCAGTTGAGGGAAGTAGAAGGATTGACTTATGAGGAAATCGGGGAGTACCTCGAAATTTCATTGGATCAGGTGAAAGTCAATTTACACAGGGCAAGAAAGACATTGAAGGATTATTTGATGCAGCAGAAAAATGGAAAATAGGTTAAGCTCATTGTTGGAAAAATATTGGGAAGGCGAAACTACCCTTGAAGAAGAAAGAGAAATCAAAAACCTTCTTCAAAACGCGAAAGGCTTTGAAGAGGAAAAGAAGTTCTTTTTGGGAATTGCCGGAGTTTCCACAATTCAGGCCAATGAATTTGAATTAAAAAACAAGATTAAAAAGCCAACATTTCATTGGCTTAAAATAGCAGCTTTGTTCATTATTTTTCTCACAGCGGGATCTGTCATATATAGGTACCAAGTGAAAAAAGCCGAAAGAGAGGCCTTTGAGCAAGTGATGCAGGCTTTCAACCTGATTCAAACCAATATGCAAAAAGGAACTGAAAGCCTCGGTGCCATGGAGGAAATGAGGCATTTGAATACGACCCAAGAAATTTTCAATATTAAAGAAGAAAGACAATGATAAAAAGAATAATTCCAATGATCATGATGACCCTCTTGGTATCAGGAGTGCAGGCTCAGGATGATGCTATCACCAAATTCTTTTCCAAATATATGGAGGATGAGAATTTTTCCAGGGTGTATATCAGTCCAAAAATGATGCAGATGGCCGGTGGATTTCTGAAATCCGCCAGCGAGGAATCAGATCAGGAGGCGGAGGATTTAGGGGAGTTGATATCCAAAGTGAGAGGAATCAGGATCTTATCTGCGGATACTCCCAACGGAAAAAATCTCTACCAGGAAGCCATGGCCACCCTTAATAAAAACAAGTATGAGGACTTGATGGACGTGGCGGACAAAGGTTCCAATGTCAAGTTTATGGTGAGGGAAGAAAATGGTTTGGTCAAAGAATTATTGATGATATCCGGTTCCGGCGAAAGTTTCACCCTGCTGAGTATGTTGGGAAATTTTACCTACCAAGACCTGAATATTCTCGCTGATAAGACCAATATGCCTGGCATGAAAGAATACAAAAGCGGAAATAAAAAGAAATAAACAAACCATAAACCAATGAAAAAACTACCCTTGATTATCTTCCTTGCCATGTTCGCACACATGGCCTATTCCCAAAGCAAAAGTGTGGATGCACTTTACCAAAAGTACAAAGCCAATGAGGATTTCTTTCACATGGACATAGGAGGCAACTTTATGAATTTCGCTGAAGGATTCAACGTGAAATTGGATGAAGCCAAAGTAGAAGGTATCGTCAAATCCCTTGAAAGGGTCAAACTATTCAAACTTCCTGAAAATAGTCCCACAGGTCAGGCGGAGTTCAAAACGTTATATAAAGCGTTGGAAAAAGAGAAATACGAATTGATGATGGAAACAAATGATAAGGGAAGTGGAATTTTGATTTTCACCAAAGGAGATAGGATGATCAGCGATGTCGTCGTACTTCTCAATGATAAAGGAGGGGACTTAATGGTCGTCGAATTGCTTGGAAATTTTGATTCTAAGTCCTTGGCTGAGGCCGGAAAGAGTATGAAATAAACCAAAAAAACCAGCCCAATAGGGATTGATTTTGAAAGAGCATGGAGCCAAATCCACGCTCTTTTTTTATTTTTTGGATAGTAATGAGTAGAATATTTAAATATTTTTAGATGTATATACAAAAAAATATTATTTGGTTAAATTAAGAAATGCAACATATCGGCACTAAATGACATCGATTCCGAAGAAATAAAACGCAATTATTGAATCATTAAAAATTATTTTATTCTATTATCAAATTCGTAATAAAAAATAATAAATGTTAAATTATTTGCAATGAATAAGCAATCTATCTAAGTTTGTATCGAAGTCAAATACAAAATGGCTTCATCCCACCCCCGAGTAACCGACCTCAGATTGTTTAAAAATGGAGAAATCCAACCGAGGTAAACTTCACAAAAAATCTCTTAAACCAACTAAATTTTATTACCATGAAAGCATTCATTGCAACAATGATTCTTGCAACAGGCGTTTCAGTAAACGCCATGGCAAACAGTACAGGTTCTGAAAAATCTGAGAAAGCATCGGTATCCCTTAGACAAGTGGATGAGAACAAGATTCAACTCGTATCTGCATTGAAAGAAGCAAGCACGTTGACAGTCAAAATTTTCGACGAGAACAAATTTCTGGTTCAAAAAGACCGAATCGTATCCGAGAAGTCGTTCTCGAAGAACTATGACTTTTCAAAATTGGAGTCGGGCATTTACTCTTTGGAAGTGTCAGAAAACAATGTGGTCATCGACC
The DNA here is from genome assembly GCF_022538115.1 of Cognataquiflexum rubidum. GTDB lineage: Bacteria > Bacteroidota > Bacteroidia > Cytophagales > Cyclobacteriaceae > Cognataquiflexum > Cognataquiflexum rubidum. Next base: position 495,921 of record NZ_JAKZAL010000001.1, on the reverse strand, counting down.
AAATGGTCTTGGACCTTACAGAGGTTGAAAAAGCCCCTGTAGTTTATTCAAGACTTGACAAAGTGGAAGACAACAAGTACAAGTTGCTTGTAAACGCTTTGCTTCCTTCTGATATGTCAGTGATGGTATTTGAAAATGACAAATTGGTCTACGAGGAAAAAATCGATGACACAATTGGTTTTCAAAAACTCTTCAAATTCCAGCATGTAAATCCTGGAGCAAGGGTAGAATTCTATGTCAAAAGTAGCGACGGTTTTGCGCAATCGCTAGCAGCAAAGTAATTTCGATAGCTAAACCAATTATAAAGAAAGGCCTTGGAGAGATCCAAGGCCTTATTTTTTTCAATGTATGTACTCAATTATGCCAGTAGATTAAATATCCATTTTAATTCTTGTCTGCGAACTGAAATGCCCGGTACATCTGTCTTCCGACTTCGGTCTTCCGTCCTGACTGAAGAAGAATAAAGGGTTACTGGCAAAGAAGCGTTTATCTATATTTTTTTCTATTGATTACAGAAAGTATTTCAACTGAATGACTTCTTTTTCGGAAAGGAACCTGTATTTTCCCCTAGGAAGGTCTTTTTTATCCAATCCCGCAAAAATAACCCTGTCCAAAGCTTCCACCTCGTAGTCAAAGTGCGCGAATATTCTCCTTACTATCCTGTTTCTTCCCAAGTGGATTTCCAATCCAATGATGGTCCTGTCCTTGGAAAGCACCTGCATGTCATCAACTTTAGCCGGGCCGTCTTCCAAAGTGATTCCTTCCAGAATTTCCTTTTCGTCGTTGGCAGTAAGTGGCCTGTTCAAAGTGACCTGATAGATTTTCTTCACATTGTTGGACGGATGCGAAAGTTTCGCTGCGAGTTCGCCGTCATTGGTAAACAACAACAAACCTGTCGTGTTCCTATCCAAACGTCCTACAGGGAAAACCCTTTCTTCACAGGCATTGGAAATAAGGTGCATGACCGTTTTCCTATCCATCGGATCTTCCGTAGTGGTGATAAAATCCTTTGGCTTGTTCAAAAGCAAATAGACAGGCTTCTCAGGATTGATGTTTTTGCCTCTATAAATCACTTTATCAGTCCTGTTGACTTTGTGTCCCAATTCCTTAATCACTTCACCGTTGACCTGGATTTCTCCATGTTGGATCAATACATCCGCTTCTCTTCTTGAACATATTCCTGAGTTGGCGATGAATTTATTCAACCTGAGTGAATCTGACTGTACTTTAGGATTATGGTTCTTTTCCAGTTTTTCAAAATTATAATTAGGCCTCTGTCCTGAAATATCATCAGTAAATGGTTTCCTTAACTTCTTTTGAAATCCTGTTTCTTTTGGAAGATCAGATTTAAGGATTTTTTCATAAATAGGTTTTTCATCCTTTCCTCTACCACGATAGACGCTTTTAAATTCTTCTTCTGCAGCAGGTTTTTTATTTAATCCGCTTTCAGCGTTTCTCTTTCCGAAGGCCGGTTTGTCTTCTTTGGAATACCTATCTGATTTTTTGTAATCTTCAGTTGAAGATTCAGTTGGGCTCTCTTTTTTCTTTTCAGGAAATTGTCCTTCATAGCTTGACTTTTTCGGTCCTTTCTTTTCAGAAAGATCCCTGATTCCCTCAAATTCCTCCTCGTCCTTATCTGGAGTTCGGCGTTCTAACTTTGGAAAATCATTTCTGCTTTCTGCCCTTCTTGCCGCTCTTTCCTCATCTAATCTTGGTTTTCTCGGGCCTTTTTTGTCTGAAGTTTCGTTGAAATCCTCAAACTCATCAAATTCATCAGATCTTTTGCTGCTCAAAGGCGAATCGCTTCTGCTTCCAAACCGTCTCTCAAGTCTTTCACCTTGGGATTTCGAAAAAGGCTTTTTGTCAGAATAATCTTTTTTGCCTTCGAATCTTCCCTTGTCTCCATAAGGACGGGGTGAACCTTCGCCTTTGGAATAACCCGGCTTTTTGTCAAATTTTCTTTCGCCGTCAGGCTTGGGCCCTCTGAATTCCTTTTTGTCGGAATAATCTTTTTTTCCTTCGAATCTTCCTTTGTCTCCGTAAGGACGTGATGAACCTTCACCTTTGGAATAACCCGGTTTCTTGTCAAAGTTTCTTTCTCCGTCAGGCTTGTAGCTTTTGAAATCTTTTTTGTCGGAATAGTCTTTTTTCCCTTCGAATCTTCCTTTGTCTCCATAAGGGCGGGATGAACCTTCACCTTTGGAATAACTCGGCTTCTTGTCAAAGTTTCTTTCTGCGTCAGGTTTTGGTCCTCTGAATTCTTTTTTGTCAGAATAGTCTTTTTTTCCTTCAAATTTACCTTTGTCTCCATAAGGGCGGGGTGAACCTTCGCCTTTTGAATAACCTGGTTTTTTGTCAAATTTTCTTTCTCCGGTTGGCTTAGAACCACCGAAATCTTTTTTGTCAGAATAGCTCTTTTTCCCTCCGGAGTTTCCTCCCTTGTAAGGCTTTGGGCTGCCATCGTTTCTTGAGCCCGAACTTCTGTTATTGTCTTTTTTCATTGTGTTGCAGCATCTCTGCTGTATTAAGATGTAATCTTTTTGATTCAGGTACTAAGTCGCTGAATTTAAAAGGGATGCAAAGATAAGAAAAGTTAGATTATAATCAGAGTCCGGTTCCACTCTTTTGGAAAAAGGCCTCTACTGCGGCACGTACGGATCCATATTTCAAAAGTAGATCCTTGGCTTCATTCTCGGGGCTGCCTGTTGATTCCATGATCATGCGGATTCCTCTGTTGACTAGCTTTTTGTTGGAAAGTTGCATATCCACCATTTTATTGCCTTTCACCCTTCCCAGTTTGATCATGGTCGTTGTGGAGATCATATTCAGAACCAGTTTTTGGGCTGTACCTGCTTTCATCCTCGTGCTTCCCGTCACAAATTCCGGCCCTGCTACCACCTGGATGGGGAATTGGACCTCTTTGGAAAGAGGGGAATCACTGTTGCAAGTAATACATCCTGTGAGCAATCCTGCTTTTCTGGCAGCCTTGACACCGCCGATTACGTAAGGTGTCGACCCTGAGGCGGCAATTCCTACGACTGTATCCTCTTTGTTGAACCCGAACTTTTGGATGTCAATCCATGCCTGGTCGGGATCATCCTCCGCATTTTCAACTGCTTTTCTGATGGCAGAATCCCCGCCTGCAATGATACCTACTACCCAATCATGGGGTACGCCATAAGTTGGCGGGCATTCTGACGCATCCAGAATCCCAAGTCTTCCACTTGTACCGGCCCCGATATAAAAAAGTCTGCCGCCTTTTTTCATTCTTGGAACGATCTGTTCCACTAAGGCTTCTATTTCTTTGATTTGTTTTTCGACAGCAAATGCGACTTTCTTATCTTCCTCATTTATTTTTTCCAATAAAGAAAGAATATCCATCTGCTCCAGATTGTCATGGAGCGAGTTGCTTTCGGTAGTATTCATAGTAATTCTTTGTGATAAAGGGTTAATCCGGCAATTGGTCCTTCCAAGATAAGGTTGACCTGAATATCTGCATCATAAGCGGCATTTCTCAGAATGTCACTGTTGTAAAAAGCTATAGAGCCTACAAAGCTTACCGGCTTTTTTTTGTAATCCTCATATTTCATCACGGTTTTTTTGAAAAAATCCTGAAATGAATTGTAATACAGCATATAGCAGTAGGGATCGGCAATATGGTCAGAGATAAACCTGCAAAAACTCGCCATATACCTTCCTGGAAAAGGTCTTTGATAGACGTTTTCAATGATGGTTTGATTTTCCAACTGAAATTTTTCAATCACTTTCTCCCGGAGTTTTTTTGGCATTTCTTCGTGGATAAAATCCTGGAGGAATTTCCTTCCTATATAAGCACCTCCTCCTTCATCGCCGAGGATATATCCCGGGGCGGGTCTTTTGTTGATGATAATTTCACCATCATAATCACAACTGTTAGATCCTGTTCCCAAAATACAGGCGATGCCGGGTTGGTTTCCGCAGGTCGCCCTAGCTGCTGCCATGAGGTCATGGTCAACATTGATGTCGGCATTTTTGAAAACACTCCGCAGCGCATTGGTCACTTGAAGTCTGTTTTTTTGTGAAGTGCATCCGGCGCCATAGAAATAGATGGTGTCGATATGGTCCCTCAGGTTCAACAAATAGTTGTCCTGAAGTTCATTGGCCATTTCTTCAGTTGTTTGGTAATTGGGATTAAAACCAATACCTCTATGTTGACTGATTTCGCCATTTTCGTTTATTACTCTCCAGTCAGTCTTGCTGGCACCACTATCCGCGATCAATATCATATCATTCTGTCAAAAGACCTATTGTTTTAAATTTTCTGAATACTTCTGCGGTATGTGGGGCATCCGGTAGTTCGTCAGTAAGATCCTGTCCCGCCCAATGCTCATAATGCTTCCCGTTTTTCCAAAGTCTAGATTCTGAAACATCATAAATCTCACCTTTGTAAGCTACCCATATTTCCGGTTTGTCCTGCCCATTTCTGAGGGCCAATTGTTGCTTGGTATACGTTTTCATCAAAGAAGCTTCAACTGGGCATTGATCCACCTTTCAGGTATTTCTCCTGACTGTGCCATTTGATAATCTTGGTAGCTGCAGGGGATGATGGTGTTTCTGTCAAATTTATCCTGATCTTGGTGGGGTATTTCCATCCACCATTTTTCACTCCTTTTGCTTTTGTAAAAGACCAAGGTGGAAGGCTTTAGGTCCAAAGATACGGTATATTTGATATAGTCATTTCCCTTGAAAGACAGGGTGTCTTTTCTGTCATAAAATCCCTCTATGAAATACCAAATCATCGTTGCGATGACAGAAGCGGTCTTGTTTCTGTTGTCGTCATAGTAAGGTTGGTATCCAAAAATCCCAAATGAGGAAAGTTTTTCATTCATCCCCGCAAACTTACTGATCTGACAAGCCTCTTCACCTGAAAGTCCAAATGGCTGTGCATCGGCGGCCCCGGGGGCATCTGAAGATTGGATGGCGCAGACGTCAAAACTCAGCAAATCTGCGTTCCGGATAATTGGCTCAATTTCTTTAAAATTACTTCTTACGTGCCCGAGGCGGATATGGTCAAAGTAGAGTTTTTCCATCACCCCCGTGAGGTCCTTATCTACCAGAAAACTCTGGTAGCCTACATGGCTGTAATTGAATAAAAAGTTTGGTTGGTGCAATATGATTTCCTGGGAATGGTTATCAGAAGGCATCCCTTCTTCTTCCATGTCTACCTTGGCATCCACCGTGACCATGGAAACAAGTTTTTCCAGGTTTTGGTAAGAAAGGTATTGTCCCAAGTCTAAGTCGTGGGTCCCGCCAATAAAGACAGGTAGTATCTGTTTTTTGATCAAGTACTCACCGACGGTAGCCATTGCCTGAAGAGATTCTTCTCTTGTACTTCCTCTCTTCAAATCACCCAAGTCAGCTATTTTGTAAAGTCCATGGCCTTTTTTTAAATGGAAAAGTTTATCGCGGATTTCCGAAGCACCTCTTTCTATACTTTCACTTTTTACCATTCCGCGATTTTCGCTGAGGCCAATAATGGCTATTTGTAATCCTTTCAAATCAGGAAATGTTTCTCCATGAAAATGTATGAAATTGAAAAATGAATTGGAGCTATAAGTTTGGGTGGTGATGAATTCAGGAATCGGATCAAAGTATTGTCGAATATTCATGGACATGTTTTAAAGGCTATCCAAAAATAATTAAAAAATCCAGAGGGAAATAAAAAAGTCCCGCTATTGCGGGACTCTAAATTTTGGGATCAACCTCCAAAGTCATCAAATCTGATATTCTCTTTTGGAATTCCCATGTCGTCAAGGAGTTTCAGAACCGCAGCGTTCATCAATGGTGGGCCGCAGAGGTAATACTCAATCTCGTCTGGTTCTGCGTGGTTTTTAAGATAATTATCGTAAAGTACCTTGTGAATAAATCCTACATATCCATCAGCTTCACTGTCATCAATGTCAGTTTTGATCTTCCAGTTATCTTCAGGAAGTGGTTCGGACAAACCTATGAAAAACTTGAAGTTTGGAAAATCTTTTTCAATGGCACGGAATTGAGGTGTATAGAATAATTCCTTCTTGGACCTTCCTCCATACCAATAAGATACTTTTCTGTCTGTCTTTTCTGTATGGAACAGGTGGAAGATATGTGACCTCAGTGGTGCCATTCCGGCGCCACCACCAATGTAGATCATTTCTCTTTGGGTAGGGTTGATGTGGAATTCACCATAAGGACCTGAAATGGTTACCTTATCGCCCGGTTTTCTTGCGAATACATAGGAAGAACAAACTCCGGGGTTGACGTCCATCCACTTGTTATTTGCTCTATCCCAAGGCGGTGTTGCTATACGGATAGTCAGCATGACAATGTTTCCTTCAGCAGGGTGATTGGCCATTGAGTATGCTCTGAAAAGCTCCTCATCATTTTTCATCACCAAATCCCACAAACCGAATTTGTCCCAATCACTCTTGTAAACATCGGCAGGGTGACCTAAATCCGGATGTGGAGTGATATCCATCTCTTTGAATTTGACAGTTGTCACCGGAACATCGATCTGGATGTATCCACCTGATTCGAAGTGTAGCGTTTCGCCTTCAGGAAGTTTTACTTTGAATTCCTTTATGAATGTAGATACGTTGTAGTTAGAAATAACTTCACATTCCCACTTCTTGATTCCGAAGATTTCTTCAGGAATCCTGATTTTCATGTCTTGCTTCACCTTCACCTGACAGGAAAGTCTCACATTACCTTGCTTTTCAGCGCGGCTAAGGTGGCCTTCTTCAGTGGGGAGTACTTCGCCTCCACCTTCTTCTATGACGCATTTACACATGGCGCAGGTACCACCTCCACCACAAGCAGATGGCAAGAAGATTTTTTTGCCGCCAAGAGTACTTAACAGGGTGGATCCGGCTGATGCTACAATTGGGTTGCTTTCGTCCCCGTTCACAATGATTTTTACATCACCTGAAGCAACCAGCTTAGATTGTGCAAACAACAGGATAAAAACGAGTAGCAAAATGATAAGTGTAAATGCTACTATTGAGGTAATAATTACTGAACCCATTTAATGATTATTTTACTTTTTAATTTCAGTATTAAGCCCGATTTGGGAACACAAATATATTTATTAATCAATATAATCGACCAAAAAGACCCTGATTTTTGAGTTTTGTCTTTTTTTCAATTTGAATGGATAACTTCTTAATTCCTCAGAAGGTTTAGAAGAGTCGTCAATCTGTTTTTCAACTGCCTTCTGTCGATGATGAAATCCAAGAAGCCGTGTTCCAACACAAATTCAGAGCTCTGAAATCCTTTTGGCAAATCTTTCCCGATTGTCTCCCTGATTACCCTAGGCCCGGCAAATCCAATCAAAGCTTCCGGCTCTGCAATATTAAAATCACCCAACATTGCGTAGGATGCTGTAACACCTCCTGTGGTAGGATCGGTCAAAAGTGAGATATAAGGGATAGCGGCTTTTTCCAATAAGGCTAATTTTGCGGAAGTCTTAGCCATCTGCATCAAGCTGAATCCGGCTTCCATCATCCTTGCTCCACCTGATTTGGAAATCATTAAAAACGGAATTTTATTTTTCAGGGAATAATCAATTGCCCTTGCGATTTTTTCACCAACCACAGAACCCATTGAACCGCCGATGAAGTTGAAGTCCATACAAGCGATAACCAGGTCCAAGTCGTTCATCTTTCCGACGGCTGTCCTGACTGCATCATTCAATTCTGTTTTTTGGATAGTGGCGGCGATTCGTCCTTTATATGGTTTGGTATCAACAAAATTTAACGGATCGCCGGACTTCATTTCGGCGTCAAGTTCTTTAAACTTGTTTCCATCAAAAAGAATTTCAAAGTATTCTTTGGATCCGATTTTGACATGGAAGTCATCGTCAGGACATACATATGAATTGTTTTTGAGTTCTCTTGTATGGATGATATTGCCTTGGGGTGTTTTGAACCACAAACCGTCTGGGGTATCTTTTTTTTCCTCGGTGGAGGTTTTTATTCCTTTATCTGTCCTTTTGAACCAAGCCATATTATATTTTCATTTAGACCAAAAGCTGTGTTTCGGGGAGTACAAATTTATAGCTATTATCCATTAAATAAAATTTGGGAAGGAACTTCATTTTTTCCGTCTGGTCTATGCAAGTGGTTGAAAGGGGGAAATTCAGTACTTATTATACTCTCGGGCTTAAATCCTTAGAATAATATTTGTTATTTGATTGAATTGAAGGAAATTCAAGGTTTATTAACCCAATTAAAAATGACCTTACCTGTTTTATTGATCATATCGGGAGTTATCCTTGTGGTAGCTTATTTTACTTACGGGAAATTTGCTTATAAAAAATTCGGTCTTGATGACAAAAGGAAGGCGCCTTCTCACCTGTATGAAGACGGGATTGATTATGTTCCGAGCAAGCCTGTAGTAGTTTTGGGTCACCATTTTGCTTCTATTGCCGGGGCGGGCCCGATCGTGGGTCCAATCATTGCTGTGACTTTTGGATGGATCCCTGCGGTAATTTGGATTTTGGTAGGGGGGATTTTCTTTGGGGCCGTACATGATTTGGGAAGCATGGCAGCGTCTTTGAGAAATCAGGGCAAATCAATCGGTGTGATTATCCAGAATAATATCGGAAAAAATGGCAAGCAGCTTTTTGTCGTTTTCAGCTTTTCCACTTTGATTCTAGTAATCGGAGTTTTTTCTGATATCATTGCCAAGACCTTTGTCAGCAATCCTGGAGTGGCTTCTGCTTCTATTTTGTTTATGCTGCTCGCGATTGTGTTTGGCTATTTCAACAAGTTTTTTGGGAGTAACAAAACAGCATTTGTCATCAATACCACCATCGGGGTTATCTTGATGTATTATTTTGTCTACCTGGGAATGCAACTTCCGTTTGACCTGGATTACCAGCTTTGGATTTATTTACTTTTGGGATATGCTTTTTTGGCTTCGGTTACTCCAGTTACATTATTGCTGCAGCCAAGGGATTATTTGAATAGTTTTTTATTGTATGGGTTGATGATTTCTGCGGTAATCGGCGTTTTTATTTCCAATCCTGAAATCAAAATGGACAACCAAGTCCATATCAATGCAGACAATCTGGGTTATTTGTTTCCTGTATTGTTTGTAACCATTGCCTGTGGAGCCATTTCAGGATTTCATTCCTTGGTTGCTTCAGGTACTACCTCCAAGCAGTTGGATAAAGAAAGCGACGCCAAAATAGTGGGCTATGGAGGGATGTTAATTGAGTCTTTTTTAGCAATCATTTCTGTCGGGGCAGTAGTAGTCCTGAGTAGGGGAGAGTATTTGGACCGTTTGAGCTCAGAAGGGCCGGTAAGCTTATTTTCGACAGGATTGGGGAGTATGATTTCTACCCTTGGAATTTCTGAGCAGTTTGCCGTGGGTTTTGTGGCTTTGACGGTTTCTGCCTTTGCCTTGACCACCTTGGATACCTGTACAAGGTTGGCAAGATTTACCTTGCAGGAATATTTCGAAGATGTAAAACATCCTGTTGGAGCAAAGATTTCCCAAAACAGGTACGTTTCCACTACCGTGGTAGTCATTTTGTCCATCTTATTGTTGGCCTCCGGCAGTTTTACCACCCTCTGGCCGATCTTTGGGTCAGCCAATCAATTGCTAGCCGCTTTGGCTCTGCTGACTATTGCTGTCTGGCTTATCAGGCAAAAGGTCAATGCCACTTTTGTGACCATCCCCATGTTTTTTATGTTCACTGTGACATTAACTTCCTTGGGTTTATTTGCTTGGAAAAATTTCCAAAATGATGTTTATATCTTGGCCATCATTGCTTCTCTTCTATTTATCCTCTCGATTGCCTTGATCATATTGGCTTCAAAGAGCCTTAGGAAAGAAATGGAGCAACCCGTCAAAGTAGGTTAAAAAACAGCCCCGGCCCATTATTGATGCCGGGGATGTATATCAATCAAACCCTTTCCATTATTTATTGAGCACCATCATTTTTTGCCCTGTTGACCGCATAAGCCCCAACATTTTTTCCTTGTGCAATTCCGACTTCGGCGTCAAAACGATAATGGATTCCTCCATAAAGCCTGGAAACTGCAGCTTCTTCGGCCCAAGCTCTGAATTGAGCGGCATCGGATGGAAAGAAATGAGCGAGAACTTCTGCCCCTGCCGCAGAGAAAGTGCTGTGTCCCGAAGTATAGGCAGGAAAGTTCGGAGTGCCCAGGATGGTTTTGAATCCTGCAATCGTCTCTATAGGTCTCGGGTAATGGTAATAATATTTTGTATCCCAACATGCCACGCCTGCGTCCATAATGGCGGTGTTCATGTAAGCAAAAATTCTTGCTGATCTTAAAGGATTTAATTTTGCTTTCACAATGGCTTCTTTGGCAAACTTGTTCCAGTGTCCGGGAGGAGTATATGAACCAAGGCCATCTTCCCACCAATTGGCGATTCTGCGTTGACTGATAGTCATATGTGAAGCAAACTTCCTCAGTTCTGCAGCATCTTTTTCAAATTCCACTGAACCTGGAACAGGTGGAGGTCCAGGTCTTACCTCTTCTACGGTGGGAACATTCCACATTTTAACTTTTCCAAAAAGAGGAGTCAATCCAACAGGTCTTTGTGGCGTTTCCATATTCTGCCATTTCCAACCGAACCTTTCAAAAGCGGCATTTGCGATTGAATCAGAAACTGGCTTTGGAGTTTGGGCTTTGGCCATTCCATCAGTGGAAGCCCGTTGTTTGGCTAATTTGACTACTTCTGTTCCAATGATATTACCCGCGGTGATGTCACTTGGGACGTTGATCCCAGCATGGACCAGACTGGCAAGATGCTCTTGGTACTTTTTTTCCAGATAAATGGCCTCAAGCGGAAACATGACAGTTAAAATTTCCTTCGACACAGTTGCAATGGCGGCCCCATCAGAGGGGTAGGAAGGAAGGTGGCTTGGAGAATAGGCAGGCTTTATGGAATTGTCAACCAGGTAAGGGGAGGGGCGGTTAAACTGGTATTTGTAGTGCCAAGCGACCACCAAAGCATCAAATTGGGCTACACTCAAATAGGCCAACATCCTGCTGGTGTAGGGGGGATGGGCAAATGGAAATGACGGCGGACCTACAGGATTGGCAGGATTTGGGAGTGTGTAAGTTCCGTCTGCATTTGGACCCGGGATTAGGTTGTATTTAGCAGCAAGTTCCAAGGCGATTTCATTCCATCTTAAAACTGGATTGTTGGTCCAATAATTTACGGCCTCGGTTTGGGAGGGTGTCAATCCTGACATTTGTTGCTTCACTGCATTCAGTTCTCCTTGGTAGGCTGCTGAACTTGTTGCCTCTGGCTGTGGGATATTGATTTGGGTAGGAGTGCTGACCAAGATTGTTTTCCATGTCCCACCGTTTTCATCCAATGTTTCGAATCCATAACCCTCGAATTCATAATAATTAGGGGTCTCTTCAATACAAGAACTAACTGTGAAGGTGAGTAAAAACAGATATTTATAGAATATTTTGAGCTTTTTCATAAAATGCTTTGATTAATAGACTTTTAACTGATAAGTAAGACCCAAACCAATGGTGGTGGCTTTTCCCACATTTCGGCCATTGATTGTTTGGTTGAAATAGGCCAAAGCACCTAATCCTTGATCAGATTTGATAAAGTATTGGACCCAGGCTCCCACTTGGCTGACTTCCATTTTATTGGTCGGTTGAGGCCGGTTATAGGAGCGGATGTCATCACCGGTCAGGCAGTTGAGGCTCATAAAAGTCGCCTCCATTCTAAGCCTGTTGTCAAACGCCCAATATCCAATGGCCCCATGAAAATTCAGGGCGTTAGGAACATTCATAAAAGAAGAATAGACACTTCCGTTCTCGTAATAGTAATCCCTCTCCACCTCGGTTTGTCCTCGCCAGAGGTAAGCAAATGAAGCGCGAAAGACGAGCCCATTGTCCATTTTGTAGCCTCCGATTCCTCTAAATCCAAGTTCAGGAGCTCCTGTCCCAAGACTAAAAGGCATATAATCTGAGAGATAATTGCCTACGGGTGTGCTGAAATGGGCATTGGTAAGGAATAACAATTTTCCATTTCCCAATTGTCTTTGAAGCCAATCTACTTTTACAGAAAGACTAAGGTCTTGAAAACCTGATTGACCGGCCTGTGTTCCGCCGGAAGCTTTTGTGTTGATATAGGGAACACTTGCAATGAGGTTTATTTTTTTGGTTAAACCCATTGCGATCATCGGCATTGCAGTTTGGCGTGTAAATGTGCCGATGTTGGCGTTTTCGCGGAGATAGGAGCCTTCCCAATATTGGTCCCAAGAGGAATGCTCGTATATCAATGCAGCACAGATTTCGCCCCTGCCCATCATGACCTCATCCCAAGGAGTTTGTGCATAGGATGTGAAGGATAAGCCAAAGCATACTGCCAGAATAGCAGTAAAGCGCATAATTTTTTTCATTTCATTGTGTTAGGTTGAATGATACATTTTTTAATCCCGATTGTGAAAAAGGGGGATCTTGGACCATTTTAACTCAAATCAAAATGGAAGCATCTAAATCATACATATTGCCAAACTCTCCTGAAAAGGAGTGCAAAGCGGCATAGCAATTAAGAATGTCCTTTTGGAATAAGAAAAGAGGTCCGAAAAAGAATGAATTCAGGCTAACTCTGGAGGTGGGGAATTGAGATGGTAATAATTGTTTTGGTAGGATGAAAAAATGAAACCCATGAAATTATTTTCCAATTCGGCAGCAACCGCAGAATAATCAAAATCATTCAATGGCTGGGTGTAATCTTTAATAAATAACTTGACCAATAATGAATTGCTTCCGGAATCAGGCAATTCATCCTGGACCAAAGAACTTACCCACTGCTTGATGGTATTGTCCAATATACGTTTGGCAGTATCAGGGACATAAACAATCTGAAGGGTGTCGTTTACGTATCTTTGTTTGATTGCTCTGAAGGTTTGTCCATCTTTTTCAAACGAGGTATTTGTCACCCTAAATTCTTCCTCTTCGGCCATATAGGGAACAGATAGAGGGATTTCCAATAACTTTTCTTCAAAACCTTCCTGGTTTTCACTGTAGATTTTTTCCATCCAATCGCTTTCGATTTGAAACCGAAATGAAAAATACGCCACATAGTATCCGAAATGATACAATGCAAAGCAGCACAAAAGGAATATGGAAATCGTTTTTCTCAAGTGAATTGATTATCGGATTTTAAATTTAGAATTTTTTTTTAAAAAACATGAGGGTTGTCAGGTTTTTGTGATTTGTCAGGGAATTTTATCTGAGACCTATAAAAAATTTCATGACTACCCAAAGAACCAAAAGGCCTAATGTACATGATCCATAAATCTTAATGACAAGAAGCCTATTGAATCTATCCAAAAACCATAAAACCAAAACAGGCCGAATCAGTCCTACGATCAGGCAAAAAAAGGAAAGGAAAACCAAGATTTGGATAAATAAGAGTAGGGCATTTAGCATAGCACCAAAATAAAAAAAAGGAACAGTTTTGGCCGTCCCTTTTTTCTTGAATTATTTCAAAGATTTTATTTTTTCTTTTTGATTTCCTGCATCATGTAACCTTCCATGGTATCATCGATTTCGATGTCATTGAAATTTTTGATCGAAATACCACATTCATAACCTGATTTCACTTCAGATACATCGTCTTTGAATCTCTTCAATTGGTCGATCTCTCCGTCATGGATGACAATACCCTGTCTGATGATTCTGATTTTGTTTTTCCTGGTGATGAATCCATCCGTCACATAAGAACCTGCAATGGTTCCTATTTTAGAAATCTTGAAGACTTCTCTTACAAGGACATTACCTGTAATGATCTCCTCAAACTCAGGTTCGAGCATTCCCTCGATGGCATCTTTGATTTGGTTGATCGCATCGTAGATGATGGAGTAATGTCTGATTTCGATTTCTTCCTGCTCTGCGAGTTTTTTAGCATTGGTGGAAGGTCTTACATTGAATCCCAATATAATGGCATCTGAAGCAGAGGCCAAGAGTACATCAGATTCAGAAATCTGACCCACACCTTTGTGGATGATGCTCACAGATACTTCCTCTTTGGAAAGCTTCAGCAATGAATCAGAAAGTGCTTCCACAGAACCGTCCACGTCACCTTTAATGATAATGTTGAGTTCTTTGAAACTTCCGATAGCGAGTCGTCTTCCGATTTCATCCAAGGTAATGTGTTTCTTGGTTCGCATACTTTGCTCTCGCATGATCTGCTCTCTGGAATTGGCGATTTCTCTAGCTTCTCTTTCAGATTCGTACACTTTGAAAGTATCCCCTGCCTGCGGTGCGCCTGCCAATCCCAATACCTGTACCGGTGTGGAAGGTCCTGCCTTGGTTAGCTTCTTTCCTTTATGATCGGTCATCGCTTTGACACGGCCGTAGTGAGGGCCTGCAAGGATAATATCACCGATATTCAACGTGCCTGCCTGAACCATGACTGTAGTCACGTAACCTCGGCCCTTGTCCAAAGATGCTTCAATGACAGTTCCTACAGCTTTTTTGTTGTAGTTGGCTTTCAATTCCAGAATCTCTGCTTCCAATAACACCTTTTCAAGAAGGTCATCTACGCCTAATCCGGTCTTGGCAGAAATATCCTGGGACTGGTATTTACCACCCCACTCTTCCACCAAAAGATTCATATTGGCCAATTCTTCCTTGATTTTATTAGGGTTGGCATTTGGTTTATCAATTTTGTTGATGGCAAAAATCATCGGAACCCCTGCTACCTGTGCATGGTTGATGGCTTCTTTGGTTTGTGGCATGATGCTGTCGTCAGCTGCAATCACGATGATGGCAACGTCAGTGATTTTTGCACCCCTGGCTCTCATAGCAGTAAATGCTTCGTGACCCGGCGTATCCAAAAACGCAATTTTGTGTCCATCAGCAGTCGTTACATCATATGCACCGATATGTTGGGTTATTCCCCCGGCTTCATCAGCGGTTACTTTTGATCTTCTGATAAAATCAAGCAACGAGGTCTTTCCATGATCCACGTGACCCATAATGGTCACAATTGGAGCTCTATCCTGTAAATCTTCGGCGGTATCAGCGATTTCTTCTACCTCAAACTCTTCATCAGGCTTGGTAAATTCGACTTCAAATCCAAACTCATCAGCGATGATGGTGATGGCTTCTGCATCCAATCTTTGATTGATCGAAACAAACATGCCTAATGAAAGGCAAGCTGAGATGACCTCGTTGACAGATGCGTCCATAAGAGAGGCCAAATCGTTTGCAGAAATGAATTCTGTTACTCGGAGAATTTTAGAATCTTCGATTCCCTCTTGTTCTTCTCTATATCGGTCAGCCTTTTTGTCCCTTCTTTTTGATTTCCCGCTACCAGCCTTTCCGCCTCCCTGCAATCTTGCAAGGGTTTGTTTAATCTGATCTTGGATTTCTTTTTGGGTTGGTTCGGCCTTTTGGATTCGGCCAACGTTTTGTTGCGGCTGTCCGGGTCTTTGTGGACGCTGATGCTGTTGTTGTGCCGGTTTCCTATCCCTTTGACCTTGCGGAGTATTTTGTCCACCTTGGCTTGGGCCTTGACCTGCGGGTCTCGGTTTGGTAGCATCTGGGCCTGGACCTTTGGTTGCTGGACCGTCTTTTTTATCTATTCTCTTACGAATTCTTTTTTTCTTGTCTTTTCCTTTTTCATCGGAAGAAGCTACAGGTTTCCCTTTTTTCTTCGATTTATCATCAGGAAGTTCAATTTTACCCAATACTGTAAGCCCTTTCAAAGCGTCTGCTTTTGCCGCAATCACTTTTTCTTCCGGCTTTGGCTCAACCTTTTCAATTGGCGGCTGTATTTTTTCAACCTTTTCAGCTACAGGCTTTGGTTGGGGTGCTGTTTTTGGTCTTTCTTGGAATGGTGCTTTTTCAGGCCTTGCTGATTCCTGAATTTTCTTAGTGTTGTCTTCAGTCTGAGGCTTCACAGCCTGAGGTTTAGGTTCCACTTTTTCATGAACCGGTGTTTCTTGTTTGGTCACAGGAGGGCTAGGAGGTGTAACCGGAACAGCCGCAGGCTGTGGTTTTAACTCTTCCTTTTTTGGAGCTTGCTTCTGAGCATCCAAATCAATTTTACCTAAAACTGTTATTCCTTGTAATTTTGGAGCCTCTACGGCTATTTTTTCTTGCAGCGGTTCTTCAGCCTTGGGAGTTTCGACGATAGGCTTTGCCTGTTCAGGTTTTTTGACTTCCGCTACAGGTTCTACTTTCTTATCCTCCTTAACTTCAGATTCTGCTTCGATGGTAAAGGTTTCATGATGCCTCTTTCCTATCGAAAGGTGAGATGCCTCTTCCTTTTCCTGCGCAGAGGATTTAAACTCCTTGGCCAGCATATCAAATTGCTCTTGGCTGATTTTGGAGTTGGGGTTGTTCTCGACATCGAAGCCCTTCTTAGCCATAGACTCCACAATTGTAGAAATTCCTACATTGAGTTTTCTGGCTATCTGGCCTAGTCGCATCGTTTTTTCTTCTGACATACACTAAAGCACTTTCTTAATTTGATGGCAAATATAGGTCAATTATTGGGTAAATCTGACCTAAATTACTGTTCAAATTCTTGTTTTAATATTCTGAATATTTCGTCAATTGTTTCTTCCTCAAGCTCTGTTCTTCTCAAAAGATCTTCTTTTGTCAAAGAAAGAACGCTCTTGGCTGTATCCAATCCGGTTTTCTTCAACTCGTCAATTACCCAATTGTCGATTTCGTCTCCGAATTCCTCAAGATCAACATCTTCTTCTTCGTAGTCATTGAGTTCTCTGAACACATCTATTTCAAATCCAACCAACCTGGAGGCCAATCTGATATTGAATCCGCCTTTTCCGATGGCCATAGAAACCTGGTCAGGCTTCAAGTACACCGAAATCCTTTTATTCTCTTTGTCAACAGTCAATGAAGACACCTTCGCAGGGCTCAAAGCTCTGGAGACATAAAGATCTAGGTTGTCTGTATAGTTGATGACATCGATATTTTCATTCTGGAGTTCCCTGACGATGGCATGGATCCTGCTGCCTTTCATTCCTACGCAGGCTCCCACCGGATCAATCCTGTCATCGTAAGATTCCACTGCTACTTTTGCTCTTTCTCCCGGTTCTCTTACGATTTTCCTGATGGTAATCAGTCCGTCAAATACTTCAGGAACTTCGTTTTCAAACAATCTTTCCAAGAAAATCGGAGATGTTCTGGAAAGAATGATACGTGGATTGCCATTCACCATTTCCACTTTGTGCACAATGGCTCTGACGCTGTCTCCTTTTCTGAAACGGTCTTTTGTAATTTGCTCTCCTTTAGGGAGAATCAATTCATTGCCTTCACCGTCGATCAGCAGGGTTTCTCTACCCAAGATTTGGTAGACCTCGGCTGATATGATTTCCCCGACCAATTCTTCGTACTGGTTGAAGAGTAGGTCTTTTTCAAGGTCTTTGATTTTTTGGATCAAAGTCTGCCTTGCCATCATCACGGCCCTTCTCCCGAATTCTTCTAGTTCAATTTTTTCGTAGACATCTTCACCCACCTCAAAATCAGGTTCGATTTTTCTGGCATCAGTCAAGCTTATTTTGTCAAAATCCCAAATGTCCTCAGAATTGTCATCAACAATTTCTCTGATCCTTAGGATTTCAAGGTCACCTTTGTCAGCATTGATGGTTACATCAAAATTTTCATCAGTTTCGAATTTTTTGCGAATCATCGCTCTAAATACGTCTTCTAGTATGCGGATCATGGTGGGACGGTCCACATTTTTAGACTTTGCAAATTCTGCAAATGATTCTATGAGTACTTTAGCATCCATTTTGTTTATTTGAAAGAGACTAACACAATTGATTTTTTTATCTCGTCGAGGGGGATGGTGATTTCCCGGTCCTCAGCTTTTTTTCCTTTTTCTTTGATTTTGCAAAGTATTTTTACCTCAGCACTTCCAACTTCCATCAGTTGACCCTCCAGCTCTTTTCCATCATTTAGGGTCAGTTTTAATTTTCTTCCGACATTTTTGGTATATTGTCTTTTGGAAGAAAGTGGAAAATCCAGCCCCGGCGAGGAGACTTCCAAAATGTATGCATCGGACAACAACTCTTTTGCTTCAATTTCTTCAGCGATCTGTCTACTAACCTTTGCACACGCTTCAATACTTACTCCTTGGTCGCCGTCGATAAGGATCGTCAATTGGGATTTGGGTCCTTTTTCCACCAGTTGTATGTCTACCAAATAGTATGATTCATCGGGTAGATGTTTGGAAACAATTTCCTCAAGGGTACTTTTTAAGCTCATTTGTTCAGGTATAGTAAATAAAAGAGGGGACTCGTGTCCCCCCTCAATTCTGGTAATACAGTGCAAATGTAATAAATTTATTCCCACAAAAAAAAATTGGATTATTGTAATAAATTGGGAATTAGATAATAATTTTGCCGACCCACGTTAGAAGTTACGCGCTTCCTTGCTAAATTTAAAAGATTATCTATCATCTACTCAATAAAAATATAATGGGATTATTCGATTTTTTTTCAAGTGATATTGCGATTGACTTAGGTACTGCCAATACCCTAATTATACATAAGGATAAAATAGTGGTTGATGAACCTTCCATTATTGCAATTGACAGGACCAACAACAGGGTCCTTGCTGTGGGAAAGGATGCTATGAACATGCACGAGAAGACGCATGAAAACATCAGGACTATCAGACCACTCAAAGACGGGGTTATTGCGGACTTTTATGCGGCAGAGCAAATGATCCGGGGATTGATCAAAATGATACCGGGACACAAGAAAGGGATATTTCCAAAATCCCACAGAATGGTGATTTGTATTCCTTCAGGAATCACAGAGGTTGAAAAAAGGGCTGTCAGGGATTCTGCAGAACACGCCGGCGCAAAAGAGGTTTACATGATTTATGAACCGATTGCAGCGGCGATCGGGATCGGGATAGATATAGAGAAGCCGATGGGATCTATGATAGTCGATATCGGAGGTGGTACCACCGAAATTGCACTCATAGCACTGTCCGGTATTGTGGCAGACCAATCCATCAGGGTTGCAGGAGATACATTCACCAAAGACATCCTCGATTACATGAGGAGGCAACATAACCTTTTGATCGGTGAGCGATCTGCAGAAAAAGTTAAAATAGCCATCGGTTCTGCTTTGACTGAACTTGACGATGCGCCGGAGGATTATGAAATCAGAGGTCGTGACTTGATGACAGGGATTCCAAAGGTTATAAAAGTTTCCTATTCTGAGATCGCTTTTGCTTTGGACAAATCAGTTTCCAAAATTGAGGAAGCAGTTTTGAAGGCATTGGAAATTGCTCCGCCGGAGCTTTCCGCCGATATTTATGATAATGGTATCCATCTTACCGGTGGTGGTGCATTACTGAAAGGTCTTGACAAAAGACTTCACCAAAAAACCAAATTGCCTATTCACATTGCCGAAGATCCCCTAAGGGCGGTCGTGAGGGGAACTGGTACAGCGCTGAAGAATATCAATAATTTCAGGTCAGTTTTGATGACTTAATAGTTGGATGCAACGGATATTCCTCTTTTTATATCGGATAAGGGCATTTTTGTTGTTTGTATTGTTGGAGGCAGTTGCGATATCGTTGATTGTTTCTAATAATTCTCAGCAAGGCTCTGCGTTTTTTAATAGTTCAAATGAATTGAGTGGTTCTGTCTTTCAGACTCAGAGTAATGTTGTAGAGTATTTTTCGCTATCATCAGTCAATAAAAACCTGATGGAAAAAAACGCCCAACTTCTCACTGAATTAGAAGCACTTCGGAAGCCGGCCGATTCTATTTTTATTCCGCTGGACAGTGCAATGCTGGCTACCATGCAGTTTAGAGGAGCAAAAGTCATCAACAATTCCCTGAGGCTTGCGCAAAATCACCTGACTATCAACAAAGGGGCTAACCATGGTGTCAAATCCGGAATGGGAGTCATCAACGAACAGGGAGTAGTGGGAAGGGTAAAAAGTGTCAGCCGCAATTTTTCAACGATCATTTCATTGCTTCACACAGACCTATTGGTATCCTCAAAGATCAAGTCAAATGATGTATTTGGGTCAACCAAATGGGATGGATTAAATCCAGAGCAGGCAAAACTGATGTATGTACCCAGGCATGTTGTTGTCGCCATTGGCGATCAGGTGGTGACATCGGGATATAATTCTATCTTTCCGGAAGGAATTTCCATAGGTACAGTTATTGAGGTGAAGCCAGGCGCAGACACCAACTACCTTGACATTACATTGAAACTGGATACCGATTTTTCAAAAATATCATATGTCTATCTGGTGGAAAGTTTCCAACAGCCGGAACTTGATTCCTTATACCAATCAACCGGAATAAGCAATGAATAGTATAAGGGTAATTTCCATTTTGGTTACCGGATTCCTTTATCTGGTGTTTCAGGTATTGGTGCTCAAAAATCTGGTGCTTTTTGGTTCAGCTTTTTGTTTTTTGTATGTCACTTACATCGTTCTCCTACCTATTGATCTAAAGACAATTCCCACTTTGCTGATCAGTTTTTTTCTCGGAATGGGTGTCGATTTGTTTTATGATACCTTAGGAATCCATACGGCTGCCTTACTTGTCATAGGCTTTATCAGGCACCGTTGGCTTTTGGTATTGGTGCCTCCTGGAGGGTATGATGATGATCTTCAGCCTAGTCTTCTTAATATGGGATTTGGCTGGTTTCTTTCCTATAGCATCCCGCTTGTATTGATTCACCACACCTTGTTTTTCTATATTGAAAGTTTAGGAACAGATTTATTCTTCACATCTCTTCAAAAAATAATTGCTAGTGTTATTTTTGTGCTAGTAATGAGTATTATTGTTCAACTGTTGTTGTACAGGAGAAGGAGAGGGATTTAATGAACGAGCAAAGGCCGATTACAATTATTATAGTCATCATCATTATTGGGGTTGTGCTCCTGACCAAATTATTTTTGATCCAGGTTGTCGATGACAGTTTTTTAAAGAAGGCGGAAAGTAATGCAATTCAAAGGGTGGTCGATCACCCTTACCGTGGACTTGTCTACGACAGGACAGGAAAGATATTGGTGTACAATTACCCCATTTTTGACCTCATGGTTATTCCAAGAGAATTTCAGGTTGGCGATACCACAAGGTTTTGTGAGATTTTCAAAATCAGTAAAGAATACCTAGTGGAGACTTATACAGCTGCAAGGAAATATTCTTCAGTCAAACCTTCCCCTTTGATCAAACAGATTTCTACAACTGATTTTGCCAGGATCCAGGATTTTCTCATCGATTATCCCGGATTGTTTGTCATGACAAGATCGGTTAGATCCTATCCCCAAGCAAGTGCTTCCAATGCGTTGGGTTATATTGGGGAGATAAGTTCTAAACAGCTTGAGAGAGATTCCTCTAAATATTACAGGCAAGGAGATTATGTTGGACTAAGTGGCATTGAAGGATTCTATGAAAACGACCTTCGTGGAGTAAAAGGGGTGAAGTACAAACTCGTCAATGTAAGAGGTGTTGACAAGGGGTCTTTTAAAGACGGTGAATTTGACACTGCCTCTGTAGCAGGAAAAAATCTTATCTCGACCATAGACCTGGAGTTGCAGGAATACGGTGAAAAATTGATGGCAGGTAAAAGAGGCTCTGTAGTAGCCATTGAACCAAAGACAGGTGAGGTTCTTGCCATGATTTCTGCCCCTACCTATGATCCGAATTTATTGACAGGAGCTCTTTTTGGGAACAATTACATGGATCTGAATAGGGACGAAAGCAAACCGTTGTTCAACAGGCCGATCATGGCGATGTATCCTCCGGGATCTATATTTAAGATTGTCCAATCTTTGGTCGGTTTACAGATGGGTGTTTTGACACCGAATACGACTTACAGTTGTAACCGATCTTTGGTTGCATGCCATAACCACCCCAGTCCCGTCAATCTATTTGGGGCAATACGTAATTCCTGCAACCCGTATTACCATCAGGCCTACCGTGCTATGATCAACAGGGAAGTTTCATCCAATACCTTCAAAGACACTGAATTGGGACTAAATGCCTGGAGAGAATCTGTTTTGAAATTTGGATTGGGCTCATCTTTGGGTATAGATTTAAAAAATGAAAAAGGAGGCTCGATTCCATCTTCGGTTTTATACGACAGGATTTATGGCGAAGGAAGATGGAAGTATTCCACCATCTATTCACTCTCCATCGGACAGGGAGAAATGCTCGTCACACCTTTGCAGATGGCAAACCTAGCCGCCATATTTGCAAACAAAGGATATTATTATCCTCCGCACATGATCAAGGCCATTGATGGGGATCCAAATAAAATCCCGGAGGAATTCCGAACTAGAAAAGATGTAGGCGTAGATGCCCATCATTTTGATCTGATCCAAGATGCCATGGCAGAGGCTATCTACGGGACAGCAGCAAGAGCGGCTATTCCGGACATCACCATTGCAGGGAAAACAGGAACCGCCCAAAACCCGCAAGGTGAAGACCATTCTGTATTTATCGCTTTTGCGCCAAAAGAAAATCCGCAGATAGCCATTGCTGTCTATGTCGAAAACGCAGGTTGGGGTGGTAGGGCAGCAGCAAGTACCGCAAGTCTAATGATCGAAATGTATATCAGAAGAGAAGTGAAAAGGCTTGCTTTGGAGGAATATGTCTTGGTAGGGAAATTTATGTAATGTGAGACAAGACGACCTATACATCAACAAAATAGACTGGATTTCCATAGCTATTTATTCCGTTTTGGTAATAATAGGGTGGATCAATATCTATGCGGCTGTCTATGACGATCAATCCGTAAAAAGCATCTTTGACTTTTCTATCAATTCGGGAAAACAACTTGTTTGGATAGGAACTGCAATCCTTTTGATCACAGTCATCATGGTGGCAGATTACAGGCTTTTCGAAAACCTGGCTTTGCCCCTTTATATTTTGTTTCTGGGTTTTTTGTTGATTACCCCTTTTTTTGGCAAGGAAATCAATGGCCAAAGGGCTTGGTTTGAAATCGGATCTTTCAGGCTCCAGCCTGCGGAATTTGCCAAGTTTGCTACCGCCCTTGCCCTAGCAAAATTTATGGAAAGGCCCATGTTTGACCTTTCGCAGATAAAATACCAAGTTCAGGCCCTTGTCATCATATTGCTCCCTGTGGCTTTTATCATGTTGCAGCCTGATACAGGGACAGCGATGGTGTATTCAGCTTTTTTTGTAATGCTATATAGGGAAGGAATGCCACAGTGGTATTATGTTTTTGGCTTGTCGTTTGTTGCCGTTACATTATTGTCATTGGGAATAGACAACAATTTATACCTCGCTATTGCAGTAGGAGTGATCATCTTGTTCCTGATTTTGATTGGGAAAAAGAAAATTCCAAGGATAATAGGATTGGTAGGAATCGGTATATTGATTGTAGGGTATTCTTATAGTATAGACTATGTGGTATCAAAACTTCCCGAACATCAGCAGAACAGGGTAATGGTTTTGTTCAATCCAAATATTGATCCTCTCGGGGTTGGATGGAATGTAACTCAATCAAAAATTGCAATTGGCTCAGGAGGATTTTTTGGGAAAGGATATTTGGAAGGGACTCAGACGAAGTTTGATTTTGTGCCGGAACAACATACGGATTTTATTTTTTGCACGCTCGGCGAAGAATTCGGATGGATGGGTAGTCTTGTGGTGATTGTGCTATTTAGTGGCTTGCTGATCCGGTTGGTAATGTTGGCAGAGCGTCAAAAAAATAGGTTTTCGCGGATATATGGATACTGTGTAATTTCCATTCTCCTTTTCCACTTTATGATCAATATTGCGATGACTATCGGATTGTTTCCGGTTGTGGGGATCCCTTTGCCTTTCTTCAGCTATGGAGGTTCATCGCTTTGGTCTTTCACAATCCTGCTGTTTATATTTATCAAGCTTGATTCCCACAGGATTCAGTTATTGAGCAGGATTGGTTAATAATTCTCGTTTTTAATTATGTTTTGAAGCCAAATCTGTTTTTTGGGTTCCCTGTTTTTCCGGGCAAAATCAGTATGGAAGGAATGGCTTTTCAAAAATTTGATCTGTAATTCCACCCAATCTTCCCGTGTCTTGATGACCTGTGTGAATTTTAATTCCTGATACAGTTTGCTACTGATTTCCACATAATCTTTACGTCCGAGATAATCCAGGTCTGAATCACATATTATCTTCTGCAATTCAGTTTTGGGGTTTTGTGGGATTTTGGTGGCCATTATCAAGCCCCGGACAATTTCAATATGCTTGGGATCCATTTTTAGAGATTCCATGATTTTTTGGGCCATTTCCGCTCCGACCTCTTCGTGGTTTTGGGTAGTGGTTAAAAATCCCATGTCATGGACCAATGCCCCGATTCTGAGTAGGTAGGCATCAGTTCCTTTGATTTTTTTCCTTTTGATATATTGGTTGCATACGTCCAAAACGTCCAACACATGACTAACATCGTGATAGGTTAGGTTTTTGGGGAGGCCATTTTTCAATTCCTCTAATACTATGCGCTTTAGTTTAAAATAACCAGTCATTTTACTATTTAAATTGCTCTAAAAAAGTCAATTTTTTGTCCATTTAAATTGAATATTAATAAATATAAATATCAAAACTACATTTTGAGATTAAAATTTTATTAACCAATAAATTATGCGGGCAAAAAAACCCCTTGTTCTGATTTTAAACCTGATCTAAAGGATGAATTATTGGGTTTGATTTGCAGTTATTTTTATGGATTCAGAATTTTATGACTTCGGAAATGTTTTTCACCCGCGGACGTCAAATTTCCTAAATATCAGTTGAAGAAATTCGTCCACGGCTGCAGATTCTTTGTCCCAACCTAATTCTCCCACATACCTTTCATTTAAAAGATGAACTGCTTCCACAAAACTGCTGCATTCATCTATAGATTTTAAGGCATGTTTCAGGAGATCAGGATTTCCATCAAAAAGGTCTTTTGTGAACATAAACCGTTGGTTAAGTCCGACACTTTCTGAGAGTTCCTTGATACTGCCTTTCATGATCGAATATTCCTCTGATTCAAATCTTGCCCAAACTTTGGCTGGATCGATTCCCTGATCAGGACGGATGGTTTTGAACAGTTTTTGAACAGGTATATTTTCAAGCACATGTTCTTCTTCTTGCCAACTGCCGTCCTCAATTTCAGGATTGACTATGCTTTCAAATTCTGAGGATTTGGCATCCTCCAAAGTATCAAAGAAAGAACTTTCGTTTATTTTTTCCAGAGGAATGGGTTCAGATTTTGGGGCAACCTTGACAGGCACATGGTCTATCTCTGAAATCTGGTCAAAGTCCAGGAAAACAACCTGTCCCATGCTGTTAAGCAGGATTTTGTAGGACTCTATTTTTTCTTTTTGATTCCAAAAGTTGGTTTTCAATGCCTCTTCGTAGGCATCATGTGTATAAGATAGCCCTGCTTTATCGATCAGGTTGGTAATCAGATTGACATGCCACTTGATATATTTTTTATTCTCTTTGAGGTATTGGTTGATTTCATTTCCTTTTACTTTCCCAAATTCTTCTTTGTAAAAATCCAAAGGGCTTACTGCCAGGAAAATTGAATCTTTCACTGCCTTGACGAGTAACGGTTCGAAATGGACCCGCTCTATTTTGATGGTGCGTGAAAGGACATTCATAAATTCCCTGAGCGATTCATATACTGCCTTGTCCCTGTAATCAAAAAAAGGATTGCTCTTGAGTTTTTCCAATTCCTCCTGCCAAGCTTCGAAGAGGGTTTTGATAATGAAAAAATTGACTTGGATACTTGGTGTTAGCGTGATGATTTCCTGCCCCGTCATATACTTTTTAGTGGGAAAGTATCCTTCACAAACTTTTTTACTGAATTCCTTGGCGTAGTTTTCTACGTAATTGCTGTTTAACTTAGCAGACATATAGATTTATCGGATTTTTTTATGAATTAAGCACAAACCATGCTGAAAATTATAATTCAGAATTTATTCCACAAAGAGATAAAATCCCCTTTTGGAGACCGCAAAGTTATTGATTTAATCCATGAAAACCGCATTGACTGGATGCATGCCTGCGGAAAAAAAGGAAGATGTACCACCTGCAAAATCATAGTCTTGGAAGGGATGACAAACCTCTCCCCGCTCACCGAGAGAGAAGAATTTTTCAAAGGAATAGGCAGGTTGGCAAGCCATGAAAGGTTATCTTGCCAGGCAATATTGATGGAAGGAGAAATCCACGTCCGTGTAGCAGATGAAAACAAGTTTCCCCATATGGACTACAGTGAATAGCGCCCCATGTTTATAGAAAGTACCATAGGCAAATCCAGAAACCCCGAAAGGAAAGGACACATTGAGGTCATTTGTGGTTCTATGTTTTCCGGAAAAACCGAAGAACTGATCAGAAGGCTTAACAGAGCATACATCGCAAAACAAAAAGTAGAGATATTCAAACCCTCTATTGACAAGCGATATCATGAAACGGACGTTGTATCCCATAATGACAACGCCATCAGGTCCACGCCGGTAAATTTTGCAGATGATATCATCCTGCTTGCAGGGGATTGTGATGTAGTGGGCATTGACGAGGTGCAGTTTTTTGACAGCAGGATCGTCCATGTCGCAAATGTTTTAGCCAATGCGGGCAAGCGGGTAATTCTTGCCGGACTAGATATGGATTTTGAAGGCAATCCCTTTGAACCCATGCCACAGTTGTTGGCCATCGCCGAATACGTGACCAAAGTCCATGCTATCTGCATGAAATGCGGGGATTTGGCATCTTATTCATACAGACTCGTTGAGACCAAAGAGAAGGTTGTCCTTGGTGAAAAAGAAGCTTACGAAGCCAGGTGTAGAAAATGCTTTCTTGAGAAAATGTGATGATGAAAGCGGAAACAATCAATAAACTTACTTTTAGTATTTATTCGGGGTTTTTATTGGAGAATCTGAAACGGGAGCATGTGGACAGTAATTTTGTTGACTCGTGAGACTGAAGAAAACAAAAGGAATTGTTTTGTCCTATATCAAGTATAGCGAGACATCCATCATTGTCCGCATTTTTACGAGGGAGTTTGGATTGAAATCCTATATCATCAATGGTGCAAGGTCAAAATCTGCCAAAAGCAAAATGGCCTTTTATCAGCCTTTGACGTTGTTGGACTTGGTGATTTACGATAAAGAAGGCGGTAACCTCAACAGGATTTCTGAAGCAAAACTGATTATGCCTTTCCAACTTGTCCCATTCGATTTTCTCAGGTCAGGGATCGCCATGTTTATGGCTGAAGTCATGGGCAAATCTGTTTTTGAAGGATACCAAAATGAGGAGTTTTTTGATTTTTTGGATTCCGCCATCAGGTTATTGGATGAAAAAGAAACTGTTTTGGTACATTTTCCTTTGGTCTTTTTGTGGGAAAGCTCAAAATATTTAGGCTTTGCTCCTGAGGATTCCGAATCATTCTTTACCGAATTGAAGCAATATCCCCAAGGGCCAGACGTAATGGAAGAAGAAAAGGACTATCTTAAATCCGTAATCGCCCAATCTTTTCTTTGTACCGATACTTCCCCTTCCAAAATCAGAAGGAATATGTTGGACCATTTCTTGCTTTTCTATGGAAATCACCTTGATTTGGCCTATGATTGGAAATCAGTAAAGGTCCTTCGCCAAATGATGTCTTAAAATAAATTGCCATCTCTTATGAAATATTTGTTATTTAATTATTGAAACCTTAATATTGCAAGGTCATAGTATCGCAAAGTCCTCCCCCCCTTGGATTTTACCTATTCTGAATCCCTTTTTCATTCAGTTCAGAAATACTCAAATTACATCATCACACATTCACACATCTTATTTATAATTCCATAAGCTTTTTATGTATAACATAGAAGAATTAAAAATCAGGCTACTTTCTGAATTGAAGGAAATTGCTGAAGAAATGGGCGTAAAAAACTTTAAAACGCTTAAGAAAGACGAACTTGTCTATGCCATCCTGGATCAGCAAGCCATCATCGACGAAAAAGCATTACCCAAAAAAAGGCCTACAGTAGTTGAAACTGAAGCAGTCGAGGTAAAACCCAAACCTGAATCAAAAGAATTTCCTGAATCACCCCAACCGATCGCCCAGGAAAATAAGTCCAAATTCAGAAGAGAGAATGTCACTGCCATACCAAAGGAAGAAATCCCGGTGGAAGTAGAGGCAAAGCCCATCAAAAGAAATGAGCATAAGCCTAATCCAAGAAATGAGGATAGACCTGCCAAAAAAACTGAAGAGAGGCCTATTAAAAGGCAGGAAGAGAAGCCTTTCAAAAAACCTGAGCCGGTAGTAAAGCACGAAAAAGCGGTAGTTATTGAGCAGGAAAAGCCCAAGGAAAAGTTGCCACTTCCTATTTTCAATCCTGAGGAAGAGAAGCCAAAGTTTATCAGACCAAGAAGAAAAGTAGTCGACGATCCTGAGCCGGTCACTTTTAATTCGGCTTCAGAGAAATCTTCTGCACCTTTCGATGCTGAGGCAGAAATTCCAAAAAGAAAGAATTTCAGAGATATTGAGGAAGTCCACATTCCTTCAGCTGAGGTATTCCAGACAAAAAGAAAACCTTATGTAAGTGTCAAGGAATTTGAAGGAATCATTGAAAATGAAGGTGTTTTGGAAATCATGCCCGAAAGCTATGGTTTCCTCCGCTCATTGGACTATAACTACTTGGCTTCCCCTGATGATATTTACGTATCCCCCTCTCAAATCAAGCTTTTTGGTCTTAAAACCGGTGATCATATCAAAGGATCTATCAGACCTCCAAAAGAAGGAGAAAAATATTTTGCGCTTCTAAAAGTCATTACCGTCAACGGAAAAACCTCTGAAGAAATCCGTGACAGGGTTCCTTTCGAATACCTCACACCACTTTTTCCCGAAGAAAGACTCAGACTTACCACCAAACATGACAATTACTCTACCAGAGTTTTGGATTTGTTTGCACCGATAGGTAAAGGGCAAAGGGGTATGATCGTTGCCCAGCCAAAAACGGGTAAGACCATGCTTTTGCAACAAATTGCAAATGCGATCTCCGAAAATCATCCTGAAGTTCACTTGATGATTCTTTTGATAGACGAAAGACCTGAAGAAGTGACAGACATGGCCAGGTCTGTAAAAGCCGAAGTCATCTCTTCTACTTTTGACGAGCAAGCAGAAAGACACGTAAAAGTGGCTTCCATTGTGTTGGAAAAAGCAAAAAGAATGGTAGAGTGCGGTCATGACGTAGTTATCCTCTTGGATTCTATCACCAGACTTGCAAGGGCGTACAATACTGTCGTGCCAAGTTCAGGTAAAATTCTATCGGGTGGTGTGGATGCCAACGCGCTACACAAGCCGAAGAGATTCTTTGGTGCCGCCAGAAATGTTGAAAACGGGGGATCTTTGACCATTATCGCTACTGCTTTGGTGGAGACAGGTTCAAAAATGGATGAAGTAATCTTTGAGGAATTCAAAGGAACAGGCAACATGGAATTGGCTTTGGATAGAAAACTTTCCAATAGAAGGATTTATCCTGCCATCGACGTGACCGGTTCAGGTACGAGAAGAGAGGAACTTCTGATGGACAAAGAAGAAATGCAGCGTGTATGGATTTTGAGAAAATTAATGTCTGACATGACCTCCCAGGAAGCTATGGAATTCCTTCTCCAAAGAATGAAGGGAACCAGAGATAATATAGAGTTTCTGATCAGTATGAACAGTTAAGCTTCAACAAGCATATATTGGGGAATACCCTTATTCTTAATGGATAAGGGTATTTTTTTTGCTCAAAAAATGGATTTTACAGCAGAATTTTTGTTTTGTAAACTAACAATTTTTTTAATTAATCAGGTTTGATTTATTTCAATACGTTTTTTAGAGGGCATTGCCGTAAGTTTTGCCTTTCTGCCACCCAACTACTTAGAATAACTCAGAATGAAATTGATTTTTATAGATAATTGGACTTTCTGTTTTTTGAAATCAATTGGTTTCAATAGGACATGGATTGTTTTGGCTTTTCTCTTCATTTCCAACTTATCCTTCGGAGAAGGATCCGGGAATTGGGGAACAGAAAGCAACAGACAAAGTTTTCTCTGGTATCCTAGTAATACCGGTTCGGGGGGATTCGGCAATAGAGGATATATGCTTTTGCCTTCCAATGTGTCCGGATACAATAGTGGCCACAGGCTGTATGTCTATGTCAAAGCTGGTGAAACAGTATTTTGGGGATTTAGAAGGGTAGGAACCACCGGAAACATAAGGGTAAGATGGTTTTATGACGCCAATTCCACAGGGTTTTTTCCTACAGGAACCTCAGGCACCGCAAGGACGATGATTTCAAGCCGAGACTATAATCCGAGCAGCAGTGGAGAGACACAAGGAAGACCCGGTTCAGCTTCAAGTGCATTGAATGGACCTTCCCAAATTACCGGTTCAGGGTACTCGGCTTTTTCATTTGAAAACAATACCGGTGCCGCAAGGGCCTTTTGGGTGGAGATTTCAAATACTTCAAACGGCCATATCACAGATGGATTTAATATCAATTTTTGGGATATTTCGGTAGCGTCAGGATCTTCGGGGGCCTTTACAGAGCGTACAGGCCGTGTTTATTCAAGATTCTGGAGTATAGCCAATTCACGGCCAGATCCGAGTACGACCGCTCTGATGCTTACCAAATCTTCCGCCGATAATTTTTCCTTCCATAATAATTTCGGGTTTTATGTTCCTGTAGACAATACTTTTACGGCCTCAGGGGATGATTATTTTGTCAAATACATCAATTTTGGTGGATCCAGTGGGGGTTGGACAAACTTTTTTGCCAACAAAGATGGACCGAGAAATGACCTCACTTTTGAGGAAAACAGGAAATCCAGGTCCGGGACTTCCTCTAATTTTCAATATCCATTATTTGTCAGTGAGCCTGATATTTCAATCTGGAAATCAACAGCACCTCCTTCTGCAAGTCTCATTATCGACTATGAACCAAAATTGCCACCGGACATAGGAGGAGAGGCGACAGTCAACCTGACAATTAGCTTGCCTGCCGTGGTGGACGTATTGATAGATCTCAATGGAAACATGACCTATGATGCAGGGACTGACCTGCTCATTTCCGAAAAATACGACGCTCCGGGAACTTATCAGATTTACTGGAATGGGGAAGATGCTGATGGAAACGTGGTCCCTGCTGACAGCGATGTGGAGGTAGTGGCCACAGTAATCTTTTTCCCTGTCCATTTTCCGATTTTTGATTTGGAGCAAAGTCTAGGTATGAGGGTCAGCAATGTCAGACCCGGGACACCGGGAAATAACAGCATCTTTTGGGATGACTCTTTGATCTCTAGGACGGGATTGACTCCTAGCGATAGTCCACAGTCACTGATGGTCAATACCATAGGGGTCTTAGGTCCGGATCACAAATGGTGGGCCACAGGTGATAATGGATTTAGTAATAACATTACGATCAATACTTGGGCAGGATCTTACAATACAGAAG
Organism: Cognataquiflexum rubidum; assembly: GCF_022538115.1. GTDB lineage: Bacteria > Bacteroidota > Bacteroidia > Cytophagales > Cyclobacteriaceae > Cognataquiflexum > Cognataquiflexum rubidum. The sequence continues at coordinate 464,452 of NZ_JAKZAL010000001.1, read as the reverse complement.
TCCAAGGGTCCTTTAGGATTTTACCGGTTCAATGGCTCTATTTTAGAGGAAAGTCAATTGAGGAAAGAATAAGGCTAGAATGGGGGACCGCCCAGGAAAAAGATAATGAGAAGTTTATCATACAGCGCTCCAAGGACGGTAGATCATGGACTGAGATATCACAAGTGAAGGGTGAAGGGAACAGCGAAAAACCTGTTTATTACCTGGGTTGGGATAACAGTCCAATGGTCGGGCCAAATTACTACAGGCTGAGGCAGCTTGATTTTGATGGCAAGGAGGAATACACAAGTGTCATCAAAGTGGATTTTATTCCTGATTGGGAAATTCATCTGTATCCCAATCCTGTCGCAGACCAGTTGTTTATCCAAACCAAAAAAGTGGATAAACTGGAAGTTGTTCTGGTTGACAGCCAAGGGACTAAGATTCCTCTCCAACCTAAATTGATCAATGCAGATAAATTGGAATTTGATGTAAAGGACCTTAGCGCAGGTTTGTACCTCGTCTATATTTATAATGAAGAAAAAATCCTGGTCAAAAAACTTATCAAAAGAGATTGATGCCCATGTTTCCTTTTGCATCCAAATTGGTTTTGCAAAACCCCAAAAACTGAATGCTAAAATATTATCCAACAATTTTCTCATCCATCAGCATATGCGTAAAATACTTCTATTTTCATTTTTAATTGTTGGCATTATTTCTTGCCAACCGGGCGGAGATGATCCCGTTGCAGATCCTACGGTTTTGATCAATAGAGATGCTGAATCTCTGAGCACGAGATTGTCTCTGGAAGGTACAGGGGTAGTCGGCATTATTTCCTCAGATGTCATCAACGGCAGGCTGAAGGAAGATGAAGAACCTGCCGGAAAAGTTCCTTTGATCATGGTGTCCCAAGTAAATCCACCTATATATGAGGGAAAAATACTCAAGGCAACCCATGTGGACATTGCTGATGGCTTTGCTTATGTCAGTTACAATACTGAAGGGGCGGAGTTTTTGGGAGCAATCGAAATTTTTGATGTCACTGATCCTCTTTTTCCGAAAATCACCAGTCAGGCAATCTTTATGAATGCCGATATCAACTCCCTTACTTACAAAGAAGGGAAATTATATGCCGCCGCCGCTTTTGATATAGACAGGGAAGAGGGAATCAAAACCCCGGCACAGCTGGTCATGGTCAGTGTAGTTGACGGTAATTTTACGTCGGATTTTTTCAAATTTGATATTGAAGGATTTGCAGGCGTGGATGTGTCAGCTACCGAGAATAATATTGCGGTGGCAAGTGGCAGCAATGGCTTGGTTGGATTGTTTGATACCAAAGGGGAGATGAAAGCTGAATTCCCGATGGCTGACCTGAGATCCGTCAAGTATGGCAATGGTGTTTTGGGAGCGCTTAGCGGTACTAATGGCATCACAATCTTGGACCCGGCCAGTCTAAATGTCGTCTCTACCATCAATCTTGATAGAGACATAGCCGAATCCAAAAGAACTTTGGACATGGGACCTGGATTTTTACTTGCTTCAGAAGGGAGAAAAGGTGTTGGCGTTTATTCCATCGAATCGGGCATGCTGATGCAAAGATTGGAAATCCCGTTAAATCCGGAAGGCGTAGCCGAAGGAGACATCGTGACCAATGCTGTTTCTTTTGATGATGGTAAAGTGTATATGGCCAATGGAGGAGCGGGTATCTCTGTTTCCCAATTGGTAGAAAATGATGTTTTGGAAGAAATCGGAATTTTGGGAATCTATGGGTCTTCCAATTTTATCAAGTCTCACAGAGGATACATTTTCGTAGCCTCAGGAAGTCAGGGACTTCAAATTTTGAGTTTGACGGATAAAGAAGAACTTGCCTTGGATCCCGGAATAGTTTGTGGCATTTATCCGGCTTATGAAGGAAATGCAAATCTGAATGTGAACTCAAATGAAGTGATAGAATACTCAGGTGCAGCGTCCCTCAAAAATGTAAATATCGGTGGACAACTTACTTTCTGCGGTTCTTTGGCAATTGAAAACAGCCTGAATCTAAACAGCGGGGGAATATTTATGATGAATGGCTCTTTTGTTTTTGGACAATACAACAGAAACAATACCCTTTCCATCAATAGCGGAGCAGTATTAAAAGTTTCAGGTTCGGTGGTAATGTATGGCGATTTGAATCTAAATTCCGGCGCCACCATCGAGTTTGTCGGTGAAGCCAATAGCCTGACGATTTTTGGCAGGGTTCAAAAAGGTCAGGATGTGGTGATCAAAGGAGATTTCATCGATACCGAGAATAAACTGAAATAGAAAATATAAAAATTGAATACATGATAATTACCCGGTGGAATTTCGAAGGAAATTCTGCCGGGTTTTTTTATTTTTAAATACTTCAAAACACTTATGTCTTAAAATCAAATTGGACAAATATTTAAATAGAGGGTTAAAATATTTGAGTTTGTAAAGGGAAAAAGCTTGTTTTTTGTCATTATAATCTAAATCAGCATTTGATAAAAGTCAATTAAAATGTTCATAAATTTTTTTTAATGTTCCAGAAAGTAAATAATCTGTAATTTTGGGTAATCATCCCCAGAATTCCTCTTCACCCAACTTAAAAAATTTAATCCTCCTTTCTATTTCAATTTTTTATATGAAAATAGAGATAATTAATATTAAAATAAATGAGTATCTACAATTTAAATATTGGTTTCATTTTAATTTTCGTATTGATATTTATTTCCCCAATAAATTTTCTTTTTGGTCAAACTTACACCACTTCAGGTCTTAGTACTAATTGGGATGATCCTCTTACTTGGATTAAAACCAATCCAAATGGATGTGCAGTGCAAAACCCATCAAATATTCCACCTCTTGGACCTGTTTATACTCCTGCCTGTGAGATTCGGATTGTAATTAATCACCCAATAACTAGAACAGGGGCAACTGCGAATTTTGGGGGTGGATTGATGACATCGCTTACGGTCAATTCGGGAGGGGATGTAAATTTTTCTGGGAATGTTTCTGTTAATAATGTTGGCGCACCCGCTTTTTTATTCCAAATAAATGATGGTGGGAGATTTTCCGCTGACGGAACTTTATCCTTGCAGGCAGGTGCAGTTTTTAACGTAGCCAATACAAGCGGGCTTAATCCATTTTCCTATGTAGAAGTAAGTAATTTGACATTTTTAAATGTTGGTTCAGGACAAGCTGTTACAGTAGGACCAAACACAGTTTTTAAAGTCAATAATCAAACCAGGCTTCAAGGTGGAGGAGCTCTAAATATACAAGGTGAGTTCTTAACCAATACTTTTAATTCTACTAACTCTGGGGGTAATCAAGTAAATATTTCCGGTGACGGTTCAATTAAGACGACTGGTAATATGGTTATTGATGGTTACCCAATAACAATGTCAGGTAATGCAGCTGTATTAGTGGAAGGTAGCTTGAATATTACCAACAGTGGCAGTAGTGCGATAAATCTGAACGGGCCAAGTACCAATTTCAATGTTTTGAACTTTGGATCATCGATAGCAACAGGTAAAACACCTTCAGGAACTTGTTTTCATATTCCGGAATACGGGCCTCCAAATAATTGTTCGTCATTTTTGTGTTTAGAAATTGTAGAAATCCCGGTTTCTGCTGACATCGTGGAGCGGGTATATATTTTTAGATGCAATGCAAACTGGATAATTCCAAACAATACCGGTACTCAGGAAATCCTTGATGATGCAGAAGTGTTGATTGTTGCAGGCGGCGGCGGAGGTGGAAGAGGGACAAGTGCAGGCGGAGGTGGGGCAGGTGGAGTGTTATATATTCCTTCTTTGACATTGGTCCCCGGATCCCCGGTTTCAGTTGAAGTTGGTGCAGGCGGTTTGGGTGCTACAAACGTAAATACACGGGGAAATAATGGAGGGAACTCAACGTTTCTATCAAATACGGCAAATGGAGGTGGCGGTGGTGGATCCACGGGGGTGGGGGCTCGGAGTGGTAATAATGGTGGATCAGGAGGTGGAGGTGCATTTCAGGCAGGTAATGGAGGTGGTTCTGGCAATCAAGGGAACGGTGGTGGGAACGGCAATAACACTACTCCTCCGGGAAGGAATTTTGGAGGCGGTGGCGGAGGAGGAGGAAGTCAAGGTTTATTTGGTCCAGATGGTTCAGCTTCAACCGGGGCTCGTGGAGGAATTGGAGTTGAATTTACAATTTCTGGATCTCCAATTATTTATGCCGCAGGTGGAGGTGGTACAGCGACCGGACCGGGAACGTCCCAGGGAGCAGGTGGTTCTTTGGGGATCGGAGGGGCAGCAAATGGTGCCGGTATTTTAAGAAATGGTAGAATAAATACAGGATCAGGAGGAGGAGCAACATCAAGTGGTACAACAGGAGGAAACGGAGCCTTAGGAATTGTCATAGTACGTCAATCGTTTAGAATCCTCCCCGTAGAATTTATTTCCTTCAGTGCCGAGTTTTTAGAGGAAAACCGAAAAGTCCAACTCACATGGGAAACAGGAAAAGAATGGAACAATTCCCATTTCGAAATCCAGCGCTCGGTAGATTATGCCAAAAATTGGGAAAATATAGGTTTAGTAAATGGAGCAGGTTGGTCTGATATCCCATCGGGATATTTTTTTACTGATGAAAAGCTTCCCTTGGCAGGGGGATTGGTTTATTATCGGCTAAGGCAGGTTGATTTCGATGGGCAATTTTCTTTCAGTAAAACCATTTCTGTCAAATTTCCAGCTGTTTTGAATATGGGGAACTCATGGAGGGTTTTTCCCAATCCTGTCAAAGAAGGAAGAATCTTTCTTGAAAGTTTAAGCCCTCATCAGGAAGGAGGGGATAAAATAGAAACCATGCTTGTTGCTGTTTCAGGACAGGTTTTGGGTTCCTTTCAAGGAAATCTGATCGAAATTACTGATTGGTTAAACGGAATCATCGGGCAAGCGAATCCCGGCATGTACATTTTAGAAATCACCCATCTGAGAAATTCAGAATACCTCAAAATAGTGAAGAGATAGATTGGGTGAGGGTTTTTGACCTTCTTCGAAGAGATTCAAATTTTTTATCGCTCTCTTGAACTGATTTAGCTAATATGATTTTTTGAAAATTAATAACGGGCTTCCATTTTCTTTCTAAATCTCCCATTAATTAAGACATTCTATTTTAGAAGGTCTATAACCTAAAATTTCAATTTAAATTAAGATTTGACAAGAGCAATCTCTTAAGTGTGTGAAGAATGAGAAAAAATATTTTCCAGTTTTAGTTATTAAAATTCCTATCAGATTTTTTATTTTTTTATTGGCTTCAAGTTATCAGAAGAAATAGAATTGTCAATGAAGTATTTTTCAAACATATTTTTTATATAAATACCTTAAAATTAATAAAATAAGAATATAAAACTTTATTGATTAGATCAAAATATTTCATTATTTGCGTGTATGATTTGATTGATCATATACTTTTAATATAGATATAAAAGCATTTCATATATAAAAAAATGTAAAAAAATTATTTTTTATTTGTTTTTTAAATACAAATAAGTACATTTGAAATACAAAATGGACTCTATAAAAATCAATCACCCAATGAGATTTTTAAAAACAGTTTTTTTCGCCCTATTCCTTTTGATTAGCTATAATAGCTTTGCACAGGATTCCAACAAGCCGGATTTAAGAGATGGTTCATGTACCATTTGCAAAGGAAATGCACAAAACTATTCGATATTAAATGTGTATTTCAGTGATGCTTCCGGTAATCCAAATAATATCTGCGTAGGTAATGGACCATATTATATCTCCTTTTTGTATACCTCCAATTCAAAAAATGATATACATAACTTTAGGATTATTGCTGATATTTTAAAGAAAGACAGAAACAATCCAAACGGGGATCCTTTGGAATCCACCTACATCAATGAATTTGTGGGTTCTATCAATCCTTGTAATTCCGGTTCTTGTGTTATCACTATACCAATTCCCGATATTGATGTTGAGTGCCAAAATGAATTTTATGAATTATCGAGGCCCTTGGTTTCCTGGACTACAAGCGGTGCAAAAAATCTGGAGGACAGTTATAACTGCCAGAGTTATCCTGCAGCTCAATGTTTAAATAATCAAAATACTATACCAATTGAAGTTGGCATCTTGTCCTACACTTTTGAACCTATATATGAGTGTTTTGAAGATAATTTAGAACAAACCAACGTCTCTTTTATTTTAACTTCTCTTTTTGGAGGGAATCCTATGCAGGATTACAACGCAACCTGGAATTTCACCTTCTCTGATGGGACCTCCTTAAGTTCATCTAATTTTAATCCCACTGTTTGGAATAGGGAGGTTGGAAGTAGTTTCAATGCTTCCTTAACAATAAGTCAAGGAGCGGTCGTCGGACCTGCAGTAACTAATCCTACTCAAGTTCCAAATGCCTTATCTGCTGAGGATGTCATTTTGAGTGAAAGAGTGGTTGAATCTTCCATTGATGAAACCACAAATGAAGACCTTGGCTCCGGACTCATTGAATTAGAATTCGCAGAAGGTGATTATTTTCACTTTTGGACTTCTTTGGATGACCCTGCATTTTATTCAGAAGAGTCTACCATCGATTCTTTGATGGGGGGAGCAACCTATAAATTAACTACCATTGATAATGCTACAGGCACATGTAGGGTTGATTTTTTTCTTTTAGGTGCAAAAATATTACCAGTAGAATTAATTTACACAGAAGCTAAAATAATTGCTGCTGAAAGAAGTGCCAAGCTGACTTGGGCTACTGCAAAAGAAGCCAACAACAGCCATTTTGAAATCGAAAGATCCATTGACGGCGTCAATGACTTTGCGGTCATAGGAGAAGTGCAGGGTATGGGTTGGAAAGATACAGTCACGGAATATGCTTTTGAGGATAAAAGCCTTCCCTTGACAGGCGGCAATATTTTTTACAGACTGAAGCAAGTGGATTTTGATGGCAAACATACCTATAGCAAGGTGTTCTCCGTAAAAGTGTCCAATGTTCAGTTTAAAAAAGGGGTATGGAGGGCTTATCCCAATCCTACAAACGGGCAGCAATTAAAAGTCAATTTATTGGATAAATCCCAATACGACCGTGAACCTATCGCTTTCAGGATAATCCATCCAAGTTTTATTTCAAAAACAATTACCGTAGAAACAGAATATGCCTTAAATGAATACTTGACACAGATCTTCCCGTCTATTCCTTCAGGGGTTTTTGTATTGGAAATAGCTTGGAGCCAAAAAATAGAGCATATCAAAGTAATGAAATAGGAAGAGTTAAATAGAGAGACAGTACCTATGGAATAGGGAAAAATACACCTATAGGAAAGGGTGATTCTTAAAAAAGGGTCACCTTTTCGTTTTTTTTACCTGAATAGAGGTGTATTATTGATTTTTACTAAAAAAATGAAGTGTATTTAAATTATAACAAAAGGCATAAATGTATATTTGAAGAACAAAAAAATACAGTGTTAAGCCCTTTTTTATGACTAAACTTTTTCAGACGTTCCTTTTGTTGGTTATGCTCTCTGTAGCAGCAGGTAATTCTTATGGGCAGGTTACTTATACAACGAGTGGACTCTGTGCTCCAAATTTTGTGGGGTACTTTAGTACCCCAAGTTGCTGGTTAAAATCTGGACCTGAATGTCCACCACCAGCAACGGCATCCCCCAATGTACCTCCTGTGTCTGGCACTTTAGCTTGTCCAGTTAATATAGTAATTAATCATCAAGTTGATATACCCACCGCTTTTAATTTGGGTACGAGGGTCAATTTCACAGTGAACTTTGGGGGGGAATTTAACATTCAGGGTAATTTGTTTCAGCTAGGTGAAGCGGTCTCCAATGTTGTTATCAATGGTGGTCAATTAAATGTAGATGGCTCAGTTCTGATGAATCAAGGAACATCGGCAAATAATACAACCCTTAATATTCAAACGATTAACTCTGGAGAATTTAATGTTATTACTGGTGCTTTAGATATGCGTAACAACACACTGGTCCAGATTTCTGGGGATGGCACCGGAGAGATGAAAGTTGGAAGCATTGATCTTGGACAAAGGGCAAAAATTAATGTTCTTGATGGTGGGAGATTAATTTCTAATGGTGATACAGAATATGCAGGAAATAATTCAGAAATTAATGTTTGGGGATATTTTAATACTGCATCTCTTACTGTTAATGGAGGTTCAGGGAAGCAATTGAATGTATTTGGGAATGGAGATGTATTGATTGATGGAGATTTGACAATTGCCGGCACTAGTCAAATTACATTTGGGGGAGATAGTAATGTTTACATTGAAGGAAATGTTGTAATCAATGGCTCGGGGAACGATAAGTTAATTATAAAAGAAAATGCAAAAGTTGCTGTCTGTGGAAATGAAACCGATACCGATCCCCCTCCTGCAGGTGTTAATAAAGGGGGGTTAAATGAATGTCCTGACCCAAATAATTGTCCATCAGGAGGATATTATGTCAATTGCCGCGTACTCCCTGTCGACTACGTCTATATAGAATCAGCATATTCCAAGGAATCCAATGCCGCCTTACTTTCTTGGGCTACTTCCAAGGAATGGGAAAACAGCCGCTTTGAGATCGAAAGGTCTGTCGGGGGTATCAGTGATTTTGTGAAAGTTGGGGAAGTACAGGGAATGGGTTGGAAAGACAGCATTACCGAATACGAATATACCGACCGTAACCTGCCACTGATCGGAGGGAATATCTATTATAGACTGAAGCAGGTAGATCTCAATGGGGAATATTCCCTGAGCAAAGTGATGTCTGTGAAGATTGACGGCGTGCAGTTTACCGAAGGCGTATGGAGGGCATATCCCAATCCTACAGATGGTTCACAATTCAGAATAAGTCTACTGGATCCGGCCCAATACAATCAGGAGAAAATTACTTTCAGGATCATCCATCCGACTTCTATTTCTAAGGAAGTCACTGTACAAACTGAAAATGAAATGAACGAGGCCCTCGCCCAAATGGTAGGGAATATCCCTAAAGGCGTTTTTGTGGTCGAGCTCCGATGGGGCCAAAAAATTGAACATATTAAGGTTTTGAGGAAAAGATAAACCCGGGTTTTGAAAAAAACCGGGAGATTTTTTAGTGATTTTATAAACGTCAAAACGGATTTTTCTTTTTTGAATCCATTACTAGGCAATTCAAACGGTGCCAACCCAACTTATTTTTTCCTTTGGGGGATATAAAACCCTTTTCGAAAATCACTCATGTCATTTAATTATCTAATAAAGACCTTTAATTTATTTAATGAATGATGTTTGTTTTTTTATATATTAATAAAAAATAAAAAAATTGTAATAAAATATAATTTTAATGAATTTATATGAACTATATAATTTAAAAATATAATATAATTTATTTTATCAACTTATTCCTCTTCCTCAAAGATTTTTTTGGTATTTATTAAATACGTTAATTTGTATTTGAAATACAGTAATACAAATTTGAAAATTTCTTTTCAGATTTCAATCAGAGATATAATGAATAAGCCCTACTATTTGCCAAGTATCCTCGTTCCGGTTTTAATCTTGGTTAACTCCCTCTTTTTTGCGGCAGAAGCCTTTGCTCAATGTGAGCCGATTGACCCTATAATCTCCGGAAGCGGTACTTTTGTCGTTCCTGAAGGTGTGACTTCCATAACCGTAGAAGTATGGGGTGGAGGAGGAAAAGGTGGGAGAGCATCTTCAAATAATACCAGAAGTGGTGGAGGTGGCGGAGGTGCATATTCACAAAGTGTTTTTTCAGTTACACCTGGACAAATATTTGATTACAGTGTTGGGGTAGGAAGTACTTCCAACAATAATACACCTCCTCCGGGTGGTGATACTTGGTTTGGTTCCAATACAACCCTTATGGCCAAAGGTGGGTCCTCAGTTACCACTAACAATTTAAATGGAGCTGCGGGGGGGCAAGCCTCAGCAGGTTATGGTGAATTGAGATATAATGGAGGAAATGGAAGTAACGCATCAAATTCAGGTTCAATATTCTCAGGAGGGGGTGGATCCTCTGCTTCAAGTCTTGGGAATGGAGTAAATGCCTCTTCTAATATAGGTGCTGCTGCACTAATTGGTGGCGGAGATGGTGGAGATGGGACTACAGGAAATGGAAATACTAATGGTCAAGATGGGGAGGCACCTGGTGGCGGTGGTGGAGGCGCGAGAAGAAACAATCAAACTAGAAATGGAGGAAATGGTGGCAATGGACAGATAATCATTTCCTACACTTGCCCTTGCTTCACTGTATTGGATAATGGAGCATCGTCAGGAGTTACCATCATCCAATTTAATGCGAATTGTACGTGGGAAGCACCTGAGGGACTTTTGGATTTTGAGATTTTGGTAGTCGGCGGTGGCGGTGGCGGTGGATTTGGTAACGGTGGCGGTGGCGGCGGTGCAGGTATTGTGCATGCACGTGTTGATGTAGAAACAAGGTTGGTAAGTGGTCTTCCGGCCGGCAGTATCTTTCAGATTCAGGTTGGAAGTGGTGGATCTGGTTCTACAGATGTTGATGAACAAGGTCAAGATGGCGGAGATAGCGCTTTTGATTTAGGTGGATTATATGAGATTATCGCTGGAGGCGGTGGAGGTGGAGGTTCGGAAGAAGATGAGGAGGACTCAGGTGATGGTAGAAACGGAAGGCCTTCATTGTTCAATTCAACAACTAGTAGCCTTAGCGCTTTATTTCTAAGAGGTGGATCAGGAGGTGGTGGAGCAGATGGTGATGATGATGAGGATGATGACATTAGCTTGGGAGGACAAGGAATGAACAGTTCAGGTAATGGAGGAAACTCCATCGAGGATGAATCCGGTAGTGGCGGCGGTGGAGTCGGAGGCAATGGTCAGGATTCGGTTGATGAAGATGGTGGAATTGGTGGTGCCGGTTTACCGTTTTCAAGTTTTGATATTTTACTCAACCGTTTTTTTAGTGCCGGAGGCGGAGGCGGCGGCGAAGGTGACCCAGGAAATGGAGGAAGTGGCGGTAGTGGCGGTGCAGGAGGAGAAGGGGAAGATGATGAACCGATACTGGAAAGAATTGGCAGAAATGCGACCGCACCCGGTTCAGGGGGTGGAGGCGGTGCCGAAGAAGCCCGAGGTGGAAATGGAGCTAGGGGTATGGTTTTTATTGGCTTTGCCAATTCAAGGATTTTACCTGTAGAATATGTTTCCCTTAAAGCGGAATTTAGAGTGGAAGAAAGACAAACCGAGGTGACGTGGACTACTTCTATGGAAAGAGAAAACTCCCATTTTGAAGTCCAAAGGTCGACAGATGGATTGAAAAGTTGGGACGTAATAGGAAATGTCGATGGGATGGGTTGGTCGGATGCCCCTGTAGATTATAAGTTTGAGGATGTGAACCCGATCATTGCAGGAGGAACGGTTTATTACCGTCTGAATCAGGTTGATTTTGATGGCACATCAAGTCTCAGTAAAGTCTTGTCGGTTAGAGTTCCCGGTGTTCAATTTACCAAAGGGGTGTGGAGGGCATTTCCAAACCCGACAAGTGGAGAACAGTTACGGATCAACTTACTTGACAGATCACAATACAATCAGGAAGAAATTACTTTCAGAATAATTCACCCAACCGCTATATCCAAAGATGTGTCCGTGACCTCTGAAAATGAAATGAATGAGGCCATTTCGCAGATGATCAGAAACGTTCCAAAGGGTGTTTTCGTAATCGAACTCACTTGGGGACAAAAAATCGAACATATCAAAGTCCTCAAAAAATAAGCTGATCCTTATTTGAATCAAAGCCTCTAAAAGCATTCCACTTTTAGAGGCTTTTTTGTTGGAGCGTAGAAGTTTTGGGATTACTGTTTAATAAATATTCATTTGAAACCAAATCCTTACAAAAGGTAAGGTTCTAGACCAATATCAAATAATATCCATCCCGATAGCTCGGGATCCATCAATATCCTGAATATCCAGTATCAACAAATATCTAGTATCCATCAATATCCAGTATCAATAAATATCCAAAATTACCTTTTCTCCTCATACCAAGTCTTATGGACGATTTTCCATTGGCCATCCTTTTTGATCAATGTAAGGAAATCGTAATAGTAAATCCCCGGCCAGAAAAGTTCGGTTTTGGCCAAAGCAGTATTTCCCTTTAGTTCAATTTCCAAAAGGATGTTTTTGTACTTTGAGGGATCTCTTTTTTCTCCCTTTGCCGTTCCGTTTGCCCAATCCTCAAAAGTCGTAATCGTAAAATTTTCCCCTCGGTAACCTATCAACCTTGCTTCAGGGATGAAAGCCTCTTCTAATTTGGAGCGGTCCCTTTGGATCATGCCATCAAAATACAGTTGCACGGTGGCAGTGATGGCTTCCTTCTCTTCTTTTTCAGATTGGCAAAAAGCCTGAAAAGAAAATAAGAACAGGCATGTTGCAAAAAGAAATTTCATCGGAAAGGGATTTTGAAGTTTAAATCTTTTCCAAAGTTAAAATCTCTTCCAAAGTTAAAATCTTTTCCAAAGTTTAAAACTTTGGAAAAGGTATTCTAAGCTTTGGGAAAGGTATTCTAAGCTTTGGAAAAGGTGTTTAAAACTTTGGCAAAGATTGGATAAATCAAAATCCTATGGTATCAAACCCGAGATAAGGCACCAAGACTTTTGGCATTTTGATGCCGGTTTCGGTTTGGTTGTTTTCCAATATGGAGGCCACGATCCTCGGCAATGCCAAAGCACTGCCGTTGAGTGTGTGCGCCAAAGTTGTTTTCTTATCCTCACTTTTAAAGCGGAGTTTGAGCCTGTTGGCCTGAAAGGATTCAAAGTTGCTGACGGAACTTACTTCCAGCCATCTTTCCTGCGCAGCAGAGAATACTTCCATGTCGTATGTCAGGGCAGAGGTGAAGCCCATATCACCGCCGCAAAGTCTCAAAACCCGGTACGGCAACTCGAGCTTTTGTAACAATCCCTGGACGTAAAGACTCATTTCCTCCAAAGCTTGGTAAGAATGTTCAGGATGGGAAAGGTGTACGATTTCCACTTTGTCAAACTGGTGCAGTCTGTTCAAACCCCTCACATGGGCTCCCCAACTTCCCGCTTCTCTTCTGAAGCAAGGCGTATAGCCCACATTTTTGATGGGGAAATCTGATTCATTCAGGATCACATCTCTGTAAATGTTCGTAATAGGAACCTCTGCCGTTGGGATTAAGAAAAGCTTGTCTACCGTGGCTTCATACATTTGGCCTTCTTTATCCGGCAATTGCCCTGTACCGTAACCGGAATCTTCATTTACCAAAATCGGTGGCTGAATCTCCAGATAACCTGCTTTCAGGGCTTCATCCAAAAAGAAATTGATAAGCGCCCGCTGTAGTCTCGCTCCTTTTCCTTTATAGACAGGAAATCCTGCGCCGGCGATTTTGGTCCCAAGTTCAAAATCGATGATGTCGTATTTTTTGATCAGCTCCCAATGTGGCTGTTTGCTTTCGGGCAAAGCCGGAATTTCTCCATGGGTCAGGACGATTTCATTGTCTTCTGCTGACTTTCCCTTTGGTACTGAAAAGTGGGGGATATTTGGGATGGTATATAAAAGCTGCTTGAGTTCTTCCTCTGTCTGACTGAAGATATCCTCTAAGGATTTTACCTTATCCTTGATCTCGGAAGTAAATGTTTTTATCTTTTCGGCTTCCTCCTTTTTACCCTCCCGCATCAAAATTCCAATTTCCTTGGAATAATTATTGGATTCGGACTGAAGTGAGTCCCTTTGGGATTGGGTTTCTTTTCTCTTGTTATCCAGGTCGAGCACCTGAACCAAAACGTCCTGGGCGTTGGGAAAATTACGTTTCTGTAATCCGGCCAAGGTATTCTCAAAGTTATCCCTGATTGTATTTACGAGTAGCATGGTTATGATAAGATGGTCTGTACCTATAGCAAAGATAAGGATGTTCCCCAAATCCAATGGGGAAAACAGACATATCTCCTGCTTGATTATTGGATCAAAATGGTTTTTTGGGCGCTGGAAAATGGCCCCTCCAGGCTTTTTCCATTTTGGTAGGAAAGATTCAGTTGGACAAGGTGTTCACCTTTTGGGAGATTTGAAATATGGACCGGGTTGACTTCGGTCATCTCATAATGAAAATCACCCACTTTGATTTGTACCTGCAAATTATCCAACAGCATATCCCCACCAATTACCAAAAAATCAATGGTAATTTCCTCTCCTTCTAAGTAAGTCTGACCGTTGATCGGAAGGTTGAGGGCGAGATAAGGCTCAGCCGAGTAAGGAAATGGCCTGGTATTGCCAACCATAAAATCCCTATCTACATAATTACCAAATTCTTTGAGTGCCAAACCCTGACTGTCCACCAGATAAGCTACTATCCTGTAAGTACCTTCGTTCAATTCCTGTTGGAAAATCGGGGAATTGTGGCCTACAGGATCGCCTGAATTCAAAATGGTATTCAGTTTAAAACCGTCCAAATCTTCACCGAAAGGGTAATTTTTGATATTGAATTCGAATGGGATTCTTCCCGGACTGAACTTTTGATTGCTGAGCGGTGCGTACATCTCGATGATGGCATCCGGATATTCTTTTTCCTCCTCATAAAAATAAAAACTGACTTCCTTTTTCGCTATTTCCAAACTGTCAGAACCTGTCATTTCGAAGATTTTTTCCTCTTTTTTCTCTTTTGAACTACAAGAGTTAAAAAGAAAAATCAGAACAGGTAAACCAAAATAGAGGATCGTTTTTTTCATAGTGATGAAAGTCTAAAAGCTAAATTATCTAAATTTGGGATATATTGCTGAATAATAAAAAACAAAATTTCGTAGATGAAAGATATTTTATACAATGAAATCCCATCTTTGGACCTTGCGGATTTCACTTCGGGCAGTCAGGACAAGAAGAGTGCATTTGTCCAAAAGCTGGGAGAAGCCTATAATAACATTGGTTTTGTTGCGATCAAAAACCATGGATTGAACAAAGAATTGCAGGACAAGCTCTATGCAGTGATCAAGAAGTTTTTTTCCATGCCTGACGAGGTTAAGGCCAAGTATGAGAAACCTGAAATCGGCTTTCAAAGAGGATACACCGGCAAAGGAAAGGAACATGCAAAAGGTAGAAATACCGGCGACTTAAAGGAATTTTACCATGTCGGGCAGGAATTGGATTCCATTCCGGACAGTGACGAAACCAAAAAAGAATATCCTGATAATATTTGGCCTACTGAAGTCCCCGAGTTTAAGGACATTGCAAACGAAGCTTATCGAACACTAGAGGCTGCGGGCAAAAATATGCTCAAAGCCATTGCCCTTTACCTAGAGTTGGATGAAAATTACTTTGAAGATAAAGTGGCCTATGGCAATTCTATTTTGAGGCAGATCCATTATTTCCCTATAGAAAATCCTGACGCAGTGCCTGCAGATGCGGTACGCGCCGCAGAGCATGGGGATATCAACCTGATCACCTTACTCATGGGTGCAAGCGCAGATGGACTGCAGGTTTTGAGAAAAGACGGGAAATGGATTCCGATCACTGCACTTCCTGACCAATTGGTCGTCAATGTGGGTGACATGCTGGAGAGATTGACCAACAAAAAACTAAAATCCACCATCCACCGGGTGGTGAATCCGCCTAGGGAAATGATGCATACGAGCAGGTATTCCATTCCTTTCTTCATGCACCCGAGGTCTGAGATGGACTTGACCTGTCTCGACAGTTGTGTTGATGCCGACCATCCCAAGCAATTTGAAGATGCTACAGCCGGGGAGTTTTTGGAAGAGAGGCTCCGTGAATTGGGTTTAAAGAAATAAGCCGTGTCAGTCAGGAAGGTCAGGTATTATCTCTATCTCAAAGATGTTTTATTGCTTTCTCTGACTGCATTTGGAGGTCCCCAGGTTTTTCTTGCCATGGTCTTGGACACGATGGTGACCAAACGGGGATACATCAAAGAGCAGGACTTGTGGGAGCTGAACGCACTTTGTCAGATCCTTCCGGGACCAACCTCGACTCAAACGATTTCTGCGATTGGATACAGGGTAGGTGGGCCAAGTCTCGCCTACCTTTCGCTTTTTGTTTGGATCTTGCCTGCCACGCTTTTGATGATCGTGGCTGCTTTTTTGATAGACTTTCTGCAGGAAAATACGCCCGGAGCCCTGAGTTTTGCAAAATTCATCCAGCCCATGGCAATCGGATTTATCATCTATGCTGCCCAAAAGACCATTTTCAAAATGGTCAAGACCACCGAGGCATCTGTCTTGATGATGTTTTCGACATTCATTTCCTTTTTCTATAATTCTCCTTTCATTTTTCCATTATTGCTGCTAGTCGGGGGGGTGACCACTTCATTGAAGTACAGAAATGAACCCAAAGACGAGGGAGACAAAAAGCTCGTCATCGCTTGGGCCAATTTCTACCTATGGGGTGGAATCCTGGTTTTTGCAGCAATCTTGGGTGCATTGACCAAAAATCAGGCGGTGCTCCTTTTTGAGAATTTTTATCGAAACGGAAGTTTGATTTTTGGAGGAGGACAAGTCTTGGTACCTTATCTATTTACTGAGTTTGTGGAGTTCAAAAAATTTCTCACCTCACAGGAATTTTTGACGGGATATGCCATATCACAGGGGATCCCGGGCCCGACATTCAGCATCAGTGCCTACGTGGGGGCGCTTTCCATGAGAGACCAAGGAGTTTTGGGATTATTGACAGGGGGATTTATCGCCTCGGCGGGTATCTTTCTTCCCGGAACTTTCCTGATATTCTTTGTCATCAAATTTTGGGACAAATTAAAAAAATTCCGCCCTGTCCGCGCGGCATTGGAAGGAATCAATGCCGTAAGTTGCGGGATGTTGATCGCAGCGGCATATTTGCTATTCGAGCCCTTGGAGCCTGATTTTTTTAATATTGCAGCCATCATGGGAACCTACCTTTTACTTAATTTTACCAAACTTTCTTCCCCACTCATCATTGCCGTGGGGATCTTGGCGGGCATTGGATTCCATTGGTTTTTTGGATGATCAGCGTACCGCAAAAAATTGTCTTGAATTATAAGGAGATTTAGAAAATGAAAAACCCCGCTTTCGGCGGGGTTTTGTAAGTTATTGGTTGATTAAAACCGCTTTTTCCTTGAATTTTTTGAGCTGTCTGCGAAGGCCTTCTATTGCCTCATCTGTTGCAGCCTCAAATGATTCGCTTTGATGCTTTGAAAAAAGGGTTTTTCCCGGAACATTCATTTTAATTTCAACAATTTTATTTTCTTTTTTTTCATGGTTATCAAGTCTCATAAAAACTTCACCGTCGATTATTCGATCAAAATAGGTGTCAAGTTTATCGGCTTTTTTCTGAATGAAATCGATAAGTTTTTGATCAGCATCGAAATGGATGGAATGCATTTGAAGTTTCATAACGTAAATGGTTTAAAGTGAAAATTATATTAAGCTTTTGGATGTGCCTGTTCAAACACAGCCTTGAGTTTTTCCATGGAATTGTGGGTATACACCTGCGTAGCAGCGAGGTTGGCATGCCCGAGAAGGTCTTTGACGGCATTAAGGTCAGCGCCTTTGTTGAGTAAATGTGTAGCAAATGTGTGTCTCAAGAGATGTGGACTTCTTTTGGTAGTCTGAGCAAAAAGGTCTAAATGTTCTTTCACAATGCGGTAAATCTTCATTGGATAAGCTTGTTCCTTGTTGTTTATAACGATAAAATAGTCACTATCTTGTAGATTTGAAAACGTTTCCTGAAATACTTTTCTGTACGAAACAATATTCTTTTTGAGTCCTGCTGTGATCGGGATTATTCTTTCTTTCTTACGCTTTCCGAGAACTTTCACCGCTTCGCCTGCCAAATCGATGTCTTTCCACCTGAGTTCCAATAATTCTGAGAGACGCACACCCGTGAGGTAAAGGAATTCCATAACCATCTTGTCCCGCTGTCCATCAAAATCCGGCTTGAACTGCAATTCATCCAATACTTTGTCAATGGCATCTTCCTGCACAAATTCCGGCAATCGCTTTGGCGTCTTCAGTGCACGGAGTTTGTAAGTGGGATCTTTGGTGATTTCTCCCGAACGCATCAAGAATTTATAAAAAGATCGGAGTGTAGCGATTTTTCTATTTACTGATGTTGAACTCAGTCCCTGATCGACGAGATCGATGACCCAAGCACGTATTTCCGGGTGATCTGCTGTGCTGATGTCTTCTTTTTCGAAGGAGAGTGAACAAAACTCACTGAATTGCTCTAGGTCCTTTCTGTAAGCCAAGACAGTATGTCGGCTTGCCCTTTTTTCGAATTCAAGGTAATTGATAAAAGAATCGGTCATTGGAGCGAGAAAGATGTTGCAATGAAGTTAGTATAAATTTCCTAAGAAAGGAATCTATTCTGGATCATTGTATCCGGATTTTTGAACAATATAAAATCCTTAGGATTAAAAAATCTTATGGAATCGGGTTTCCTGAATATTTAAACCTGCTGTAGGGGTGGACAAAAAAAGCGCATCCACTTTCGTAGATGCGCTTTTTGATTTTATTTCAAAAGTCAGATTGAATTACTTCATTTCTGCCTCTTGCA
Organism: Cognataquiflexum rubidum; assembly: GCF_022538115.1. GTDB lineage: Bacteria > Bacteroidota > Bacteroidia > Cytophagales > Cyclobacteriaceae > Cognataquiflexum > Cognataquiflexum rubidum. The sequence goes on along the minus strand of NZ_JAKZAL010000001.1, from coordinate 445,942 downwards.
TTTTTTGCTTGTATGCTGCTTTGATAACTTGTTCTCTGTTTCTTACAGATGGCTTTACAAAGTGCTGTCTCGCTCTGAGCTCTCTTACGGCACCTGTTTTATCAAATTTCTTTTTGAAACGCTTTAGCGCCTTCTCGATTGATTCGTTCTCTTTTACGTTGACAATGATCATATGTATACACCTCCTTTCAGGGTTGCAAAAGTAGGATAATAATTTACCAATACCAAAATATTTTCATTCATCTTCTGATTCAAACTGCGATACGATTTTCCAAACGGACTTAAAAAAACAAAACCCGGCTTTTCAGTCGGGTTTTGGATTTGAATGAGTATGGATTATCAATCAATTACTTTTTCAGCAAGAAGGACAATTTTGTTGTCTTTGACTTCCACCACACCACCGTCGACGATGTGGGATTTTTTTCCTGCCTTTGTAGTATATGAAACCGTTCCTTTTCCCAATGCGGAAACTATCGCCGCGTGGTTGTCCAATACCTGAAAGGAACCGTTGGCACCGGGAAAGGTAGCCTCCGAAACTTCACCTTCAAATACTTTTTGGTCAGGTGTAATGATTGTCAATTGTATCATGATGCGTTTAAAACCTTATTTGTCCGATGGATCGGAATGAAAATTACATTACTTCAGCTAGCATCTTCTCACCTTTGGCAATCGCATCTTCGATGGAGCCTACCAAGTTGAAGGAAGCTTCCGGCAAATGATCCAATTCTCCGTCGATGATCATGTTGAAACCTCTGATGGTGTCTTTGATGTCAACAAGTACACCTTTCAAACCGGTAAATGCTTCTGCAACAAAGAAAGGCTGGGAAAGGAAACGTTGAACCCTTCTCGCTCTGTGAACGACCAATTTGTCTTCGTCAGAAAGTTCTTCCATACCCAAAATCGCAATGATATCCTGAAGTTCCTTGTATCTCTGAAGGATTTCTTTTACTCTTTGTGCGCAGCCATAATGCTCGTCTCCCAATACCAATGGATTCAAAATCCTGGAAGTAGAATCCAAAGGATCCACAGCAGGGTAGATACCCAATTCGGCGATTTTACGGGAAAGTACTGTAGTAGCATCCAAGTGGGCGAAAGTAGTCGCCGGTGCAGGGTCAGTCAAGTCATCAGCAGGTACGTAAACGGCCTGTACTGAAGTGATAGAACCATTTTTTGTAGAGGTGATTCTCTCCTGCATCTGACCCATTTCTGTGGCCAATGTCGGTTGATAACCTACCGCCGATGGCATCCTTCCCAAAAGGGCGGATACTTCTGAACCAGCTTGTGTAAATCTGAAGATATTGTCAATGAAGAAAAGGATATCTCTACCTGAACCTTCACCATCACCGTCTCTATAATATTCTGCCAATGTCAAACCTGTCAAGGCAACCCTTGCACGGGCTCCGGGAGGCTCATTCATCTGACCAAACACGAAAGTAGCTTTGGATTCCTCCAATTTTTTCATGTCTACTTTGGAAAGATCCCATCCCCCTTCTGTCTCTAACGAATGAAGGAAATCATCACCATAAGTAACGATACCTGATTCGATCATTTCTCTCAAAAGGTCATTTCCTTCACGGGTTCTTTCTCCGACACCCGCAAATACTGAAAGACCTGAATATGCTTTTGCAATGTTGTTGATCAATTCTTGGATCAATACGGTTTTGCCTACACCGGCACCACCAAAGAGACCGATTTTTCCACCTTTTGCATAAGGGCAAACCAAATCCAAAACTTTGATACCTGTGTAAAGGATCTCAGTAGCAGTGGAAAGGTCTTCAAACCTTGGCGCTGATCTATGGATTGACATTCTTTTGGTAGACTTCACTTCAGGAAGACCGTCGATTGCCTGTCCGATTACATTGAACAGTCGTCCTTTGATTTCCTCACCGGTAGGAACCGAAATCTGACTTTCCAAATCTGTAACCTCCTGACCCCTTACCATTCCCTCAGTTGCGTCCATTGCAATGGTCCTGACTCTGTCCTCACCTAGGTGCTGTTGAACCTCCAAAACCACTACCAAACCGTCTTCTTTGGTGACTGTCAGGGCATTCAGAATCTTTGGTAATTTTCCTCCTGCGAAGGAGACGTCCACCACCGGACCGATTACCTGAGTTATCTTACCAATATTTGCCATTTTTTATTTTGATGTAAAAAGGATTGATGCTTTAAAATTCGAATGCAAAATTAATTATAAAAGCTTAATACCAAAGGATGTTTGGAAATATAATCGACATAGTTTTTGGACTATTTAGCTTTGAAATCCATTTTTTATCCTTTTGTCTGTTAGTGCCAATTTAGTTTCTTTTAAAAATTGGTTCGTTTGGTTATTCAACTCAAGTCGAACAAAAGAAAATTTGCTTCAATCAAAATCCTGAACAATAAATGACTCAATAGATGAAGCCTATGATAAATCCAATCTATTAATAGGTTGATAGTTTTTAAGTTCTCATAGAAAATATCAATTAAAATTAATTTGGATTAAATCTAAATAGATTGATATTTGTCATGTTATTTTAAATCAATCTAAATAATGATAAGAAAAATAAGTCTGTTCCTATTTGGAATAATTCTCCTAGGATGTGCCGGCAAAAAGTCCGAAGCGACCCTAGAAAGAGTCAAAATAATCACTGCAGGAGGTACAATTACAGAGGTGGTGAGCGAATTGGGATTCGCCGAAGATATCATCGCGACAGACATCACCTCCACCTATCCCGCCAAAATGAAGGAATTGCCTTCAATAGGTTACCGCAATCAGATCAAAGCAGAAGGAATCCTTGCCTTGGGCCCTGATTTGGTTTTGGCCGAGGAAGGTTATATGTCAGAGGACGTTGTCAAGCAATTGGAAGCAGCAGGACTTCAAATCCGGTTTTTTGGAAAACCCACCGACATATCAGGCACCTACAGAATAGTGACAGAAATCGCCGATTTCCTTGAAGTTCCTGATAAAGGTAAAGCCATCAATGCTTCTATCGAGGCTGACATGAAAGAATTGGGGAATTATCTACAAGGGCAATCCACAAAACCCAATATGGCTTTTGTCATGGCAAGAGGACAAGAGATGATTTTTGTCGCCGGGGAGGAAACCTTTGCCGAATCCATGATCAACATGGCTGGATTAGAACATGTAGGGAAAGGATTCAAAGATTTTATTCCATTGACTCCCGAAGCTTTGGTCTCCATGAATCCCGATTACCTGCTCTTCTTTGATTCAGGAATCCAATCAATAGGAGGAATGGATGGAGTCAAAAATATCAGGGGAATTGAAAATACCAACGCTTTCAAAGAAAACCAGATCATCTCCTTGGATGGACAATACCTTTCTGGATTCGGTCCGAGGGTAGGCAAAGCGGCATTGGAACTAGCAAAATCCGTGAGGAAATAAACTGCTTTGATACAAACGCTGACATATCGCAAATACAAAACCCAAAATCTGGTTCTAGGGTTGATGGGAATCGCCTTGGCGGTGATGTCTGTCTTATCCCTGTCCTTGGGGGCATTCCATATACCATTATATAGTGTCTTTGGGATTTTGATTGATACTGTCGGTTTGGAACTGATAGATTTCTCCCAACAGCAATCCAATGTCCTTCTCCATATCCGCCTCCCAAGAATTTTGATGGCGATTTTGGTAGGTGGAGGACTGGGCGTTACCGGAGCTGCCTTGCAGGGATTGTTTAGAAATCCACTTGTAGAACCAGGTCTCATCGGAGTAAGCAGTGGCGGGGCTTTGTTTGCAGTGATATTCATTGTATTTGGCAGTACACTTCCTTTTCTAAGTTACTTTGGTGGGATTGGTTTGCCGCTTTTTGCTTTCCTTGGAGGCCTGATCAATACCCTGTTGGTGTACAAAATGGGGAGTTCGGTAGGCAAGACAGACATTTCTTTATTGATTCTCGCAGGTGTTGCCTTGAATGCACTATCAGGCGCACTGATAGGTTTGGTGATTTTCTATGCTGACGATGCCGCTTTGAGGAATTTTACATTTTGGAGCTTGGGAGATGTAGGAGGAGCCAATTGGAGCAAAGTTGGGATTTCCTTCTTGCTGATTTCCGGTCCAGTCATGTTGGTCCTTTCTCAGTTCAAAAACCTCAACGCACTTTCTATCGGTGAAAATGAAGCTTTCCACATGGGAGTAGATGTCCAAAAAGTGAAATATATCCTGCTCTTTGCGAGTGCGCTGATCGTGGGGACAGCTGTCTCCTTCACGGGAACCATTGGATTTGTAGGACTGATAGTACCCCATCTCATCAGAATGACGTTTGGTGCCGACCACAGGCTGGTACTTCCAGGGTCTTTCCTGCTCGGAGCTTTGTTATTGACTTTCGCGGATTTATTGGCGCGGACCATAGTCATGCCTTCAGAGATGCCCATCGGAATCATCACGGCCATCATCGGTGCCCCATTTTTTATCTGGCTTATTATCAATGTTAAAAAAATACGATCCTGATATGCTACAAGCTCAAGACATACATTTCTGCATCCGGAACATGCCCATAGTGGACAAGGCTAGTGTCTCGCTCGCTCCGGGCGAACTTACGGTTATCCTTGGCCCAAATGGAGCCGGTAAGTCTACTTTGTTCAAAGTATTGGCAGGTGAAATTCCCTGCAAATATGGAAAAGTGGACTATAACGGATCTCCTGTCAATGGCTTTTCCGCAAAAAACCTGGCGTTAGTCAGGGCGGTCATGCCACAGCACAGTTCATTGTCTTTTCCTTTCAAGGCTTTGGAAGTGGTTGAATTGGGCTTGTTGTCGGGAGGGGGTTCTTATCGGCAGGATCTTTTGGAGGAAGTCATGAACGAAACCCAGACATGGCATCTCAAGGACCAACTGTACGGGAACCTATCAGGTGGGGAAAAACAAAGGGTACAACTTGCAAGGGTTTTGACCCAGATATGGGATAAAAAACCCTTTCCGAGATATCTCCTTTTGGATGAACCTACTTCCAGCATGGATATCGCTTTGCAGCATCATGTGCTCAGGATAATCCACAAAATCAAAAAAAGAAACATCGGCGTCCTTGCCATTCTGCATGACCTCAACCTCGCGGCCAACTATGCTGACAAGGTTATTCTGCTCAAAAAAGGAAGAATCCTTCACCAAGGCCCTGTCAAAGAAGTGATGTGTGCCTCCAATCTCGAAGAAGTGTTTGAGCATCCTATTCAGGTGTTTTCCGGATTGGAAGATTCTCCCATGATCATTCAAAGTATCCCTTTTGTTCAAAATCATTTAGAAATCAAACTTGCATAAATTATGGAATCCACCATGCAATTTTCCTCAGTAGCTTCTTTGAAAGAAGCATGGGAAGACCTCAAAAAACAACAGCCTCAATTGCGGGCAAGAGATGCCGCTCAGAAGTTGGGCGTTTCGGAAGCAGAGTTGATCGCTTCCACCATTGGTTCAGATGCTATCCGGCTCAACCAAAACTTTGCCGAGCTCATCATCGCCTGCAAAAGTTTGGGCAAGGTCATGGCACTGACCAGAAATGAAGGTTGTGTGCTTGAGCACAAAGGTAACTTTCAGAAAATCGACTTAATGGGACAGGCCCCCAATCAGGTAGCCACTGTGATCGGCCCAATCGAACAGCGGATTTTTTTCAGCGGCTGGAAATTTGGTTTTGCCGTCACCAACCACACCCCAAGGGGAACCATGCGCAGTTTTCAGTTTTTTGACAAAGCAGGAGACGCAGTATTGAAAATTTTTCTTCAGGAAAAAAGCAACCAAGATGCCTTTGACCAAATCCTGGTTGATTTCAAAAGTGAAGACCAAAGCATGGAATTGGAAGTGGAAGCTTATCCCAAGCCTGAATACGTCAAAAAAATAGACATGGAAGCTTTTACCTATGACTGGGAAAATATGAAGGATACCCACGATTTTTTTGGCATGCTGAGAAAGTACAATGTCCATCGACTTGATGCCGTAAAGTGGATCAATGACAAATGGGCTTATGAAGTAGACAGGCTTTCGGCAAGGAAGATTGTGGAAACCGCTTCTGCTGAAAAGATGCCGATCATGATTTTCGCAGGCAATAAAGGCAATATCCAGATCCATCAGGGGAAGGTGAGGACTATCCGTCAGATGGGTAATTGGCTCAATGTGATGGACCCTGACTTCAACATGCACCTCAACGAGGATATCATTGACTCTGCCTTTGTGGTGCACAAAAACACCTCGGATGGATTGGTTTCATCTCTTGAGCTATTTGACAAAGAAGGTGAAATGATCGCTCAGTTTTTTGGATTGAGAAAGCCGGGAATCCCACAGTTGGATGCTTGGAAGCAGCTTATTGATTGCTTATAAAACCTCTTCGGCGGGGTGAAATCCCTGCCGAAAAAATTTTCTTCTAATGAATAGAATTGATCTAAATAAAATTAAGAACTGGATTCTACTGTTTGCCCTACTCTTTTCTTTTCATCATGTGTTGGCAGGTAAGGAGATCAAAGGCTTTGTTGTAGATCAAAAGGGTAGGCCGGTTCCTTTTGCATCTGTGCTTTTTTCCGATGGGAAAGGGACAATAGCCAATGCTGAGGGAGCTTTTTCATTTGAACCTCAATCCCTAAATCAGAACATCAAAATCTCTGCCGTAGGGTTTGATCCGGTGATTTACAGTCTCAACCAAAACGAAACTACCATTAGGATTGAATTGAAAGAGGCAGTATCAGAACTCAGCGAAGTGGTGGTGACGGGCAACTTTGGAATGGAATCCGTCAAAAATTCTGTCTACCAAGTCAGGTCCATCGATAAGCTCACTATTCAAAACCGTGCTGCCAACAACCTACAGGAAGTCCTCAATACAGAACTTGGAATCCGCTTTTCCCAAGACAATGCCTTGGGCACGAGTAATCTTGAAATGATGGGAATGTCAGGACAGAATGTGAAAATCCTTCTTGATGGTGTACCCATCGTCGGAAGGCAGGGTGTTTCCAACGAAGTCAATATCAATCAGATCGACATCAATACCATAGAGAAAATCGAAATCATTGAAGGCCCTATGTCGGTAGTCTATGGTGCGGATGCTTTAGCAGGAGTAATCAATATCATCACCAAAAACCCAAAACAACGATCAGGTTATTCTATTCAGGCACGCCTTCAGGAAGAAACTGTTGGACAATCTTACAGTCCTATGGCCGGTGCCGGCAATCATATCCGAAATGTTTCCGGCAGTTACACATTTGAAAAACCATGGAAAATCGGGGGTGGATTTACTCAAAACAGGTTCGGTGGTTGGAAAGCCAACCACTCTGGAAGACAGTTTGAATGGCTTCCGAGAGATCAGGATATGGGAAATTTCTTTGTTGGCACGAGCTTCAAAGGTTTTGACATAGATTATGCTTTGGACATATTGAGCGAAACCATCACTTCTTTTGGTCCGGAAAACAGATTGGAGGTGATCGACAAAAATTTTATAACCAGCAGGTGGATGCACCGGCTCAATGGGAAATGGGATTTGTCACCCACTTTCAAGCTTTCCTGGCAGGGGGCATTCACAGATTATGGACGAAGGACGGAGACTTGGGTCACCAATGTCCGGACTAATGAATCCAATCTCTCGGCTGCACCCGATTCTCAGGCTGCGATTTCTTACTCAGGGGTTACTTGGCGGGTTTTGGGTCTTTGGCTCATTTCTCCCAAACTCAACCTTCAGCCTGGCATAGATATCAATACCGAAAGAGGTTCAGGTGAAAGGATCAGCGACAATGAAGGGATCCAAGATTATGCTGGGTTTTTGACAGGGGAATGGTCTCCCTCCGACAAAATCAAAATTCGCCCCGGAATCCGGAGAGCTTATAATTCTGCTTATCAGGCTCCTCCGTTGATTCCTTCGATCAATACCAAGTTTGTACTTGCTCCGAGTCTGGATTTGAGATTATCCTACGCCCGTGGATTCAGGGCACCTTCGATAAGGGAGTTACACTTTGATTTCTTCGATGCAAGCCATTCGATCATGGGTAATCCCGATCTCAGGGCTGAAACCTCTCACAGTTTCAATGGGTCATTGAATTTTCAAAAAGAAGAAAATCAAGGTGTATTCCAAAAAACAGCTTTGAGTGGATTTTACAACGATGTGGCAGATAAGATTTCTTTTGGAATAGATCCCGAAGATCCGAGGATTACCACCTTGTTCAACCTTGATGCATACCGCACTGCAGGTCTGATGCTCAATCAGTCATTCAGTTTCCAAAACTTCAGTGGGGAAGTGGGGATTTCGAGAATCGGTCGATACAATATGCTTTCGGCAGAACAGACCTTGATTCCCGAAATGCTTTTCACCACAGAAATCAACACCACCATTTCTTACCTCATCCCTGTGGTCAAAACCCATGTCAATCTATTTTACAAATGGACAGGGGCATTGCCTGGGTTTGAAATGGCCACAGATGGCAATGGCAACCAAGTGCCAAGGGAGATTAGATTAGAGGGTTTCCACTGGATGGACCTGACTTTCAGAAAACCCCTTGGTGATAACCTTTCCATAAACTTTGGTGCAAGAAACCTATTAGATGTCACCACTATCCTGAGTACTTCAGGTGGAGGTGGGGCACACGGCGGAGGACCCCAGAGACCCATGGGATATGGCCGCTCTTACTTCTTAGGATTGACTTACCAATTATCAAAATAAACACTTTCCAAATCACAATTAATATGAACAGATTACAAGTATTTACAATCGGATGCGCAGCTTTGTTGCTGTCAGGAAGTTTTCTTTCCTGCGATCCAAAAGAAGAACCGATCGTAGAACTTCCTCCTGCTGAGGAAGGATTCATTGAAATCAACGGAGGTGGGGCCACCTTTCCCAATATGGTTTTTGTCAGCCTAAGAAAAGAGGAACAACTTGCTGTCGGTAGAAGAAAATGGGACCTGGCATTCCATGCAGGATCAGATTTCAAAGTTTTGATCAACGGAACTACAGGTGCGATGGCTTTCGAAACTGCTTCTTCTGATATCAATGTAGTTGGTGAAGCTCTGGCAGCGCCTCTCAGAACTTCCGGGGAGTTAGAACTTTCTTTCACTAATTTCAAAAGCATTCTCTATGCAGACAATGCTCAAAATCCGCTTTCAGATCCGGCAATCAATACGGTGAGTACCGCAGACGGTGAAAATAAAGTTTATATTTTAAATAGGGGCAGTAGCGGTGCCGAAGTCAGACCTTGGAAAAAGATCAGAATTTTGAGAAAAGACGGAAAATATATCTTGCAGCATGCTGATATCACGGCCACGACTTTCACTTCCGTAGAAATCACCAAGAATCCCAATCTTAACTTGGTTTACTTTTCATTTGAGGAGGGAGTGGTGCCAGTAGAACCCGAAAAACCAAATTGGGATTTTGTATGGACGGCAGGTACATCCGCCATACCGTTTGGGCAGGCAGTTAACGGAACCTTAGCTTATTTCTTTCAAGACCTGGTTTACCATAATATCTATGGAGGAGCTAGTGCGGTTCAGGTTTTGGAATCGGACATCGCTTATGCTAATTTTTCAGAGCAAAATTTAGCCTCATTGACGCTGAATTCAGATAACAGACTCACCATTGGTTCCAATTGGCGTTCCGGTGGAGGACCCAATTCTGCTCCCTCTATACGAAATGACAGGTACTACGTTTTGAAGGATGCCAATGGAAACCATTATAAGGTTAGGTTTCTGTCTCTTACAAAGGATGGTGAAAGAGGTAAACCATCATTCGAATTCGAATTGGTGAAAGCCGGTTAATTTTAAATAGTTGCTTTTTTTATACAGCCACCACAGGTTCCAGCAATGGGGCCTGTGTTTTTTTGTTTAGAGAAAAGAAGCAAGAGCCGATAAGCTAGAAGCAAGAAGTGAGACAATTGAAATAAAGTGGAAATACGGTTGAAATAAATTGAAATAAAAAGGGAGACCTAGACACTGTTTGGTTATGATGTGATATCGCGAAGCAGACAACTACGACAACAATGACAACAATGACAACCACTACAACAATTACAACTCAACAACCACTTACCAAATAACCATTAACCAAATAACCAACTATAAAATCCTCCTCCCAAACAAAAACGCTTTTGTCCAATAAGTTTGGCTGAGATTATCTTCCGTGACGCCCAAGGAAGTGGAGGAATGGATAAAAATGATGTTTCCCTTAGAGGTATCAGTGACGATGCCGGCATGCGAGACCTGGTTTTTTTTCTTGCCTGTGGCAAAGAACAGGACATCACCCTTCTCGAAATTTTTCCCGGTAACCTTTTTCCCCTCCTTGCTTTGCGCTGCCGAATTGCGTGGCATGGTGATCCCGACACTATAAAATGCATGATATACCAAAGCTGAGCAATCCATCCCGGATCGGGTAGTGCCACCATAGCGGTAAGGAGTACCACGGTAGCTTCTTGCCGTTTCGACGACCTTGTTTACATTCTGTTTCCTGAGATTTTTACTGGATGAGCAAGCTCCAAGAAGTAACAGGCAAAAAAGTAACGGCAATATTTGGTGTGAAAAGAACCTTAATTTTTCTCTTGGATTTGTACTCATTTGTAATCGAAATATTTTAAATTCAATAATACATTCCTATTTCCTGCTTTCAAAGGTTTTTCAAGCTTAAAATTTTGATTCATATGTTAAAGAAAATCGTTTTTTACGGAATATTGCCACTTTTTTTCATTTCCTGTAGCCAAAAGGAAAAGGAGAATAAAGTCATTTTCTTAGAAGAAATTTCACCTGAAACAAAAGTGTTTCAGGCCATTGGCCTGCTGGGGGATTCGCTTTTTACAGAAATCGATTCCGCTTTGCAGCAAAACCAAATCAATAAACTTGGAGAAGCTGAAAACCTGTATGGCGAAGATCCAAGTCTTGAAAACCTGATTTGGATAGGAAGGAGGGAGGGGTACTTGGGAAGGTATGACTTGGCCATCCGTACTTTCAGCAAAGCTGCCAAACAATATCCCGATTCCTTCGAGGCCCTGCGGCACCGGGGACACAGATTTATTTCTATCCGGGAATTTGATAGGGCGGTTGATGATTTTTTGAAAGCAGCAGAATTGATGGAAAACCTGCCTCTGCAGATCGAGGCTGACGGGATGCCCAATAAGCTCAATATTCCTTTGTCAAATGGGCAGTTCAACGTATGGTATCACTTGGGATTGGCTTATTATCTGAAAAATGATTGGGAGAAAGCTTTGGAGGCTTACCAAAATTGCCTTGAGGTCTCTGATAACGACGATCTGATCGTTGCCACTTTGGATTGGTATTATATGACTTTGGTCAAAATGGGAAAAACAAAAGAGGCCCAAAGCCTAATCAAAGCCGTAAATACCAATATGACGATCGTTGAAAATGATGCCTACTTCAAAAGGATATTGATGTACAAGGGGCAGTTAAAACCTGAAGACCTGATGGATGTGGACGCCGCAACGGAAGATCAAAAGCTGCAATATGTCACCCAAGGATATGGATTGGGCAATTATTACTTGTCAAAAGGTGATACAGTAAAAGCAAAATCCATTTTTGAAAATGTCATTTCGTCGGGATATTGGTCCGCTTTTGGCTATATTGCTTCTGAAATGGAATTGGCTAGATTAAACAATGAGTAAAGAAGATTTTAAATTATTGCCCCAACACAAAAAAATTCAGATGCTTTATTCTGAAGGTACCTTTGTGGTAGGCATCCGATATTATCGGCACAAAGTAAACCTCTATCTACTTGAAGATGAATACATAGAGGTTTTCTATAATCATAAACTTGATAGGATTGATAAAATTGATTTTTTGGACCATCAACATACCCGCATGAAATTCTATCTTGACCAGATCCAGCTATCTGTCTGATTGGAATAAAAAAATCACAGCTTTAGGAGCTGACGGTGGATTTCCAAAACCTGGGGGATCAACATTTTATTGTCTGTATTTTTGATAACAAAGTCAGCCAGTTTGTTTTTCTCCTCATCGGGCAGCTGCTTGTCGATGATGTCGTTTACCTGTTTTTCGTTCCTGTGCGGGTCCCGCATCAATACCCTTGAGATCCGGATTCTGATCGGACAGGATACATTGATAACTTTATCCAGATCTTTGTACGACCCGGTTTCAAAAAGCAAAGCCGCCTCTTTGAGCACATAGGGAGTGGTTTGAGCATTTGCCCATTTTTCAAAATCAACTTTGACAGCAGGGTGGACAAGTCCATTGATTGTTTTTACTTTTTCTTCATCCGAAAAAACCTGTGATGCCAAAAATGCCCTGTTGAGTGCTCCTGTTTCGGAATAACTTTCTTGCCCAAAGTTATCTTTTATCTGTTTTTTCAAAGCCTCATCATTTGCCATAAGCCACTTTGCGCGGTCATCAGCATAGTAAATGGGAATTCCTAAAATCGAAAAAATCCTGGCAACCGTGGATTTCCCAGATCCGATGCCGCCGGTGATTCCTACCAATATTGGTTTATGGGTTGTCATACTTGAGTTTCAAAACCTCAGGTTCAAACTTGATTTTTTCTAAAAAAGACGGTTTGGGCTTAACTTCCACAAAAATGGTACTGTCTTCCCTGTCGCGGTTATTGTAATTTAAGATAGCTTCAAATTCAAATTCACTGAGTTCGGCCACTTTCCTTTCATCGATGAAATAAGACATGATGATATTGGAAGGCTCTTGGGCAAGACTGACATTTTTTGGGAAATTGATCATTTTGATTTTCAGCCTCTTGTTTCCTTCCAACATCTGAAAAACCTCAAATTTGACCTGAACACTTTCTTCCTCCAAGGTGAGAAATTCGGTATAGGCCGAAGGCAAAGTCAGCGGGATGAGTTTGTTGAAGTCCTTGTTGATTTTATCTTCCCCCAATGTCACCTTCAATACCCCGTCTAATTCCTGAAGTACAGAGGTAGGACCGGTGATATTGACAAAAGGCGGATCAATATTGATCGGACTGGCGAGCTTAAAATTCTGTGCGAGGGTGGTGGAGGTTGTGTCAGTTTCTATTTTCACCTTTCTTGTCACAATCTTGTCAATTTTGAATTTGACGGTATCGGTGACCATAGAAACCAAAACTGAAGGGGTGAGATTTTCGGCTAGCGTCCTTCTGAGTTCTGATGTTAGGATGTAATCTTTTGTGGAGGGGTTGTTGATTTCGATCAAAAAGGGGCTTTCATTGATTTTAAAGTACTTTCTCAATAAGTCCCAACCGTTACCGTTGATTTCGATTTTTATCCTGTTCGGCAGGTTCTCGACAGGCATAAACTCCGTCTCATCGAAAACAATTTCGATGGGATAATCCACGACAGTATTGTAATTGTCTTTGTTGAGTGCGTTTAAAACCCAAAAAGTGGCGGCTGCCAGAAAACACAGCGCCGCCACTTTCATGTTTGCAATCTTTTGTGGATTAAGGTTGGTAAACAGTTTCTTAAGCTTGGCCAAGATTATTTTTATTTGGTTCCTGTGGCTTTTTTGGTGAAATCAGCTGAAATCGCAGATTTTTCAACCTTCAATTTCATCCCTTTATCCAATTCCAACGTTACCGTGTCCCCTTCGATGGAATAAATTTTTCCATGTATCCCTCCGATAGTGACTGCAGTATCTCCTTTTTTGATGGATTCAAGAAAGTTTTTGGTTTCTTTTTGTTTTTTCTGCTGAGGTCTGATCATGAAGAAGTACATGATAAGGATGATGGATCCAAATAGGAATACCTGACCCATTATTTCCGAACTCAAAAACGATTGCAATAAAATCTGGTTGTTCATAAATTATTTTTTTACGGGACCCAATTGGGCAGGACCGGCACTAGCCAGCTTTGGTGTTACATTTCCTTTTAATCTCAATCTTGTCACGTTAGGGTTGGTGTTAGCCTGAATAGTAACAGTAGGTGCCTGAGTTCCGGTTTTGGCTGTGGAATTGAATACCACTTTCACAAATCCTTCTTCGCCTGGTTTTACAGGAGTTTTGGTCCAGTCAGGACTTGTACATCCACATGATGCGGTGATGTTGGAGATTACCAAAGGCGCTTGACCTTCATTTGTAAATTTGAACAAGTGCTCAATAACTTTTCCTTCATTGATGGTGCCAAAGTCGAACTCCATTTCGGAAAAACTGAATTGACCCAAGGAACTTGGATCTGCATCAGCCACCGTTGTGACGTTGGTAGGAACCGGTTGTGCTGCTTCAAGTTTTGCCAGTTTTTCTTCCAATGCAGCGATTTTGTCTGATTGGTCATCTTTTTTTGTTTCGCAACTTGCAGCCATCAAAGCTACTGCAAGTGTCAGGGCTGATAATCTGAAATATTTCATAATAAATAGGGGTTAATTAGCTTCTCTGTTAATTTGTTCGATTAGTTTATTGACATCGCTGAGCAAGTTCTCTGCTTTGTTTTTCGCGTCCGAAATTACTTTGTTTCCCTCTGATTTTGCTTCATTGAGGGGAAGATTTTTTCCATCTATCAAATCATTGATAAGTTTTTCCAGTTCTTCTTTGTATTTGAAGAGCTGATATGAAAGTTTGTCCCTCGTGTTTTTACCTGTATCGGGAGCAAACAAAATCCCTAAGGCTGCACCTATGCTTGTTCCGACAAGTAATGCAATCCATGCGTTTGAATTTTTGCTCATTGTTTTGATATTTTATTTGTTGTCCAGTAGTCCTCTACCACTTTTACGGATTTCTCCGTTTTCTGTTAATTCCTTTGACAAAACATCCAAAAGTCCATTTACAAATTGCTTGCTTTTGGGGGTACTGTAGGTTTTTGAAATGTCAATATATTCGTTAATACTCACTTTGACCGGGATACTTGGAAAATTTTTCATTTCCGTCAGGGCCATGGAGATAATGATTTTATCTGTTTGGGCTACCCTTTCGATGTCCCAGTTTTGCGTTTTTTTGGATATCAATTCCTTGTTGATGTCGTCATTTGCAACGGTCAAGTTAAAGATATTTTGGAAAAATTCCTTGTCATCCTCCCAGTTGATGGCGATTTCGGGTAGTACTTCCTCCGAGGAATCATATTGGTCTTTGACATTCTTAAGCACTTTGGATGCCAAGCTGCGTACGATAGGCTTGTTTTCGGTCCAATTAAAATCTTTTTCAGAAAAGAAATTCAAGATAGCTTCGGTTTTAAAAATCACTTTCTTCAAAATCTCGTCTGTGATTTCAAAGTCTTCTTCTAAAGTTGGTTCCGCGATTTTGATATAGTTCTGATAAGCCTCCAATGGCTTTACATAATCTCTGAACCATTCTTTGATTTCCAGTTCCAGTTCCCCGATATTGACGTGCTGTCGGGTAATGGCGGATTTGTATTCGGTGGAATTTTTGATCTTAAGTAAGATCTTATTTTTAGCAAAATTCAAGTCCCCTTCGTTAAAAGAGATTTTTTCAGTTGCATATCTTTTTTTCTTGTCGGCCTCAGCAGAAACATGGTCTGCAAAAGCAAGGAGTAATTCTATGGAATAGAGATACAACTGCGGAAGTCTTTCGGCCGAAGCCACCATGTTTTTAGCCAGAAAATCAAAATCCTTTTTGTTGGAAGAATGGTAAAAGTGGATAGCACGTCTTGCCTCTTTGAGAATCCGTTCGTTGGTATCACTTTTTGAGGTCAGGGTATCGGTATTCAGGTTGTTGACAAAAATCTCGGTCGTGATGCCGGACTCTTTTCTCAACAGGTTTTTGTCTTGCACCTCCATACTGTTAAGATCAGGCAGGAAAGCCTCTTTGATTTGATCTTTGGCAAGATTGAAGTTGGAAGCCCTGCACTGTTCGTAGGCATAAAGGTTTTGGAAAGCCTTGACCCTAAGTATTCGTCTGTTTAACATACCTGAAATAAAAGAACGTAAATATAATTCAATTTGGGTAAGGTTAAGGATTGAATGGGATATTAACCTCAATGGATACAAAAAACCACCTGATTCGGTTCAAAGTTTGAAAGATCAGGTGGCTTTTTTGTGAAATTTTATCAATATGGCAATTTTACTTTGCCCATCGCTTCGATCCTGTTCCAAGCCATCTCGGTTGCGGCCTGTTGGGAAGGAATGTTTTCTCTTTCAGATTTATCCAGGATGGATGTGCAGATATCGTAAATTTTTTCTGCATGCTTATAAGTGAGGTCTCTGTTATATCCACCCACAAATTCCGCATAAACATTGATCAATCCACCTGCATTGATCAAGAAATCAGGGGCATAGGTAATTCCTTTTTCTAAAAGTAATTTTCCATGGACCGCTTCATCCTGAAGTTGGTTGTTGGCTGCCCCTGCGATTACACGGCATTTTAGTCTATCTATAGTCTGATCATTGACGGTCGCTCCCAATGCACATGGCGCATAGATGTCCATGTCTAAATCATAGATGACATTTGGGTCCACCACGGTAGCTCCGGTTTCTTTGGATACTTGCTTCAATCTATCTTCGAAAATATCTGTGATAAATACCTGTGCCTTCTCCTTCATAAGATATTCCACCAAGTATTTCCCAACTTGTCCGATTCCTTGGACAGCGATTTTTTTCCCTTCCAGGCTGTCCGAACCGTAAGCTTTTTTGGCCGCGGCCTTCATACCCAGGTACGTGCCATAAGCCGTGACAGGCGATGGATCGCCTCCTCCGCCTCTAACCTCAGGCAAACCGGTTACATATTTCGTCTCCATGGCGATATATTCCATATCGCTGGTTTTCATATTGACATCTTCTGCGGTGATGTATCTTCCGCCTAGACTATTGATAAACCTACCGAATCTTCGGAGATAGGCTTCATTTTTCAATTTTGGATCTCCGATCAAAACAGCCTTGCCTCCTCCGATATTGAGTCCTGAAATGGCCGCTTTGAAGGTCATCCCTCTTGAAAGTCTCAACACATCTGTGATGGCTTCTGCTTCGGAAGCATAATTCCACATCCTTGTGCCACCAAGGGCTGGTCCCAATACTGTATTGTGGATGGCAATGATTGCTTTTAAGCCTGTAGGCTCGTCATAGCATACGACCAGTTGCTCGTGGCCGAGAGAAGTAATCTGTCCATATATGGAGCCTTCCCTCACTTTTTCCTCAGTTTTAATCTCTAGCATTTGAACTTGGAATTTTTTAATGTGTTATATTTGGGATTGATGTTTGAAAAACGCAGGACAAAATTATATATTTTGAATGAGGTTTTCTAGCGCAATTAAAAGAGTATTATAAAACAAATCAAGAGTTTTAAAAATTTTTCTTTCGTGAAATCACTTTGGCACCTCAATAAATATTTTGTAAAATATAAGGGATATCTTCTGATGGGTATCTTATTTACCATCATTTCCAATGTTTTTGTAATTATTCCTGCCCAGCTGGTAAGAATTGCCATAGATTATGTGGTGGAGAGTTTTGCCTTTTATCAGGTTTTTGCCGATGGGGAATTGGCCACTGTGGCCCGTAGCCAATTCATGAAATTCGTATTTATTTTTGGGGTTCTGATTTTGGTGATGGCGCTGTTGAGGGGATTTTTTCTTTTTCTGATCCGTCAGACTATCATCATCATGTCGAGGCTAGTGGAGTACGACATGAAAAATGAAATATTCGAACACTACCAAACCCTTCCTTTGAGTTTTTACCGCAAAAACAGCACTGGCGACCTCATGGCGAGGATAACGGAAGATGTAAGCAGGGTGAGGATGTACCTCGGTCCGGCAATCATGTACGGAATGACACTTTTATTTTTGTTCCCGATGGTGATCGGTTACATGCTCACGGTCAATGTAGAACTGACGATTTATTCGCTGTTGCCTTTGCCGATCCTTTCTATCAGTATCTATTATGTCAACAACCTGATCAACGAACGTTCTGAAAAAATCCAAAGGAGCCTTTCTGGACTGAGTACGTTTGTTCAGGAAGCTTTTTCCGGAATCAGAGTCATCAAGGCTTTTGTGAGGGAAGAGGACAGTACCGCCCAATTTACCAAAGCAAGTGAAGATTATAAAGACAAGTCGATCGACTTGGTCATGGTCAATTCCCTGTTCTTTCCCTTGATCATGGGTTTAATTGGTATCAGTACGCTGATTACCGTTTACGTAGGAGGTATGCAGGTCATAGAAGGGACGATTGGATATGGTGTCATCGCAGAATTTATCCTTTATGTCAATATCCTGACTTGGCCGGTGACCTCTTTGGGTTGGGTGACCAGTATCATCCAGCGTGCAGCGGCTTCTCAAACGAGGATCAATGAGTTTATGGACGAAAATAATGATATCCTCAGCACGGAACACCTTATAGATGAAATCAAAGGAGACATCGAAGTCAAAAATTTAAGTTTTGTATATCCTGAGTCGGGGATAAAAGCATTGGACAAATTGAGTTTTTCGATTGATTCAGGAGAGTCTTTGGCTATTATCGGCACTACCGGTTCAGGGAAGTCCACGATTGCTAACCTCCTCATGAGAATGTATGACGCAACGGAGGGCAAAATATTGATTGACAAAAAAGACATCAAGGCATACGATGTCGCTTCCTTAAGAAGGCAGATCGGTTATGTTCCTCAGGATGTTTTTCTATTCAGTGACAGCATTGCCAACAATATCGGGTTTGGATTGGATACCATAGCCGAAGGCAAAGTAGAAAAAGCGGCCAAAGATGCCGATGTCTATGACAATATCATTGATTTTCCGCAAGGGTTTGAGACCAAACTTGGGGAAAGAGGCATTACGCTTTCCGGAGGTCAGAAACAAAGAGTTTCTATCGCAAGGGCGATTGCCAAGGAACCAAGCATCTTGTTGCTCGATGATTGTCTGTCGGCGGTGGACACCAAAACAGAAAATGCGATTTTGAATTCCCTGAAGACAATTATGGAAAACAGAACTTCCATCATTATCTCGCATAGAGTATCTTCTGCCAAGCTTGCCGACAAAATCATAGTGCTCGATGATGGGAAAATGGTCGAGCAGGGTTCTCATGATTACCTGTTGAACCTCAAAGGCGTATATGCTGATCTGTATGAAAAGCAGACCCAATCGGTAGATATTGTAGAGGAGTAATTATCCCTTTTCTTTGTTTTTGGCAAAAAAATCGAAACCAATTTTTTGTGGATTTCCCAAGCCTGATATATGTTCGATCTTTTGCTGATAAGTAATCACCATGATGTCGCCAAATGCAGGTGCCAACAGGTCATTGTCCAAAGCTGAAACGACCAACTGCTCTACGAAATCCCTCATTTTATCCGGATTTACAGTGTTTTCTTTGAGTTCGGGGAAATTGAAAACGATCTTCCTGTCCCCTTCGAGAAAGAATTTATTTTCCCTGTTGAGGAGAACCCTTCCTATCAGGTACCCCGGGTCATCCAATCTTCCAAATTCTATCGTATCACTTAAAAAGTTATAGATAAGAATCTGCCCAAAATACCGAAGGGTGACATCATCTTTCAGATACTTGGATTTGCTGAGGTAGTTTTCATCCGGTAACCTGACGATATTGCTCTGCAAGATGAAAATGAGTGCATCTCCACCGATTCTGAATATAAACTCAAATGCATTGGTCCTTTCGACTTTGATTGGAATCTGATTTTCTTCTGTATTGGCCTCGATAATTTCTTTTGCCAGCTGTTCACAGATATTTTCCAAATCCAAGAACAGGTTTCCTGTCATTTCAAACAAATTATATTTGAGTTTGCTGGTAGTTTGTAGCTTAGTTAGTATATTCGAGACCATTGTATTTTTTATATTTAATCAAACAACACCATTATGGAAGCCAAAAAAACAGGATTTGAAGAAGTAGAATCTATTCTTCAGGACATAGGTACTAAAATAGAGGAATTAATTGAAAAAGGAACCCAAGCCGGTGGTGAAGCAAAAGACGAAATCGAAAAAAAGATCGATGACCTGAAGGAAAAAAGAACTACCCTTGAAGCCGAATTCAAAAAAGGGAAAGAAAAGGTCGAACAGCTTTACCAAGAAAAAAAGGAGGAATTCGAACCCAACCTGAGTGAATCAAAAGAACATTTTAAAGAGGGTATCAAGCAATTGGTAGAAGGAGTAAAAACCCTTTTGGGAAAAAAATAAGAAATGGAGAAGGCCTGAATTTTGCCTGTACATAATCATAAATCTGAAAAATTTAAAGTCGGACCGGTCTTGATCTCCCAAGCCGGTCCGAATTTTTTTCTTTGGTATCTATTAGTCCGGTAAAGCAAAAGCCACGTAAGCATCGCCTGATTTTGTTCCTTTGCCACCCCCACAGGCGATTACGAGGTATTGTTTGCCGTTTTTCTCATAGACAGCAGGAGTCGCATGGCCCGCGGCTGGAAGTTTGGCTTCCCAAAGGACTTTCCCCGTATCCTTGTCAAATGCCCTGATTTTCTCATCTTTGGTCGCGGCGATAAAGACCAAACCACCGGCGGTCGTGACTGGGCCTCCATAATTTTCTGTGCCGGTCGGAGGGATTCCTTTTGCGGTCAGTTCGTCAAATTCTCCCAAAACAGATTGCCATTTTATCCTGCCGGTATTCATGTCAATGGCCGTCAACGTGCCCCAAGGGGGATTGATGCCAGGATAGCCATCCTCGGTCAATAACCTGGAATAGCCATTCATATAGTATTGAGGATTGAGTTTTTCTTTACCGCCTTCGAGTTCTTTCTTTTCTGCGTCAGCATTTTCTTCGATCCCCATCAGGTAATCTACCAACAACTTTCTGTCTGTCTCAGGGATATGGGCAAATGCAGGCATGGCTCCTTTTCCACTTTTCAAAAGATCAGAAAGTGTTGCATTGGTATATTTTGCCTTCAGGTTTTCAATAGCCGGCATGGTAGGAGGATTCCCTTTTCTTGACATGCCATGGCAATTGGCGCAATAATTCACATAAATGCCCTGACCGACATTTTCAAATTTTGGGTTAGCAGTCATCCGGATCACCCATGGAATCTGATTGGCATTGACATACATGGTCTGTGTATGCGGGTCAAATGAGGAACCTCCCCACTCTGCACCGCCATCCATTCCTGGGAAGAGCACAATACCATGTTGATCGCTGGGAGGTAGCCACATGTGGCCGTATTTCACATTCTCGAGCTTTTTGCGGATATCCTGTTCCCACTCGGGAGTGAGGTTCAGGATGTCTTTTTCTTCATATACCATTCTCATATATGGTTCAGGGAAAGTCGGATGCGGCTGTGTAGGCCAACTTTGGTCGCCGGGGATTTCGGTTTGGGGAACTTCCCGTTCTTCTATAGGCCAAACCGGTTCGCCGGTAACCCTGTCGAAAGTATAGACATAACCCTGTTTGGATGTCTGTGCGACGGCATCTAGCCAATTCCCGTCTTTTTTGATCCTGATTAAGTTTGGATTGGCAGGGAAATCCCTGTCCCAGATGTCATGGTGGACAGCCTGAAAATGCCAGATCCGCTGACCGGTATTGGCATCCAAAGCGATAAGGGAATTGGCAAAAAGATTTTGACCATGCCTGTATCCTCCCCAAAAATCATAAGTCGCCGAACCCGTAGGAACATATACGATTCCTCTTTCTTCATCCAAACTCATTCCTGCCCAGTTGTTGGCTCCACCGATCAACTCCCGGTATTCTTCCTGCCAGGTATCATTGCCAAATTCTCCAGGATGCGGAATGGTATGGAAAATCCATTCCCGCTTTCCTGTTTTGATGTTGTATGCACGAATGTGCCCAGGCGCGGCATCCAATCCTTCCGAAAGCCGCATGCCCAAGATCAGTTTGTCTTTATATACTATTCCCGGTGTATTGGAGGTGATCAAAAATTCCTCCAGATCCGTATCAAGTTCTTTTTGTAAATCCACTTTTCCCCCATCTCCAAAATCCATAATCGGCCTTCCATCTACTGCATTCAATGCCATGAGCCAATTTCCTGCTGCAAAAAGGATCCGCTTGTCTTCTCCCTCTTCCCAATACGTCACCCCGCGGTTTGTTCCAGCCCAGGAGTTTTTTCCACCGAGCATCTGAAAGGGATTGAATCTCCAAAGCAATTTGCCGGAGGCCGCATCCAGCGCAAAAACATTCACTTGCGGACTTGTCGCATAAAGGATGCCGTTGACCACGATGGGCTGACATTGGATTTGTGACCGGGCGGTAGAATCCGAAGTATTGTAGGTCCATGCAACTTCCAGATTTTTGACATTCTCTTTATTGACCTGATCAAGCGAAGAGTAACGTGCAGCGTCTTTTGTTCCTCCAAAAGTCTCCCAACCCGAGTAATCGAGGTGCTTGTAGGGGTCGGATTCCGAACAAGAAAGGAGAAAAAAACTTAGAATTAGGGATAATGGTATTTTGGGAAGTTTCATATTTAAAATCAGTTTTGGATTCATTGGAGGCTATCAGAGATCCAATTTAAAAATATTTTTGGGTTGAAATAATTCATTTCAGTTTGGAGGTGATCTAGGTTGATTTTTTTAGATTTGTCTAGATGGGTAAAAAAGAAGAAATCAAAGATTATGATAAAATTGTTTCACATTGGATAGAAACTTCTAATGAAGATTTTGAAACAATGAAAAAGTTGTTCGAGTCAAAGACTTATCATTGGTCTTTGTTTTTAGGACATATTTCAGTTGAAAAAATCTTAAAATCTTATTACGTAAAGAAACATAAGAATCATCCTCCGTTTACCCATAATTTATTTAGATTGGCAGAGCTTAGTGGATTGGATATTGATGTTGAATATTCGGATTGGTTGGATGAAATCACGAGCTTTAATTTGGCCGCAAGGTATGATGATTATAAAAAAGAATTCTACAGAACTTGTAATCGGGAATTTGCCATAAATTGGATTGAAAAAATCACTATTTTAAGGGAATGGATAGGAAGGAAATTATAAACATTGTAAAGGAATTCGCTCTAAAGGTTTTAGAAACACATTGTGATGCACGTTTCTTTTTGTTTGGTTCATTTGCAAAAGGATCCCAGACTGGAGAAAGTGATATTGATATTGCTGTTGTTTTGAGTGATTTCCCTAATACCAGAGAAAAACAGGTTGAATTGATGAAAATAAGAAGGGCAATCGACAGCAGGATTGAACCACATCCCTTTAGAGAAAAAGAGTTTGTGGAATCAAACCCGCTTGCCAACGAAGTTTTGAAATTCGGCCTTGAAATCAAATTTGATTTGGTTTCCTGAAACTCTTTTTTCTTTTTTCAAAAATCCATTTAACCTTCGCCCATTTTTTTGAAGTTTAAAGTAGATGGATAAAAAAATTGTTCAAAAAAAAGCCATTCACCCCTCTAACCCTTTTGATTTTGCTTTTTCTGATTTGGAAAAACCAGAAAGGTCAGAATCATTTGAATCACAGAAATGAATGGCTATTTGTTTTTTTTATTGCAAAAACTTCAAACCTAAATGGAGCAATTTGAAGCATCGATCACGGTTAAATCCTAATCAATATCTATCAATATCCAATATCAATTAATATCTGATCAACTACCTATCATTAGTCCCATCCACAGGTGTCCTTTCAGCCCTGTTGGCGAGATCCCAAGCGGTATGGAAAATCAATTTTGCCCTTTTGGTCATCAGAGGAAATTCGATCTTCTCCACAGTATCCGTTGGCTGATGATAGTCATCATGGACGCCATTGAAGAAGAAAATCACAGGAATGTTATGCTTTGCAAAATTGTAGTGATCTGATCTGTAATAAAATCTGTTGGGATCATCTGCCGCATCGTACCTGTAATCCAGGATCAAATTGGTGTAAGTAATGTTGTTGTATTCATTGATTACTTTCAGGTGGGAAGAAAGCATCTCTGAACCGATGACATAGACATAATCCTTATTTTCGGCATTCTGATATTCATAATCGATCCTGCCTACCATGTCAATATTGATGTTGTTGACAGTATTGGCCAATGGGAAAATCGGATGGTCGGAATAATATTCAGAACCTAAAAGGCCTTTTTCTTCTCCAGTTACATTGAGAAACAAAATGCTTCTTCGTGGCTTTTTACCTTCTTTGGCTGCCGTAGCAAATGCTTCCGCAATTTCCATGACGGAAACTGTTCCTGAACCGTCATCGTCAGCACCGTTGTTGATTTCACCTTTGCTGTTGATGCCGACATGGTCGTAGTGTGAAGAAATCACCAATACTTCCTCTTTCTTATCGGTTCCTTCAAGGTAGGCCATGACATTTTCTGTAGGCACGAGTTTGTTTTGTTTTTTGACTAGGTAGCTTGCCTTTTGTGCCTTGATGGATTCAGGATTATTTTTGGCAGCTTCTTTCAATGTTTCCACCGGGGTGTCAAACAATGCTGCCATTTTATCACTGCTGACCAAAAATACCGGTTCCTGCTCGGTAGGTTCTTCAAAACCCAACCTGCCTGAACCGCTCAAGGACTTGTATCTGTTTGCAATCCTGTCAAAGTTTGCCTGACCTTCCATGGTCACGATGACGATTCCGGCGGCACCCGCTTTCATGATGTCTTCGATGACTGTCTGTGACCGCGCACCAATGGCCCAAAGTCCAACCAATTTTCCTTTCACATCTACTTTCTTCATGTTTTCCTCTGATGCAAGACCAAGAAAAACCAATTCTGATTTGGCAGCTTTTTTCAGATCGCCATCACCGAGAAACACGAAATCCTCATTGTTGACCAATTTCTGCTTTCCGACTGTCAAGCTGACTTCCGGATAGGAAACAGATACTAGGTTAAATTTCTGTAAATATGAACCGTCAACAGGACCTGCTAAACCCAACCCTTTATAAAATTCAACAAGGTATTCTGCTGCCATTTTTTGGCCTTTATCTCCTGTATTCCTACCTTCCAATTCGTCCGAGGCCAAATAAGTCAGGTGTTTTTCGAGATCAGAAGCAGTGATGGTGGAAGCGTATTTTACAACGCCTGCGTCTTGCGCAGATAAGTTGAGGGAAAGCAAAAATCCAAATGCTCCCGAGATCCAAATTCTTTTTTTCATAAGTTATTTTTGAGGTAATTCAAATTAAGGCTTTAAACATAGAAATAATTTGAATTACATTAAAACCGTTTGTCAATTCGGATGTTTATAGGGTGTATTTCTTTGATTTTGAAATCCATAATCATCCAATAATTCTTACCTTTGCACAACCAAAAATTGAGGCGAATATAACCCAAGTAAATCCCCCCTTATTTATCGATATGAAGATTAATCTCAATCCCTCTACTAAGTTTGAAAATAGGCATAACGGTCCTTCAGCTCACGAAATCATTTTGATGTTGAATAAAATCGGAGCAGCTTCCCTGACCGAACTTATTGATCAAACTATACCTAAATCCATCCAACTGGAGAAGCCTTTGGACCTTCCCGAGGCCAAATCAGAAGCGGGTTTTTTGAAAGAATTCAAAAAAATGGCTTCCAAAAACAGGATTTTCAAATCTTACATCGGATTGGGTTATTATGATACCATCGTGCCGGGAGTGATTTTGAGAAATATTTTGGAGAATCCGGGATGGTATACCGCCTATACGCCTTATCAGGCAGAAATCGCTCAGGGCCGTTTGGAAGCGCTCATCAACTACCAGACCATGGTCATGGACTTGACAGGAATGGAGATGGCAAATGCTTCCCTTCTTGACGAAGCCACAGCAGCTGCCGAAGCCATGACGATGCTCTATGCTTCCAAGCCGAAGGAAAAGAAAAACGCACACACCTACTTTGTAGATGAAAAAATATTCCCTCAGACAAGGGATTTGTTGATTACCCGCTCGGCTCCGATCGGAATCGAATTGGTGATTGCACCACTCTCCACCTTGGATTTGACTGATCCTAATCTTTTTGGGGTAATGGTCCAATATCCAAACATGGATGGTGAAGTTATCAACCATGCTGATTTGGTTGCAGCTGCTAGAGAAAACAATGTCTTGACGGCTTTTGCCTCTGATTTATTGAGCTTGACTTTATTGACTCCTCCGGGAGAAATGGGTGCTGATGTAGTCGTCGGTACAAGCCAAAGATTGGGTGTCCCAATGGGTTATGGCGGTCCGCATGCTGCCTTTTTTGCTACCAAAGAAGCTTATAAAAGACAGGTTCCGGGTAGAATCATCGGTGTTTCTGTAGATAAGGACGGAAACAAAGCCTACAGAATGGCACTTCAGACACGCGAGCAACATATCAAAAGAGAAAAAGCAACTTCCAATATTTGTACTGCTCAGGTACTCCTTTCTGTGATGGCGGGGATGTATTCCGTCTATCATGGTCCAAAGGGTTTGAAAGAAATCGCTTTGAGAACTCATGGCTTGGCTCAATTGACAGCCAAAGCCCTTGCAGAAATCGGTTTTGAGCAGACGAACAAAAACTATTTTGACACCATCAAAATAAAAACCGATTCGGTTCAGCAGTCCAAAATCAAAGCATTTGCTGTTTCTTCAGAATTGAATTTCAGATACGAAGAAGGCGCTATTCTGCTTTCTTTCGATGAGGTCAAAACGGTGAAGGATGTCAAAACCCTTGTGGAGGTTTTTGCAAAATCCACCAACCAAAAGATAAAATCAACTTGGGAGGAGCTGGTCGAAGGATTAGAAATCAACCTTCTTGAGGGTATCAATAGGAAGTCCGATTACTTGACGCACCCGGTTTTCAACCAATACCATTCAGAGCACGAGATGCTCAGGTACATCAAAAGGCTGGAAAACAAGGACCTTTCCTTGGTTCATTCGATGATTTCATTGGGTTCATGTACCATGAAACTCAATGCCACTACCGAAATGATTCCTGTGACTTGGCCGGAATTCGGTCAACTACACCCTTTCTGCCCACAAGATCAGGCAGCGGGGTATTATGAAATGTTCCAAAATCTCAGAAATTGGTTGACCGAAATCACAGGTTTTGCAGATACTTCTTTGCAGCCAAACTCCGGTGCCCAAGGTGAATATGCCGGTTTGATGGTTATCAGGGCGTATCACATGAGCCGTGGCGATCACCACAGGAACATTGCCTTGATCCCAACTTCTGCCCATGGTACCAATCCTGCTTCTGCAGTGATGGCAGGAATGAAAGTGGTCTTGGTGAAATGTGACGAAAGAGGAAACATCGATGTCGCTGACTTGAAAGCCAAAGCTGAGGAGCATTCCAAAGATTTATCAGCCTTGATGGTGACTTATCCTTCTACCCACGGGGTATTTGAGGAGGCTATCCAAGAAATCTGCCAGATCATCCATGACAACGGCGGTCAGGTCTATATGGATGGAGCGAATATGAATGCTCAGGTTGGTCTGACCAGCCCAGGCAGAATCGGTGCTGACGTCTGTCACCTCAATCTCCACAAAACATTCTGTATTCCTCACGGTGGCGGTGGACCTGGTATGGGACCTATCAGTGTTGCCAAGCAGTTGGTGCCATTCCTTCCTGGAAATCCTGTCGTGCAGACAGGCGGAACACAAGCGATCCACGCGATATCTGCAGCTCCTTTTGGCAGTGCAAGCATCCTTCCAATTTCCTATGCCTACATCGCGATGATGGGAGGAGAAGGACTGACCAATGCCACTAAAATCGCCATCTTGAATGCGAACTATATCAAAGCAAGACTTGAAGCGCATTATCCTATCCTTTACACAGGGATCCACGGCAGGGCTGCACACGAAATGATTTTGGATTGCAGGGCATTCAAAGATTTTGGTGTAGAGGTAGAAGACATTGCGAAGAGGTTGATGGACTATGGATTCCATGCGCCGACAGTTTCCTTCCCTGTGGCCGGAACCTTGATGATCGAACCGACTGAGTCTGAGACCATGGCTGAACTTGACAGGTTCTGTGATGCGATGATCGCCATCAGACATGAAATCCAGGAAGTTGCCGAGGGCAATGCAGACAAAGAAAACAACGTCTTGAAAAATGCACCCCACACAGCTGCTTTGGCTTTGGCAGATAATTGGCATTTCCCATACTCAAGAGAAAAAGCAGTGTATCCATTGCCTTATGTGAAAGGGAATAAATTCTGGCCAACTGTCAGAAGAATCGATTCTGCCTACGGAGACAGAAATTTGGTTTGCAGCTGCATTCCTGTTGAGGAATATGTCGAGGCTGAGGCATAAGTATAACATTTGAAAAATAAAGAAAGGAGCTGAGAGGCTCCTTTTTTGGTTTAGATTTTTTGGAATTATCAGTTTTGTTTATAAGTTTAGTTTTAATTTAAATAAATAGGACGTTCACATTTATCAAAATAAATTGAATATCTATTTAATGAGGATTAGAATCGGATTTAAGCAAGAAGTAATGAAAAAAGTCATAGCGAATCTAGTGGTATTTTTGATTATCGGAGGTATGGTCTACTTAAAATACAGGTATGATTTAAAGGAAAACAGGAAATTAATACAAAAGATTAATGAAGAGTATTTATCTATAGGTTTTAGCGACAGTTTAAATTCAAATGTACTTATTTTAAGGGATCCATTTTTTGGATCGAGTTTTAGAGAAAGCAGCAATTCAGTTTATTTTCAACTTTGGGATGGTTCAAAAAGAGGAGTATCAACTTCTTCTGAAATAAAATCAAATGGGTCAATTTCAATTCGGAATATCTTGGAACCGGGAGACCTAATCTTGAAAAGCTCAAATTCAAATTTTATTTCAATAGTAAAGGAAGATAGTTTTGATACATTAATATTTAGGATTTCAAAATAACATTAAATAAACTGATCTTTTACGTTTCGGATTCAATGGGTTTATATCTAGTCCCAAAGAAACTTTAATTATGAATTAAAGAGGGGCGACCAAAACAGCTTTTTGATCAATTTGGATTATATTCACATAAAATCTATACAACATGTTAAGAGTTATCAAAAAAGGTTCTACCAAAGAAGAAATTCAAAAAACCTTAGCTGGTTCCACAAAAAAGAAAAAAGGATTTCAGGCTTCTAATTTTTCGGGCATTATTGATCTTGATGAAAGCCCAATGGAAATCCAAAAAAAGCTTCGTGATGAATGGAAATAAGTTGATGGTAGATACAAATGTCTTACTATATCTCATGCAGGGAGATTCCACATTGGTAAGCATATTAGAAGGAAAGAATATATATGTTTCCTTCGTTACTGAACTTGAGCTTTACAGTTTCAGGCCTCTTTCCCAAGAGGAAAAAAGTAAAATAAATATATTGTTGTCACAATGCACGATCATCGATATCACAGCAGGTATCAAACAATTCACCATAGACCTTCGACAAAATTATCCTATCAAATTGCCGGATAGCATAATAGCCGGAACGTCATTGTATCTTGATATACCACTGTTTTCAGCAGATAAAGGGTTCAAGAATATCGAGCCGCTGGATTTTATTTTTTATGAAAAGTGAAGTAAGGCTCGACCTTTCTCCCTCTCATTTTCCAATGAATATTTCTCTATTGTAAAGGGTAAATTATCCCATATTTCAGGCTCTTTTTTTACGAAATTTTAAAAATTATAATTTGATAGATTCCCTATCTGTTCCATAATGAATAATTCCCTTTCTTTTTTACCTCTCTTTTCACCAAATTGAATTTCGGTATTGCCATTCCTGCTACCAATTTCAAAACCATGAAGCACACTTTATTTCTATTTATAATTCTCCTCTCCTCAAACTTTGCTTTCTCCCAAATCCAAAAGAACTGGGCTTGGGGTGGGCCGATTGATCCTTTGCAGACAAAATTTCAAGTGATGCATTACCACCTTGAATTGGAGATTTTTCCTGAAAAACAGGAAATCCGAGGATTCAACAGGGTTTCTTTTTCTTCCCAAGAGAAGTTGGACACCTTGAGACTAAACCTCATCGAGGAATATACTGTCAGCAAAATCATCATGGATGGAAAGGAAATCACCTTCCGTCATTTTGGGGATACCTTGGATATTTTCCCTATTGATTGCACATGTCAGGATGTGGAAATCCACTATGGCGGCAAAACCCCGATCGCCGTCCGTCCTCCATGGACCGGTGGTTTTACTTGGGAAATCGATCAATTGGACAACCATTGGATGGGCTTGTCTTCCCAAAACGAAGGCGCCAAAATCTTTATGCCCAGCCTTGACCATCCTTCGAGTGAACCGCTGAATGGCGTGGACCTGATTTTCACTGCACCTGAACCCTATTTTGTAGCATCCAACGGCCGACTTGTGGATACCAAAAAATCCGATGGAAAAGTAACCTACCATTGGATGACAGAATATCCGATCAACAATTACAACGTTAATTTTACTTTGGGTGTGTTCCATCAGGAAACCAAGACTTTCACAAGTTCCGACGGGACCGAAATCCCCATGTTTGTCTATGTCCTGCAAGAAAACAGGGATAAAGCCAAAGCGCTTTTGGATGTGTTGGACAACTCTGCAAAGACTTTGGAGAAATACTTTGGACCCTATCCGTTTCCCAATGACAAAATCGCCGTGGTCGAAACGCCGTATCTCGGCATGGAGCATCAGACGATCAATGCGTATGGAAACAATTTCCAATTTGTGCCCATGGGTACGGTTCAATATGATTGGCTGCTGCACCACGAACTCGGTCACGAATGGTTTGGTAATAAGGTTTCTGTGAAGGATTGGGCGGATTTTTGGTTGCACGAAGGGCTGACGGCTTATGGGGATTGGCTGTTTTACCTCGAGCATGGCGGGGAAGATGCCTATCTAGAAAAAGTCGCTTCGGTTCGTAAAGGAATCGCCAATGCGAGGCCGGTAGTTTCACCGAGAAATTCTACTTCGGACTATGCTTACCATCCCGAGATTTATACCAAAGGAGCATTTATCATCCATTCCCTCCGATATTATTTAGGAGATGAGGTCTTTTTCCCGATGCTCAAAGCCTTTGCCTCGGACGAAAGATTTATCTATGAAAACCTTGTGGAGACGGCCGACTTCACAGGATTTGTGCAGCATTATACAGGACAGGATCTGGAAGGATTTTTTGATATGTACCTGAAAAGTATCCGCATTCCGAAAGTGAAAGTGTCCAAAAAAGGAAAGAAAGGCTATGCGGTGAGTCTTCCGAATATCACATTTTCTATGCCTGTCGAAATCCAGACTTCGAATGGTTGGGAAAGACATGTACTATCTTCCAAGCCGGTGATGGTCAAAAGTGAAGGCCCGATTGATGTTGATCCGCGTGGGTGGTACTTGCTGGAAAAGTAAAGTCTTATTTTCCCACAAAGGCACGAAGTCACAAAGGGAAAACTCGCAAGCTCGATTTTAAGGTTCTCGCAAAGACGCAAAGGCGCAAAGATTTGTATTCAGATGGCTCAAAGCCGTCTGACTTTTAAACCATTGGAAGTTATCCCGCTTCTCCAGAAGCAGGATAAATTATTTATTTTGCAGATGCCACAAAGCCATCAATCAATACTGAATTTTTGTATTCAATCAGTAAAAAAGAATGAACAACAATTCTCTTTGGTCAAATTGGAATAAATTTTCCATATTAGATTTTTCCTTTAACATTTTCAGATTTGCGACTTTGTGCCTTTGCGTGAACCATCATCTATGAACTCAAAATTACTCGTCCGGCTCTCCCTGATTTTCAACTACATGGTATTCGCTGTGTTGCTGAATTCGGTGGGGGCAGTCATCCTGCAGGTACAGCGGACTTTTGATGTCAGCAAGGCTGAAGCTTCGGTTTTGGAGGGTTTCAAGGATTTGCCTATCGCCATTTTCTCATTTATCGTAGCCTCATTTCTTCCAAAACTCGGCATCCGAAAAGGCATGTTGATCGCTTTGTTTGCAGTGGCGGCCATGTGCTTTCTGATGCCGGTGATCGCTGATGAGTTCTGGTATTTCAAAGTGTTGTTTGCTGTCGTGGGGGTTTCCTTTGCCATTATCAAAGTCAGTGTCTTTGCAACGATCGGCTTGGTGACTGACACGCCAAAAGAACACAGCAGCCTGATGAGCACCATTGAAGGATTCTTTATGGTCGGGGTATTGCTCGGCAATGTATTCTTCAGCCTGTTTGTCAACGACAGCGACCCTACTTCCCAATCCTGGCTGAACATTTATTGGTACCTCGGGGCGATGAGTTTGGTGGCTGCGTTGTTGCTCTTTTTTGCCCAGATCAATGAAACTGAATCCAAAAGGGAAAATACCAAAGCTTCGGATGAATTCTTCGACATGATCAAACTCGTTGCCAAACCGCTTGTCTTGGTATTTGCTGCCTCGGCTTTTCTGTTTGTACTTATTGAGCAAAGTTTCATGACCTGGACGCCGACATTCTATCAGGATGTATTGAAAGTCCCAGCAAGTATGGGGATTCAAGCCGGTGCAGTTTTGGCAGGAGCTTTGGCCATAGGACGCTTGCTTGCAGGATTTGTATTGAAAAAAATCCATTGGCTCACCTTCACACTTACTTGTACCATCCTTGTGGGAGCCTGTGTTTTGCTGACTTTGCCGCTTACTTCCGATCAGCCTGTTATGAATGAAACAATTACCTGGTTCAATGCTCCTTTTGTCGTTTACCTATTTCCCATTTTGGGAATTTTCTTGGCACCGATTTATCCCACGATCAATTCAGTGGTGCTGAGTGCACTGCCGAGATATATGCAAAGTTCCATGTCAGGCCTGATTGTGGTATTTTCCGCTTTGGGCGGGACTACAGGATCGATCATCACCGGAAATATATTTGAGTCATATGGTGGTACCACCGCTTTTTATTTTTCACTGATTCCCATTGTAGGACTTTGTCTAATATTAATTTTGTTGAATATTCAAGTCAGGAAACAAGCAGCATGAAATTTTACGAGCAACCGGAAGACATATACCTGGAACTTTTTGAAGTGATCCAGATGAGCGGGGTTTTTCCTGATTCCAAGACTTTCGTGGACAGCATTCCCAAGCGGGATGTCCATGACATTTTGAAGGATTTTTACGAGGAAATAAAAACCCCGGGATTTGACCTGAAATCATTTCTTGACAAAAACTTTGACTATCCCGAAGAACCGGAATACAAAAAACTCAACCTCCCCAAAGCCATCAACTTAGAGGACAGGCTCAAGTTGCAATGGGACCTCCTTACCAGAGAAGCGGATGAAGAAGTTGAAAATTCCAGTCTGATCCCTTTGCCACATCCTTACATTGTCCCGGGTGGAAGGTTTCGGGAGATCTATTATTGGGACAGTTATTTTACCATGTTGGGGTTGAAAGTCTCCGGAAGGACCGACCTGATCGAAAACATGGTGGATAATTTTGCGCATCTGATCCGAACCGTCGGCCATATTCCCAATGGCAATAGGACTTACTTCCTATCCAGATCGCAGCCTCCTTTTTTTGCCAAAATGGTAGAATTGTTGGCTGAAGCCAAAGGAGACGAAGAAAGCATCAAGAAGTACCAACCTGAGATATGGATGGAATATCTATTCTGGATTGAAGGGGAAACAGAGATTCCTTTGCCCGGAAAATACTATAACCGTGTCGTCAGGATGGATGACGACACCGCTTTGAACAGGTATTGGGATGATGAAAATACCCCAAGGGCTGAATCCTTTGTCGAAGATGTGGAGCTTTCTGACCAATCGACTAGGTTTCCGGAGAAGCTTTTCCGCAACCTGAGGGCTGCCTGCGAATCAGGTTGGGATTTCAGTTCACGTTGGCTCTATGACCCCAATGACCTGAGAAGTGTACAGACGATTGCCTTGATTCCCATTGACCTCAATGTGTTGCTCGCTGAAACGGAGAGAGTTATCATCAAGGGAATGAAACTCGAGAAAGAGGATTCCAAAGAAATCACTAGGATGGAACTGTTCCATAAAAACAGGATGGAGGGAATTGAGCGCTATTGTTGGGAAGAGGAAAGGGGAATCTACCTCGATTACCATATCAAATTCAAAGATAAAGTAGAAAGACCTTCACTTGCGATGCTATATCCGTTGTATTCCGGAATGGCAACTGTGGAGCAAGCTGCACGGGTATTGGAATATGTCGAAAAGAATTTTCTGAAGCCAGGAGGATTGGTGACAACCAATTTCAACACCGGACAGCAATGGGATGCACCCAATGGTTGGGCGCCGCTACAGTGGATAGGATTTCAGGCCATGCTCAACTATGGCAGAAAAGACCTGGCCAAAACTTTGGCAGAAAGATGGACTTACCTCAACGAATCGGTTTTTGACCGTACCGGAAAAATGATGGAAAAATATAACGTGGAGGACCTCAGCCTAGAGGCCGGAGGCGGTGAATATCCCGTCCAAGATGGATTCGGGTGGACCAATGGGGTGTACCTTGCAATGAAAGAATGGCTAAGGGAAAATCCATAAATAGTAAACAAACCCTCCAATGGTTCAAAACCCTTGGAGGGATATTATCTCAACATTATATTTTCAGCCATTTTTTGAAACCCTGAAATTTGCAGGTAGCTTTAAATTCCAATACCAATATTTTCCTCCCATGATAAAAATCAAAAGAATCCTTTTCCTACTCAGCTTTGTCCTGATGGCCCATTTAGGCTTTGCCCAAACTGAACCCCATGCCTTCTACCTCACTTGGACTTCGGATCCGGCTACGACCATGGATGTGGATTGGCACATGGACGAAATCAACCCGACGACATTGTATTTCAGAAGAAAAGGAACGGAGAAGTGGCATTCATTCGAAAGTGATGTGCTGCCTTATCCCTTTTCGCCAAGGTATATCCATCGGGTTGGAATTCAGGGTTTGAGGCCAAATACGGAATATGAACTGAAGTTTGCTTCATCGGAATCCGTCTATTACTTCCGAACCCTTCCAAAAAATCTAAACAACAAATCGCTCAAAATCGCCATTGGTGGGGATTCCATGCATCAAAAGGAATGGCTAGAGAAAACCAACCGCGTTGTTGCTGCACAAGAACCTGATTTTGTGATCATCGGTGGAGACATGGCTTATGAAAATGGCCTTGCCGAAAATATCCAAAGGATTTACGATTGGTTTGATGCTTATAAAAATACCTTGGTGACGGCAGACAAAAGAATTTTGCCATGTATTGTTGCTGCAGGGAATCATGAGGTGGTAGGCGGTTATTATACCAAGCACGAAGGTTACGTCCAAAACAATGAATTCAGGGCACGCATTGCACCGTATTTTTACAGCCTATTTTCTTTCCCCGGCCAACCCGGATACAATGTCCTCGACTTTGGCGATTACCTGAGTTTGATCATTTTGGACACAGAGCATTCCAATCCGATACTTGGTGCCCAAACGGATTGGTTAACAAAAATATTGGATGAAAGGAAAAAAGTGAACCACAAAATTCCGATTTACCATGTCCCGGGCTATCCTTCTGTGAGGGAATATTCCGGAACCGTACAGACCTTGGTCAGGGAAACATGGACCCCAATTTTTGAAGCCAACGGAGTAGAAATTGCCTTTGAAAATCATGACCATGCTTACAAAAGAACCTTTCCGATCAAGAATATGGAAGTCAACGAAGCCGGTATTATTTATGTTGGTGACGGTTCGTATGGAGTCACGCCAAGAAAAATCCATTCAGTCGACAGTACTTGGTACCTGAACAAAGCCCAATCTATCAGGGCCTTTACGTTGCTTACTGTGGAAGAAAGCCGTTGGAGTTTTATCTCGATAGACGAAGACGGGAATGTCATCGATACTTTTCCGGATATTCCTTTGGAAGCAAAAAAGGAGGATTAAACCAATCTCTTTCTAATTTTGCTGGAGTTGAAAATCCAACTTAATAAAAATCCCACCAAGAAAATAGCCATTGTTCCAAAGACGATGGCTAAATTTTTATGTAGCAAGAAGGAAGGTCTGATGGCTTCGGGAAGGAATTCTCCCAAGCTGATCCACGCAATCACTGCCAATCCGGATAGGACTGCTGCGATGGCGGGAACATTAGTTTTGGTTTTTCCCAAAAGTGCCAAAAAGAACAAACCCAAAATCCCTCCGCTAAAAATCGAAGCCAAAGCCCACCAAGCCTCCAAAGCACTTTCCACGCCGTTGAAGGCCAATCCGATCAATAGTCCTGCTATTCCCATTCCCAAAGAAGCAGCATACAAAACCCTGATTTGGGTATTTTGAGATGGATTAGGTTGGATGTATTTTTTGAAATGGTCTTCGAGAATGACCGTTGCCGAACTGTTGATACTCGTAGAAACCGTACTCATCCCTGCAGCAAAAATGGCGGCAATCACCAATCCCGAAATTCCCGGCGGTAAAACAGTCGCTATAAAGTAGGGAAAGACTTTATCGGCTTGATCTATTGTTTGGAGTTCAGGCGGCAAGGAGTCGGAGAATACTTGGTAATAAGCATACAGACTCGTCCCAATCACGAAGAAAAGCAAGGAGACGGGAATGTAAAGCAAGCTTCCGAGCCAAGTGGATTTTTTGGCTTCCTGTTCTGTTTTGGCACTTTTATAGCGCTGTATATAGCTTTGGTCAATACCAAAATTCTGAAGGTTGATAAATAACCCATAGACCAAAACCACCCAAAAGGTACTTTGCCCGAGGTCAGAGGAAAGACTTCCCAAAGAGAGTTTGTTGTCTTTTTGGGCGATATCCCAAATCTGCGTGATTCCTTCCGGCATATGGAAGACAATCAATACAAAACAGCCCACAGCCCCTGCAATCAGGACAATTCCCTGTACCGCATCGGTCCAAACTACCGCCGAAATCCCGCCCATAGTCGCATAGACCACCACCGCTAATCCAGTAAAAAGGATAATCAAAGGAATGCTCCAACCAAACAACACATGCATCGGCAAAGCCAAGAGGTACAAGATGGCGCCCATCCTCGCGAGTTGGGTGAGGAGGTAGCAACTCGATGCATAGATCCTTGCCCAAGGACCAAACCTTTCCTCCAAAAAAGCATAGGCTGAAGGACTTTGGATTTTTCTGTACAATGGGACAAAATACCTGACAGTGATGAAGGCAGCGACTGGAATCGATAAGCTAAAAACAAATCCATTCCAATTGCCTTGAAAGGCGCTTCCCGGCAATGCCAAAAAACTGATGCTGCTGACATAGGTCGCAAAAATCGACATTCCCAATGCCCAAGCCGGCAATTTTCCGCCGCCAGTGACAAAGTCAGCTGCCGAATTTTTTCTGAAGTAAAAGGAAACCCCAAAACCAACGATTCCAAGCATATAAATCAGGAATACGATCAGGTCTAGGCTGTGGATTTTCATGGTTTGGGCAAAAGAATTCAGGGATTAAGCATTATGGTTACCCGCTTCTCTACCAGGAAACCCATATTTTTTTTCAAACGGGACGGAAGACCGAAGTCGGAAGACCGATGTACCGGGCTTTTAAGTCCGCATACCAGAATTAGAATAGATATCTTATTTACTGGCATCATTGCGAACATACATATTAAACATTTCTAATATTCAGGAGAATTCTTTCTAAGTTTTGAATGATGTCTTCTTTGTGTTTTCTGTCCACGGGAAGAAGCGGAGGCGCAAGATGGGGTTCACAAATCCCCAAAAAATAAAGGCTTTCTTTTACACCACAAAGGTAGCTTGAACTCTTTGGACTGGAATTGTACAGGCCGTTTGAAATCTCCAAAATGAGAGATTGAATCTGTTCGACTTTCTCAAAATCCCTCGCTTTTGCAGCCTCAAACATCTTTACATACAGCGAAGGGAAAATATTGGCACCGCCATTTACTCCACCATCAGCACCTGAAAGGATGGCCTGCGCCAACATTTCTTCCGGGCCGACAAGCAAGGAAAATTCAGGGTATTCCTGTTTGATAGGGATCAATTTCTGGAAGTAAACGCCATTACCCGAACTGTCCTTCAATCCGATGATATTGGCATGTTTTGCCAACTTCAGCACGGTTTCGGGAGCAATAGTGGACTTGGTCATCACCGGATAATTGTACAAAAACAAAGGCAGCGGACTATGGTCGGCTAGCTTCACATAATAATGGAAAATATCATCCTGATCCAAAGCAAAATAATAAGGCAATGCAGCTACCACTGCTACAGCGCCGTTTTCCTTGGCAGACCTTGCCAGTTTGAGACTGACTTCCAAAGCTGTATGGGTAATCCCTACAAAAACGGGTGTTTTTCCATTGGCTTCTTTGCAGGAGATTTCGATCAGGTCTTTTTTTATCGCCGGCTTCAGACTTGCGGCTTCACCGGTAGTCCCAAGAATGAAAATACCCTGAACGCCTCCGTTGACCAAGTGTTTGACGACCCTTTCGACGCCCTTTTTGTCCAATTCCCCATTGGAAAGTAGAGGTGTCACCATTGGAACCATGATGCCTTCAAAGGCCGGGACATTGCTGCTTTCAGTCATTATCTAAAGTTTAAAGAAGAATATCAAAGATTAGCCCATTATAATTTGGGAAGGCTTACAATTTATAAAATTAAATATGATTTTCCTTCTGGCACTCTTACAGAGCCCTTATTTATCAGAGATTGAACACGGTAGTTCCTCCGTCATCCGGAGTCCTCAGCATTTTAATTTTTAACGATGTTATGTCGGAGTCGTCACACTGAACGTAGTGAAGTGTCTCATTATTCTGAGATCTTTCATCCTCGTACCTCGGATTCAAGATGACGCACCACCAACCGTCATTCCTTTCTGAAAATTAGGATTTAACGATTACAAAAATCCAAAAAGTTTACGCTGCAAAAGTAAATGAGTTTACATTGCTAACATAAACTAGTTTACGCCTACAAAGTAAACTTCAATACCCGCGTTTTTTAACTTCTGGGAATCAAAAGAAATACATGATCCCAATCAAAAATTAAACTTGGCGCTCAACAAGAATATCCTTGTTTCCATCTTGGAATAAAAATCCTGAGAAAATGCCGCTGTTCTGTTTTCGCCTGCAAATCTGAGGGTATCGAAAATATCACGAACACTCAAGGCAAGGCTTCCTCGACTTTGGAAGAATGTTTTCATCACGTTGGCATCCACAAAATATTGGGAAAGATCCCGTCCTTGGGCTTCGATTTCGGGAGAATCGTAATTGGCCACAATCTGAAAATTGATTCCCCAAGGAAGTTTGAAATCACTCGTGAGTTTGGTGTTCCAAGCAAAACCTTTGTTGATCGCTCCATTTTCAACATTAGAACCATCGACGATGATCCTAAACATCGTCAGGCCACCGCTGATATTCCACCACGGCGTGACTTCTCCCAATCCGATCAATTCCAAACCATAAGACACCGCAGTGTTCAAATTCTCAGGCTGAATGTAGGAAATCCCATCCTGAATGATGGTAATCATGTCTTCCTGCCCATCCACATGTCTGAAAAATGCATTGGTAGTAAAGCTTGATTTTGCTCTGTTGAGCATGTGTCCAAACTCGAGTGAGTGGATTTTCGCAGGCTGAAGGTTTGGATTGCCCCTTCGGATACTGAGTGAATCGGTGATATCCGGAAATGGATTAAGTCTCCAAGGTCTTGGCCGGTCGATCCTCCTGCTGTAAGTAAATTTCAGGGAATTCTCCTCGTTCAGCTTGTACAGCACCTGCGCACTTGGAAACAGATTGAGGTAATTCTGCTTGTTGATTTCATTGGTGTTGATCAGTTCGGTATTGAGGTTGGTATATTCTCCCCTCAGTCCGAAAGAATAATCAATTTTTTCGGAAGATGCAGCGTAGATAAAGTAACCTGCATACACTTGGTCTTTGTAGATAAACCTGTTGCTGACATTGGGGTCGGTGACAAAATCCTGGTTTCCCTCCTGAAATCTCTGGAAAACAAAATCATTGTCAAATTCCCTCAAAATGGATTTCAGACCTGTTTCTATTTTCTTTTGTTCAGAAATTGGATGGATATAATCTGCCTGAAATACGTAGATGTTTCTGGTTTCATCCGTAAATCCGCGTTCCTGACCTGTACGGTTTTCTTCAGTTGCTTCGCTTGAGTTAGTGAAAACATCAATATTCTGAACCTTGTATTGATTTCTGTAAGAACTGCTCGCCAAAAAACG
This sequence comes from Cognataquiflexum rubidum, assembly GCF_022538115.1. GTDB lineage: Bacteria > Bacteroidota > Bacteroidia > Cytophagales > Cyclobacteriaceae > Cognataquiflexum > Cognataquiflexum rubidum. Next base: position 406,262 of record NZ_JAKZAL010000001.1, on the reverse strand, counting down.
GAATGACTGATCGGGGTTGTCAAATGTCCGTTCGTAGATAATGGCATTGTCCACGCCGTCGTCGTCTTCGGTTTCATTATTTCTCCTGACGAAATCCAAAATAGGTTCTCCGGTGGAATTCCTGCTGAGTTGGGAATACAAAGTGTTTATCTGACTGTCGAAATTGGTAGTGAAAACCCCTTCGTAGCTGATGATATTCTTGCCAAAGTAATAATCTCCTCCATAGTTGAAGGTATGTCCGATATTTTGGGATTCCATGTCGGTTTCCTGAAGGAGGCGTTCATCTTCTTCGAAAAGTATCCTGTCGGAAGTTCTTGTCCCCACATTTCTCCAATCTCTGAAATTGTATCCCCCATAGAGATTGTACTTGAAGGTCCTGTGGTTCAACCTTGCTCCGGTATTCATCCTTCCCCGTGTTCCATAGGTCAGTTCTGCACTTCCGTTTGTGCCGAGGTCTTCTCCTTTTTTGAGGATAATGTCGATCACGCCGCCTTCAGCATCCGCATCAAATCTTGCATTGGGGTTATTGATGATTTTGATCTGCTCCACAGCACTTGCCGGGAGTTGGTCGAGGTTTTGGGTCAGGGAGGAGTTCCGTCCATTGATGAGTATGTTGGTTCCGGTACTTCCCCTCAGCGCGATCGTACCATCATCACTGACACTGACTGAAGGTGTGTTTCTCAGGATATCCAACAAAGTACCCCCGAGGTTAGACATATTGGCTTCAGGGTTGATCGTAATGCCTTCCACATCTGCGCGAAAAGGGAATTTGGTGGACTGCACCACGACTTCTTCCAGATTTTGGTTTTCACTTTTGACCTCGATTTTTCCTAGATCGGTATTGCCATTCAAGCGGATGTCGGCAATGGTTTTCTTGTCATACCCGATCAGGTAGAAATTCAATTCATAGCTTCCGTTTGGAGCAGATAGGGAAAATTCCCCATTGTCCTTGGTATCAGAAAAGGTCACCGGAGTATCTGTTCCAGGTTTGAAAAGTGCAACCTGCATAAACAGCACCGGCTGTTTGGAATCAGCATCGATGACAGTTCCTTTGATCGTAAATGATTGATCCTGTCCATTTGAAATGAATGGTAAAAAACAAAATATGCCTAAAAGCAAACAATTGGAAAAGCTAAAGCAGGGGAGAAATTTCATTGAAATATAATTTGAAAATTAAAATTTTGCATGCTTATACTAACCCAGCTTTACTTAAAGAAGTTAGGTATAATCTTGATTTTTATTCAAAAGGGAAATAAATCACATCAACGGAATCATAAATCATTGCCATTCAATAAAAAAATCATCATCCAAGATTTCAAAAAATTCTTTGAATTTTTGAATTTAACAGTATATTTTTATAATATTCTCAGATATAACGGATACCATATGAAACGATTTCTTTCAATACTTGCTATCGTTATGCTGACTTTTTCCTGTCAGGAAACTGAGGAAAAAATTGAAGAAACTATTTCTCCAGAAGCAGAGGCCTTTTTGAATGAATTTCTTCAGGTTGTCGAAAATGATTTTTTGGATTCATATAGCTACAATTATACTATAAAGAAATCCCAAATTGATCAGGCAATATCGGATTTGACCAAGGGTGCCCGGAAAATCGAGGATATTTATGCCGCAATAGATAAAGTGTTTGAGCTGATTGGGGATGAGAAAGGTTATGTGGTCAACTCAAGAGGGGAAATTGTAGCAGGAGACAAAAATGCCTTTGATTGTATTCTAGGGCAAAAACAAACACCCTCTTTACCCAAAAACATAGCGTATTTGGACATTCCTACCTCCCGGTTAACTCCCGAAGATTTGGCTATTGCCATTCAGGATCAGATTAGGTCAAGAGAATTGGAAGGGACAGATGCTTGGATCATAGACCTCAGAAGCCTGACAGAAGGGAGCTTTGAAGGAATGTTGGCAGGATTGGGGCCTTTGCTTGGAGAAGGGGTTTTGGGAGCATTTTTTTATAATGACAATAAAAAGGAACAGTGGGAATATGTAAACGGCGCATCCTTTATAGGTGGTGTCCAAAAAGTGACCGTTCCAAATGCATTGGAAGTCTTGTCTCCTTTACCTAAAGTTGCGGTCTTGATTGACAGGTCTACATGTAGGGAAGGCGAACAATTATTTGCGGCAATACTTAAAAGGCCCAACACCCAAAGCTTCGGCAATACCACAGCAGGAAGGGCTTTTCTGGAAGGACAACAAAGCCTGGCAGAAGGGCATAAGCTTCATTTTGTAAAAGCTTTGCTGATGGACAGGGAAAACAGCCTGACTATTTTCCCAAATCTGCACCCTGATGGGTTTTCTTCAGTTACCGTCAATTTTGATGATGTTTTTGAATGGTTGGGAGTTGAAGATTGATTAGTTTTATTCAGTCCCAAAAAATCATGTCCAAAAACATCTAATAATTTCTAAGACAGCCTTACCCCTGTTATATTTAAAGGAAAGAATCTTTGGATAAAAAAATCTAAAATCATGCGAAGACAGGACTTAGACTGGCTACGGGTCATCGTTTTCGGATTGCTGATATTTTACCATGTGGGGATGTTTTTCGTTCCTTGGGGTTGGCATATCAAAAATGACATCATCTACCCTAACCTCCGTTGGCCGATGCTTTTCGTAAACCAATGGCGTCTGCCCATCCTATTTGTGATTTCGGGAATGGGAACATTTTACGCACTTTCAAAGAGAAGCGGCGGCGCTTTTGCCAAAGAAAGAATCGCAAGGTTGCTGATTCCACTGATTGCCGGAATTATCCTGATTGTGCCGCCACAGGTATATTTTGAGCGATTGGATAGAGGGCAGTTCAGCGGTGGGTATTTCGACTTTTGGCCATCGGAAGCATTTGTCGGAGTATATCCTGAAGGAAATTTTTCCTGGCACCACCTTTGGTTTTTGCCTTATTTATTGTTGTTTTCTTTGGTTTTGATTCCGGTATTTTTGTACCTCAGGGACCATCCACAGGCGGGGATTCTGAGAGGAATGCGGAAGTTGGCGGCAACACCATTAGGTCTGTTTTGGCTGGTCATACCGCTTTACATCTGGGAATCTTTGGTCGAACCATTTTTTGAATCCACCCATGCTTTGGTCGGGGATTGGTTCAATATCATCAATTTCATCACTTTCTTTTTCTATGGTTTTTTGCTGATATCAGTCAGGGAGATTTTTTGGAAAACAGTTCTGGAAAACCGTCGCAAGTACCTGTATCTGGGATTGGTCGGATTTACGCTGATGGTGGGTTTGAGGCAGCTTCATGAAGATTCGACATTGGTCCATTTTATCGAAGCAGGTTTCAAAGTCGTCAATCTTTGGGCTTGGATTTTGGTGTTGTTTGGGTACGCTGCCGCTTACCTCAACAAGCCAAGTGCACAACTTACTTATGCCAATGAAGCGGTTTATCCGTTTTACATCCTCCATCAAACTATCACGGTCACATTGGGATACTACCTGATGTATGTAGACTTGGGACTTTTTGTGAAATTTTCCCTGATGGCTCTTGGAACTTTTGGAATAGCTTGGCTGATTTACGAATTCGGCATCAGGAGATGGAATTGGGTCAGGCCTTTGTTTGGCTTGAAGGGGAAATTTAAAGAGTTGAAAATTAATTCTTTGGAGGGTTCAAGAATTTAAAGATTCATTTTAATGATTTTTAAGTGAAAATTTTCAGTTTCTTTAAGAGTAAATAAAACCCCATTTTTGGTAGATAGGGTTTTGCTCCAATAGTGGCTTTATGCGAGACTTTAATATTTTTTCCATTCCACGGCTTCACCAATTTTTTTCTGAAATCGGTGAAGATGATTTTTTGAAATTACCTGATAAAAAGTGGTTTGAACTAATTGAAAATATTCAATCTCTTGAAGAGGATTGGAACAAATTCTCAGAATCACTTGAAGAAAATTCAATATGCGGAAAGGTAATTAATCGGTCTGCCTTGGCTAATCCTTACAGCCTCCGAACAGAAATAAATCTGAAAAAAAGTAAGGACAGCTTGGTAATCTGCCTAAGCACTTTGGGTGAATATTACGGGTTTTACTACTATTCCTTTTCCCAAGAAGCAGCAATTCCGATTAGGTATTATTTAAAAGACTTTCGGGATTATTCGAAAATTATTGAAAAAGTCGATTCAAGAATAAGCTATTTCCCTTTTTCAGAGGGGCATGTAGAAGCCACTTTGGAGGTTGAAAAACAAATGAAAAGATGGTTTCCTAGATTTGAAAAACTGGACCCATTCACGGCTCATTTTAAAGTGGAGAATATCATGATTCAAGAGGAATTTTATCCGAAACTTGATTTGTTCCAATTGATTTTCATTTATGAACCAGTTGCGCTTTAAGCAATATTAGGCATGAATTACAATCAGCCATTTTTAACGCAATAATTAAAGCAGGACAACAAATTTATAACCCAAATCAAGATGGACTCATTGGCTCAGAAAATTGCATGGAAGATAGCATTTGCACTTTGTGCGCTCTTTTTTCTTAGTTCCTGTGGAATGGGGGCAAAGGAGGTTTGCAAAACATTTACTTTCATGTCTGATAAAATTAAGGTCGACACCTTGGTTATAAATTATCCCGAAAGGAATCGGATTTATTCCACAGAACTTCGAATGAAAGGAGAGGTATCTGAAACGGTTTTGGTTAAGATTAAAGGTGTGAAAAATCTACAACTTCCCCCCGGGATTTATGATAGTTTGATCCACAAGGGAGACTGGTATGGCAATCCGATGATTCTCGAAGTCAATGGAAATTCCGGTACTCAGCTTGAATTTTGCGCCAACTTCTATTATTAAGAAATGTGTAAACTCCTACCCAAAACCATCCTGTAAGGTTGGATTTTAATCGCCAGCTTTATTAAAAATTGATTCAAATTTGTTTGGTTTAAGGGAGAATTCGTTATGGCTGATTCGAAGATTAAATGAGTTTTTCCTTCTAAACCCTTTTTGATTTCGGATTTCAAAGTTCATCAAAAAAAGGAAGATTGTAATTTCGGTTCTTTTTGGGTAATTTATTGACCTTCAATATCGTAAGCCCAATGGATCAATCGAATAAGATCAACCGGAGAGAATTTATCGGTTCAGCTGCCGCAGTCGCAGCGACCATCTCCATCGTCCCATCCCATGTCATCGCCGGAAGCGGCAAAATTCCTCCCTCTGATCAGATTACCGTGGCCAACATTGGCTGCGGCACCCAAGGCCTGCGTGAAATGGGAGATTTGCTCCAAAACCCAAAAGTCAGGGTGGTGGCAGTCTGTGATTCCAACAAATACAGCACCGACTATATAGATTGGTCCGCCAATGGCATCCGCAATGACATCCGCAAAGTCTTGGGAGATGACTCGTGGTGGGACAATGTTCCCGGAATCCCCGGAGGCCGGGATGTCGGACAGGCTTATGTGGAGCAATATTATGGCAAAAACAAACCTGCCAAAAAATACAAAGGCTGTGCCTCCTATGAAGATTTCAGGGACATGTTTGCCAAAGAAAAAGGGATCGATGCCGTCAAAATCATGACCCCCGACCATACCCATGCTCCGATTGCTTTGGCTGCTATGGCTCAGGGAATCCATGTGGTGACCCACAAACCCATTTCTAACCGACTATTGGAAGGAAGAAAAGTCATCGAAAAAGCAAAAGAATCCAAGGTGATTACGCATCTTTTGGCGTGGTCAGACCGGCCCGAATACCGACAGATGAAAGCTTGGATGGATGAAGGTCTGATCGGCGAACTGACCGAAATCCACAATTGGTCTTACCGCCCGGTGTGGCAACAGTGGACCAAAAGACCGACCGAACCGATGACAATTCCCGCAGGATTCAATTGGGACCTGTGGCTCGGGCCTGTACCCGACATGCCCTATCATCCCAACTATACCCACAATGTCTTCCGTGGATGGTATGAGTTTGGTGGAGGTTCAGTGGCGGACATGGGACATTACAGTTTGTTTCCGCTTTTTGAGACTTTGGGGATCACCAAATCCCCTTTGAGTGCAAGGGCTTTTGGTACCACTTCCCGCGAGGAAATCAACCAAGTCTATCAATGGGTCAAAAACGATGTCGCATTTCCCGCGAGCAGTATGATCAAATGGAAGTTTCCTGAGCAGGCATCTCTGCCGGCATTTGACCTGTTTTGGTATGATGGGGGGATGAAGCCATTTGCATGCGAGGAACTAGAAATGGATGGCAGGGATACTCCTGAAGAAGGTTTGATGCTTGTGGGGACAAAAGGTAAAATCCTTGGAGGTTTCCGGGGTGAAAATCCCGTGCTGCTTCCTGAAAGCAAAATGAGCCAAAGACCTGCTTCGGAGCGGATAGATTCAAGGGCGGTTGTGCGGAATACTGACGCTTGGGTCGAAGCCATCCTGTCGGGCCAACAAACTCCCGGAAGTTTTATCCGTGCCCAAACCATCACCGATACCATCAATCTCGGGGCAGTAGCTTTGCGGGCAAATAAAAAAGTGGACTTTGACGCCGCTGCCCTGAAAATTACCAATGATGAAAATGCCAATAAATTCCTGACACGTGACTACAGACCCGGTTGGGAAATCTGATTTCATATATTAAAAAGTAAATGAAAAAAGATTCATGGTTCAATGCTAAAAAGTCGCTGACATCGGTCTTCCGTCTTCCGTCTTCCGACTTCCAACTGTTTTGGATCAGAATTTCCGGCTTATAGGTCCGATTTGAGTGTCTAAAGAATTAACTTTTAACCAACCCTTCCAAAACATGAATGATAGACGAAATTTCATCAAAAAAACAGGAGTCGCTGCTGCAGCACTGACTTTTGGCCTTCCCCAATTTGCATTTTCTATGAAAAACGAAGATCCTTTATTCAAGATTTCACTTGCCGAATGGTCAGTAAACAGGTTGCTTTTCGCAGGAAAGATGGACCACCTTGATTTTGCCATGCTATCCAAGAAACATGGCATCGATGCGGTGGAATATGTCAACCAGTTCTTTATGGACAAAGCCAAAGACATGAATTACCTCAGGGAAATGAAAACCCGGGCTGAAGGCGAGGGAGTCACTTCGGTTTTGATCATGTGTGACAGGGAGGGAATGCTGGGTGCAGCCACGTCCGAAGAGCGCAAGCAGACAGTCGAGAACCACAAAAAATGGGTGGAGGCCGCCAAGTTTTTGGGATGCCATTCGATCCGTGTCAATGCCTACACAGCAGTACCATGGAGCGAGGATCCAAAAGCTGAACAGCAGGCGATTGATGTCTGCAGTTCAGGATTGAGGCAATTGTGTGAGTTTGCCGATGAATTTGACATCAATGTCGTGATCGAAAACCATGGAGGATTCTCCAGCAATGCCAAATGGCTTGCCGAATTGATCAAACAGACCTCCCATAGAAGGGCAGGGACCTTGCCTGATTTTGGCAATTTCAGGATTCATGGTGATGATAAAAGGATTGTTTCCTATGATTCCTACAGGGGAGTCGACGAACTGATGCCTACTGCAAAGGGCGTAAGTCTGAAGCCTACCGTGTGGGATGACCGAGGAAAAGAACATGCACTTGATTACAGCAGGATGATGAAAATCGTCCTTTCCCATGGTTACCATGGCTATGTTGGCATCGAGCATGGCGAAAAAGACCGTGAATGGGAAAGCATCGTCGATATCAGAAATACCATGACGGAGTTGAGGGATTTGATGAAGGGGTGATAAGGATTTGTTATTTTCTACAAATTAGGATTGGATATTGATTGATATTCCAGTCCTAATTTTTCATTTTTTCTAAATCTCTGGATAAACAGAGTCAGTAAAGGAAAAAACATCAATTTGGAATGAAATTTTCTGAATAAAGGTATCATATTTCCAACCTTCCAACCTTCCCAACCTCCCAACTTCCTAACCTTATAACTTTCAAACCTTAAATCCTAATTTTTCAATTTTATAATTTTATAATTTTCCAATCTTCCAATCCTTACCTTTGCAGCATGGACAGTACGGCAAAGAAAGACATCAGAAAATTCACCTTGGAGCAGTTGGAGGAATTTTTTATCGACAAGGGGGAAAAGAAGTTCCGCGCCAAGCAGGTGTATGAATGGCTTTGGAACAAGTCTCTTAAAAACTTTGATGACATGAGCAACATCTCCAAGGAAACCAGGGAAATGCTTAAAGCCAACTTTATCATCAACCATATCCACGTCGACCTGATGCAGCACTCAGCAGATGGCACGATCAAAAATGCAGTCAAGCTCTTTGACAGCAAAATCGTAGAATCTGTCCTGATTCCCACTTCCAAGCGGATTACGGCTTGTGTTTCCTCGCAGGTAGGTTGCAGCCTCGACTGTAACTTCTGCGCCACTGCCCGGCTGAAGCGCATGCGCAACCTCAACCCGGATGAAATATACGATCAGGTCGTCGCTATCAAAGAAGAAGCGGAAACCTATTTCAACCGACCCCTGACCAATATTGTCTTTATGGGAATGGGCGAACCGCTACTTAATTATGCCAATGTCATCGAAGCCATCGACAAAATCACCTCACCCGAAGGTCTTGGAATGGCGGCGAGGAGGATTACGCTTTCGACAGTCGGCATTCCCAAAATGATCAAGAAAATGGCCGATGATGAAGTCAAGTTTAATCTTGCCATTTCGCTGCATTCTGCCATCAACGAAACCCGTAGCCGCCTGATGCCGATCAATGATGTCAATCCTTTGGAGGACTTGGCGGAAGCTTTGAAATATTGGTACCAAAAAACCAAGAGGAAAGTCACTTATGAATATGTGATTTGGGATGGCATCAATGACAACGAGGAACATGCCCGGGCCTTGGCCAAATTCTGCAAAATCATTCCTTCCAAAGTCAACATCATCCAATACAATCCGATCGATGAAGGGGAATTCCGTCAGGCATCCAAAGATGCCGTGGAAATGTATGTCAGGATATTGGAAAACAATGGTATCGTCGCCAAAGTCCGCAAATCCCGCGGTCAGGACATCGATGCCGCCTGCGGTCAATTGGCCAATAAAAACGAAGTTGCTCAGTTGGAATCTTGAACTTTTCCTTAAAACCGCTCTCTTCTTAGGGTGATTATATATCACTTACAGTTTATTCATGGAAATACGCTTCTTTGCCAGTAACCCTATATTCTTCTTCATGGGGACGGAAGACGGAAGTCGGAAGACCGATGTACCGGATATTTCAGTCTGCAGACAAAAATTTAAATGGATATCCAATCTACTGGCATAATTGTGTGCATACATTGTTTATTTTATTGAAAATAAGAAAGAAGGAAAATATTTTCCTAACATTGAAACTAAATTTCATTTTAAAATAAACTTTGTCATCATCCCCACGTAATGGGTAATGACATTTGTTTTTTTTACCCCAAAACCCCAAATAATAATGAGTCGAGTTAAGTACATCCTTCCCTTTTTGATCCTCCCTTTTTTATATTTCCTTTCTTCTTTCCAAAACCAATCAAGCATCAAGGAACTTTCCGAGAAAATCATTAGCATGACAGAGAGTTATGTCAATGATTTTCCGGAAGAAAAAGTTTTTGTTCACTTGGACAAAAACATCTATGCCGCCGGTGATAATGTGTGGTTTTCGGCCTATGTCACTGCCGGAAGTCCGGACCTGCCATCGCCTTTGAGCAAGACGGTCTATGTGGATTTGTTGGATAATGAAGGGAATCTCCTCCAACAAAGGACTGTCAAAATCGAAGATGGTCAGGGAAGCGGGGATTTTAAACTTGACAACTTTACCAAAGAGGGTATTTACCACATCAAGGCCTATTCACATTGGTCCAAAGGTTTTGGTGCTGAATCAGTATTCAATACAAATATTGAAATTTTTGAGCCTTACAACTTACGCTTTCAGCCAACAGTTGTTTTTGAAAAAAAGGAAACCGGAAACGACATCCAATATCAGGCAAAAATCAATGCTGTTGACCGCAACTTAGCACCTCTGAAAGGAGAAAAACTTACCTACGCAATTGTAGGCGCAGGGAAAACAATCAAAGAAGGTTCGGTCTTGTTGGATGCCAATGGAGCAAGTTCTATTGAAATTACATTACCGCTTTCAGCCTTGGAAAATGTTACCGAATTGGTTTTGACATGGAATGAAAATGAGGAATACGGCATCGCCAGAAAATTCATTTTACCTTTTCCTTCGGGGAGTATAGACATTCAGTTCTTGCCGGAAGGTGGAGACCTGATTTCCGGATTCAACAATAAAGTGGCTGTCAGGGCTGTTTATCCTGATGGTTCTCCGGTACAGCTAACAGGAAAAATCAATAACGGTGAAGAAGAAATCAATTTTTCTACCAATGAGTGGGGCTTGGGAGCTTTCAGTTTTACTCCCAAAGAGGGTCAAAATTATGTCTCCAAGATTACCGCAAATGAGGCTGTTTTTGAGAGAAAGCTTCCTGCGGTAAAGGTTCAGGGGATCAATCTGGCGGTTGACAATTCGAAGGAAGGCCTATTGAACGTGTTGGTACAGGCCAATGATTTCAAAACGATTTCTCCTACTGCGGAAGGTTTGCTCGTGGTCCATGCACGCGGCAGAATCGGCCACATGCAGGTGATCAACCTTTCCAACGGTGTTACAGGTGCCCGTATCAACAAGGCCAATCTTGCTCCGGGCATCAATCAGGTGACAATTTTCGAGCCTAGTGGCACTGCTTTGGCAGAGCGTTTGGTTTATATTCCTACACCGGAAAGAAAGATCAATCTTGATGCATCGAAAGTTGAATTAAAACCAAGAGGAAAAAACTCGTGGCAACTGACCCTCGATGGGGAAGGATTTGAGAAGGGTTCCTATTCTGTATCCATCACTGATGCAGATGAGTTTTCAAATAATTTTTCATCCAATATTATTTCTTACCTCAAAATGGAATCCGAACTCCGGGGCAATATCCTTTCAGCCAAGCATTTTTTTGGAGATCAAAAAGACGTGGAGGGCCTTGACCTGATCATGCTGACCCATGGATGGAGGAGATTTAATTGGGAATCTGTGATGGCAGGGAAGTTCGAAAACCCGAATTTCATCGAGCAGGGCATCAATATCACCGGAACTATCAAACCAAAGTCCAACAACAAAAAAGGGGTAACCGGCGGGATGATCAATGTATTCAGCAAAGGAAAAGAGGAAGATTTTCTCGCAATCCAGTACAATGAAACAGGAAAATTCATCATTGATGACATGATTTTTTCTGACACCACGCTTTTGACCATTTCCATCAATGACAAAAAAATGAAGGAATTTGTGGAGTTGGATTTGGATGCACCGATAGCCAAATACGAAAAATGGACAGGTTTCAAGCCTTTGGCCAAGGGCTTTGAAGTCAATCCTGTATTGCGGGATTACTTGGTAAATGCAGAAAAAAGAAGACAGGCTTCTGCGGCGTTTGATGAGATGGACCTGGTGGAGATTGACGAATTTGTGGTTCAATCCCAAAAATATGAGGTCGCAAATGAGGAAGTTACCCGTGTATATGGAAAAGGAGATATGACCCTTGTTCCTGCTGAAATCGGAGGTTTTGAAGGGTATTTTGATATATGGCAATTGCTGCAGGGAAGATTCCCGGGCGTGCAGGTCAAACCAAATCCAATGGGTTCACCGACTATCACGATCAGGGGTGCCGGGTCATTGAATGCCCTTTCACCTATATTTTTGTTGGATAATGTTCCCGTAGATGCGCAGTTTCTGAGTGCGATTTCGCCAAGAGACATGGCGGCAATTGATGTTTTCAAAGACGGGGCTAGCTTGGCCATGTTTGGTTCTGCAGGTGCCGGAGGCGTGATAGCGGTTTACACCAAGCGGGGCAACGGAATCGTCGATACAGGAGAAGGGATTTTCAACATCAGGTTTCCTGGGTATTCGACTCCTAAGGAATTTTATATGCCAAAATACGATACAGAGACCATAGCAAAACCTGATTTTCGATCCACACTCTATTGGAATCCCAAGATAAAGTTGCAGGGAAATACTGCCAATATTGAGTTTTTCAACTCTGACATTGTCCAAAGGTACAAAGTCGTCATCCAAGGCATGGACCAGGTTGGAAGGTTATCCTATCTGGAAATGGAGATTGGGTCGTAGGTAAGTTTTTTATTTCTCGCAAAGACGCAGAACCGCAAAGGAAATATTGAATCAAAGCAAAAGCCTCTAGAAATAGGGGCTCTTTTTTGGAGATTGAGTCGTAAGGAGAATTAAGCTCGCAATGGGGCAGAACCGCAAAGAAGGTTTCGCAATGGAGCGCAAAGGATTTTGAACGTCCCTGTTTTTGGCGGAAACCCGAATTCCCTATTTGCATTTCCTTGGCCAAAAACCGGAATCGCTGTTCTGGTTTCTAACCCCGAGTTGCGTTCCTTACTCGGGGCTACCAATATTTGACCACTACGTGGTCGGTCGACACCGCCAATGTTTGTGTCTCCACAAACATCCTCAATCTGAATTTTCCCTTCTCCTCTTTTTCTCCTTTTCCTCTGAGTTTCTGTGTGAGGTATTTTTTTTACCGTAAAGAAAGAAGGCTTAAATAATCCTTTCCTAATTTTTTACTTGATAGGCCAAGACTATATACTGATCACTGAAAACTGATCACTGTAAAACTGATCACTGTAAAACTGCCCACTGAAAAACTGTTTACTGAAAAAACTTATTTCTTACTGAATTCAAAAAGCTTTCTTTTCTCTTCTTTGCTCAGACCGTCATAGCCTTTTGCGGCGATTTTGTCCAAAATCATATCAATCTCATCTTGGGTAACGACCTCTGTTTTGGCAGCAGGAGATGATTTACTGGATTTGGTTTGGGAGAAATCTCCTACGGAAGAATAGGTTTTTGTTTTACGGTAGGAGACTTTCACGGGAGACTTTCTAGTGAATATCTTGGTGAAGAAATTTCCGATTGCCTGAATCCATGATCCTAAGTCTCTGCCTTTTTGGAGTTGAGTGACATATAGGAAACCCAAAGCTGCACCTCCCAAATGCGCCAATTCCCCGCCTGCATTGTTTCCCGTCGAATTGACAAATGCAATCAGTACATAAAAAATGGCGATGTATTTGATTTTGACTGGACCTAGAAGCAAGAGGAAGAAAGTGGTATTTGGTGATAAAGTAGCAGCTGCAACCACCACTGCATACACACCTGCACTTGCTCCCAACATCCGGGCTGTAGCCAGAGAATCCGCAAAATAGGGGGAGATATTGTACATCACGAGGTAGAAAATACCCCCTGCCAAACCGCCCAAAATATAGATATTGGCCAATCTTTTACTTCCTAAATATTCGTTGAGCAGGAGACCAAACCAATACAAAAACAGCATATTGAAAAGGATATGGAAAATCCCTTCGTGAAAGAACATGTATGTCAAAACGGACCACGGCTGGATGATCAATTGTGGCAAATCCGCCGGCATCATCAGGTAGGACCTAAAACCCTCATAAATACTTCCTGCTCCTGAGAAGGTAAAGATTACCCGGACAAAAACCAACACAAAGAATACCAGTATGTTGATCGCCAGGATCTTATACAAGCTGTTGTTTTGGAGTTTGAAAGCGTTTTTGAGGTTATACCAGAATCCGTCGTACATAATTAGTTTTAATAAAAGTCTTTTCTACTTTTTTTCCAATAATACACCAATCCAGCCCCTACTATCAAACCGCTGAGGTGGGCAAAGTGCGCCACATTGTCCAGTGGGTTGTTGTTAACAACGTTGTAAATGGTGTAAAGGCCGTAAAACAGCACCAAATACTTGGCTTTGACCGGCATAGGGGGAAACAACAAAAAGAGCTGGGTGTTTGGAAATAACATGGCAAATGCGATTAATACCCCAAAAAGGGCACCGGAGGCACCTACCATCGGAACATTGGCCTGAAGATCTCGGACTGCTGTCAGGTTTTCTTTTGCTCTTTGGATATGAGCCGGATCTGCGGGATTGCGGCTATAGGAATCTACAAAATCAAAAACGTTTGCTTTGAACAAATGTCTGTTTTGAATTACAAACTGATTGAACTGATCCGGACTTGGTTCTTCATAAAAAGCGCTGATCTTGTTATCCAACTTATTCATTTGGTAGGCTGTATAGCCTGAATACAACAATCCTGAGCCTACGCCGCAGACAATCCACAAGGTCAGAATCTTTTTGGGACCGAGAAATTCCTCTAATAAAGGACCGAAGATAAACAACCCAAACATATTGCTGAAAAGGTGCCATCCATCAGCATGCATAAACATGTATGTCAAAAATTGGGTAGGGATGAAGCGGTTGCTATTGACATAATACAAAGCAAGCATCCCCTTCAGTTGTGGCATCAAAAACGTCGTCACGACAAATACGGCAACGGTAATGATCAGGATATTTTTTACTACAGGGGTAATATTTCTAAACATATACTATCTGGTAAAGAAGCCATGAATTTGTTGTAAATCAATTTTGACAAAAGTTTTGTTCCCCGAAAGGCCATAATTTGGATTTTGACACGCAAATAGCTGACCAACGATTATTTCCATTTCGGACATATCCAGTTTGCTGCCCCGCTTGATGGCGGATCTCCGGGCAAGTGACCTCGCCAGATTTTCTCTTTTGTCCAATGAAAGCTCAGACTTGAAGTGCTTGAACTGCTCCAGCAATCCTTCGAATAAGGCTTTCTCATTGTTGACCTGAATATCAGCAGGCACTCCCTGGATCAAAACTGTGTCTTTTCCGAATTCTACAATCACAAAACCAAGACTCAACAGTTCCTCTTTGATGTCCATCACCAAAGCAAAGTCCGCCTGGCTCAATTGGATATGGGGAGGGAACAGACATTGCTGCGAAGCCCCGGCAGCCTGTTGGAGTTGCTTGCGGTACCTTTCATATAAGATCCGCTCATGCGCCGACTGTTGGTCTATGAACATCAGGCCGGTAGACATTTGAGCTACAATATAATTGTTTTCAACTTGAAATGTCGCACCGGTAGCATTCCCCTCAGGAAAATGGAGGACATCTTCGTTGGCTTTGGAGGATATAGTGAGGATTTCCTCTTCGCCCATATTTCTTATTTCCTTTCCTCGGGAAATCTCTGTGGCATTTCCCCCACCCTCAAAAAGCCTTTCCCAGCCAGAGACAGATTGCTTCTGATAGGCGGGACTTTGGAATGTTTTGTATTTATTTTCCGTCCCTTGGTTGTCAGGTTGGAGGGTGTTCTCTGTATGGACAGCTTCGGTTTGTTCCCTGTTGGATTTCCAGTTTTCGGTAAAATTCACATCGAAGCTGAAGTCGAGTGCCGGCACCACATTGTGGGCGCCAAGGGATTGCTTGACTGCTGACCTTACCACCGCATAAACCGTCCTTTCATCGTCAAACTTTATCTCGGTTTTGGTTGGATGGACATTGATGTCAATATGACTTGGGTCAATCTCCAAAAACAGCACGTAAAACGGCTGCATGTCGCCGGACATCAATCCTTCATAGGCATTACTGACAGCGTGGTTGAGGTAGTTGTTTTTGATATACCTGTTGTTGACAAAAAAATACTGCTCACCGCGGGTTTTTTTGGCAGATTCCGGTTTGCCGATATATCCACGGACATTCAGGTGCGGGGTTTCTTCCAGACAGGCCACCAACTGTCCCTGATAGGATTTTCCGAAAATCCCCAATATCCTATGGCTGAGTTTCCCAGGCAAAAGTCTGAAAAGTTCAAGGTCGTTTTGGATAAAAGTAAATCCTATTTCAGGATAAGAGAGGGCAACTCTTTGAAACTCTTCCACCATGTGGCGCATTTCCACAGGATTGGATTTCAGGAAATTCCTTCGGGCAGGAACATTGAAAAACAGGTTTTTGACGGATATTGAAGTTCCTTCGGGACAGGAAGCAGGTTCCTGCTTTTTAACCTCCGAACCTTCCATCACAATTATGGTCCCCAATTCAGCTCCGATTTGACGGGTTTTCATCTCCACTTGGGCTACGGCGCCGATAGAGGCTAATGCTTCTCCGCGGAAACCGAATGTGCGGATCGAAAACAAATCTTCTGTATTTCTGATTTTGGAAGTTGCATGCCGCTCAAAACTCATTCTCGCATCCGTCATAGACATGCCTTTTCCGTTGTCAATGACCTGAATGAGGGTTTTTCCGGCGTCCTTGACGATAACCTGAATTTGTGTCGCTTTGGCATCGACTGCATTTTCAAGCAATTCCTTCAAGGCCGATGCCGGACGCTGCACTACTTCGCCCGCTGCAATCTGATTGGCTATCGCATCAGGGAGTAAATGGATAATGTCACTCATTGCTTAAGCCTTCCCTTAAGCTTGAATACCAAATAGACAAGCAAAACAGCAAAAGCAAAATACAACAGGTAATACACCGCATCAGGACCATAATAAACGTACCCAAAAACGAGTACAATCAATATTAAAAAAATCAATAGGCGGAGAAATCCTGTGTTTGAAAACGGGGTAGTGGTTTTTCCTTTGATAGGACTTCCTTGGGTAAATGCTCCTCTGATGGCAGAACCACCCCGAAAAGAATCATTTTCAGGGTCATATCCTTCTTCATAAGGCAATTTTCCTTCAGCCTGTAATTCTTTTTTGATCCTTGCAGTCCTTTGTTCGATTTCCTCCTTGACAGGATCATAGAACCGAGGCTTGATATCAAACCGCATGGGTTGGGCTGTTCTGAATAAAGAGGGTAATTTCATAGGACGGTTAAATTCAATTTGGTAATCATTCAATTATAAAACATCAGTTCCAATCATCACAAATTGATACTTTGGGCTTCTTTTTTTCGTATATGTTTGTACAAATTGATGTATATTCATACAAAGTTATTTTAAAATTTAAGCAATAAAAATTAAACAAGAGCATGCGTATAAAAGTTTGGGGTATCCTGTTGGGGTTGGTCGTGATATTTCAGTCCGACGTGTTGATGGGATGGGAAAAATCCAACCTTGATTCAAAATTAGATGAAAAGGATCCACTGAGTACCGAGAATCTCGGCAGGCAGATGGAGTGGGTGGACAGTGTTTTTGAGAATAATAGTTTTGAAGAGCGTTTGGGGCAGCTGTTTATGGTGGCCGCTTATTCCAATAAGGATGAAAAGCATGTCGAAGAAATTGCCAAACTGATCACTGAGCAAAACATTGGTGGACTTATATTTTTTCAAGGCGGACCGGTCAGACAGGCCAATTTGACCAATTATTACCAATCCATTTCCAAAATGCCTCTGTTCATTGCGATGGATGCAGAATGGGGCGTCAACATGCGGTTGGATTCCATCCTCGGATTTCCCAAGGCCATGACCTTGGGCGCCCTTCCCGATGAGGACCTGATCTATGAAATGGGCAAAGAAATAGCCTTTCAATTCAAATCTTTGGGAATGCACATCAATTTTGCCCCGGTCGTAGATGTCAATTCCAATCCAAACAATCCGGTGATCGGATACAGGGCTTTTGGGGAAGAGAAGCATTTGGTCACCAGAAAATCATTGGCCTACATGAAAGGTTTACAGGATAATGGAGTCATGGCCAATGCCAAACATTTTCCGGGACATGGGGATACCGAGACAGATTCCCACTATACCCTGCCTGTCATCAAGCATTCCGAGACGAGGATCAAGGACATTGATCTTTATCCCTATCGAGAATTGATCGAAAATGACCTGATGAGTGTCATGGTCGCCCACTTGCATGTGCCGAGCATGGACAGCGAATCCAACAAAGCCACCACACTTTCCAAGTATGTAGTCACGGATTTGCTGAAGAAGCAGATGAATTTCAATGGACTGGTTTTTACCGATGCCCTGAATATGAAAGGTGTATCCAAATACATGAAACCTGGAGAAGTGGATTTATATGCGCTTTTGGCGGGGAATGATGTGTTGTTGTATTCTCAAAATGTCCCAAAAGCCAAAGCACTTATCCTACAGGCCATCGATGAAGGTAAGATCAGCCAAGAGGAAGTGGATGAAAAAATCAGACGAATCCTCAAAGCTAAATTTTGGGCAGGATTGGACCAAAACCACTCTATAGATACCTATAAACTTGCGGAAAAAATCAATAGACCCGAGGCAGCTTTATTGGTAGAAAAACTCTATGAAAGATCCATTACGGTTACTTCCAACAAAGACAACCTGCTGCCGCTTCGCCATTTGGACATGCAAAATTTTGCTTCCCTCACCATTGGTGGCAACGGAACCGAGTTTCAGAAGAAATTAGATAAATATGCAAGGTTTGACCATTTCCGGATTGAGAATGGGGCGGTCGAAGATAGCCTGAATGGTCTTGCAGAGAAGCTTCAGCCTTACCAAACCGTCATTGTCGGCATGATGGGAATCACCAATACCCCAAAGAGGAATTTTGGGGTGAGCATGAGTGATTTTGATTTTATCAAAAAATTAAGCCGGGATAAAAATGTTATTCTTGTTGTCTTTGGAAGTGCCTATTCGATCAAGTCCTTGCCGGAGATGCCCCACAATATTGTGGCCTTTGAGAATAATGCCGTTACCCAAAAAATGGCACCGGAGATAATTTTTGGGGCCAGAAATGCCCATGGTCTGCTCCCGGTTTCAGCTAACCTGACGTTAAGACAGGGAACGGGTGGCTACATGGAAGGATTGGGAAGACTTTCCTACAGTATTCCTGAAAGTCAAGGACTAGACAGCAAGAGATTGGCCAAGATTGACACGATCATGGCCAAGAGTATTGCAAAGCAGGCAATACCCGGCGGCGTGGTTTTGGTCGCAAAAAACGGTCAGGTGGTATTTGAAAAAGCCTACGGTTATTATGATTATAAAAAAACCAGGCCTGTCAGTACTGAGACTGTATACGACCTTGCCTCCATTACCAAAATTTTGGCGACGACACAGGCAGTGATGTTCCTCGAAAGCAGGGGAATGATAGACATGGACAAGCCTATAGGGCGGTACATTCCCGGATTGCGAAATACCAATAAAGAGCATCTGATTTTGAAAGACATCTTGGCCCATGAGGCCGGCTTGGTGGCATTTATACCCCATTATAACAAAACAGTGGAAGCAGGACAGTGGAAACCGGAATATTACCGCGCTGCGGCCGAACAAGGTTATACCCTTCCGGTATCCAATGAGATGTTTGCGATGAATTCTCTCCGTGACAGTATATGGACATGGACAGTAAAATCTGAGCTGAGAAAACCTGAAGCCAATAGAAAGAAATACAGTTATGTATACTCTGACCTGACCATGTACCTGATGCAGGCCTTGGTGGAGGAATTGACAAACCAGCCTTTAGATGAGTTTTTGGAGCAAAATCTCTATAACCCCTTGGGGCTTTATTCGATGACCTTCAATCCGGTCAATAAATACCCGATTGATTTTGTGGCGCCGACAGAAGAGGATGTGGCTTTCAGAAAGCGGCAGATCCAAGGGTATGTGCACGATCCCGGCGCTGCCATGTATGGGGGAGTGGCAGGACATGCAGGACTCTTTGGCAAAGCCAATGACCTTGCTGTCCTGATGCAAATGATGCTCAACGGCGGCAAATATGCTGATGTAGAATTCATAAATGAGGAAACTGTTACGGAATTCACCAAAAGACAATCCACACAAAGCAGACGCGGCTGGGGTTGGGATAAGCCCGAGCCCGAGAAAGGAAAAGGAGGCAGCGCAGGGAATATGGCTCCAAAGAGTACTTTTGGGCATACCGGATTTACAGGTACCTGTGTATGGGCTGATCCTGAAAATGACCTGATTTATGTTTTCCTCTCCAACAGGGTCCATCCATATGCAGAAAACAACCTCCTGCTCAAAGACGGGGTCCGTCAGGAAATCCATGATGTGATTTACAAAGCCATGGAAATCCAAAGCAAAAGAGAAAATTTGGTTATGGTCAAGGAACAATAACTAGGGAGTATCTCTTTTCCTTAAAACCTTGGAATGAGGAAGTTACTTATTTCAAGAAGAAAAAGTTGGATGCCGTAGCGTTCAAAAGCCTTCAGAAAGAGTACAGCGTGCCTTTCTATAAAAATTTTAAATCAGAAGAATTGAACATTTTTATATAAAAACCGTGTTTAAATTTTTGTTATAAACATTCATCTCAGCAAACATGAAAATAGGAATCGTTTGTTATCCTACTTTTGGAGGCAGTGGAGTGGTAGCCACGGAGTTAGGAAAAGCCCTAGCCAAAGAAGGCCACCAAGTCCACTTCATCACTTACCGACAGCCGACGAGGCTTGACTTTTTCAATCAGAACCTCTTCTACCATGAGGTGGATATCAAAAGCTATCCATTGTTCGAACATGCACCTTATGAACTTGCACTTGCAAGTAAGATGGTGAATGTGGTGAGTTTTGAAAAGCTTGACCTCCTTCATGTCCATTATGCGATTCCGCATGCATCGGCGGCATATATGGCCAAGCAGATTCTCAAAGAACAGGGGATTTATATTCCCGTAGTCACCACACTTCACGGAACCGATATCACATTGGTGGGCAAAGACCCAAGTTATGAGCCTGTTGTCACCTTCAGTATCAATGAATCTGATGCGGTTACGGCAGTTTCCGAAGATTTGAGAAAAGCTACTTACGAGCATTTTGCCATTAGGAAGAACATTGTCGTGATACCCAATTTCATCGATTTGGAACGGTTCAAAAGACAAAAAAAGGAACATTTCAAACTGGCTATCTGTCCACAAGGTGAGAAACTCCTGGTACATACTTCCAACTTCAGGAAAGTCAAAAGGGTAGAAGATGTGATCCACGTCTTCTTTGAATTGAGAAAAAAAATCCCAGCAAAATTGTTGCTTGTGGGAGACGGCCCTGAAAGGGATAAGATGGAAAGGCTCTGCAGAGAATTGGGAACCTGTGATGATATCAGGTTCCTTGGCAAAATGGAGGCGGTAGAGGAAGTACTTTCTGTGGCAGATTTATTTGTCATGCCTTCCGAAAAGGAAAGTTTTGGATTGGCGGCTTTGGAAGCGATGGCATGTGAAGTCCCGGTTCTAAGTTCTGATGCAGGAGGTATTCCTGAATTGAACATCGACGGAGTCACCGGATTTACCTGTAAAATCGGAGATGTAAAAACCATGACCGAAAAAGCCCTTGAAATCCTTGACGACAAAAACCTCCCGGGATTCAAAGAAAGGGCACTTGCCCGGGCCAAAGAATTTGATGTAACCAAAATATTGCCACTTTATGAGCAGGTGTATGTTCAGACTTTGGAGGAAACAAAATCATTGAGCCTAAAATATGATTTAAATCATTAGGGAATTTTTATTGTTGAAATCAATAAATTTGTGTTTTAAATGTAAATTTGTGAATCAAAAAAGATGATTTGTATAACTATTTACCTTTTTTATTAGTTTTATTGATATTATGCAGAATCTCAAATAAGTAAACTATGCCAACTAGTACGAGTACATTGAAAAAAATCGGAAGGTTGGACAGACCCGATAATACGGGTTCTGCCCACATGTTTGAAAACCCGCTTCTGGAAAAACTTTCAAGGACCCACATCTTGGTTCCGATTACCTTGTTCTTTTTGGTTTCGTCGGTCTGCCTCTATTTTGCGGTAACCACGACCAATATCGAAGTGGGAGTTGGGATTTTGGTTTTGCTGTCGGGAATTTTCGCTTTTACATTTGTGGAATATATGATGCACAAGCATTTTTTCCACATGGAGCCGGATACTCCTGTCAAGGATAAACTTCAGTACAGTGTCCACGGGGTCCACCATGACTATCCCAAAGACAAGGACAGACTAGCTATGCCTCCATTTGTGAGCGCTGCTTACGTCTTAATTTTCTATGCTGTTTTCAATTTAATCATGGGTGATTTTACCCTTTATTTCTTGCCCGGGTTTTTAGTTGGCTATTCTTCTTACTTGGGAGTGCATTATGTCGTGCATGCTTTCCAGCCACCAAAGAATTTTCTAAAAGTTCTTTGGGTAAACCACGCCGTCCACCACTACAAAGATCCCGATGTGGCTTTCGGCGTTAGTTCACCGCTTTGGGATTATATCCTCGGGACCATGCCTAAAAAAGAAAAATAAAATGACATCCCTCTTTCATTAATTCCGAAAGAGGGATTTTTATTTGGCTTTGTTTTTCCTGGAATAACGGTTCATAAACTCTTTTTTGAATTCACGGTAAGAAATAGAATCTTTTATGCTTAGAAAAAAATCCTTTGGCAGTTCCAATCTGCTGTATCGGATAGATTCAAGGCTGTCAGTAAGCGTGAAGGTTTCGCCATCGTCCTCTGACACCCTCCAGATTCTTTCCATCGCGGCTTCATTACTCACTACCAGAAGATTGCCGTCAATCGTATAGTCATATCCCACAGGGCCAATATTTAGGTGGTGGAGCACAATCAGAGAATCATTGACATACAACTCGTAATAGGTAGAATCTTCCTCATAGCCATACCAATTTCCGAGCATCGGATTTTTGTTTTTATTGAAGTTGCAGGAAGCAAAGATGAAAACAGACAACATTCCAAGTGCCAGTACATTCGGTCGGAAAATAGAAATTTTAAAAAGAAGCCTTGGTCTGATTTCCATTTTGGAATAGCGTTATCTTTGTCTGCCACTCAAATTACCAAATATTTGAAAATTTACCACAGTTTTTTATGACTTCAGTAGCTATCATCGGATTGGGTTGGTTGGGAGAGCCCCTGGCATTGCACTTTTTGGAAAAAGGATGTCATGTCAAAGGAAGCACTACTACCCAAGAGAAATTATCCCGATTGCAATCCAAAGGAATTGAAACAGCTTTGTTAAAATTCAATCCCCATCCTGAAGGATTGGGATTCATATCACTTTTTGAGACAGATGTGCTTTTTATCAATATTCCTCCCAGGTCAAAGTCCGTACCTGAAGGTTTCTATGTGGAGCAAATCAAATTTGTCAAAGCATTGGCAGTACAGTCCAAAGTGAAGAAAATCATTTTCGTCAGTTCTACCTCAGTCTATCCGGATTGGAATCAGAAAGTGGATGAATCATTCCGTCTGACGATGGAGAACACAGGAAGCCCGGGTATTTTGCGGGCCGAACAAATTATTCAATCCGAAAAAAGCTATGACCTGACGATCATCAGGTTTGGCGGATTGTTGGGAGTGGACAGGATTCCCGGAAGGTATTTTTCAGGAAAGTCAAACGTGACAGGAGACAGCCCTGTCAATTATATCCATCAGGTAGATGCGGTTAGACTGTCTTCTTGGATTATTGAAAACAACCTTTGGAATGAAACTTTCAATGGTGTGGCACCTGTGCATCCCTTGAGAAGAGATGTTTATGAAAAGAATGCATTAGAATTGGGTTTTTCACCGCCTGTAAGCTACGAGAAAAAAGGAGAGTCAATGTGGAAAGAAATCTCAGCAGACAAAATCCTCGCAACCGGTTTCCAGTTTCAGATACCAGATCCGTTGGATTTTTGGTATCGGCCATAAAAAAAGGGATCAATCGATCCCTTCCAATTCACTCAGTTCAAGCCACCTCATCTCGAGATCTTCTAAGTCTTTTTCGATTTTTTGGATTTGTTTTGCCCAATCGACCATCAGCTGATGGTCCTCTGAACCGGTATTGATTTTGGAAACCAAGCCATCTTTCTCTTTGGTGAGGGATTGGATTTTGGCATTGATTTCTTCGTATTCCTTTTTCTCCTTGAAGCTTGCTTTGGGTTTGTGCGGATCGGAGTTGGTCTTTTCAGCTTTTGGAGCTGAAATTGTTTTCTCTTCCTTTTTGGTAGATTTTTCTTCTTTTTCCCACTCTCTAAATTCAGAATAGTTGCCCGGGAAGTCTTTGATGATTCCTTCTCCTTCAAAAACAAACAAATGCTCCACCAGCCTGTCCATAAAGTACCTATCGTGGGAAACGATAATGAGACAGCCAGGAAAGTTGTCCAAAAATTCTTCCAAAGTATTCAGGGTCACAATGTCCAGGTCATTGGTCGGTTCATCGAGGATCAGGAAGTTGGGACTCTTGATCAAGATCATCAGCAGTTGCAATCTTCTTCTTTCTCCTCCGCTCAATTTGGCAATTGGGGTATGCTGTTGTTTGGGAGGGAAACCGAATTTGGTCAAAAACTGCGAAACAGAAATTGTTGCTCCACCGGCTACAGTCACCACTTCTGCGACTTCTTTCACGATATCCAATAATCTCTTCTCTTCGTCAAAACTGTCTTCCTCCTGCCTGTAATAACCGATGGCTGTAGTCTGCCCGATACTGATTTTCCCATTATCAGGAGCCATAGC
Organism: Cognataquiflexum rubidum; assembly: GCF_022538115.1. Lineage (GTDB taxonomy): Bacteria > Bacteroidota > Bacteroidia > Cytophagales > Cyclobacteriaceae > Cognataquiflexum > Cognataquiflexum rubidum. Next base: position 382,108 of record NZ_JAKZAL010000001.1, on the reverse strand, counting down.
ACCGGTGATCATATTCAAAAATGTGGTCTTGCCGGCACCGTTTGGTCCGACGATACCGATTTTATCGCCTTTTTTGAAAGTATAGCTGAAGTCTTGCAGGATCTTTTTGTCCTCAAAAGATTTGTTCAGCTTCTCGATTTCGATGATTTTGTTGCCAAGCCTTTGAGAGGTGACTTTGAGTTCGATCTCGCGTTCCTCTTTTTTCATAAAGGCTTTTTCCTTCGTTTCCTCAAAGGCATCCACCCGATATTTGGCCTTGGTGCTTCGGGCTTTTGGCTGCCTTCTGATCCAATCCAGTTCTTTTTTGTATAAGCTCTTTGCTTTTTCCTGTTCGGTAGCTTCTATCTCTCTTCTTTCTTCTTTCTTTTCAAGGAAATAGCCATAATTCCCCATGTACCTGTGGATGCTGCCATTGTCAAGTTCAAGGATCTGATTGGTCACTTTCTCCAAGAAATACCTATCGTGCGTCACCATAAACAGCGCAAGGTTGGCTTTGGAAAGGTAGTCTTCCAGCCACTCAATCGTCTCCAAATCAAGGTGGTTGGTAGGTTCATCCAACAGCAAGAGGTCTGGTTTTTCCAAAATAGCTTTTGCCAATGCAACACGCTTCCGCTGACCGCCACTCAGGTTGCTGACCGCCATTTCGGTGTCGTGGAGACCAAGTTTGCCAAGGACTTCATTGATTTGGTATTCAAAATCCCAAGCCTGCAGGGTATCCATTTTTTCAAAAATCTTCTGCATCTCATCGCCGTTGTCTTTGCCGTGCTCGGCATCCAACATCGCTTTGTGGTAATGCTCAATGACCTGTAGCGTTTCATTTGTGCTTCCATCAAAAATGGTTTGAAAGACACTCAGATTTCCCGTAAAGACAGGATTCTGATGCACATAGGCCACTTTGACTTGTTGGTTGATGGCTACATTGCCGGTGTCGGCAACTTCCTGCCCCATAATGATTTTCATCAAAGTGGACTTTCCTGCCCCGTTGATCCCTACTAGGGCGATCTTTTGGCCTTGGTCAATGCCGAAGGAAATGTTCTGAAAAAGTTTGCGCTCGCCAAATGACTTGCTAAGATTTTCTACTGATAGGTAATTCATGCCGCAAAGATAGGAGGAAAAGGTTTTTAAAGTAGGTAGGTTAAAAAGATTTAAGGTTTAGGGTTGGGGATATTTAGATTTGAAGATTTGAAGAACTTGTCCGCCGTGGCGGATTGGAAAATTGCAATATTGGAAGATTGAAAAATTCTAAAATTTCAGAAAGGTCGTTAGGAATAAACTTAGATTACTGAATCTTAGCTGAATTTACATTCCATGGTATCAGAATTTCCCCCCATTTACCTCCCACTTCCTACTTCCTACCTTCCAACCTCTTACCTTCACCTCTTACCTCTTCCTTCCTCCCTCTTCCTTCATCCTTACTTTTTTCCCACAATATCCTTCACGATATGCTCGGCATGGACGATGGAGTTTTCGATAAAAAATTCCCTTGTATTGAGTCCTCCGCAAACCACACCTGCAAGGTAAACCCCATGTACATTTGATTCCTGATTGGTTTGGTCGTAGCAGGGTTGACGCTTTTCATCCAAGCTGAGCTCCACTCCCAATTGGTCCAAGAGCGCAAAGTTTGGCCTGTAACCAGTCATCGCCAAAACAAAGTCGTTTTCAATCGCCACTTCCCCTTCAGGGGTGTTCAGCACAACTTCCTTTTCCCGGATTTCTTTGACTGTTGAGTGGTTAAAGGCCTTGATCGAACCTTCTTTTATGCGGTTTTCGATATCCGGCTTGACCCAATATTTGACATTGGAATCTATGCCTTCGTCCTTCAGCACCATGGTGACATCGGCGCCTTTTCTCCAGGTTTCGAGGGCAACATCTACAGCAGAATTTGCTCCGCCGACCACAACAATTTTCTGACCGATGTATGGCCAAGGTTCTTTGTAGTAGTGTGTTACTTTTGGAAGGTCTTCCCCTGGAACTTTCATCAGGTTTGGAAGGTCATAAAAGCCTGTTGACAAGATGATGTTTTTGGTATGGTATTTTGCCTTTGAAGTAGTGATTTCAAAAACATCCTCTTCTTTGGAAACGGATTTGACTTCCTCGTACAGGTTGATTTTCAATTTCCAGGTTTTGGCTACCCTGCGGTAGTACTCCAACGCTTCTGTCCTTGTAGGTTTGTGGGAAATGGACATAAAGGGAATTCCGCCCATTTCGAGTTTTTCGGAAGTCGAAAAAAATGTCATGTTGAGCGGATAATTGAAGAGGGAATTGGTCAAAACCCCTTTTTCGACGATGATATAGTTGAGACCGGCTTTTTCACATTCTATCCCACAGGCCAATCCTATCGGCCCGCCACCGACAATAAACACATCCAATATTTCCATCACTAAGAGAGTTAATTAATCCGATAATGGGGCTTTTAATCCCGCAAGCCGGATGATTGTAAATTACAAAATTTTGGGGGATACCCACCCAATTGACAAAAGGCTTATCCTATTTTCTGTGTGGCTGATTCCGCCATCTGAAACTGAACCTGGGTTTCTTCGCTGCGGTTTTCTGCCTGAAAATAGCGGACTTCCTTGATCTCCACTTCTCCTGAATGCTTCCAAAGCAAGACCGTGGTATTGATCGTCCCGTAGTAATTGCCCACGTTGATAAACTGCGAAGAAAGCAATCGCTCCTGCTCTATAGTCGCTCCAGTTGAAGGCAAAAACCTGTCCGGTTCTATGTCCCTTGACAGCAAAACATCCCTCAGACCATCCAAGTCTATTTCATTGTGGTCAATTTTAGCGTGCAATTTTTCTTTGGCTTTCACGAGTTTTGCCCAAGGTGTTTCCAAAAGTGCATTGCTCAGGCCGTAAAGACCATATTCCAGCTTATAGATTCCTTCTTTTTTATTGGACAGGTAAAACAGATCTTCCCCTTCTCCGACCAAAAGGTTGAACCCCTCGTATTGGTCTTTTTCCTTTTCTATCTCCAAAAGGTATTCCAAAGGACTTGAATTTCCTTCCAAAAAGTTCTTTACCAGATCACCCCGGGATTTGGCGTTTTGTTTGACATTTTTGAGATCACGATAATTGGTCAAAGTAGCAAAACGGCCGTTAGGATGTAATCCCAACCATGTCCCGCCGGCTTTGAGGTCTTTGCCGGCATAGAATCCCTGCTCCCAAAGATGGATAGAGGCTGTCGGCCGCTCAAAAAACTCATCCCTGTTGGCTACCAGGATAAATTTATATTCGGGGTGGTTGTTCCAGTTGAAAGCTAATAAACACATGCGCGCAAAGTAATAAAAAGGCCGAAATATATCGGCCTTTTTTGGAATTAAACAAGCTCCTGTTCCTGATAAGAAGGATAATCTGTATACCCTTTTTCCCCGGGAGTATAGAAAGTGGCGGTGTCATATTTAGCCAAAGGGTCATGATTTTCAAATCTTTCCACCAGATCGGGATTTGAAACAAATGGCTTGCCAAAAGCTACCGCATCTGCAAAGCCATCCTTTAAGACCTGATTCCCTTTTTCTTGGTCAAAAGCAGAATTGATAATGATCGTTCCTTTGTAGATTGGTCTGTATCGTTTTGCGATTTCCTTTTCGGCAAAAGGAATCTTAGAAACATCTGTAAATGGCTCTGATAAATGCAGGTAAGCCAAATCGTACTCATTGAGTTTGTTGATGATGTAATCAAAAGTAGGAATTGTCTCCTCATCCATCGTCATTCCAAAAACGCCATTCAGGGAAGGATTCAGCCTGAGACCGATTCTGTTTTCGGGCATTACTTCTTTGATTGCATCGATCACTTCAAAAAGGATTCTTGCTTTGTTTTCGATGGTTCCACCGTATTGGTCGGTTCTCACATTGGAAGTACCATTGAAGAATTGGTGAAAAAGATAGCCATTAGAAGAGTGGATTTCCACACCATCAAAACCGGCTTCCATGGCATTTTTTGCAGCATTTTTGAAATCAAGAACCGTTTGCTTGATTTCTTCCAAGGTCATTTCTTTTGGAGTGACAGTTTCTTTGAATCCTTCGAATGTGTAAGATTTTTCATGGGGATTGAGGGCGGAAGCCGAAAGTGGAAGTTCACCGTCATGAAAATCAGGATGTGACATCCTGCCCACATGCCACAATTGGATAAAAATTACCCCACCATTTTCGTGGACAGCGGAGGTGGTTTTTTTCCATCCTTCCACTTGTTCTTGTGAATAAATCCCCGGGGTATTGATATAGCCAACGGCGATTTTGGATACCTGCGAACCTTCAGTAATCAATAATCCTGCGGAGGCTCTTTGCGAATAGTATGTGGCCTGAAGTTCTGTTGGGATATTACCCGGGTTGTCAGCCCTGCTTCTGGTCATCGGCGCCATGACGATCCTGTTTTTCAACTCCAGATCCCCCAATTGTAATTTTTCTAAAAGTGGTTGTGTACTCATCTTATTTTAATTTAGTTGGTTTAATTCAATGTATATACAACTAATTGAAACCGGGGATGGTTCAGTCATTCGGGGAATATAAAATAGAACAGCCTTCAGTCAGTTTGAGGCCATATTTTGAAATTCTTGTTCTGAAAAGATTATCCCATAGGATTTTTGAGTCTAGAGTTTCATTTAAAAATTAGGGCCAACCGGTATCTTTCCACCTATTTGGAAGTTCAGGTCCACACTTTTTTCAAGCTGGTTCCCAAGGGGGCTACCAGATTAAAAATTAATTACTAAGGGGTAATTTCAAAGTTCTTTTTGGTGAAAAAAATCATCCTTTGGGGATTAGGATGGATGCTTTATCCTGTGTTATGGATTCCAGTCTGCAGGAGGCTGAAGAGTGGCATTGCGACTGAGTCGACAATCATCCGGAATTTTAGTTGAAGGAGTCAATACAAATTCTAAATTTTCTCTTTTGATATAAACTTGTAAGGGTTGCTCATCTGAGGCAAAAAAATAACCAAGCACTGTTTCATTCGCATCGTCAAGGCTAAAAACATTTCCTCTAATATTAGCAGGAGGAGGGTCAAAGACACTTCCTGTGAGGCTGATTTGCTGGTCTACCAATTTCAAAAAACGATTGCCCCTTTCATTAATAGACAAGTTTGAACCCTCATACCTGTAGGTGTCCAAAAACCTCAATCCATCATCAGGAATGTAGGCAATAATCCTGCTTTGGGAGAGGCCGTTGAATTCATTGTCATCTGATGCATAGATGTTGACTACAGGTTGCTCTTTTCTGTAGCATATCTTACAACAAGGCTTGGGATTAGGGCAACGGGGACAAGTTGGATGGGTTGGAGGGTTTGTAAAGTCCTCTGGCTGGGTGACCAAAACATAAGTAGATTCGTTGCCTGCCCAATAGTAATAGTTTTTTATATCACCGGGATCTCTGAAATGCGCAATAACTTGTACGCCAACGTCAGATAGCAAGCGGTTGGTAGTCGCAGATCTGACAGACCTGTAGGAAAGGGAGTCTATCTTTGGCACAGGCACTATGGTCTCCGGCAAGGAAATGTACCTTCCTCCTATAAAAGTGATGATTTCGAGATTATAACTTCTTCCAATTTCAGCACTGACAAAATCTGCAGTTTCATACACTCCGGGGCTGATTTCTTCCAGCGAAATTGTTTTTCCCAAATCATCTCTAATCAAAACGGTTGCCAGGGATTCGGGTCTGTTGAGCCCATTAAAATCCGGTCCGTATTGACTTGCTCTCGATAGTCTGATCCGGTGTTTTTTGAGTTGGGTAGTGATGCGTCCTTCGATGGTAAGCAAGCGCCCTGGATCTTGGGATTCAAATGAATACTCTTCAATGCAAGATATACCCAAACAGACCAAGAATAAAAAGAAGAGCGAAAGGCGGATTTTGGAGGTTGAAATCATTTTCATTTTTTTAGAGGCCATCCGGATCAAATCTCCAAAACTCAGTATAGTCTGCAAACAGCAGAGACCGCAAAAAGTATAGCTGTCCTTCATGCTCAAAAATTGCAGTATTCTCGGCCTTAATTTCCCCTGGGAATGGATTTTTTGCTGACCATTCAAATGTCTTCAGATCCAGTTCCCAAAATTCTCTTACACTGTTGTACATACCGATATATGCTTTGTCTCCTTTCACTATAGCCAATCCTCCAAAATCCGAAACGGTTTTGATAAAAGGGGAAGGATATACAGTTTTGGCCACTGCGGAGGCGGTAATTGGGTCATGTTCCCATAAAATCTTTTCCTTGTCGATAATATACAATTTGTTTTGGTAGGTGAAATTCAGCATGTCCCCTGTGACATCATAGGGAAGGTTGGGGAGGTTATTCCAATTTCCAAGGAGCGGATTGTATTCTCTGACCAATGAACCTACCTCCAATAATCCCCCGATCGCCAGGAAATTTCCTGCGATTTCAGCCCCTATGGCATCTGCAAACCTGAAAGAAGGCGATGTAATCTGTCGGTATTCACCATTTTCATATTTCCAAAAATCGCTTGAATAAGTAGCTGAAATTCCAAGATTTTGGAATCCCCCTCCAAAGAAACCGGTACGGGTAGAAACTGCTTTTCTTTTGGGCAATCCGGGATAGTTGGTTGGCTTCCATTCGCTTTCTCCCGGGATGAAGGAGTAGATTTCCGGATAAAAATTATTTCGAAAATCTATCCCCAAACCCACAAAAAACTTACTGCCTTGCTGAAAGTATATATTGCCCCTAAACCTGATTAGGTCCAACCTGATATCAAGCAATTCATAACTTCCGGTAGGGTACCTAAAGAGATTTTCGGCAAGGGCTGTTTGAGAACCAGTCACAACTTTTAGTGGTATAGAATTGGGACCCTGCTTAGCCGGAACCCTGACTCTGATTTGCGAACCAAATTCTACGTCTACTACTTCTGCTTTTGTATCTCCAAAAAACACTTCAGAAGTACTTTCAAAACCCCTTCCAAACACTGTGACGATTTCTCCTGCAAACTGTGTTATAGGAAAAAACCGCTCCACAGATGGTTTAAGCGTCACAAGTGTAAGGGTATTCCCAAAAACCAGGTCCGATTTCGTCTGGGCAAATCCCCGCACAAAATATTCTTTACCCAAAGAAAGGGATTCGGTCTCTCCTACAAAGTTGCCCGGACGGGATCTTTCTCCCATTTTGATTTCTATCGGATCTGAAAAGTCAGCTGTCAACGAAAACTGAAATCCATGCTCTTGGACTGCCACATTTTGGAATGCCAAAATCCTGCCTAAAATAATAGCCCTTGTTCCATTGACATTGACAATCTCCTCAGTCACTATGGTAAACCCTCCATCCGCTTTTTCGTCGCAGGAAAAGAAGCCGAGGCAACAAAGGAGAAAGATATAGGGATATATATGTTTCAAAAGGGAGAATTTACGGGTTATGAAACTAAATTTCAATGAATTTTTTGAGAATCAGGGATTCCAATCATCTGGTGTATCAAAAAGAAGAATAAAATTTACCCGATTCTCCTTAAAACTAAATGCAATATAATGATTCATAGGGTTTTCAGATAATATACGAAAAAAATCGTATAAAATATTTGCATTACGATTCTCTTCGTATAACTTTGTACGAAAGCAATCGTATTAACCGTTATGCAAGCTAAACCGACTGAATCCGAACTTGAAATTTTGTCCCTGCTCTGGCCCATGGAGCAGGCGACCGTGAGGGAAATCCACGAGAAACTGGCCGAAACCAAGGACACCGGCTACACCACCACGCTCAAGACCATGCAGATCATGCATGCCAAAGGGCTTCTCCGAAGGGATGAGCAGAACCGTACCCACATTTACTTTCCGGCGGTAGACGAGACCGTCACCCAAAAAAACCTGGTGACCAATTTTATGGCCACAGCATTTGGCGGCTCTGCCAAAAACCTGGTGATGCAGGCTCTCGGACAGGGCAATCCCTCCAAAGAGGAATTAGATGAAATCCGCGCATTTTTGGACCAATTGGAAAATGAACAATAATGGAAACTTTATCCACTTTTATCGCTGAACCCTATTTACTTGGCCTCGGCTGGATGATCGTCCATGCCCTGTGGCAGATCGCCGGTGTGGGTCTGATGCTTTGGCTGACCCTTCAGATTTTTGGTAAAAAGTCAGCAGCTTTCAAATACAGGCTGAGTATTTCAGCACTTGTATTGATTACGGTGTTGGCTTTGGGAACTTTCATTTATTCCATTCCACCTTCCCTTCCAGTCCCATCCGGAGCCATTCCCCATACCTCCCAAATCGAGCATTTGACCCAACTCAACTCCAACCATTTGATAGAAGCACCTTCAGATTGGATGATCGTTTCCAAAAGGATAGAAAACTGGATCCCGACATTGGTGCAGGTTTGGTTTTTGGGAGCCATGTTGTTTTTGGTGAGGTTGGCTACCTCGCTTGCCGACATCCGCAACCTCCGGCAAAAGCAGCATGACCCGGTAGCATCTGTTTGGCAGCAGGTATTGGATAAGCAACTTACCTCGCTCCAAATGTCCAAACCTGTGCAGCTGCTGAAAAGCATACACGTAGACGTCCCGATGACTTATGGAGTTTGGAAACCTGTCATCCTTATTCCTGCGGGCCTTTTCTTTCAGCTTTCCCCGCTGCAGCTCGAGGCGATCATCGCGCACGAACTCGCCCATATCAAACGCCACGACTACTTGGTCAATTTGATACAATCTATTTTGGAAGTAGTTTTCTTTTTCCATCCCATATTCTGGTGGATCAATAAAACAGCCAAAGAACAACGCGAAAATGCCTGTGACGACTTGGCGATCAGTATGGGGATTTCTCCAAAAGACCTGGCATTTGGCCTTGCCAATGTACTGAACCATGCGAAAAACCCGACACCGGATATCGCCATGGCTGCCGCCAAACCCAACAACCCAACCCTTGACCGGATCAAAAGAATAATGGGAGTCAAAACTTCCTCAACACAACCAACTACTATAACCAGCATGACCATGATGATCACACTATTGCTTGGCGCCACCCTGATGGTCGGTGCGAGCGACAAGCTGTCCAAGGAGTCCTTTGAAGACCTGATGGCGACCGAATTGAATATCAATACCATCGATGGCAACTGGACCGGCCAATATGCCTATCCTGCAGAAGATACCATTCCGCCAAAAGGTCCCGTCATCATCGAAATGGATTGGGACAAAATGACTCCGGAGCAAAAGGAGAAATTTAAAAAAGAAATGGAAGGGCTCAAAGATTTGGGTTTGTTCTTCAAAGACATAAAGCCTGTATTTCTGGAAATGCCTGAATTCAACATGATGTTCAAGGACTTTCCCGTGGTACCTTTTGCCTTTGAAGCCATGCCGATGTTTCAGATGGAATTAAATATGGATCCGATACCTCCTATGAATTTTGGTATGCCGGGAATTCCTGAACTGAATATGGACGATATGCCTGTAATGGATTTTGACATTGCCCCATTCATGGCTTTCCCGGACTCGGCATTATATATAGAAATCCCTTCGGATATATATTTCCCTTCTGACTCTGCACGCGTGTATGATTTCACCTACCGTTACAAGTACGATTTTGATACCACCAAGATGTCCAAGGCAGAAACCCAAAAGAAGAGGGCGGAGATGAGTGCCAAAATGGCTGAGGCTGATAAAAAGCGTGCAGCTGCAATGGAAAAATGGAACGAGGCAAACAAAGAAAAGCTGGCCGATTGGCACAAAAAACAAGAGGAATGGGAAAAGGAATTTGCCCCAAAAGTGAAAGAATTTGAATCCAAAATGATGGAATGGGAGAAAGCCAATCGACCTAAGATAGAGGAATTTGAGAAAAAAATGGAGGAATGGGAAAGAGCAAACGCTCCAAAGATGGAAGAGTACGAGCTAAAAATGAAGGCTTGGGAGAAAGAAAACCAACCCAAAATGGATGAATTCCAAAAGAAGATGGAAATCTGGGAAAAAGAGAATAAGGTGAAGATGGAAGAGTTTCAAAGAAAAATGGAACTCTGGCAAAATGAACATCAGGAGGTGTTGAAAGAGATCCAAAAAACCATTCAAGAATCAACAAAAAAAGGGGACAATTAGTCTCCTTTTTTTTCTTTATTCTCCGGGATATTTTTCAAATGTTGTAGTGAAAACTTTAGAATTTAACCATTGAATTAGGAGAGGAAGTGAAGTTTCTATTTCAACCGGAGATTTTTCTCATCAACATTTCAATGGGTCCTTTCTTATATTTTATTTACCAAAGTTTGCTGAAATAGTGACTTAATTTAAAATATACTGTCGCAAACATTGAATTTCAAACATTGCCGAAACACCCTTTGAAAGACGTTTCCAAGCCCGGTCAATAGCATATTGGTTAATGATTCTAGTATAGAGTTAATTATTCCGATTCTACAATTACCCTCCGGTAGGTTACGAGTTTTGGTTCACCGGAATCTCTAACTTCTAATACCAAATGAATATTTGCATTGCTGAAGTCCTGTGGAACAGATATCTGCTGCAAGGGGTTGGTCGGATCGATAATTTCAAATTCTCCTGCAAAATTGTCGGCTGTTTTGTACCTAAACCAATTGAAAGTGAGCTCATCGTTATCAGGATCAAAGGAGCCGGATGCATCGAGGGTAATTACCTCTCCAGGTTTGGCAATGATATTTAAAATTTTATTGGATTCATCGCCATTAAGTACCGCCACCGGTTCACGGTTCACTTCGCCGGGTTCTTTAACCGACCACAGCAAACGGTTTTTAAAACTGTTGGTGGCATCGGGAACCCATCTTACCAACTCATTTTGGTCCATATCGACAGAGGCATCGGGATCCGCTCTTTCTAGCCCCTCCTGAACCGGTTCGCAGGTAGAATAGTACTTATCTGGGAAACTGCTGCCCATGGGTTTAAACATGCTTCCCCAGCTCCCCTGTGTGGGATCGTTATAATCATTCAGTCCAAATACAGAACTTAAAATATATAGAAAGGCAGGAGTGTCGCCTTCTCCACCATTATCATAGATGTTTGACATAGGGCCATGTCCGTTCACATCCTTTGATGCCAAGGGTTTTTTCCAGTTGGGGTCGCTGTTCCAGACATAATGCCAGAAATGACCGTTGTCATAAAGCACTTTTCCTAACTCAACAGGTTCTTCGCCGTAGGTCGGTCTAGCTGTACCGAAGCCGGCACAGGTTTCATTCTTCATTTTTTCAAAGCTTGCAAAGTATTCAAAGCTGATGTCCTGAAAAAGGATTCCGAACAAATGGATTTTCGGGAGGAGTGCTTGGAATTTTTCATCCCCGTGTTTTTGACGGTATCGGTGCAAAGCCTGCACAAAAGTAATGGTGCCTCCCCAGGCCTGAACATAGATAGGGCGTTCATCATCCTTTTCAAAAACCTCAACAAGGAACTCGCTTCCATCTGAATCCTTAGGTTCACCATGTGGGGTCAGTCCTTCACCAATCCAGTCATGGAAGTATACCGAATCCCACGAACTTGTTACATACCTGTCGGCGATCTTGTTTGAAAACTCGAGGGTGTTGGTGAGCCAAATGATGGGCAAAGCGCCGCGTCCCTGTTTGGTAACCGCCAAAAGGTCTTCATAAGCGGGCAAATCGGGGTCATGCTTACGCAGCTGTGGTAGTTCACGCTGATAGGCATCGAGGATCGACATGCCTTTTTGCCACGGCCCGGTATCATCGTGATTGAAATCTGGCAACTGGTTGGTAATGATCAGGGCTTCCAGATCGAATTCCGAAGCGTAGTACAAATACCTGATCAAGGAATTGCCATCATCGTGAGTCATGTCGGTAAGGATGACGGTACGGATTTTTTCCTGTTCATTTTTTTGCTCATCAACCCCTGTCGTTTGGCAGGCTGTTATGATAGAAATAATTGCGATTAGAGCAAAAACATGTGTTTTCATCGGTTTGAGTTAGTTGGGCTTGATTTGGATATTAATAAATAATCAGATTTTAAAGGTAAACCTATAACTTTTGCAATACCTTCCAAAATTTTTGAATCATTCCTCCAGACTGTAAATTATGGCCTTTTTTTTCTTAGTTTATTAGTTCAATACCTGTTCCGCTATGCTGGAATCCCTCTAAAATTAGTAAATTCAGTTGAATAAGAAGCAGGAGACTTGAAAGGGGATGTGTCCGGAAAATTGAAGACTTTATGGAAGAACTCAGAAAATGTAACAGCACTTCAAGACAGTTTCTATCAGACCAAAATCAGGTTAAATCGAAAACTAGAGACTCGTCAACCCAATATCTCCAAAAATCGGACAAGAGAGTTTTTGGGATATTCTTTAAGTATGTTCTAGCTTTTAGAAATACAAACCCCGTATCAGCTTCACAAAAGGGATTTTTGTAAAAAAAATGTAGATTTTTCACAGCCTAACGGTTTTCAGCTTCAGGAAGTTGGCGATTTCGAAGTACAAGACTTTCAACCTTCAAAGTTTGATTGAGAAACTGAACTTCATTTAACCACGAACCGCCAATTTTTTGTTTTTATTGGCGGTTATTAGCGATACAACAGGATTTATAATTGAGTAGCCGACAATCAAGTTATTTCATTCGACCGCTTTTCACCTTTTTCATAAATCACATTCGAACGTCCTACAATTAATGAATCTAATTTTCCAATGTTGTTCACATCTCTATCACTATAGGTAAACCTATTTAAAACATACCTCATGGTGTTGAGTCTGGCTCGTTTTTTACAGTTTGATTTAATCACAATCCAGGGAGCATCTGAAGTGTCTGAATAGAAAAACATTTTTTCTTTAGCATCAGTATAATCATCCCATTTGTTCAAGGAAGCTTTGTCAATTGGTGATAATTTCCATTGTTTCAGTGGATGATTTTCCCTGTCCTTAAATCTTCTCTTTTGTTCATCTCTACTCACAGAAAACCAAAATTTAAACAGATATATTCCACTCCTTATTAAGTTGCGTTCCAATTCCGGAACTTCACGCATAAACTCCAAATATTCTTCATCAGTACAAAACCCCATTACTTTTTCTACCCCTGCTCTGTTGTACCAAGAGCGGTCGAATAGCACGATTTCTCCTTTAGAAGGAAAATGTTTGATATACCTCTGAAAATACCATTGCCCTTTTTCCTCGTCCGTTGGTTTCTCTAAAGCCACAACTCTTGCTCCCCTTGGATTAAGATGTTCCATCAAGCGCTTTATTGTTCCTCCCTTTCCGGCTGCATCTCTTCCTTCAAATAAAATCACAACTCTGGAACCGGTTTCTTTGACCCATGATTGAAGTTTTAACAATTCTACCTGAAGTTTATACTTTTGCTTTTCGTAGTTTTTTCTGGACATCAGATATTCATAGGGATATCCGCCTTGATGCCAAAGTTTTGACAAAACCTCATCAGGATGTTTCTGAACCTGATTATTTTCCAATTCGTCTCTTAGCAGGCTTAAGACCTCTTTTTTATCTTCCTCAGAGAATTTTTCCAGATATTCACTTAAAGACCTTTTCTTATTGTTAGACTTCCCAAAAATATCTTCAATTGCAGCCACTTCCTTTTCAAGCTTGGCTTCATGTATCACTTCAATCGTGTTGTCTTGAATCTGTTTAGGGGTTTTTCCTTTGATAACGTCTCCGGTCGAAACTTTTTTAGGCTTTGCTAAAGTGGACTTGGTTTTTGGAGGACTGGTCTCTTTTATGGTTGTTTTCTTTTCCATATTTCTTCTTATAGTTTTGTTTCTGTGATCCCTAATAAATTTTCAAAATATACAACCCGTACCAATTAATAAAAATGATATTAGTCATCTTTAGAAGGGTATCGCGCATGGAGAATAAGGATTTTGCGGTATTATAGTTTTTTGTAAAGTTTGTCTAAAGCTGATTGCCACCAACGTTCAGGAAACGTCATGCCGAAGCTAGAATCTGACTCAGAAGATGGGTATGTGGCAGTATAAGATTTTAAATTCTGCTGAATAGAAGCTGGTTTGTGTGTGCCTTGAATGGTGGATATAGGGTAAAAAGATAAACGTTCCAACGGGTGAAATGTGAAACAATCATGAACTCCTGGGGATTATTGGAATTTCAAGTTCAAAAAATAATGGTAAATTTCTTAAGACGGCTTTATCGAATACCTTTTCACCCAACCATCAAATATTAGGTAGAAAAAGGAGGGGTTTAACTGCTGCTTTTTGCTAGACCAATTTTTACAAAGCCGACTTCCATTTCCATTTCAATAAACAATATTCCATTGTCCAAGCTAAATGGTACCGTCTCTTTTTTACCTTCTTGGTCAATCATTATTATCTTTTTATTTGTTTCATCTACCTCATATTTTCCGCTTGCAATTATGCCCATGGCTTGATGACTGACACCAAAATTACCGTTGTTGTCAAAATTATAAGTCAGAGGGGAAATCATAAACTCAGCTGTTTCTAGAAAGTATTCAGCATCTTCTTTTCTTGAAGCATCTTTAAATGAAATTGAATCCGTGATTTTATTGTAATAAACGATTTCATCTTCATAGGAGATTACCTTCCAATTTCCGGTCAATTCCGGTGAAGTAACCTTAAAGCTGAATAAGAATATTATTAATAGCAGTCTTGTCATATTAAGTTAGGAAAGCTGTTTGAAAACGGTTTGAGCGAATGACTTGTGGCGGTTTTCGAAGTATTTCTTGCCCGCCCTAATTTTGATTAAGAGCCGACAACAATGAGATTTTTATTCCTCAATTCAAGTGACGTTCTCTTAAGACCTCTTCCAAATCCTTGTTCTTATTTGGATTTTTAAACATCCGGTAAATAAAGACAACAGGAATTAACATGGGGATAAGAAATCCCACCTGTTTTTTTGGAGATAAACTCCAGGCAACAACTCCGAAAATGAGGATTCCAGCAAGAAAACCAATGGATGCTGCATGGAAAATTTTAGATTTATTCAGCTTCTTTTTTTCGGCTAAAAGTTCTTCGTCAGTCAACTTGTAAAGGTCCTTTTTTTCCATATCAATCTATTTTATGAGATTTAACTATTTATTGAATTTACGGCTAACTAAACGCTCTACTGCTCCGTGCCATTTGGCAGTCCCCGGTATTGCGTTTAGTGGATGTCGAATGGAGTTGTCCTTTGGAAGGAAGGCCAGCGTGAGTCGCTTTGGCTATGATGCGTGTCCCGCAGGGCGGGCACTATAGCCGTTGTTGTGGCTAGTTTTTTATTTTCAAATATTCTCCAATTTCAGAGAATGCATATTTCAATTCAATTATTGGTGTTAGTGGTTTCATCACATGAGGCAGCCAACATTCTTCAATTATTTCAATAGAGTCTGGATACAAGGCAAATTGAATAAGCTTGAATGAGTTGTCACACTCATTATAAAACTCAAGTGCAGAATCATACTCATCCTCAGTTAATCCCCAATCAGGGTCGTTAAGAGCTTCTTTAAGTTCTAGCCTTGCTTTATCATACTGTTCCATTTTGTCTTCAATAACCATTTTCCTGAATAAGCCTGTCGTGTCAACAACTGAATTAATATCAAGCCATTTTCCTGATTGTGTCGAATAATTAAAGTAGTCTGTCCAATAAGTGCAATATGCTCCGCAACCTTCAGCACTTACATTGATTGACAGAATTCCACTTTGATTGTAAGTCACCTGAAAGTCGAGAAAAACAATTTGGTCGCCTGCCCATTTCAATAGAGTCGAATCGAGATTTTGGATGGGGTATTCATATCTTGTAAATCGATTTTTCAAGTCGAAATTTATCAATGAGTCAATTTCCTTATTTCCTGAACGAACTACTGGAAAGTTCATCTTTTCAGATTGAATGTCCTTGAATCGTTCACTTTTCTCAAGTCGAAATGTGTCGATTTGAACGCTTTGTCCAAATGCAATTGTTCCTATGAACACAAATACTATCGTTAGGGACTTCGTCATTTTTAAATTAGCCACAACGGTTTGCAGCTATACGCAGGCAGGGATTTTTACCACTGAACTTCCTTCGAAGAACTGAACTTTAAATTTACCACATTCCTGTCCTACGAAGCACGAAACCCCTGCTTGCGTATAGGTGATGTTGGCGGTTCGTTGTTCTTTTTCGTGTCGTGATAATATCGTTCTTGTCATACTTTTTCTGTGTCTGCTGTTTTAATTGTTTCTGAAAGCAAATCAATAAACTTGTCAAAGTCGTATCCGCTTTGAATTATGTCTTGTGGTATAATACCTCTATAATCTATTAAGTGTATTGATTTTTCTTGTTCTTTTTCCGCTATTAAATTATCTTCAATTAATGGCTTTATTGTATTACCAATGTTTGTTACAAATTTTGTGAGGGGTAGAATTTCGTGTGTTGAAAGTTTGTATCTGTCATTTGTGCCTGTGTAGCGTGTAATGTCCACCGCACACAAAGCATAAAGTTTATTTTGTTCAACGGCACGTTGAAGTTGTAATTTGCTCATAGAAACGGAATTTTGGGAATTCCATCTGGATTTTACTTCTATGAAATAAACTGGATTTCCATCAAGAAATATAACAATATCTTGTCCGCCTTGAATGTTTGTTGCTTCAACGGATTCTTTGTCTCCAAAAGTAACTCTGTCTTGTAATTCGTCAGATAATTTTTGTCTAATTAAACTTTCAATATATGTTCCTATTTCGTGTTTATGATGAAAATCGGCATCATTTTCTTTTTGTAATTCAAGCAAAGCCGTTGCAGCGTTTAAAATTGCTGAAAAGTTATCCTCTTGAACAAGTTTACCAAGTTTCTTTAATTCAGATTCCTTTAATGTTACAATTGAAAAAATTTCATCTTTTGTATTTTCATTTGTAACAACGTCCAACATTAAATTTGCTTTTTTGTCGTCAAGTCGTGGAAATAATTCTGCATATTTTTTGTCGCGTAACGATGAAATAATCTTTAATATTTCGTCTTTAAAGGGATGCTCATTTATACTATGAATGTCAGAATTGAAAAATATATCTTCTATTTGATTGGTGAGATACTTACTTGTTATAAATCTGTCCTCTGCTACAAATTCATTAAATCCTATGTACACCAAATCTTCTTTAATTTCGTCCTTTGATACCCTGTTGTAGAGGTCTTTGATTTCAGGAATTATGTCAATATCTCTTTTTAGTTCACTATTGCTTTTTAGTTGATTTAACTGATTAGGATAAATTTTTGAAGTTGAATAAACTTCTTTCAAGCTGTCTTCATTACAGTTTGCGATTTCAAGTAATAATCCAATATTTGATTCTACCCAATCTTCGTTATGGTGTTGAAGCAAATTAAAGAAAATTTGAACCAAAATTTTTCTTGTTGAACGAATGTCTAAATTTTCTTCTTGGTTTTCAAGGTTAGATAACTGAATCAAATTCTCATCAAAAGAATAATACTTGCTTATGATTTTTACTAATGTCGCAGGCTTACTTTGTGAATTTACATTATTATTTAGTTTACAATACTTCAATAGATTTTCAAAGAAATTTTTTTCGAGTTTTTGAGTTTTGTCAAATGATTGAACATTATAATTGGCTGTATTTATTGTTTCAGGGAAATAAATGGAAGTTGAAGCCTGAATTTCATCTAATTTTGTTTTAACGCTGTTTGAAAAATCTTTTCTGTTGAATTTTTCAAAATGAAAATTGAAACTAAAATCCCTATGAATTAGTCGTTCAATAGAGTTTGGAATTATAGACGTTCCAATGTCAATTAGATTTTCGGTTAGGTTTTGAGGTGTAAGAAGAGATGAAAGCAAACAAAATTTACCGTTTAGATTTGGCAATAAAGTATGCTCTGAAAAATAATTTATCTTTTCTTCTGCAATTAGAATCTTGTAGTAGTTGATTAAGCAATCTTTGTCAAACTTAGATAAATGCTCTTTTGCTATTTTCTCAACCAAATCTTGATGCCCTACAAAATCCGTATTCTCATTAGTCCATTCACTGGCAAACCTACTCCACAAAGCAACTTTCTCTTTTGTTGGAATGTTGCTGTAAAAAGTTGATACTAAAGTATAAACATCATCAAAATATTCTGGGTTGATTAAAAGTTCTTCGGCAAAGAAACAAACTTGATTAACAGGCATAAAACCTTCAACTGTTTCAACGATTGGCAACAACTTATATTCTTTTATCCAAGTGGTTTGTAGGGTTTCGAAATACTCGTTCAACAAATTATTGTCTGTATTCCTTTTAAAATTTATTTGAGCATATAAAAGCGGATTTGAAACGCTTAGTACGTTACTTTTTAGAAAATCAAATATTAATTCTGATGCCCTTTCTATTATTTTTTGGTTCGCTTCTTCTTGCTCTTTTACTTGGTCTTTGTTGCTTTTTAAATGGATTCCGTCTCTTGGTTCGGTTGGCAAGAATTGATTACAGTTGATAATGAAGTTTAAACCAAAATCTTCAGAACCTATTAATGGATAATATAAAAAAAGTCGGGCAACTCTTTCTGAAAATTGAAATAATTCAAGGTTTTCGTTGATTGGAAGAATTACTTCAATTTGGTCGTCAGTTTCAATGATGGAATAAAGTATTTTGTTCCTTCCGTTTTTTGAAATAGTTGTTTTGTATAATTCAATTTCTTTGTCATTTTCGACTTTTATTTTTTCAACTTGTTCAAAAGAAGTTTCAGTATCATTTAAAACAATTTTTACTTTTTTGAGTCGGTCATTTATTGTCAAAACAATGGGAATGTAGTCTTCTAAATCTTTGCTTGATTCAGCTATGTAACTCCGTTCTTGGTCGGTCTCGGGTAAAAACGTGAATGTTGTTTTTATTTCAGGACTTGAAAGAATAGCACCTTCTTGAATAAGTTGGTAAACATTTTCTTTTTGCGTTCTGATGTTTTCACTTAGAGCTTTCCATTCTTTCGGGCTTCTGTCAATTAAAAAGTCTTTGATTTCAAAAAAGGTGTTGTTTGCTTCAAGAATAGAGTTGATTTTGAACTTACGTCCAAAAGTATGTGTCGTCAAAAAACCTGTTCCGTATTTTCCAACTTCTGGGATTTCTGATTCTTCTCCATATTTCCCACTTACTTGCTTTATTAAAGAAATAAACGATTTAGTCGTAAATGGTTTTCCGTTGTGAGTAAAAGAGAACCCGTTTCGGTAGTCTAAAACAACTTCACATTCCGTTGTCAAGTCACAAGCATTTTGAACTAATTCCCATACTGCACGATTTGACGAATAATTATTGAAATTTTCAAAACCTCTAATCATCTTATCAGCGTGTTGCTTCAAGTCTGATAATTCAGATTCCGTTTTTGCGTTGTTTAATATTTCGTCACGATTTATGCTTGTAGTTTCGTTCATTTTTAGCTTTTAATTTGTCTTGTCGGTTTGTGTTTGGGTGTCGCTCTACAATGACCGCCAACGTGTTGCTTCACGCAATCATTGCGCTATGTATGCCATATGGAATACATGGCGCAACAGTTGCGGATATATTTGAATTATCTTAAACATAAACCTAAAAGTCTAAATATCCAATTTGTCCAATGGACTTATTATTTGATCAAAGCCTTTTGTTGTAATATGGGTATAGATTTGAGTTGTTTTTGGGCTTTCATGCCCCAGAAGAGACTGAATATACCTTAGATCAGTACCGTTTTCAAGTAGGTGAGTTGCGAACGAGTGCCGTAAGGTATGGACAGTTACTTTTTTCTTAATCCTTGTAATTTCCAAGGATTGCTTTAATATGGCTTGAATGCTTCTGGCAGAATATTGTATAGGCTTTTCATTAGTACTTCCTTGTCCTTCGAATAAAAACTCTGAAGGTTTCTCATTTTTGAAATATTCCCTCAATATTTTTAAAGTTTTTGGAGATAAAATAGTATACCTATCCTTCTTCCCCTTTGCTTGTTCAATCCTTATTTGCATCCGTTTTGAATCAATGTCTTTGATTTTGAGATTGATCAACTCACTTATTCTGAGTCCGGCAGAATATATGGTCATCAGGATTGCTTTGTGCTTCAGGTTTTCGGTGGCTTTGAAGATGGCAACGATTTCTTCCTCACTACAGACCTCGGGTAAGGCTTTCTCCCTGATCGGCCTATCTACATGATAGTATTTCCGCTCGCCGCCTTTGACTTTTTCGAAGTAAAATTTCGCGGCGTTGATAGCTTGATTTTGATGTGAAGAGGACACTTTCCGCACAGTCACCAGGTAATGGGAAAATTCCATGATTTCTTTTTCACCAAAATCATTGATATCTAAATCCGGAAAGTGATTTAGGAATTCTTCGAATAAAGGAACATAAGCCCTGATGGTACTTTGACTGTACCTCCTTTCTTCCAGCTTGTGAATATACTCCTCAGGGCATTTTCTGTAATTGGGGATGTCATAATGAGATACTTTGGCTACCACCTCAGTATTCTTTTCTTCCTCTTCAAAAACCATAACCAAACCCAGGTCCCCGATCTTTCTTTTCACCTCTTCCAAAAACTGATCTGAATAGGGAATTGTCCACCACTTGTTTTTTAGATCCCATTGGTAGTAGGGGATAGATTTTATCGTTTTGGTCAGCGTAGCATTGTATCCAAAAATCAGCTTTAGTCTACCGGCCCGGGTTTTGATTACCAGGACCTGGTTTATGTCGGCCTTCCTTAATTGCCCGATGGATTCTAGAGTGATAGACTCCTGTCGGTTGACAGGTCCAATCCTGTCCCCAAAATGTTGTTGGATCCGCTCGAGGTTGCCAGGATAATGCGGGATCTCCCAAAAAAAACCTTCCTTGTTCCACTTGGAATACCGGAGAGTCAGGACGAACTTTACATCAGCCTCATTTTTGGGCATCTTCAGGATGATCTTCTTACCGATCACCTCGGCTTGGATAGGTTTTGGTTCCATGGGGTCAAAAATTTCAGGTTAGATCCTGCTTCCGGAGAAGCAGGAGAGCTGGAGAAGCTGTATATCCTGCATAATTTAGCCTGTTCCTATTTTGATAAAAAATTACTGGCCCAACTTAAACGTTTAACTTTTTCCCCGACATTCAATACTATTCCCACAACCTTCTGCTATACTTCCTCTATACCCTAGTATACCTTCCCCTAACCTCTAGTATACCTTCCCCTAACCTCTAGTATACCTTCTCCTATAGATACTCCGTGTCCTAGATAGGGATACTCCGTGTCCCAGCTAGGGATACTCCGTGTCTGGGTTACCGTTTAGCTACCCCGGAGCGAATCCTGGTAGGTATTTTCGCTATTGAAGATGCATGGTGGTCTTACCTGATTAAGAATGACGACGACCTACATTCAGAATCATGAATTCAGTATTCTGAATTAAAACCCATTTTAAGAGAATTAATCGGATTGGTCGTAGCCTTCTTAACCGAATGAAAAGCTAAAGTAATGATGCTTCATACCCATCGTTTTGAAATAGTTGTCTCCCAAAGTGATTAAACTACATCAACCCCTTTTTGTATTTGACAATTTCCCACACCTCCATCAACTGTTCCTTTTGGTCAATCTCAAGAGTCAGCGGAATCAATTTGCCAACCGGTTTGCCATTTCTAAAATTCTCCTTGGTTGCATCGCTTATTTGCAAATCGAAGGTCCCGGAGTGGGAGTTTTGGGTGAAATAAAAACTCACCTTGAGGAGATTTTCCCAAGCAGAAAGCCAGAAAACCGTCTTCTTTTTGTGAGTGGCTTTAAACAGCCAGGTTTTTCCATCTTTGTAATACCTCCACTCGTGGTCAAGTCCAAAATCAACGGAAATTTTTTCCCGCAATTCGCAGTAAATCTGAAAAATATCTTCCCTGAGTGCTTTTTCCAACACTTTGTCTGTAGGTACAATTAATTCATCCCGAAGTAACAATTGCTGATTTTCTGCTTTCATGGATGAATGGTTTACGGAGTGGGAAATTACCCATTTGTGGCGGTCAAAATTAGGTATCTATTCCCCTTTGCCATCGGTAAACAAAAGCCAGGAATCAGCTCTAAATGTATTGTTTATGGTTCTTGTGCCCACAAAAATCACCTCATCTTGCGCCCTGCTGCCGACAGCATTGTGTCGGTAACTTTCAGTTCCATTGAAAATCTTTTCGATACCTCCGCCACCTGCTAAATCGGTAGAGAAAATCAAAGCTGTTTCCTTTTGGTTTGGAGTAGCATTTGTAAAACCACAGAAATGAATCGAATTGCCAAGAAAGATAGCATCCATAAACCAATACCTGTTGGTGCCATTCCCTTGGTCCAGATCCCAAAGGGTTTTACCGCTGTCATTCAGCAAAAATGCCCAGGCGGAAGTCTGCTTGGATCCTACAAAAAGGAAATCCCCAGTGGGACTCTTGATGACGCTTGTCACTGTCGAAAACCCGAGGCCTCCTTTTTCAGTTTCCCAATTTACTCTGCCGTCCTTAAACCTATAAATCAGGATTCCCTGTTCATCTAAAATCGGATCTGCTATTTTTCTCTGACCTTGGACAAGAAAATTTGATTTGCTTTCAATCACGATGTGATAGGTAAAGAAATCCGCTTTTGGCTTAAAACTGAAATCTGAGGATCCTAATACTTCCCCATTTTTGGAAAATGCTTCAAAATATATCGTTTTTTCAAGTGCATTGGGATCTTCATTTGTGGTGGAGGAAAAGGCAAGAATCAGTTCATTTCCCTGTACCTTGAGGGTGGGCGCTTCTACCATTTCCGCACCACGGGTAACAAATTTTTCCCATAAAAAATCCCCATTTAAGTTGTAGGCAGATACCCCAAGTCTGTTGGGATCTTCTGTTTTTCCCGTTGCAAAGATTTGGTTTCCTTCTGTAATCATGTAGTCAAAAACATAGCTACGTATCGAGAATCGATGCTGAAATTTTCCGCTTCGATCCAGAATTGCTCCCAAGCCCATATTGTAGACTACTATTGTATTTTCGTTGGGAAACAGGATGCCGTTACTGCCTCCTTCACCTTCCAAAAATATTTCCTTGGAAATGGCGTCTGAAGGAGATTCATCCGGTTCACAACCTGTCCATAATCCTAGGCAGAAGAAGAAAATCAAAAATCTGTATAAGTATTTCATTCTAAGGGTTTTGAATAAATCTATTAAAAAGATGCTAGTTAAAAAAATTTGAAAGGACATATTTTAAAAGGATTGAAATAAAACTTTCAAGGTGGCAGACCATGCTTTTTGGAAGGTTCCAAAACTGAACTTAATTCTGAGGCGGGGAAGTAACAATATCCTAATATCTTAATATCCCAATATCTAATCATCTTTATTTATCAAAATCTATACTGGAACCCTACCCCTTTCATTTTTTAATCGGTTTCAGCTCCTCAAAGAATATGTCATCATTGGGAACCTGGAATTCCAGTCCGGTGACTTTCATGTCGTTGTCGGTCTGAAATTTGACAGTGCCAAAACTGAACCAGGCGTGCTTTTCGTCCCAGACGATTTCCCATACATCATAATGCCAATGCCTTAGCTTCGCGGAAAGGCGAGGGGAATTTTCAAATTCAATCAGGAGTTCCCCGCCTTCGATGGTGACAATGATATTGCCATAAACTTCAGCATGGTAAATGCCTGCATAGGCAGAAAGCCCAAGGGAGGGTTTGGTGTCCATCACCCGTTTGGCTTTCATGTCTGCAATGCGGGTGTCATTTTTTTGGTTTTCATTGGTCCTGACAAGTAAGTCTTTGGACCAATCCTTGGTACCTGTGCCCAGGAATTGGTCAAAAGCATAATACGTAGCGGCCATGATGGGGCTTTTGTGGCCATTGGTCAGGACGACTATGCCAAGGTTTTCTTCAGGAATCATCGTCACTGCCGTGATCATCCCGTCAAATCCACCTGTATGGCCCACCATCATTTTCCCATGAAAATCCCCGAGGTTCCAACCCATTCCATATCCCGAGAAATGCCTTCCCAAGTCGTTTTTTGTGGTATGGTCTACCATAAAATTGTTGTGCGGGGTCCAGACCATATTGCGGGTAGACCTGGTCAAAATCGTATCCTTGCCGTGGATACCATGGTTGAGGTTGAAGATCATCCATTTGGCCACGTCGTTGACCGAAGAGATGATGCCGCCGGTAGCTCCGATTTCATTCCAATCTTCAAATTTGATGGGGAAGTTTATGTCATTTTCCCGTCCGTGGGGAGTGGTCACGTTATTGGTATTTGCCAAATCCTGTGCAGTGGTCAGGGTCCTGTTCATCCCCAAAGGAACCAGGATTCTTTCTTTGACATTTTCGCCCCAGGTTTTGCCCGTGATTTTCTTGATGAGTTCGCCGGCTGTAATGTACATCAGGTTGGAGTAGCCATACCCAGCGCGGAAGTCATAGGCCTGAGGGAGTTTTCCTGCGAGCTTGATCATGTTTTCGGAGCTCATCTCAGATTTGTACCAGATCACATCTCCGCTGAATGTACCCAATCCCACCCTGTGGCTGAGGATATCCCGCACGGTCACCTGACTGCTGATCCAGGGATCATTGTAGAGTGAAAAATAGGGGAGATGGTCTTTGACCTTCTCGTTCCATTTCAGTTTCCCTTCCTGCACGAGCATCCCGATGATCGCAGAAGTGAAAGCTTTGGAATTGGAGGCAATGGCATAAAGGGTGTTTTCATTGGGCTTTTCGGGTTTGCCTGTTTCGATAAGGCCATAGTTTCCGGTAAAGACAAGTTTTCCGTCTTTGACGATACCGATGCTCGCTCCCGGCACATCCCAATCGGCTACCATTTTGGCAAAATAGGCATCGAGTTTTTTGAGGTCTTGGGCAAATGAATGGTGTACTGAAAGGGAAAAAATGATCAAAAATAGGGTGAACTTGTTTTTCATATCCGGTTTAATTTAGAAGCAATGAAGATACACCTGAAATGGATTACTTCAAAAAATCGGATTTCTTCAATATTCGTAAGACATCATTTTCAGTACGATAGTCTTCGAGTCTTAAATTTTCTCCTCGATTTTAACACTGGATATCATCACAACTTCTTAAAATCCTCGGCAAAAGCATCTATCCTTTTCCAATCGGTATACTCTATGGCAGTTTTGGGAAATATTGGGCCTTTGGTAATGACCATGATAAGCCGGATCAAAAGCTTGTCCGAAAATTTGTATTTGGAATAATCAAGCATCCCTGCAAATACCCCGACCAGGGAGGGTTTCCAGGTGATGCTTTCCAAAAACTTTTTGACATAAGGGTTTGTGTCTGCACTATTTTTCGCCGGCTTTCTAGCGACCAGATTGACCGATATAAATGCCGCTTTCTTGCTGTTGAGCATTTCGGCGTTGTCATTGATTAGCTTCACAATGGCCTCATTGTGCTTTCCGTATCGGATACTGGAGGCGATGATTATTTTTTCATATTGCTCGAGGTTTCCTTTGAAAGCATTTACAGGAAACAAATGAACTTCCTCTTTTCCGGTAGTGAGAATCTTGGAAAGATGGTTGCATATTTTCAATGTCTGTCCATCTACTGAGGAATAAACAATAAGGGTGGATTTTTTCATTTGATTGGGGTTTTTTCTTTCAAGTTTGATTTTTCTCAGCCCTTAAAAGGAGGTTATTATTTTCATATTTTGGTTTGAAAATCATTTACTGGTTTTATCTAAAAATTGAATACTACAATCATAGAAAAAAACTATGAATTTTTATCTATGATAAAAGTCATGAATCTAAATGTTTTTGGTCAAGCACCCAAGATTTTTAATAGACTACCTTCAATGCAAATATTAATGCATGAACTATTCAACCAATCTTAAAAATTTTGACTTATGGGGCTTTTAAAAACAGGCAGTAAACCGCTATGGCTGGTACTGCTAATCACATTTCTGAGTCTGGGTTTCATCGCTAGTTGTACCCATGAAGACACTTTGGATCCCAGCAATCCGGATGTTCCGACATTGGGACAATTGGATAAGCAAGTCCGCGTGCAGGTAGCTTATGATGCAAATGAAGTTGCATTTAAGTTTGTCTGGAAAACCCAAAAGAAGCTTTACCCTACAGGTCAGGCCAATGTCGGAAAGAATTATCCCATGCAGTTCCACGATATGCTTCAGCATAATGGGACAAGGTTTGATAGGCTTATTGCCGAACAAAGACTAGAGGAGGATAGGATTACCTTTATGATAGACCGTCAGGAAAGTGGGATTCAGGGGTATGCAAGGATGGGTTGCGGAGTCACCTGCCATAATGGAATGACGGATCACCGTCTTTTGACCAATGCAGTTTTGGACCATTGGCATTGGAGAGGTGCACGAAGCGGCCCAATGGGGTATGCTGAAGATGTTGCAGTGGATAATGTTTCGAGGATAAGAGATGATTTAGGAACCATGCCAAGTAAATTTCTACGTTCGGGTGGAGATAGATTTAGGGAAGATCAAGGAGCGATCACAGGTACAGGTCACCCGGTTTTGGTAGATGGATTGCCTAGGTTTGTCTTTAATAAAGGAAAAACGCTGCCGGGTGGTTTCGTCATTCCGGGATTTTTTCTCCCAAACAGGTCTAATGCTACCATGATCGATGCGCATATTGATATACCTCAGATCAAGGACGTATCAAAGAACATCAGTTTATTGGTAGTGTATCAGGACCGTAATTTTGACCCCATCGAAAAAGTCAACGCCATAGATTTGGGATATTTGGCATGGCTTGCCACAGGATCGCTTACCCATCTTCCGGCTCATTTGCGTGATGAGACTACCGCAGATTTTAATGTTTGGAAGAATTTTTGGGCATCAGAAACCAATATTTCCACCGCTCCGGCAGCCGTTACCAAACTTGATCAGGTTCACCAAGAATGGGTAGCCTCAGGCAAAAAGGCAATGGTTACCCGTAGTGTTGGTTTTATTTACAATTCTGATCAGCATGATATTTCCTCCGAAAGGGAATTCAATGCAGAAAGAAATGAGTGGACGGTAATTCTTATGAGAAAACTTGCTACGAGCTCCACCAAGGATGCCAATCTGGCCACACTCCCTAATGGAGGAAAATTCACCGTCAGTTTTGCCATGCACGATTCCGGAGCAGGTTCCGAAACTCACGACATTTCATTGCCCTATGAGTTATCCAACCTAGAAGGTGCGGATCTCAAGGCCAAGCAGGTTTCGAATATCTCCGATGTCGATTGGAACACCGTTCCTGCATTGGATACTTATTGGGTGAAGCAGGCAGTCATGCCAAAATTCACAAACGATTGGTTGAGGAGTGGAGCTCACCCGGGATCAGGTAGCATCGAATCTACCAAGTGTATCACCTGCCATACTGAGAGCAATAATGTGATCTTCACACAAGGTGTGCTGAACTAACAAATTGTATCTGGAAAGCAGACAGAATATGGGGGGGATAATCAAGGGATTTTTGTTCGATGTAACCCTTTTCAATTCTCCCCCAGATTTTGAAAGAATCTAAAACACAATTAAATCTGAAGAACCATGAAATTCAAAAATATACTTGTGGCGTTTTCGACCTTGCTGATTTTTACCTTGGTCCTGAATTCTTGCTATTATGACCAAATTGTTCCAAGGCCACCTGATCTAGACAGTGTTGGTCCGCAGACTTTTAGCGGGGATATTATTCCGATTTTTAACCAAAGTTGCAATAACGCAGGGTGCCATAATGGCGCAGTCAGACCTGACCTAAGACCGGCAAATGCCTATAATGCACTGATAAATGGAGGGTATATAAACACCGATTCACCTGAATCAAGTGAATTGTACCAATGGATGAAGGGAAACCGATCAATTCCAATGCCTACCTCAGGACCAAATTCTGATTATAACAACAGGATTTTGAGATGGATTACTGATGGCGCTTTAAATAATTAATTAGACAGAATATGAAAAAGATAAAAACAATAAAAATGAATCTTTCAGTCATTTTCTCTTTCGTGATTATGATGGCCCTGAGTATTGGCTTGATGGCCCAGGAGGTGGAGAAGGAAGAAAAAAAAGTTAATCCAGAAGAAGAGGTTCAGACACTTTACATTCACAGTCGCCCGCTCCAAAGAGTAGGAAATACCTTTGAAAGTACCTGGCTGATAGACAACCAGACTGTGTTGGTCCCTTTGAGGAAAACATTCCAGTTTGATATTCTCCACAGATTTGGAACGGTCAACAATGGTTACAGTGACTTTTGGGGAGTTTATGCACCTTCCAACATTAGGTTGGGTTTTGGCTATACACCAATAAATAACCTCATGGTAGGTTTTGGATTTACCAAATTTAACCTGCTTTGGGATTTCAATGCCAAATACGCTATCATGAAGGAACAGGGACCCAATCCCAAACCTGTAAGCGTAACGTACTTTGTCAACATGGCGGTGGATACCAGGCCATCTGAAAATTTCACCTATAGTTCGGATCGCTGGAGTTATTTCCATCAGATCATGGTTGCCAAAAAGTTGAACAGGGATTTGTCAGTACAAGGTTCTTTGAATTTTAGCCATTTCAATGCTGTAGAGGCTTTTATTAATCCGGAAGGGGACAAGCAGGCTTTGATGAACAACGATCACTTTTCATTTACCATTTTGGGAAGGTATAAAGTATCCGACGCGCTTTCATTTATCGGAAATTACGATCAACCGATTACCCAGCACCCAACCAACAACCCAAATCCAAATGTTTCATTGGGATTGGAATTGGCCACTCCATTGCATGCCTTTCAAGTATTCCTGGGCAATTACCAATGGATAGTTCCCCAGCACAATAATTTCCTGAACAACAATAATTTTGCAAAGGGTCAGTATTTGTTGGGTTTCAATATCACCAGATTGCTGGATACTAAAGAAGAAAATCTAAAGGATATGGTATTCAAAGAAAAAAAGGGAAGTAAGAAAAATAGAAAAGAAAAGTGAGGTTGAAATGAATTTTTAAAAAGCATCGGCTAAGTCGGTGCTTTTTTTTATTTGGAATAATAATCCTTATCATTTGACTGTAGTTATATTACTAATAATCAACAAAAATTGAAATATAAAATGCTGGGCATCTATAAAAAAAATATAAGGTAATAATGTGAATAATTTGAAACCTATTTTGAAAGATTGAGTCCGCCTTGAAAAGGTAAATTTTTCTACAAATGGTGTCCTTCGGGTCAAGTTTGAAGAGACGTTCTACGGACAATAGAATTATCGGAGTGATCTTAAATATACAATTTTCAAAATATCGGTTTTCTTTGAATAGATGATTTGAATTGATATCGCCTCGGTCCATGAAATCAATAAACTAAAATATAGATTTTATGAAAACCATCAGGTCAAAATTTGTTCTGAAAACAATTTTTTTTACTCTTTGAATGCTGAAATAAGTAGCGAAAAAGAATTAAATTCGGGTATTGGAGAAAAAAAATAGGAAATTTTGATTCTTAGGGAATATTGATCTATTGCCCTGAATTTCAATTAGTTACTTTGATATTCAAAAATTGATTTATAAAATAAAGTTTTAAATGACTGTGTTATGAAAAAGCTTATCAGTTTGCCCATAATTGTTGGATTGGTTTTAATTTCATTTTCATCCTTTTCCCAGAGGGAGGATTCTGTATCTAGAAAAAATGTCATCAAGTACAACCTCAGTACCCCCGCTTTGTATAACAGTGCGTTTTTGTTTCAATACGAAAGGGTACTTAACCCCAATCGATCATTATCTGTCCAAGTAGGTCACATAACTTTGCCTGAGCTCCTTACTAGATTTGAAAATGTTCAGAAGATATCTAATGCAGAGCAATTCGGATACAATGTAACAGTTGACTACAGATTTTACCTTGCCAAAGAAAACAAATACAATGCCCCACGGGGTGTTTATATTGCCCCGTTTGCTTCTATTCACCATTTTAAAAACGTCAAGGATTTTGAATTAAAAAGTTCAGAAACAAATGAATT
Organism: Cognataquiflexum rubidum; assembly: GCF_022538115.1. GTDB lineage: Bacteria > Bacteroidota > Bacteroidia > Cytophagales > Cyclobacteriaceae > Cognataquiflexum > Cognataquiflexum rubidum. Next base: position 352,413 of record NZ_JAKZAL010000001.1, on the reverse strand, counting down.
TGAAACTGTTACCCTCACTTCCAAAGTGAATATCCTCAGTGCAGGTGTGGCTTTGGGATACCAATTTGTGGTATGGGACCGAATGACACTGGATTTTTTGGTCTTGGGGCCTTCTATCTCCAATTACAATGTGGAAATGGCTCTGGATGGAGATCTTCCTCCTGTGGAACTAGATGAAAACCTCCAACTCATCCTTGAGCACATTGTAGATAGACTTCCTTTTATCGACAGGTTATTGGAGGACAGAGTCGCGGATTTTGATGGCAGGACAAACATATCCACTATGGGATTCAGGTACTCGGTCGGGATTGGTTTTCGGTTTTAGAATCAAAAGCGAAAGCCAAAATCACACAATTGGTTGGTAAAACGTGAAAAAAATCACATAATCGGAACTAATTGTCATAGGAGGGAAAGTTATTTTTTCGAGTTTGAAAAATTCATCAGACCATTTATGATTAAGGCAATTGATAGGGAAAATAGAATAAAAAAGTAGATAAGCAATCGATACTCATTAAATCCTGCGCTCCAGACATTCAATCCTTTAATATGATAAAGATAAAAACAAGTAAAACAAAAAACTATAAGTCCAATTGAGATACTTGTCCATGCAAATTTCCGTAGATTTAATCTCTTTTTTTCCTCATTTTTTTGAAGCCATTCTTTGTCTTTGAGGGACTTAACTTTCCTATTCATGTTATTTGATCTCATTTTCCCAGAATATTTGTTAAAAAATCTGCTGTCCTATCCACCAAAAAGAGAGGAATGTTCAACAATCCATCCCTGAATTCCATGTTCTTCAGTGAGTAGCGGATTTTAAGTTTAGGAGAATGAACTTGGGAGTAATAAGCCAAACTTTTACTTCTAACATTTTCATCGGATTTTACTTCTATTGGGATAATCTCATTCCGGAATTGAATCAAAAAATCCACTTCTGCCTTTCCTTCAGAGGTCCAATATCTTGGAAAGACATCTAGCTGAGGCATCAGACTCTGCAAGATGAAATTTTCAGTCAATGCACCTTTGAATTCTACAAAAAGTCTATTTCCTTCTTTGAATGCCATCGGATCAAGTTGAGATTTTCTTCTTAATAAGCCGGTATCAAAAAGATAAATCTTGAACGCAGACAAATCGTCGTAAGCCGCCAATGGCAAATGGATCTGGTTACAGCGGTGAATTTTGTAGACCAATCCTGCTTGGACCAACCAAAGCAAAGCGTCTTCATATTCTCTTGCACGCGCACCTGTTTTGACAGCTTGGTACAAGAATTTTTTATTTTCCTTTGCCAATTGTGAAGGAATGGAATCCCATATGTAAGAAATTTTGGGTATGTCCTTCGTCTCAGTGTGTTTCGAAAAATCAAGTTCATATGCTTTTTGGATGTCCTGAAGAATTTGCTGAGTCCTATCAATGTCCATTTCAACCAATAAGATTTTGGCTGCTTCCGGTAATCCACCTGAAATGAAATATAACTTGAATTTTTCCAATAGGGAATTGAAGAAGAAATCAGGTATTGGCTCTCCCAATTCCGCGGATTTCACAAATGCAGCCAAATTTGGATCTGCCTGATGCAAAAACTCCAAAAATGTAAGTGGGAACGCTTCCATGAATTCAACTTTGCCAACTGGAAAAGAGGCTTCATTGCCCAAAGTGATTCCTAAAAGAGATCCGGCAGCAATGATGACATATTCAGGTGCATTTTCATTGAAATATTTGAGGGAGTTTAGGGCAGGTTTGCATTCCTGAATCTCATCAAAAATAATGAGTGTCTTTTCAGGTTGGATGTTTTTACCATGTACCAAAGAAAGATTTTGAAGCAATCGTGTAACATCTTTGGTTGATTCAAAAAATTGTTTGATATCCGGCTGTTCATCAAAATTGAAATAGGCGACATCTTCAAATTCTCTCTTTCCGAAAGTTTTTATCAATGACGTTTTACCCACCTGCCTGGCACCTTTAAGTAACAGTGGCTTGCGGTTTTTTCTGTTTTTCCACAGAAGCAAATCCTTTTCTAAATCCCTTTGAAAATACATAAATCACACAATTGGTTACAAAAGTGTGAAAAAAATCACATAATCGGAACTAATTGTGTGATTTTACTCAAATTGTCCCGATTTCTCCTTGCTGACCAATCCTTCGGTAAGCTTGTTCAGAGCCTCTACTTTGAATTCAAAATCTCCCTTTAGGGTCTTTCTGTATTCATTGATGTTTTCTACCAATTCATTGATATCCTCCGGGATGACTTCTTCAAGGAGCTGCCGCAATCTCTTGGCTGTGGTCGGGGATTTGCCGTTGGTGCTGATGGCGATTTTGACATTGCCTTTGCTGACTATTCCTCCCAAGTAAAAATCACAGAGGTCCGGTGTATCTGCTACATTGACCAACAAAAACCTTTCTTTGGCTTCGTCATGGATTTGCCTATTGACGGCTTTGTCGTCTGTGGCCGCGATGACGATATGCTTTCCTCCAAGATATTTCTCGTGGTAGACATCCTGGATCAAAGTGACATAAGGATTGTCTTTAGCCAAAGCCAAAAAATCTTCATTGAATTCTCTTGAAACAGCCGTCACCTGCGCTTTTGGACTGCTTTTGAGCAGGAAAGCCAACTTCTCCGTGCCCACAAATCCCCCACCAACCAAGAGCGTATTCAATTGGTGGACTTTAAGGAAGATGGGGTAGAGGTGGTTCATATTCAAGGTTGATATTAGTTGATAATAATTGATATTATTTGATACTTGTTTCCGCCTAATTGAGAAGATATGAAGTACTGTTTCCGGTAAAATATCTACCAATATCCAATATCAATTTATATCGAACTTACGATTGCATAAAATACTTGGTATCGGAATAAATGCTCGTATTGATTGGTCTCCATATCGCGAAGCAAATATCCAATATCCATAAATATCAATTTTTTAAAACAGCTACTGTTGATTGATATATCTCTGCCAATTGGTAACTTTCCTTCACCACTTCCCCAATTACAATCACGGCAGGGCCACCGATACTGCTGTCGGATACTTTGCTTTCGATGTCGTTGATCGTTCCAGCTACTATTTCTTGCTCGATGGTCGTTCCGCTTTGGATCATGGCGATAGGAAGATTTCCCTTTCCTGCTTTTTGATAGACTTTGACGATTTCGGAGAGCTTTTTGGAACCCATCAAAACCACCACAGTTGCTGTAGATTGGGTAGCCAAATGTAGGTCGCGTGACAATTCCCCGGAACTTGTGGTTCCTGTGATTACCCAAAAACTCTCAGCCACACCGCGCTTGGTGACAGGAATTCCTGCTGCCGCCGGAACAGCCACCGAAGAGGAAATGCCCGGAACCATTTCCGTTGGAATCCCGAAGGCTGAGATGAAATCTATTTCCTCAGCCCCACGGCCAAAAACAAACGGATCTCCACCTTTCAACCTGACCACATGGCCATATTTCAGGGCATATTCCACGCAAAGCCTATTGGTATCCTCCTGTGGATTTACTTGACTGCCTTCCCGCTTTCCGACAAATACTTTAATGGCATTGTCAGGAGCATGGTTCAGGAGACCTTTGTCAATCAAGGCATCATAAAGAACGGCATCGGCTTTGTTCAGAGCCAATACCCCTTTCAAAGTGATCAGTTCAGGGTCTCCCGGACCCGCACCGACCAAGGTTACTTTTGGTTTAATGGCTTGAATCATGCTGTTACCTCCTGTTCTCTATAAGCGCTGATCGCGTCAAATACTTTAATGGCCTCTTTGAAATAAGCTTCTGCAAATTCTTGGGAAGGCTCATTTTTGTTGATTTCATATACGATTGAAGCCAAGTCTTTTTCCAAGCTAATTTTACCTGTTTGGGTAAATGTCTCGTCAAACAAAGCCACGATGTTTGCATAGGAGTTGGTGCTTTTGCTTTCGCTGAGCAAGATTGCTTTTGCTGCATTGACGATCGCAGCATAGGTATGATAGATGCTGTCAGACCATCTTTTTTCTACCAATCCTTCTTTGGAAAGCTCAAGTTTTTCCCTTGCTTCTAACAAAAGGGTAGCTACTAAGTCAATCACCACGCCGGCACATTCGCCCACACCTACGGCCACTTTATACGCCTCCTCGTGTCCCCAATCAACCTGATCGGCTTCGGTGATGGTGGAGGTTTCTGTCAATACTTTCAGAATGTCGTAGAAATAGATATGTCCAAGTCGGTCATAGTAATCCAAAAAGGATTCAGAAACATTGGAATTTTGCTCAAAATCCGCAATCAGGATCCGCAAAGCCTCGGGACCACGGCGGCTTGGAACTTTGATGACTTTATCGGCAAATCTGCCCTGACCATTGCCCAATGTTCCGCCTCCAAGCAATACCTGAAGGGCAGGAACTACTACTTTACCGACTTTCATGGACATGCCCTGAAAGCCGATATGCGCCATATTGTGTTGTCCGCAGGCGTTCATGCAGCCTGAGATTTTGATGGTCAGGTCTTTGTTTTTGAGGTATTGGGGATATTCTGCCAAGATTACTTTCTCCAATTCTTTGGCAATTCCGGTACTGCTCGCAATGCCAAGGTTACAGGTATCTGTTCCCGGGCAAGCGGTGATGTCTCCAAAAGTATTGTAGCCGGCATCCGCCAGACCGATTTTTTTCAATTCCTGATAAAAGAAAGGAATGGCTTTTTTCTGGACATCCCGGATAAGGATATTTTGTCTGAGGGTGAATCTCAGCTCATTGTTTGCATATTTTTTGACAAGGTCCGCTATCTGCCTTGCTTGGGGGGTGTAGAAGTCTCCCAAAAGGACTTTCACACCGATCGATACAAATCCTTTTTGCTTTTGGGGAAGGACATTGGTGAGTTTCCATTGCTCATAAGCAAGCTCCAAAGGCTCTTCCAACTCGGGAACTTCCGGTTGGAAAAGCTGTTTGGAATCCTCATAGTCGTTGTGGTTAATAGGATATTTTTTGAATGGAAGTGCTTTTTGTTCTTCTTTGACCAAATCCAGAAAAGCCTCCAATCCGATATCTGAAATCAAAAATTTCATCCGTGCTTTCAGCCTTCTTGCCCTTTCTCCATGTCTGTCAAAAACCCTCAAAACACCTTCGATAAATGGAATCAATTCGTCTGTGGGAAGGAATTCCGTAATCAAGTCGGCGTGTCTCGGTTGGGAACCCAACCCGCCGCCAAGCATCACTTTGAAGCCTCGGATTTCTTGGCCGTCTTCAGTTTTTACTTTTGGGATAAAACCCAAATCGTGGAGGTAAGCCAAAGCTGTATCTTCATCAGAAGCTGAAAATGCCATTTTGAACTTTCTGCCCATTTCCTGACAAACAGGATTTCTCAAAAAATATTTGAAAACTTCATCGGCATATAATGTCACATCAAAAGGTTCATAGGGATCGACACCTGCAGTCTCTGAGGCGGTAACATTCCGTACGGTATTGCCGCAGGCTTCCCGCAAAGTCACATCGTCTTTTTCGAGTTCGGCCCACAAAGCAGGAGTTTCATCCAAACTCACATAGTGGATCTGAATATCCTGACGGGTAGTGATGTGGAGTCTGCCTGTGGAATATTTGTCAGAAACATCTGCTATCCGCTTCAACTGCTCGCTTGTGGCTTTGCCATAAGGAAGTTTGATCCTGATCATCTGCACGCCCGGCTGCCGCTGTCCATAGACGCCACGGGCAAGGCGGAGGCTTCTGAATTTTTCCTCGTCAATCTTGCCTTCTCTAAAAAGTCGTATCTTTTTTTCCAGTTCGAGAATATCTTTCTCAACAATGGGATTTTCTATTTCTGTCCTGAAACTTTGCATCTTTAATTAGATTTGAGATTTGAGACATAAGACACAAGACCTTCGTGCCATCTCATCTTTATTTTGTTTCACTTTTCCCAAGAATTCTTTCTTGGTACTTGGTACATTGTACTTCGTACAATTATTCAATAAACCCAACTCCCACCGTATCATAACTTCCTTCGTCGATCAGGATAAACCTGCCGTTGGATTTGTTGTCATGGTAAGTGTCGAAGTGGATAGGCTTGCTCAACCTGAAATTCACCTTGCCGATGTCATTCAGTTTGAGTTGGGCTGCAGGAACTTCCCCTGAGAAATCCGTGTGAATCACCGAGTCGATGCTTTCAACCTTTGCCAAGACCCTGTTGATGCCGTGCTGAAGGGTGTATTTATCCCCTACTTTTAGAGGCTTGGAATTCACCTGACAAATGGTGGCAGAGATCTGCTTTTCTGATTTTGGCAGTTCGGAAGATTTCACCAACATGTCGCCGCGGCTGATGTTGACTTCATTTTCCAAGGTGATCGTGATGGAAGCGCCAGGCAATGCCTCAGAATATTCCTGATCGAAGAAATGGATGGTTTTGATTTTGGATTCGGTGAAGGAAGGCAAAACCGTCACTTCGTCGCCAACTTTTAGGCTGCCGCCATAAAGTTTGCCGGAAAATCCCCTGAAATCATGGAAGGCTTCCGTCCTAGGTCTCGTTACATATTGGATCGGAAATCTTGCCACTGTGCTTTCATGTAAATCCGATGATTCCAACACTTCAAGGTGATCCAAAAGCGAATTCCCGACATACCAAGGCATGAGTTCTGAATGCTTGGCTATATTTTCTCCTTTCAAAGCGGAGATCGGAATGAAGGTGATCTGATCGGTATCGAAATCGCTTTTTTCGGCCAAGACCTCAAAGTCTGCTTTGATTTTAAGGAAAATATCTTCGTCGTAATTGACAAGATCCATTTTGTTGACAGCGACGACCACATGTCCAAGACGGAGTAGGTTGCTGATAAAGAAATGCCTGTTGGTCTGCTCGATCACACCTTTTCTGGCATCTATCAGGATGATCGCGACCTGCGAAGTGGATGCTCCTGTCACCATATTTCTGGTATACTCCACATGTCCGGGAGTATCTGCAATGACAAAATTGGTCTTGGCGGTATTAAAATAAATATGTGCCACATCGATGGTGATGCCTTGCTCACGCTCTGCAATCAGGCCATCGGTGGCCAAAGAAAAATCAAGGTAATCAAAGCCACGCTGACGGCTGGTTTTCTCGATTGCTTCCAGTTTATCAGTAGTAAGGGATTTGGTATCAAACAAAAGCCTTCCGATAAGTGTACTTTTGCCATCATCCACCGATCCTGCAGTTGCAATTTTTATAAGTTTTCTATTTTGTGTCATGGGAAAAAGGGAAATAAGTTAATGGTTATTGGGTTACTTTTAATTGGTCCACAGACCACAGACGACAGACCACTGCACTTTTAATTTAGAGTTTTTTGTCTCACGTCTCATGTCTAGCGTCTCACGTCTCTTTAAAAATACCCGACTTTCTTCCTGCTTTCCATGGCTGCTTCAGAGCGTTTGTCGTCGATCCTTGCGCCCCGCTCGGAGATGGTCGAATCCCTGATTTCTGCTACTACGGCCTCCAAAGTGTCAGCATCAGAAAGTACGGCCGCAGTACAGGTCATGTCGCCGACAGTCCTGAACCTGACCATTTTCTCAAATACTTCCTCGTGGGATTCCCTGTACACATGCTCGTTTGCTGTCCATACCATGCCGTCACGGAAGAATACTTCTCTCTTGTGGGCGAAATAGATGGATGGAATCGCAATGTTTTCTGTTTTGATATATTCCCATACATCCAATTCAGTCCAGTTGGAAATAGGGAAAACCCGCACATTTTGGCCTTGGTGGATCCGGCCGTTGAGCATGTCGAATAACTCCGGGCGTTGGTTTTTTTCATCCCACTGACCAAAATCGTCTCTCACAGAAAAGACCCTTTCTTTGGCCCTTGCTTTTTCTTCATCCCTTCTTGCTCCACCGATGCAGGCGTCAAACTTGAATTCTTCGATGGCATCCAAAAGGGTAGTGGTCTGCAAGGTATTTCTGCTGGCATACCTTCCTCTTTCTTCGGTGACTTTCCCTTGGTTGATGCTGTCCTGCACGTTGCGGACGATCAGTTCAAGGCCCAATTCGGCGACCAATTGGTCACGGAACTCGATGGTCTCCGGGAAATTATGTCCTGTGTCAATGTGCAGCAGAGGGAAAGGAATCCTTGCCGGATAAAATGCCTTTTGGGCCAATCTGACCAAGGTAATCGAATCTTTTCCTCCCGAAAAAAGCAAAACCGGTCTTTCAAACTGTGCCGCCACTTCCCTCAGGATATGGATCGATTCTGCTTCTTTAGGATTAGGTATAAATAGGTTTGACATGTCTTTTTACTTTTGTTTCTCAAATCTCAAATCTCGTTTCTTACGTCTCGTCTCTCGCCTCTCGCCTCTCGTTTCTCGCTTCTCATCTAGCGTGAAGCCCACATTCCTTTTTGGAATCTTCCCACCACCACCGTCCCGCTCGGGCATCTTCTCCGGGAAGGATGGCTCGCGTACAAGGTGCGCAACCGATGCTGACAAAACCTTTGTCATGAAGCGGGTTATAGGGGATTTTGTTTTCATTGATGTAAGCGATCATTTCACCAAAACTCCAATCCAGCAAAGGGTTGAACTTGATAATCTGATTTGCTTCGTCCCATTCGATCTTTTTCATGTCACTTCGGTTGGCACTTTGCTCTGCACGAAGTCCTGTGACCCATATACTGTTTCCGAGAAGGGCCCTTTTGAGGGGTTCGACTTTGCGGGCATAGCAGCAGGATTTGCGGTTATCAACCGAATCATAAAAACCATTGATTCCTTGTTTCACGACCAGGTTCTCCACTGATTCCCTTTCAGGATAGAGGACTTTGATTTTAGTGTTGTATTTGGTTTCGGTGCGGGCTATCAGGTCAAAGGTTTCCGGAAAAAGCCGCCCTGTATCCAATGAAAATATATGTATCGGAAGAAAGTTGTCAGCGATCATTTGGGTGATGACCTGATCTTCTTGGCCCAATGAGGTAGAAAAGACAACTTTCCCCCTGAAAAGATCAGAAAGAAATGCCAGCCCTTCTGCCGCAGAAAGGTTGTCTATCTTTTCGCTGAGGTTATGCAAATTCTTTTTTAGGCTCATCTTTTTCAATTTTTGTTGCGCTTTCCCACGCCCTTTCATGGAAGTAGTAGAGAATGATTTTGGTGACCACCTCGATGGATCCGATGGATATCGCCATCACCAGCTGCCCGGTGACAAAAAAAGAGATCACCATGGTATCCAAAGTCCCGACGATTCTCCAGGAAATGGATTTCATAAAGCTCTTTAAATTGGAATCTTTGCCCTGTTTGGCCACAAACCACTTTTTGATCGGCTGGTCTAAAATCATATAGTTAACATTATAACACTTTTACAAAAGTATATAAAGTCTATAAATATTATAGGGTAATAGGATAAAAAATTTTATTCTTTATCTAAAATGTCTGCTAAGGACTTGTTTTCCAACACATTGAGCATCTCGTCACGGACTTGGATCATAACTTTGTTGAGGCCACAAAGTGCCTCGCTTTTGCATTCGGCGCAGGGTTCGTAGTAATTGAGGCTGACGCAGGGAAGCAGGGCAATTGGTCCGTCAAGCAGGCGGATAACTTTGGATAGCGCCACATCTTTGGGTTCTTTGATCAGGTAATAGCCGCCGCCTTTGCCTTTTTTGCTTCCGAGGATGCCCGCTTTTCTGAGTTCGAGGAGGATGTTTTCCAAAAATTTATGTGAAATCCCGTATTCCTCAGAAATGTCATGGATTAGCACTGTCTTTTGGTCACGGTGCTTGCCAAGGTAGGTCAGGGCATGAAAAGCGTATTTGGTTTTTTTGGAGAGCATGGATACAAAAATAGGGTTTTTCCGCTATTCTCAAAGTTTCTCTTGACCCCTCAGAAAAGTGAAAAGAACAAAGATTTGTGGTTTGTTCATGGTCTATTTATTAGAGGAATCAAGTCTTTACCGTTTTCAAACCTCTGAAAATTCTATTTATGTCGGACTGTCAATATTTGGTTTTATTAATATTTAGATAGATTCATCAAAGAAACCATAAAAAGTTCATCGATCATTTTACCAGCCCAAATCATTATTTTGAAAGGTTAGGTTCAAGGAATTGACAAATTCGGATATCTTTTTCATGTATGCTGTACTTGATTGGTCGCTTTGGTTCATTTTTTCATAGTACAGATAGGGTTGATCATAGGCTTGGTTGAGGAGGTTAAGATTGGTTGTTGATCTCGAATTAAAGCTTATCATTTTTACGTATTCCAAAATTTCATTATTGCTGAAAAATGATTTCTGAAAGGAATAATCAGGGGAGGAGGAGTGCGCTAAGGCCGCAGTGAAAAAGGCCATCTTTTCTTTCTCTTCGGATAACCTATCAGGTATCTGAATATCATAAGGAAAACCATGAGTTAGATAGTTGATTTTAACTTCCCGGTTTTTGACATTCATAAGCAAATTAATTTTGGCGATGTAAGACCTTCCCCGGTTTTCAAAAAAATGGACTTCTGCCCGATTTATTTTTATTGGAATCCCGTTGGCTGAAATAAAACTTGTGTTATTGATTGAAATCTTTTGGATCACACCATGTTCTGAAATATTGGTTTGAATGGTGCGGTTTTTATCACTATAGGTGATGATGTTGGTGTTGGATACGACTTTGGATTCGAGGGGTTGGTATTCATTCTTATGTGATTGGATTATTCCAAAAAACAAATCATTTAAAAATTGACTGAGGATTGCAAAGGAGGTTTGGTAAGGTATTTCATTAGGATCGAAATTGGCCAAAAGCTGTTTTTGATGGAAATAAGCAATGTTTCCTGCCGAAAATTTATTGGCTTTTTGGTTTCTATCGATCAATCCTGAATAAGCGAGTATACCAAATGAATGAAATTCAGTTTTGCCAATGAGTTCCAGGTATTGTCCTTTTAGCATGGTGAAATTATTCAGGTCATTTTTTAACAGGAACCTGAAATTTTCAAAAACCCTTTTTTCATCAGCTGTCTTCACATCCACAGGGCTTAATTCCAGGAAGCTTTCCTTGAGTTTTATCAGTGTCACTTCATCATCGACAAGGATTGAATCACAAAAAGCAAGGGGTTCAAATCCAAGGTATCGGATTTCTATTCCGCAAAGTGGCATTTCGATTCCGGACAAATCCATTTCCCCGCTTTCATTTCCGACTTTCACCAGATTTGAATCTGGTGACCTCAAAGAAAAGAACGGTAGTCTTTCACCTTTCGAATCCACAACCCTTATCTTTTGAGAAAACGATCGGTCTGTCAAAAAGACCATGAAAAGAAATAGAACCAAGAATGTTTTCATTTTAACGAAAATTTAAAAATACCAAGCTTGTCTTTTTCTTCATCCAAAATACCATCTGCAATGAAGGTACTTCCTTCACTTCCCAAAACCCTAAACCTTTCTGGAACCTCAAAATCACCAACCAAAATATGGTTTTTGAATACCTGCAACCTTGACTTTCCTTTTTCTAAGCCATCAGGAAAATAGGTTCTAAACAGCAACTGACTTGCACTGTCAAAATAGATATGATGGTAAAAACCGGCCTTTTCCAAATCGGTTTTATAATTGTCAATCGCTTCTTCGATGGTTTGTGTTTTTGGATAATTGACGTTCATTTCTTCTCCCGGCCATCCAAATTTTCCAATCAGTTTAAAATCCTGATTATAGACATGGATCAAAGGATCGATGCCAAAGGACACCAAAATGGAATCTCCTTTTGTGGTAAAATGAAAGAAGTCAAAGTTTGGGATGAAGCCGTGACGGAGATATTCCTCACTTCGGTTTCCAAATCCCGTTTCTATCTTATTCAAGCTTAGGTCGTATCTCCCAAAAGTGTACACGTTTTTATAATATTCTTCAGAAATATAACCGTTGAGTGTTGGATGACTCATGGAAATTGGCAATAGGATTGATCTTTGTGCATCTTTGCCAACTGGAAGAAAAGCAGAATTTTCTCCCTTCATCTTCCATGCGATTTCATAAAGTCCCAACATCTCTGCTTTGGGATTATCGAGCATTTCCTGATAGGAGTCGCTGTGGTTCCATGCAATCGGCAGTCTTTTTTGTCTGACAAAGTTGCTGTCGAAGATTACCAATTCAAAGTTGTCCAATACCACATGGCCCTCTTCCAAGGCTTTTGGTACAAAGCCTTGGATATTGTTTTGTTCACTTGGACCATCTCCTTTTCCCAAAAATGTACCTATCAGTTCTCCTGAGGCATTGTACTTCGAAACTGTGCTGAAAATCTGATCTACGAAATATAGCTCGCCTTGGGAAAACTGGAAAAAGCCAATCCCTGAGAAATCATCTTTTACCAAATACACGGTATCTACGGCAATTCCTGAATACAATATTTCCTTTTCCTGAATGGTGGTGTTGGTTTTGGGATTCTCGCATGAAAACAAAAAATAGGGTAGAAGCATGAAAGTGAACCATGCATTTTTTGAATACAAAACATAAACGGTTTTTTCAAAAATGATTTTGAAACAGCTATTCAACTTCATATCGACTTTTCATTAATGGTGGTGGGCAATAATATGGTTTTGGTACGAATGAATTCAATTACTGGCCAAGGGAAATATTGAGACCATTCAAAGTGGATATTTAGCGCTATGATTTGGGACTTAATAGAGTTTGAAATTGATTGACCGCCATTAGAGTAAAAGAATTTAAATAAAACTAATTCTACTCCAATGAAAAAAGAATTGTGGCCAAAAGCAAGAATTTGGTTTGTGGGCGAATTGTGAAATCTTCTAAAGCCTTGATTTTCAGATCAAAAAATTACTAACGATCTAAGATTAAAAGAAAAGCCCTTGGAAACCGGAATTTCCAAGGGCTTGATTGTTCTTTGAAGTTTCTGAAAAACTCAAAGAATGGAATTTGTCAAAAGTTGAAAATCAAAATTTAAAACGCTTTCACTTTTCCAATCAGCAAAATCGGATTGTCATCAAGGTAATCGGTCGGGATATACTCAGAGATTAAAGCTTTTTGTTCCTCCGTGAGATTATTGATATACTCGATATTCAAACTTAAAATGAATCGGTCGTCAGAAATTTGCCCAATTATTATGGATTCTAGTTCTACTCCCCTGATTATAATACCCTTAAATGTTTTTGAATTTTTGGAATCTTTATGGATGAGGGTATTCAAATAATCCCCATTCATAAAAGAACCCAAATAATACGTGACTACATAATAATTCTCTGTTTCCAACAGACCGAATGAATGCGCTTTCTTTTTTTCATCATTTTGAATTAGGTCGAAAAATGGATTTGGGTCATTCTTAATATTCTTGATTTCGGATTTCAGGATTTCAAAATCCCCAAAGTCAAGGTCAATTGAATCTGTTTTTTGGAAGCCAAAGTTATTTTGGAAGATCATACTCTCGACAGGGTGTATTGAGGAAAATCCATCTTTATTTCGGACAACCTGTCTGTCGCCTCCATAATTCAGGTGAAGGTAAGCTGAATCCAAAGGTTGGAACAATTGGTATTCATTTTTATCCATTAGTACTTTCAGAAATCTATGGTTTTTTCCGCCAATAATGTCCAAAATGATTTCATTTTCTGGTCCGAGGATAAAAGCACCATAAGATGCTGTGAATCCCGGTTGGATTAGAAAACTACCTGAAAATTGATTACGGTCAGAGAATCTACAAATAGTTCTTTTGCCATTGTCAAATACTATCAATTCACCCGAACCTTTATTGAATTCAAAGTTTCCGATGGATTTGTATTCCTCAGGACCTTCTCCTGAGGCTTGAATGAAAATATCTAAGTCCCCATTTTTGCCAAGTTTGAAAATCCTGTCTTTTCTTCCGTCCAATAAAAATAGGTCCTCCTTATATTCCTTTACCCTAAAGATAGAAGGAATCAATTCATCATACTTCAAATGGATGAATTCAAATTCAGAGAAAAGGTCCGATATCTCAGTTTTTTCAGTAGATATAGAGACTTTGACAGGTTTGTTTAGAGCTTCCTCACCATTCTTTTGGCAAGAAACCAATAAAATAAACAACAATATCAAAGTGCATTTTGAATTCATAAGAGGAAGTTTTCTTTAAGATTAGAGGAAAATCTACTTGTTTTATTTTATAGGTATCCTTTTAAGATTGGAGGCTAGTCGTTCAACCTAATCTTTGAACCAATTTAACTAGAAACCTGTAAAAATATGGATTTAGGTATCATTATCTATAAACAAATAGATATCAGCTTGATTTTCAGATCAAAAAATTACTAACGTTCTAAGTTTAAAATAAAAGCCCTTGAAAACCGGAATTTCCAAGGGCTTGATTGTTCTTTAAAGTTTCTGAAAACTTCGAAGAATAGAATGTATCAGAAACCTTTGAGGTCTCCAAGACCTCGAAGGTTTAATGATCAAATATGCTATTAGTGGATTGGATTGTTAATTGTCAGAAAACAGAAAACCCTCGAGGTTTAGAAAAAAACCTCAAGGGTTCTGAGATTAAATCAATTCCACACTTCTCTTCACAAAGGCTGTCAGGTCTTTGCCTGTAAGCATACCTTGGGAAAGCAAAGCTAAATCAAATGCCTGCTTGGCAAGTTTGGTCTGCGCCTCTTCATCCTCGGTTTTGAGGAGTTTGTCGATCACAGGGTGATTGCCGTTGATGGCTACTTTGTAGTTGTCAGGAAGTGAACCGTAGAAGCTCATCCCGCCGCCCATCTGCGCCATGTCCTTCATCCTGCGCATAAACTCATCCATTGTCACGGTCACAGGCATTTCCTCAGGGCTCAGTCCTGCCACATCCACGCTGTAGGTGGCGTTGGAGATTGCTTTTTCGAAGATTTCCTTCACCTTCTTGGATTGGTCTTCGGTAAGGAGGTTGGCATAGGAATCGTCCTTCTCGATCAGCTTCTCCGCTACATCCGCATCTACACGCTTCAGTTGGGTTTTTTCCTCTTTCATCTCTAGATGTTGGATGAAGTGGCTGTCGATCGGAGAGTCCATCACAAGGACATCGTAATCTTTTTTGTTGGCAGATTGGATAAATCCATCCTGCTTGTTGACATCAGTGGCGTAGAGATAGACGGTTTGGTCATTTTTGTCTGTCTGGATCGCCTTCACTTTTTCTTTGTATTCAGGCAAAGTGAAATATTCGCCTTTGGTGTTTTTGAGCAAAGCGAAATCTTTTCCTTTTTCGGCAAATTTGTCTTCGCTGATCATGCCATACTTGACAAAAAGGCCGATGTCATTCCACTTTTCTTCGTAGACTTTTCGGTCTTTTTTGTAAAGTTCTCCAAGCTTGTCTGCTACTTTTTTGGTGATATAGCTGTTGATTTTCTTCACATTGCTATCCGCCTGTAGGAAGCTTCTTGATACGTTAAGCGGAATATCCGGCGAGTCGATCACCCCATGCAGGAGCATCAAAAACTCAGGCACGATGTCCTTGACCTCATCGGTGATGAATACCTGACGGCTGAAGAGTTTGATTTTGTTTTTCTGCATTTCGAAGTCGTTTTTGACTTTAGGGAAATACAGCACCCCTGTAAGGTTGAACGGATAATCCACATTCAGGTGAATCCAGAAAAGAGGATCCTCGCCCATAGGATAGAGTTCCTTGTAGAATTTCAGGTAATCCTCGTCCTTCAGGTCGTTGGGAGACTTGGTCCAGATCGGGGAAGTGGTGTTGATGATATTGTCTGTTTCGACAGACTTCCATTTTTTCTTGCCTTCAGCGTCTTCACCGTCTTCTACAGAATCGGTTTTTGTACCAAATTTGATCGGAACAGGAAGGAATTTGCAGTATTTGTCCAGGATGCCCTGAAGCTTCCATTTGTCCAAAAATTCTTCAGAATCAGCATTGATGAATAAAGTGACTTCTGTTCCCCTTTCGGTTCTGTCACCGGCGCTGATTTCAAATTCGGTGCTGCCGTCACAGGTCCAACGTGCCGCTGCTGCGCCTTCCTGATAGGAAAGGGTGTTGATTTCCACCTTGTCAGCCACCATGAATGCGGAGTAGAAACCCAAACCAAACTTGCCGATGATTTCATTGGCGTCTTTGGCATCTTTGAATTTCTCCACAAACTCAGCCGCACCGGAGAAAGCAATCTGATTGATGTACTTTTTGATTTCCTCGGCAGTCATGCCAAGGCCACGGTCAGAGATGGTGATGGTTTTTTTGTCTTTGTCAAAAGCCACTTCGACAGTGATGTCGCCGAGTTCGCCGTTGTATTGGCCCAAAGTTGCCAACCTTTTGATTTTCTGTGTGGCATCTACCGCATTGGAAACCAATTCACGGAGGAAGATTTCATTGTCAGAGTATAAAAACTTCTTGATGATCGGGAAGATATTCTCGGTATGTATCGAGATGGTACCTTTTTCCTGCATAGCTATTTTCGTTTTAGTGAATACATTTTTGATATAATGCCCTTATCAAGGCTTGTTCCAATTAGCTGAAAATGTCATTTTGGCAGATTTAAATGAAATAAGTGGAAATAGATAGAAATAAATTGAAATAGGGGGAATTCGAACCCTACTTTTATTTCAACCATTGACTTCTAACTCCTGCAATCTTCTTTACTTTTTACTTCTAACTTTTCACCTCGTACTTCCCAACTTCCCGACTTCCCTCTTCCCTACTTCCAACTTCCAAACTTCTTTCTTTATCTTTGCCCCATGCTCAAAGAAATTGCTGTTCTGATCCAAAAAGAAATCACCCTCGAATGGAGACAGAAGTATGCGCTCAATGGCATTCTTTTGTATGTCGTATCGGCAGTTTTTATTACGTATCTCAGCGTGGGAGCGAAGCAGGGCAATATCGGAGTACCTACGTGGAATGCACTGTATTGGATCATTATCCTGTTTTCTGCCGTCAATGCCGTGGCCAAAAGCTTTGTGCAGGAACATCAGGGCCGACAGCTTTATTATTACATGATTGCTTCTCCTGAGGCTATCATCATTTCCAAAATCATCTACAATACACTTTTGACACTTGTTTTGGCATTGTTGGGATATCTGGTTTTCAGCGTGATTTTGGGCAATCCCGTTCAGGATCAGGGGATGTTTTTGTTGAACCTCATATTGGGAGCGGTTGGTTTTTCGGCCTGTCTGACGATGGTATCGGGGATAGCGTCCAAGGCGAGCAACAATGCGACGTTGATGGCGATATTGAGTTTTCCGGTCATCATCCCGATTTTGCTGATGGCCATCCGGGTGTCAAAGAATGCCATTGATGGGTTAGATTGGTCAGTGAGCTTGGATAAGATTGTAACGCTTATGGCGATCAATGTTATCGTGGCTGTGACGGCGTATATCCTGTTTCCTTATTTGTGGAGGAGTTAGGGACTGTCCCGTAAAGGCGCAGAGAAAAAATAAGTCAGAAGGTTATAGGTTGTTAGACTTTGGTAAAGAAACTTTTTCCCGCAAAGTCACAAAGACCCAAAGATAAAAAAGCAAGTCGGAGGACAACAGGCCGGTAGACTTAGGCAAAGAAACTTTTTCCCGCGAAGCCGCAGAAGAAAAGGAGAGCAAGAGGAGAATGAATTATTCAGAATTAGAATGTTTGTGGAGACACAAACATTGGCGGTGTCGACCGACCACGTAGTGGTCAAATATTGGTAGCCCCGAGTAAGGAACGCAACTCGGGGTAAAAACGAAAACCGTGATTCCGGTTTTTGGCCGAAGAAATGCAAATAGGGAATTGAGGTTTTCGCCAAAAACAAGGACGTTCAAAATCCTTTGCGCCCCATGGAGTCCTTTGTCGAAAAAGAAGGATATTTTTTAAATCAATTTCTTTCGCCCTTTCAGGGCTTTGATGAAACCATTCCTCATGATAACGATGGGCTTCACCCATCGCTAGGATATTTCGCACTTTCAGTGCTGATATTTCCAAACCGTATCAAACCAACGGCGTACAACGGCGTCGAATGATCCCATAGGGATCAAATATTGGTAGCCCCGAGTGAGGAACGCAACTCGGGGTAAAAACGAAAACCGTGATTCCGGTTTTTGGCCGAAGAAATGCAAATAGGGAATTGAGGTTTCCGCCAAAAACAAGGACGTTCAAAATCCTTTGAGACCATAGCGAAACCTTCTATTCTTTTGTAGTAAAAAATATACCTCACTCAGATGCAAAGAAAAAAAAGTAAGTAGGAGGACTACAGGCCGGTAGACTTTGGCAAATAAACTTTTTCCCTCAAAGTCACAAAGAGGCATAAGTATTTTAATTCAATTCTTAGAATTAGTAATTGTCCCGCAAAGGCGCAAAACCGCAAAGGGATTTTGATCCAATTCTCAAAAGTCAGTGAAGACACTGACTTAGGCGGAGGAACTGGATTATTTTTCTCGTAAAGCTGCAAAAATCGCAAAGGGATTTTAATACTGAATGATAGCTTAACATCAGTTTGTTTACTTATTATTATTTCTTTGCGCCTTAGCGTCTTCGCGGGGAACAAATAAAAAATTCTCAATTTGGGTCTCAGCGTCTTCGCTTGAGATCTTCCTTTTTTCTGTTGGCCTCTTGGTTTTTTCCTTTTCCAAAACTACTTTTAGTTTCTATGGTTTATCCTGAACCAACACAACCAAACCAAATTTCCCATGAAAGCAGCAAAGCCCCTTATCTTGATTTTTGCATGTATAGCTGTTTATTTTTTCCAGATTTCTTTTGGTCTTGCCCAGACTATACAGGGAGTATATTCCGGTAATATAGCGGGCGAACTTTCAGTCATCACTTTGGAACAAAAAGGGGAGATGGTCTATGGACAGCTATATGACAGTCAAATGAATGAAAGTGAATTTTTTGGGGCAAAAGAAAAGTCAGGTTTTAGGGGAGTGATGGAAATATCGGGAGAGGAGAAGGAGGTGTCAGCAAAAATCGAAAAATCAACCCTTTTATTGACAGTCAAAAGCAGCGGAGAGGTTTTTACGATGGACTTGGTTTCCAAAAATTTGGCCTATGATTTTTCTAAGCTTTTTCCGGAGCAGTTTGGTGACATTAAAAACAAGCTGACAGGAGTGTGGATTCTGAAGGAACTGTATAAAATCGATGAAAATGGAGAAAAAGTAATGGGTGAGATGACAGGTAAGGATTACATGTTTGCCTATATGCCTGATGGGAAATATGTTGCTGACATCAGGGGATTTAGAGATGCCCAAAAAGAGATCCCGGCAGAATACAGAATGAGTGGTTCCGAAATTTTTGAAGCCGCCAATATGATGTCATGGCGGATTATAAACGATAAGATCAACATCTATCCGACCAAGGCCATTCCCGGTTCTCCGGTCAATGACGGATTTTCAAGGTATTTTGAGTTTAAGGGAGATGAATTGATTTTGAGAGGAGATATGCCAAATGGTTGGACGGAACATTATGTGAAGAAAGATTAAGGAGTCAGAATTATTTAACTTCAATCCTCAATTATAAGCGAGGGCACTGAACTAATAGGAGGAACTGGATTTTTTCCCCGCAAAGCCGCAAAAACCGCAAAGATATTTTAACGAAAAAAAGGCAGGCTAACATCAGTTTATTCGATTACTATTTTTCTTTGCGCCTTAGCGTCTTGGCGGGAAACAAATCAAACTTTCTAATTTTATGGATTAGTGTTTTTTCGAGATTCTTTTTCTTTATGCCTCATCGACGTTGAGCAAATTCCCTCTATTTCCTTTGTGTCTTAGCGTCTTTGTGGGATTATATTCGCTTAGAATCTTCGCGCCTTATCGTCTTTGCGGGAAACCTTACTTAACAAACCAACATATCTCATAAAAAGCACAGGAATGAGGAACTTATGCCTTATTTTTGCGCTTGAAAAATCAAACCCATTATAATGAGAGCATATTGGTGGAAAATCCTGACTGTAGCCCTGTTGGCATTTACCCTTACAGCCGGACTTCTCCTTGACGTACCGAGGTTACCCATCCTGAATGAGACGATCAGGGCACTGCATTTCCATGTCACCATGTGGTTTGGGATGATATTGATGCTGATGGTAGCAGTGGTGTACAGCATCAAATTTCTCCGCAGCAACGATCTCAGGCATGATGATATGGCACTCGAGTTTACCAATGCGGCGATCTTGTTTGGCGTATTGGGAATTGTCACAGGCATGCTTTGGGCCAAATTCACTTGGGGGGATTATTGGAGCGGTGATCCAAAACAGAATGCTTCCGCCATCGGGCTTTTGATGTATTTCGCCTATCTTATTTTGAGAAATTCACTCACTGATGTCCATCAAAGGGCCCGAATCGGTGCCGTTTATAACATTTTTGCATTTGCGGCCTTTATACCCTTGATATTTGTCTTACCAAGACTGACAGACAGTCTCCACCCCGGTAACGGTGGCAATCCCGGATTCAATGCCTATGACCTTGACAGCAAACTCAGGATGGTGTTCTATCCTGCGATCATTGCCTGGACACTATTGGGAACTTGGATCAGTACCATAAGGGTCAGGCTGAGAAGAATTGAAAGAAAGTTTGAAGATAAATTGATCAATCAGGTATCATGAAAAAGTGGTTAATAATATTGTTCATGGCATTCAGTCTGAGTGCTTTCGGACAGGAGAAAATTGAAATCAATGAAAACGATTACCAAAACTCCACCGTTGAAATGGCGGATGTGATGCGGTCCGAGGGAAAAATCTACGTTTTGGTAGGTATCATCGGGATCGTTTTTGCGGGATTGTTGGTTTATGTGATCAATACGGATAGGAAAGTGACCCGTCTTGAAAAACAATTGAAAGAAGAATAACATTAATAAGGAGAAAGGAAGTAAAATCTAAAGGAATTTGCTCCTGAACCCATCAAAAAATATAATCTACCAAAATGAAAAAGGGACATATAATTGGTTTGGGAATCATAGCTGTCGCGATCATCATCATCATGTCAATGATCGGGGATGCAAGTACTTACGAAAGTTTTTCCAACGCCAAAGCCATGAAAACCAAAGGCGATGACAAGGCCATCCACGTGGTGGGTCAACTGAAAAAAGCCCAAACCGGTGATGTTGTCGGGATCGAAGTCAATGAGGATAAGACTTCATTCTATTTCCTGATGGTGGACAATGAAGGCACAGAACAAAAGGTCTTTTACAATGAACCGGTGCCACCGGATTTTTCAAGGGCTGAACAAGTGGTGGTCATCGGTGCTTATAAAGACCAAGACCTGTTTGTAGCAGACAAAATCCTGATGAAGTGCCCTTCCAAATATCAGGAAACCGAGCTCAAGACAGCCGGAATGTAAATTAGTTTTCCCTCTGATTCCATTTAACATGATCAATACCTTTATAGGTAATTTAGGCCACTTCGCATTGATTCTTGCTTTTGTCAGTGCCTTGGTTACTGCCTACTCTTATTATCAATACACGATTGCACAGGAATTGGACAAAGCCAATTGGAGGCGGTTCAGTAGAGTCACATTTTATGTCCATTCTTTGGCAAGCGTGACAGTGGCTTTTGCACTTTTTGAGATTATTTACAACCACCGGTTTGAATACTTCTACTCTTATTCCCATTCATCCAAAGCGCTTCCGGTCCATTATATGATCTCCAGTTTTTGGGAAGGTCAAGAAGGGGCATTTATCCTTTGGATAGTTTGGAATGTGGTTTTGGGATTGGTTTTGATCCATACCAACAAATTCTGGGAAGGTCCTGTGATGATCGTCTTTGCCTTGGTGCAGGCATTCCTTGTATCCATGATTTTGGGTGTGGTGATCGGAGATTTGAAGATCGGTAGTTCGCCGTTTATTCTTTTGAGAGATGCTGTCTCCGCTCCGATTTTCCAGATCAATCCTGAATTCAAACCGGAAGATGGAACCGGTCTGAATCCTTTGCTTCAAAATATCTGGATGGTGATCCACCCTCCGACATTGTTTCTTGGTTATGCTTCCACTTTGGTTCCGTTTGCCTTTTTGATGGGTGGACTGGCTACCAAAAGATATTCTGAGTGGGTTCGTCCTGCTTTACCTTGGGCACAATTCTCAGCCATGATCCTCGGAATGGGGATCATCATGGGGGCTTATTGGGCATATGTCACGTTGAATTTTGGAGGCTATTGGAATTGGGATCCTGTCGAAAATGCCGTTTATGTCCCATGGCTGATCATGGTAGCAGCAATCCATACTATGATCACTTTCAAGAAAAGCAGTACTGCATTGAAGTCATCCATCGTCTTGGTCATTGCTTCCTTCATTTTGGTACTGTATGCAACATTCTTGGTGAGAAGTGGGGTATTGGGTGATTCTTCGGTTCACTCTTTCACCGATTTGGGATTGTCAGGTCAGCTGTTGATTTACATGTTATTTTTCCTTTTTGTCGCAATTTTCTTGGCAGCAAAAAATTGGAAACATATCCCTACTTCTGACAAAGAAGCTTCTGTTTATTCCCGTGAGTTCTGGATTTTCATTGGGGCAACGACTTTGGCATTGATGGCTTTCCAGGTAATCCTTCCTACTTCCATTCCTGTTTGGAATGCTTTGGTAGAAAGTTTCGGAGGCATCTCCAATATGGCTCCTCCTGCGGATCAGATTGGATTTTATACCAAATTCCAGCTTTGGTTTGCAGTGGTAGTGGCTTTGCTGACAGCGGTAGGGCAGTTTTTCTGGTGGAACAAAATGGACCCTAAAGCCCTGAGAGAAGCACTTGTGATGCCTTATATCATATCGGTGATCATCTCTGCACTGATAATTGTCTTTGGCAAGGTTTACGATATCCCTTACATCATTGTGGTTTTGGCCTCAGTATTCACCATCGTCGCCAATTCTTCCATTTTGATCAAACTCATAAAAAAGTCCAGCTTCAAATTGGCAGGGGGTTCGTTGGCACATATCGGACTTGGGATGATGCTGATCGGGATTATGTTTTCTTCAGGATATTCCGAAATCATTTCTTACAACCTTTCGGGGTTGACTTATAGCAATTCGTGGGAAGAAGAAATGAACAAAGAGCACGTCCTGCTTTGGATCAACAAACCCACCCAAATCAAAGATTATACAGCGGTCTATCGTGGCAGACAGAAAAAAGTGGTTGGCGTACCCGGATTTGTGAACGTCAAGCAACTCAAATCCACCGGAGAAATCAATGAGGCAATCGCATTGGAAGATATTGTTGCCAGAGGCAGAACCTACTTTGCCAAAGGTGATAAAGTCAATATTGTCTTGGAGGAAAATGATTATTTCCAGATTGATTACTATAAAGATTCTGTTTTCCAGTTTTCTCTGAATCCTATGTCGCAATTCAATTCTTCCATGGGATTGATCTCCTCGCCGGATTCTAAAAGATTCGTCAACAGAGATTTGTATACCTATGTCTCTGCGATCAATGATTATGAAGATCCGGAATGGAGGGAAGATGAGTTTTATGAGGTGGCTCCGGGGGAGACGTTCTATATTTCTGACTTTGTGACCACCTTTGAAGGGGGAGAAGTGTTGAAAGAGCTTGACGGCATTGACCTGAAAGAGGGTGATGTGGCAGTGAAAGCAAAGTTGGTGGTGATGGATTTTGATGTTGAGAAGCGGTTGGAGCCGATTTTCATCATCCGAGACAATCAGGTCGGGAAGATTGCTGCCATAGACAACGAACTCGGTGTTAAGGTTGAATTGGATAATATTAAGCCGGAGTCAAATACGTTTTCTTTCAAAGTCAACAGGTATCAAAAAGACTATGTGGTATTGAAGGCGATACTGATGCCGCAGATCAATATCTTGTGGATAGGTACGATCCTGGTGCTGATCGGTTTTTGCGTAGCGATATACAGAAGGTATGATGAATTCAAAAAAATGAGGGACAAAGGAATGGAGGCCTAAATTCCCGACTAAGTTCAAAACCCAAAAGCCCTAAAGATATCTCCTTTAGGGCTTTTGGTTTTTTTAGAATCACGGCAAAAGATATATATTTCATCTATGAAATTTAAGATTGCAATATTGGGTGCGGGCAACGTCGCCTGGCATTTGGCTCCGGCCATGGAAGAGGCAGGCCATACCATCACAGAAATTTATGCACGGAACCTTGCGGACGCTGAAAAACTAACTGCAAGGTTATACACTGCTGATGCAAAAGATGACCTTGATTTTTCAGATTCGGAAGCGGAGATTTTCATCTTAGCGGTCAGCGATCAGGCGATTTCAGAGCTTGCTGATGAAATCATTTTGCCGGAGGAAAGTATCTTGGTACATACTTCGGGAGCAGTGCCATTAGATGTCTTAGGCTACAGTTCGGCGACTTACACAGGAATTTTTTATCCATTGCAGACATTCAGCAAAGAAAGAAAAATCGACTTTGGCGATGTCCCTTTTCTCTTGGAATCCGAAGACCAATCTGCCCTCCAAAAATTAAAAAAACTTGCAAAATCATTGTCTCCCAATCAATACTTGGTCAAATCCAAGGACAGAATGGCCTTGCACGTAGCGGCGGTTTTTGCAAGCAATTTTTCCAACCACATGTTGAGGATTTCAGAAGAAGTTATGGCGCGTCAGGGTTTGGATTTTGAAATGCTAAAACCCCTCATCATTGAGACCATCAGTAAAAGTCTGGAATTGGGTGCCAAGCGTGCACAGACGGGGCCGGCCAAAAGGGTGGATTTAAATACGTTGGACTCCCACTTTCAATTTTTGAATTACAATGATCAAATCGCAGAAATATATAAGCTCATTTCTCAGGATATTATAGATTCCTATTAAAAAATACCCCCTTTAGGGTATTTTTTAAAGGTTGCAGATCCCGTATATTTGATTCGGGTGATTAAGCAACTTTTTGAGCTTTACTGTTTTTTATAATTGATTTTAGTTTAGTATTTTTTAGTATATCGGGTGGCTGCCTGTAATAGGGCAGCCACACATTTTTTTAATGTTTCCAAGTTCCAAATTTTCCCTGTTGATAATCCCTATAAGCTTCCATGATTTCCTGTTGGGTGTTCATGACAAAAGGCCCTTGGGCTACCATCGGTTCGTTGAAAGGTTTTGCATGGCCAAGAATCAGTACCGTGTCTTCAAAAGCTTCTACAGATAAATTTCCCCCATCGTTGGTAAATTCCACAAGGTTTCTAAAAGGGATTTTTTCACCCAAAATCTTGACCTCTCCACGGACTACATAGAAAAATACGTTTTCTCCAACAGGAATTGATTTATTGAGTTTCGCTCCTTTAGCCATGGTGATGGTGCTCAGGAACATAGGACTGAGGGTTTCAAAAGATCCTTGATGCCCATCCCAATCACCGGCAATCATTTGAACAGATACTTTTCCTTCGTATAGTTCGAAATGGTTGATTTCTTCTTTTTGCAGACCAACATATCTTGGTTCGGTCATTTTCAGCTTGGCAGGAAGGTTGATCCAAAGCTGCAGGATTTCCAGATCACCGCCTTCCTTTTTGAATGCAGAAGAAGAGACTTCTGAATGAATCAGTCCCCTTCCGGCCGTCATCCATTGAATCCCGCCTGATGCTATCACTGATTCATGTCCTCCCGAATCCTGATGCATAATATCACCGGCAAGGATAAAAGTAACCGTTTCCATCCCTCTGTGGGGATGTGGGCCAAAAGGAAGTCCGCGGTTATTATTTAGGTAGGTTTGGAAGCCGTGGTGGTTTAAAAATATAAAAGGATCAATTTGCCTGAGCTTCGGAGAGGGAAGCGGGTTGTAAGTAATGAGATCTGCAATAGGTTGGTAGCTGGCAGGATGTATTTCTTTGATGGTCATGGCTTTAATTGTATGTATAAACATTAAATATGTTTTCCTTCATAAATGTTCCCCTTAGGGCAAAAAAAAACCTGAATTTCTTCAGGTTCTTTATTTAAAATTATATGCATCCTTGCCCGTATCTATATAAAACTAGGTCCGAAGTTCAATTTCAGTTGCTATGGACAGTGGACTGTGGTCGATTATCTGCAACCCTGAGCGCCTTCTTAATTATGCAGGAGGATAGCAGATAATCATATTTTTATTTCAACCAAGCCAGGGAGATTTCGTCAGGTGCTTTCATTCTGTCGGCTAGTCTCATATACCTGTCCGAAAGATGGGCAAGGTAATCCTGCGCCTTGGAAGCTGCATCATTTAGCCCGGTGAGGTTTTGGATGTCCCAAAGTTTGACCAGATGTTCGATGATCCGGGCATAATCCCAACCGGTATAAACACCGATTTTTTGGGTAATGGCAGAGAATTGATCGAAAAGAGTGGGATTACTGCTGCCTTTCCCCATCAAAACTGCCGGCATCACAATATTCTTGCGCATCATTTTCTCAAAAGCGATGATTGCTCCGTTTGGATCAATTTCGAATATCTGACTCATAAAGCTTTTATAGGCTTTTTCATGTCGTGCTTCATCACCTGCGATGGTTTTGCAGATTCTTGAAAGCACATCGTCTCCGGCTTTATCAGCCAATTTCCCTGTATTCACATGGGAGATTTTGGTGGCTCTCTCCTGAAATGACGTATAGATCATGGCCTGATAAGGATCCTTTTCAGATTTGGGATCAAAACCGTTGTAGATCAGCCTGTGGATAGTCTGCTCTACTTTTTTCATATCGGCACGTCCTGAGAGGTAGAGGTATTTGTTGAGCAGGTCACCATGACGGTTTTCTTCAGCGGTCCATGCTTTTGACCATCTTACCCAACCCGAGTTGCTCAGAAGACTTCCTTCTACATTGATTCCTTCCAATAAGTTGAAATAGGTCTGATAGCTTGGAAGCGCCTCTTCGGTAATCATATTTCCGATCAGAGAAGTGATGATGGTATCCGGGATTCCGGCTGCTCTTTCCTGTAGTTTTTTGACCTCGTCAAAAGCATCAGGTTGACCCATGTCGGGTAAAAAATCAGAGGGTTGCCAGCATTCATCCGGGTCTACCAATATTGTTTCAACAGCATTGTTGACGAAGCCATCCAGCTGGGAAATGACCTCCATGTTTTTTTCTAGTTCGTAATTGATATTTTCTGAATTATTCATGACTTTTTATTTTTTGCCTTTAAAACCCTCCTTGCCAAGTTGGGACAGGGTATTCATAAAAGGCTGCAATCGTATAATTTATATAAATTCTAAGTAAAGGTAATCACATTTAGTGTCATTAGGTACTAAGAAACCCAATTTCTGAAACGGGTTTCTCTATTTTACAATTGATTATTTTGTCAGTGTCCAAGTTTTTTGGTTGAAATTAGAAGGTGCCGTCTCTTCCAGTCTTTTGCCGATTTTGTCCAAATACATGGTATTGTACCTGAGGCGGGTAATATAATTTGGCTGGGTCGGGTCACCGTTCCAACAGTGTTCGGCGCGGTCCCCGTATTTAACCTCTCCACCAAAATAAGGTTCGGAAGTTTTTTCGAGGAACTCCTCAGTAAGATAAACGGCATTATTCAGGTAGTAATTATCCATGTCCCCACAGTAGATATGTATTTTCCCTTCTAAATCCTTCCCAAGTTTGGACCAATCCCTTTCCATAATATAGCGGAGGTCAAAATTTTCTTTCCAATGGTTGGCCACTTCTTTGTCGATTTCTCCGGAATACCTGTCCCAAATCGGTTTTGGATAGCCATCCTCCCCGACAGGTGAATAGACCGCCTGCCAAACATCCCATTGGTCACCGGACCTGGTTTTGGTCCCGCCGAGAGCAAGTTCCTTGTGGTTCATGTCTTTGACCATAGCCGAAACATGCCCCAGGTAATTTCTTTTTCCAACCCGGTCGGTAGTCCTGAAAGGTCCGTTGAGGTAATAGGCATTTTGATCTTCGTAAATATTCACAGTCGTAAAGGCACGGAAATCTATCGGGTCAGGACAAGCAGCAAAGCAGCCATTGTATTCTTTGGGATACATCACCTGCACAGCCAAAGCTTCCCATCCTCCGGTCGAACCGCCATAAGTGAACCTTGACCAACCTTCTCCGATTCCGCGGAATTGCTTCTCAATATGTGGGATCAATTCATAGGTAATCGCATCTCCGTAAGGGCCGATATTTTCCGAGTTGACGGCATAGCTGTCGTCATAGAACGGGTTGGCATGTTGGATTTCGATGATGATGAATTTTTTGAAATCAGAAGAAATCCATTTCTGGTAAAAATCATAAGCCTCCTGCTGCTCGATTTTTTCATAACCATAGATGTTGAAGCGGGCATTGTAGGTTTCTTCGATGTTTTCGTCAGGTGGCGTGGTCCTGAATCCCCCAAAATCAGAGGGGAAATGCCCATGATAAATCATCAAAGGGTAATATTCATTTGGATTCTTATCAAAATCCCTTGGTAATAATATGTGTGCGCCTAGATAAATATCCCTTCCCCAAAAGTCAGAAAGCAACTTACTTTTGAATTTGATATGCTTTATAAATTCCGTGTCTTGCGGTTCAGCAACCGGGGGAATAATTTGGTCAATATGGATGTCTACCCCTGATTCCCCATCCCAAGAGATTTTTTTGGGAGTGCTATAGACATTTCCCGGAGTTCTTGCCCACTGTCTGCCTTCCCATTGGTCGACAGGCATCTTGATGACATGCCCATCTGCCCGGTTGAATGTCTCGTGCTTTACAATAAAAGCCTGCACCCAATAGTCGCCTGCAGGGATTTCCTGCCAGTTTTCGATGGGATATCCAAATGTCCCAAAATCAAAAGATAATGAGTTCCCAGCCTGATAATCTTCAAAATCCATCCCCATCACTTGGGCCGAAGTGACATCATCTGACACCGCAAACCTCGGCTCTGTTTTTTTATCATGGTGAAAAAGCAGCAACAGCCTACCGTCTTTTATGCCTTCGGCTAATTCTGGCTGGATTGTAATCTTGGCAGATGGGGTAGTCGGGGCATTACACGAAACAATCAGCAATAACATCAGGAAAGACAGCAGCCTCATAGGAATCTTCTTTGGTTTCTTTTAATTTAGCCAAATTTCCATTTATAGGATTCAAGTAGAAAAATCTATTACATAAGCGGATATAAAATCCTTTTTTTATCAAATTCTGACCGTCTGTCAATAAGAAAGACGGAAGACGGAAGACCTCCGGTTGCTGGAGGGCAAGGATGTACCGGGCATTTCAGTCAGCATTAAGAAAAAAATGAATTGCGTAAATCCATATAAATTATCCTTAAATTTTTACTTTAATCTTTTATATTGACTTCCCAATGTAGTGCTGTTGCGTTATGAAAACCTTTTCCAAAGTTGGGAGAAGACCATAAGAATCTTAAAACATCCATTCCGAACTTTGGAAAAGTTTATCCAATCTCCCCTAACTAAAAAATATTGATTGACCTGCTATGAGAAAACCCTGCTTTTGTTGATTGCCTCGGCTTTCGTTTTTGGTTGTGCCCAAAAAACCGAAACCATAAATTATACCCTGCTGTCAGATGAGGAAAGACTTGCTGCCGCAAAAGAAATGGCCCAAAATACCATCATGGTAGATGGGCATGTGGACCTTCCTTATAGGATGAAAGTTGGTGGTTTTACCCTTCAGCGGGAGATTTTGGATGTATCCGTCCGGACTGATGGCGGTAATTTTGATTTTCCGAGATCAAAAGAAGGGGGCTTGGACGCACCGTTTATGTCGATTTATATTCCTTCAGGCTATCAGGACAGGGGAGGGGCAAAGGTTTTGGCGGATTCATTGATCCTGATGACAGAAAGGTTGGTGAATACATGGCCTGACAAATTTGCGATGGCATATTCCCCTTCTGATATTGAGAAAAACACCAAGGAGGGTAAAGTTTCATTTCCGATGGGAATGGAAAATGGGGCTGCGCTCGAAGATGACATCAACAATGTCCAATATTTTTACGACCGCGGCATCAGGTATATCACCCTCACCCATGGCACAGACAACCTGATCGGGGATTCCTCTTACGATACCACGCGTACGCACAATGGCTTGAGTGACTATGGTGTAGCCGTTGTCAAAGAAATGAATAAGGTAGGGATCATGGTGGACATTTCACACGTCTCGGACAGCACATTTTACGATGTGATGAAAGTAACAGATGTTCCCGTCATCGCGTCCCACTCTTCAGCAAGGAAGTTTACTCCGGGATTTGAAAGGAATATGGCAGATGACATGATCAAAGCCCTCGGCAAAAACGGTGGTGTCATCATGATCAACTTTGGGGGAAGTTTTGTCGATGGAGAATATAATGAAAAGTCCGGAGCAGTTCGGGAGCATATTGTCAATTGGCTTGCAGAAAACGGTTTGAGCAGCACCGATTCGGCAGCTGTGGCTTATATCGAGAAATATTCCGCTGAGAATAATCCATTCCCCAATGTGGAAAAAGTGGCTGACCATTTTGACCATGTAGTGGCTTTGGTTGGAATTGACCATGTGGGTTTGGGTTCTGATTTCGACGGGGTGGGGGATAGCCTGCCAACGGGTCTCAAGGATGTATCCATGTATCCCAACCTTATAGCTGAACTTCTCAAGCGTGGATATTCCAAAGAAGACATCGAAAAGATCTGTTACAAGAATATTTTCAGGGTTTGGGATGCGGTGATTGCGGCTTCAGGGAAATAAGTTATGGATCAGATATCTCTATTCGTCCTGATATTGGTCGATACTAAATTGAAATTGGGATATTTCTTGGACCAGACCATAAACTAACAGCCCCATCGGGGCAAAATATCGGTAGCCCCGTGCAAGGTGCTAATCTGATTTTATACTTACACCAATCTCGGTGCACCGTCGCACGGGGTTAAAAGAAATATGATTCTCTTTGTATTTCGGTCACAGATTTTCCAAGAAGGAGAATCATCTACACCGAAATGGGAAGGGAATTCTCTTGGTTCCGGCCTGATACCTTCCTATTTCAATTTGTCCATCGTCCCCACCGGAATATCCTTATTCCCCATTTGCTTCAATGGCTTGATCTCTGACTTTGGATATTCAAATCCATTGTCTGACAATTCCCAAAGCAAAGGCGCCAGATTTTGAACCGCTGCTTTACAGCCTTGGACAATAGCCCCCATTTTTCCTGTTTGCTTGGAGAGTTTGGCTTCATTCTCGATTTCGAATGGTCCGGTAAATCCTTTTTCCTTCAGGATATGGACAAAGGCTCTCCAATCCATGCTATCCCCCAACCCAAATCCCGGTAAAGTCGCCTCGTAATGGTGTCTGTCCCATTCATTTTGACTAGATGGGATTCCTGCTTTTGCCGCCCATTCGGGTTTGACGCGTTGCATAGGGTACATATTTCCCCAAAATGGATCAGGATTATTTCTAGTCGACTTCACATGGATACGTTTTAACCTTGACATATCTGTATGTCTGATCACTTCCACAGGATCGGTATGCTGCCAGACATCATGCGAAGGGTCATAGATTTCCCCGTGGTTTTTGCTCGGGATCAGGTCGTACATGATTTTCCTTGCGGCCAAGACTCCGGTCAGGTTGTTGTATGTCGTAGAGTATCCTGAAGAGCGCCAACCTTCCATGGGACAGTTTTCATATAAGACGGTGACCCCAAGGTCTTCCGCATATCGGATGATCGGAGAAAAGACTTTTTGGTATTCTTCGAGATTTTTCTCGAAACCATTTTCTTGGATGCCCAATTCATGGTTGTAACCCACAAAAGTTCCCACTTTCACATCATTCTCATCTCCGCCCATCAGGTAAGCCATCCGGATCAGTTTCAGCAGGTGGTTTTGGTTTTTTACCTTGTGAAAAGGATCGCCGCCAATCAGGTTTTCAAAAGCACCGATGGAAAGCCGAAGTCCGGCGGTATTGAACTTGTCGATCATCTTATTGGCAGCCTCGGGATCGAAGTTTTCATAATCCATATGGGTTGCCACAAAGTCATCCCTAGTGCCGTCTTTTCTGAAAACACAAACATCCAATCCCTGAACTCCGATTTCGGTGGCTTTGGTGATGGTTTGATCCAAATCCAATTGGTCAAAAGCGGATGTCATGATCCAAATCTGATTGCTCATAGTA
Organism: Cognataquiflexum rubidum; assembly: GCF_022538115.1. Lineage (GTDB taxonomy): Bacteria > Bacteroidota > Bacteroidia > Cytophagales > Cyclobacteriaceae > Cognataquiflexum > Cognataquiflexum rubidum. The sequence continues at coordinate 320,687 of NZ_JAKZAL010000001.1, read as the reverse complement.
GTAGTTTTTTTTAAAGATAAATACCCTGTTTTGGTTTTAAAAGCCAAATCCCGCCAATGCCGTCCGCTTATCAAATCGAAAAAACATTTTCAGGGATAATTGCTTAATTTTGAGGATAATCTACTCACCAAAAAATGAAAACACTTAAGAACTTATCTTTTATTTTGGGAGGAAGCCTTATTTTGGGTTTTTCTTCCTGTTCCAATCCACCCCAAACTGAGGAAAAAGTTGAGCCTAGTCCCTTTGCCGTGGTATCGCAAAAGCTGACTTTTCAGGTTGATACTTTGACCACCACTCTGATCAGTCCTTGGGGAATGACTTGGTTGCCGGATGGAAGATTGCTTGTCACTGAAAGAAAAGGGGAGATACTCGTATTTAAGGATGACAAATCCACAGGAGAAAAATTAACAGGTGTACCGGCTGTAAGCGAGGTCAATCAAGCAGGACTTTTGGATATCGCCGTTCACCCAAAGTATGAGGAAAACGGGTGGATTTACATGTCCTACGCCAAAAAGCAAGGCAAAGGAGAGGTCTTGGTTATCGCAAGGGCAAAGCTCAACGGCAATGCTTTGGAAGGATTGGAAGAGGTATTTGTGTGCGGACCTGAGTGGGAAGGCGGCAGACACTTTGGGTCAAGGATCGTGTTTGACAATGACGGCTACCTGTATTTCTCCAACGGAGACAAAGGTTCTAGACCTGCCAACGCACAGGAACTCGACAATGACCATGGCAAAATCCACAGAATCTATGATGACGGTAGGATTCCTGAAGACAATCCTTTTGTCAATACTCCCGGAGCTTCACCATCAATTTGGACTTATGGAAACAGAAATCCACAAGGCATGGTATATGACAAGGCAAACAACCGAATCTGGGCTGTCGAACATGGACCAAAAGGCGGTGATGAACTAAACCTGATCGAAAAAGGCAAAAACTACGGTTGGCCTGTCATCTCATATGGGATCAATTATGACGGAACTATCTTGACTGAATTGACCGAAAAAGAAGGAATGGAACAGCCGGTTACCTATTGGGTGCCTTCCATTGCGACATGTGGTGTGGCCATTGTTACTTCAGACAGATATCCTGAGTGGAAAGGAAATATTTTGGTAGGTGGATTGGCCGGAATGCAGATCGCAAGGGTAGAATTGGATGGGACCAAGTATGTTGGCCAAGAGACGCTATTGAAAGATATCGGCCGGGTAAGGCAGGTTTCTGAAAGCCCCGATGGCTATATTTATGCTATCACTGAGGCTACCGGACTTTTGGTGAAGCTGATCCCACAGAGGTAATTGCACATCATTCGATTTTAAAAATAGAGCCCTGTCAGATTTTTCTGACAGGGTTTGTTTTTTTCTTTTCAATCAATAGACCTCATTTTGGCGATCTTTTCTCGTGTCACTTTTTGTCTTACCACGAAAAGTAAGCATCCCGAGCTATCGGGAGGTAAGGAACTGCGGAGTGCCACTTCAGCCCTGTCCACCGCGACGGATCTTCCTGCCCACAGGTGTTCTAATAAAGGATCTTCCTGAAGTATACGATTCCTGAATAATAAACCATTGAAATTTCTATTATCTGGTTTTCTTCGACCAACAGCCCCGAAGTGGGCTGAATATTATTAACCCCGTGCAAGGTGCTTTTCTGAATCTCATACTCTCACAAATCTCCCTGCACCGCCGCTCGGGGTAATGAAAATGCGATGTTGTTGGTTTTTGGGAGGAAAAAGGTAAAGTGAGGATTGGAGTTTACACCAAAAACAGGGAAGGTTGATTGATCAATTCATTTTGAATTTCACGCCATCGGGGATTCCTCCCTTTGTTTTCAAAATACCGCTATGGATACTATTTTACAGTTTTGGTTAAAATCTTCAGGATCCAACTCCACCATGTCGCTGGCATTTAATCCATCTTTAGACCCTGAATAACATTCCTTATCAAGGTGGAATTGTATTCCTTCTAGTGACTTAGTACTCGCCCAAAACGAATCCGATACGTAAGAATAAAAAATTTCAAAATCAGGGTAAGTTTTGGTAAAATCTGAGAGAGAAGAATTCACCGAAATCCCGTCTTTCGTTTTGCATCGGCCTGACTCGATCCAAATCTTTTGGATGGTCAATTCTTCCAATACTATGTCAAAGAGTTTACCCGACTTGTCGCTAACCGATACCATATTTAAGGTATCAATCCCTTCATCCGTGTAAGAAGGGCTCAACTTCTTTTCATAATTCAGTTCAGGGGATTTCTCGGAATAAGTATCACCGATTTTAAATCCTTCAATGGAATTCCCTTCTATGATATATTCATTGTCAACAGAAATTATTTCCGTTGGGATAGGACTGGTCAATTTCTCTTTGGATTCTTTGGTCTGAGAACAGCCAAATAGAAGCATTCCGGTTGCCATCAATAAAAAAATGTTTTTTCGGTCTTTCATCTGATTTGATTTATTCGTGGTTTGTGGAGGTTGGACGTTGAGGTATCCCAATCACCCTGACGCAATTTCTTGCTACTTATATCCTCATTTAGACATTTTTAACAGACTAAAATTAAGATCAAAAAGGTATATCCCAATGGAAACAGGGGGGAATAAGGAAATAAAATAGGAACCCAAAATAGTCTGACGACTCAAAGCCTTCCTTTTGGATTCAAAATAATTCTAAAAAAACCTGCACTTTTTTTTTACCCATCGACCAACCATTTCTACAGCAGCCTCCGTAATGGTTCAAATTCAAAAATTTTATGTTCCACAAAAACTGAAAACAACATGTTAAAGAAAATTTTAATGGCTTCCATTTTTATGGGAATTATCAGTGGATGCCAACAGGAAGAAGGATTGCCGGGAGAGGATATATCTGTCACAGAAATAACCGAAGTTGATCTTCCCCAATCGGCGGTAACATTTATTTCTGACAATTTTGAAGGAGAGGTCGTTACTTCCGCTTTTCGGATTACCGACGGAAAGGAAGTTTCATTTGAAGCAAATCTCACCAATCAAATGAATTTGGTGTTTTCCGAAAATGGCAGGATCCGGGCTTTCGGAGAAGATGGTGCGGAAGTAGACTGTGAAGGAAGACACAGAAAAAGAGGTGGCTTTGGCCGTCCTCCGAGAAGGCCGGGAGAAGATGGACCCAAGCCAAATGTGATCGACCCTGCTGATTTGCCGGATGCTGCAAAAGAATACCTGAGGGAAAACTATTCAGAAAATGAAATAATTAAAGTCATTTTCATTGAACGGGAAGAGTTGAACCAATACCATGTCCTTGTCAAGGAAATAGGGATCGTAATTTTCGATGCAGATGGAGCGTTTTTGAAATTGAGGGAAAAACAGGTAAGGATCTGCCCAAATTTCCAAAAAATTGAAATTGAAGACCTTCCTGAAAGCATTACTTCCTACATCGCAGAGAATTATCCCGACAATGAAATTTTAAGAGCACGCAAGGGTACCAGAAAAGAAAAAGTGGAAATTCATGTCTTGGTGGCCGGCGTAGGCGCTTTGATTTTTGATGAAAGCGGCGAGTTTATTGAATTGAAAACCTGTGGTATGAATAAAGGATAAGTATATATTTGGTTTGGCTTTGACTCCGGGGATCGAAATATTCCCGGAGTCATTTCAACATTTCGAATGACAGAAGAGGAAAAGCACTTGATTTTGGGATGCAAGTCCAACCAGAGAAATGCACAGGCAGCGTTTTATAGGAAATATTATGGCTTTGCCATGAGTATTTGTCTGAGGTATTCCCACTCCAGGACCGAAGCCGAAGAAATGATCAATGATGGTTTTTTGAAGGTATTTACCAACATAGAAGCCTACAATCCTGAACTGGAAATCAAAGCATGGATGAACAGGATTTTTGTCAATACGGCCATTGATCATTTCAGAAAGAATAAAAAACATTACTTCCAGGATGATATCGATCAGGCATACGATGTGTCAAGCGGATCTGAAGATGCATTGGAAGCGCTTTCTGCAGAGGAAATTATGGCGCTGGTTCAAGGTCTTTCACCTTCTTATAAAATCACCTTCAACCTCTATGTCATGGAAGGGTACAAACATCATGAAATCGCCGAGAAACTCGGGATTTCTGAAGGGACTTCTAAATCCAACCTGTCTATCGCAAGGGCAAAATTAAAGCGGGCACTTTTGGAAAAATCCAATTAAAGAAAAATGGAAAAGTTTGATAAAATAATTAAAGACAAGCTGTTATCCTTTCCTACTGAGGAAAAGCCAAATGATGATGCCGTATCAAACATGATGGATTTGCTTGATCAGGCGCTTCCTTTGGAGTCCAAAACCCGGGTCCTAAATCCCATAGCTGACACCAAAAAACCAATTCACATTGTCTATAAAATCGCAGCCTCATTGACATTAATGGTCATTTCCCTGTATGCCCTGATCGCATTCAATGAAGTAACTGTCGAAGTGGGCAAAACCGCATTTGAACAAGTGGAATTGCCTGATGGATCGATCGTCCATATGAATGCTGATTCCAGAATCGCTTACAATAAATTTCTATGGAATTTCAGCAGAAAGGTAACCTTTGAGGGAGAAGGATTTTTTGAAATCCAAAAAGGTGAAAAGTTCGAAATCTATTCCACTTTGGGAATGACTCAAATCCTGGGCACAAGTTTTAACATTTATTCCCGTCCGGGAAAATATGAAGTGGAATGCCTCAGCGGCAAAGTAGCGGTCACTTCCAATGCCACCCAGAAAAAAGTGATACTCTTACCGGGTGATGGGGTGGTTATAAACCAATCTGATCTGCAGTCTTATTCCCTATCCACTCCAACCAGCCCCACGTGGCTCCAAGGTGAATTTTATTTTGAAGAGGAGAATGTAGAAGATGTCATCTCAGAATTAGAAAGACAATTTGACCTTGAAATCTCGTTTCCTGAGGAATTAAGAAATCAAAAATATACAGGATACTTCGACAATAAGGACTTGGACAAAGCACTCAAATTGGTTTGTGAACCTTTGGGTTTACAGTACTTCCGAATGGGCAATTCATTGGAATTTACTTTTACCAAATAAACCTATAGATCAAAATATCATCTAAATCCAAAATACTGATATCCGCTTCCCCTTAGGGCTTGTTGTTTCTACAACAAAATGAGTTTCAATCATCGAAAACCCGCATGCTGAGAACCCTCTTTCCTGTCCTTTTTTTTATTCTAATTGCCAATGTCACGTTGGCAAATCGGGCAACTGTGGTCAATGAGGAATTTAGAAATGTTCCTCTCAAAGAAGTCATTCAGGTTTTGAAAAGAAACTATCGACTCAAGGTCGCTTTTAGTGACAAAAATGTCCGGGATGTTTTGGTCAATGCAAGCATCCAGAATCTTTCGATTGAGGAAGCTTTTGTGAAGATTTTGGAAAATACAAACCTTGGCTTTGAACTAATAGATGAGAATACCATCATCATCAAAAAGCTAAAACAACAGCAAAATGAACCGCTTGCACTCTCTGAATTTTCAGGAGTCATCAGTGATGCCATGACAGGTGAAAACTTACCTTACGCGGCGGTTTGGAATGAGGAAAACCAAACGAACTTTCTGTCAAATGAGGAAGGTTATTTTTTTATTTCCGATACCAGAAAAATCAACAAGATCCGTGTTTCCTATCTTGGATATCAGGATACTGTTCTCGTACTCAGTGAACAAAACCAACATAAAAGATTTCAGATTGGGCTAAAAGCCAAGGTGACAGAGCTGGCAGAATATATTATTGCAGATCAGGAAATTGACCATTTCAGCACCGGAGGTCAGGCGGGCAAAATCACCTACAACCCCATCAATGCGAGGCAGACTCCTTCCGTGGGAGAGGTGGATGTATTGAGATCTCTTCAGTTATTGCCCGGAGTAAATGCGACCAATGAAATTTCTTCCGGACTCAATATCAATGGCGGGACCAACAACCAGAATCTATTTTTATTCGATGGATTCACCGTCTATCACGTTGACCATTTTTTTGGGTACTTCAGCGCTTTTAATCCTTATGCTATCAAGTCTTTGAGACTTTACAAAGGCGGTTTTGAAGCAAAATATGGTGGCAGGGCGTCAAGTGTGGTCGATATTTCGGGAAAGGATGGGAACCGAAATGAGACAAAAGGTTCCTTGGGATTTAATTTGCTGAGCGTCAATACGTCCCTGGAAGTCCCCTTGTCAGACAGGGGCGCCACTTTATTCTTTTCGGGTAGAAGGTCTTACACTGATGTGTGGTCTTCTTCGCTGTTTGAGGATATTTTTTCCATCTTCGAGAGCAGCATAACTGAAGGCCCGCGGGGTCCTTTATTCCCGCGGACGATCCAATCCGAGGTAAAACCTGATTTTTACTATTCAGATATCAACTTCAAAATATCTTCCAAAGTAGGCGCCAAAAATCAAATTTCATTTAGCTTTTATGACAGCAATGACCTGCTGAACTATACGGAAAATTCACAGGTAAATTTTAGAGACACCCTTTCAGTGTCAACAAAAAAGCTGGGGGTAATAAATTGGGGAAACGTGGGAACCTCCCTGAATTTTTCCAGGCAATGGAATAGCACCAATCATTCAAGCGCCATTATTTCTTATTCATTTTACGAAAGCACTTTTCAGGAAATAGCAACTTCTGACGTCAAATCATCCGGTCAGGGTAATTTCCAAACTGTAGCATCCCAGGATCAGCTCAATAATATCGAGGATCTTACCATCAAACTCGATCATGAATGGACCCTTGGAAATTCGAGTACCATCGAAACAGGAATATCAGGTTCTCTGTATAACAATCAGCTGAAATATGTGGCAAATGATTCCTTGCTGGTAGATAAATCCGAGCTAAACGAATACCTTTTGGTACATTATTTACAAGGGACTTTTGTCCTGAGCCCTAGCTTCTCCATCTCTCCGGGACTTCGCAGCAGCTATTTCTCTACCACGGGTAAAATTTATTTTGAACCCAGATTTTCATTTATCCATAAACTTAATGAGTCACTTCAATTAAAGGGAGCGACAGGGATTTATAATCAGTTTATCAACCAATCCAATACCAAGAATGTCCTGCAGGGAAGCCGTGATTTCTGGATTTTGGCCAATGGGAAGAATGTCCCGGTTCAGCTAGCTTGGCATGGCTTGTTGGGGATTGAATATGCGGTAAACAAAAACCTTTTCACTTTGAGTTTTTTCCAAAAAAACTTTGAAGGATTGATGGAATACGCGTTTAGAAATGGGAGTCTGATAACCCAATTTGAAGACCAAAACAGGGTCTTCACTTCAGGAGACGGGGTAGCTAAAGGGGTGGAAATGATGGTCAAAAGAGATTTGGGAAATTTTTCAAGTTGGGTGACCTATACCCTTTCTCAGGTTAAATATACATTTCCAAGGATAAATCAGGGCAGGGCCTTTTTTGCAGACCACGATCAGCGTCACGAGATCAATTGGTTTGGGGTATATGCATTCAAGAATTTCGAGTTTTCGGCTACCTGGATTTATGGTTCAGGAAAGCCGTTTTCCTCCTTTGAGGAGGTTGTCACCAGGCCATCAAATTCCCAAAATGGTCCTCAGATAATCCAGTTACAGATTCCTGAACGGAATGGCGAAAGATTGCCGGCATACCATAGATTGGATGTAAGTGCAAGGTATTTTCTAGATCTTGGCAAGTCCAGGGCCAATGTTTCATTGGGTATTTTTAACCTTTACAACAGAGAAAACATTCTCGACACCAAAGTTTCAGTGGTCGCTCCCCGTGACAGGAGGAACAACAGGGATCAAATTCTTGCGACTACTTATGTGCCCCTGATGGGAATTACGCCAAATGTTTCTTTTGAGATCAATTTCTAGGTAACCAAACTCTTAATTCCGCTGCATGTGGTAATGAAAAATAGGCCAGATTGGTTTTTGGGAGCAAAAAGGTGAAGTGAGGAAAAGGGTCTACACCAAAAAAAGGGAAGTTTGAGGTGTCAATTAAATATGAATGTCTTCTTTCTTTTTTTCCATCATTTGACCCTATTCTTCTTGGTTTTTCTCTTGTCACTTTTTGTCATGATACAAAAAGTAACCAAAAAAATCTAGCGCAATAATCCTCCCCCACACAATGCCACCGCCGGCCCGGAATTGCGCTTCCTCCCCGCCAGTATTCCATAGTAAGATTCCTTTGAAGTAAAAGAGTCTTATTTCCTCTACCATTCCTGATTTCAATTTCTCAATTTTCTTTAGGACAAATCCGCCCCATCGGGGCGAAATATCGGTAGCCCCGTGCAAGGTGCTTCTCTGGTTTTTATACTCTCACTGCTCCCAATGCACCGCAGCTCGGGGTAATGAAAATGCGATGTCTTTGGTTTTTGGGAGCAAAAAGGAAAGGTGTAGAATAGGGTTTTTACCAAAAACAGGGAAGGGTGAAATGTCTATTCTTTATTAATTTCTCCCAATGGGCCGCAAGGAAAACACTAAAATAAAAGAATGGTCCGAATGGAAATATAAATTCCAAATATAAGAAGGCGTAATTTCATCCCGACAATTGTCGCGGATACGCCTAGCGCCAACGCCATTCTACAACCAGACAGGGTACTTCCGAAGTGGGAGGGGGTACTTCCGAAGTACCCCCTCCCACTTCAAAATAGACTGCAGTCCTCTTTTTTTAGAGTTGAGTCATCTTTTTATAGACTGCAGTACTCTTTTTGTAGAGTTGAGTCACCTTTTTACAGACTGCAGTACTCTTTTTGTATACTTCAGTCGTCTTTTTTTAGATGTCAGTCTACTTTTTGGTGACTGCAGTACTCTTTTGATAGACTTCAGTCGTCTTTTTATAGAGATGAGTCATCTTTTAATAGACTGAAGTACTCTTTTTGGTGATAGAAGTAGGTAATGAAGTGGGTCAATTGACGATATAGTGAACTCAGGTAAACCAAAAATAAAAAAATGTCTATCTAGCCGGAGAAATCATATTTATATGGAGCAATTATGAATTTAAAAAAGCCCTTTATTATGTAATTCACTAGTTTTTAATATATTATTTGGATAAGTTTTTAACATAATCTTATGGAGCAATTTATCATCTGTCACAATTTGATTTGAAAATCCGCTCAAATAAGTCAAATGATTAAGATCTATATAATCATTTTTCGCAGGAAAACTTTTGCTCGATACTTTTTGATCCAAGTAATAGGTAATAGTAATCAAATAAATATCTATTGAATTATCATAGGAAGATATTAATTCAGATAAAGATTTTTGTGATTTAACTATTGGGTTTTCCAGCAAAATTGTAGCTATAAATCTAATCACAATATTTTTAAGATTTAATAAATTATCTTGAGTCCATCTTGATTCAAACTGAAGGATCGCCTGCTTAACCTCAGAGTTAGAGAATTGCATTAACAATTTTTTTTTTAATCCATAACTTGCATTTTCATCATATTCCTTTCCAAATAAAAATATGTCATTTAATCCATTTAGATTAATGGTTTTCAAAAGACTTTCATAATCCTTGGTTAGTTCTACCAATTTTAAAATCTGACCTATTTTACTGGATAATTCTAAGTTTTCTAAATTAAATCCAAAAGCATTATAAATTTTTATTTCAGGAAGATTAGGATCGAATTTGATTTGACTTCTTAAAACCTTTTTAAAAATAGACTGTCTTAAATAAAAAGAATTATTATCCTTTATCCCTGATAAAATTTCTAATAATGCTAAAACTGAAGTGTATTTATCATTCACAAATCCTATATTCCCCAAAAAAGGTGCGAGTTTCCTTATGGCATTTGTTTCTAAATACTTCATTTATTTGAGGAATTACAAGCGATTATGAATTAATTTAATTTTTTGATGCTTGCTGAAGAGGCGATTGGAACAAGTAAAATACATTTAAAATGTTTTTTTAATAGTTACTACAATCATTCTCAATTTCTAATAATTTGTAATAAACTCTAAAATCATAAATAAAACTTGAAAGAATTGACCCATCAATCGAATATAAATGTGTAAGTCTTTCTAAAGTGGTACTTACAGTTTCCTTGGGTTTTAATACGTTATCAAAAACAGTGGTGTCTCTATCAAGTTCCTCCATTGTCAAGGAATAATATTTGACAGGTTCATGAATTCTCAAATATTCTAAAATTAGTGGTTTTACTTTGGACGAATCAATTTCATACTTATAGGCCAATAAATTTAAAACCTCGTTGTAATCCTTCCATACGATTTCAGAATAGGTTAGAGACATATCTTTTTTCTTTTCATCCTTCGTATTGGAATCACATGCTAAAAAGGATAAAAAGATAAATATGAAATATATTTTTTTCATGTCAGAAGGTTATAAATGATTTGCAGAGAGAATTATTAAATGGGAAATCATTAATTAAGTTTTTCATTTTTAAAAACTTCTATGTAAAATTATGAATATCCCAAAACTAAAAGTAAGATCAAAAAAGTGGTTGGCATTTCAAAATAGGCAAGTCTTTCATTGAATTTTTATTTTCAAATTCAGATATCTGATCAAAAAAAGTCTGACGGCTCTTGACCTTTCCACTTTATTTTGCGTTTTCGCATCTTTTCAAGAGATATCTTTTATCGGTCTTTGCTGTCTTGGTGGGAAATACTGGCTTTGATTTTAAACATTCCCGAAACTTTTTGAATTTCTAGATTGTTTTTACCCAACTTTTGCGGAGTATAATTACTTATTTTCGATTCTATCTAAAAAATCACTTTCGATAATTTCATAATCCAGCAATCTAAATTCAATTATGAATGGATTCTTCCTTGATTTTTCATAAATATCAGTTTTCCCGTATTTATAATAAAATAGTCGGTTTTGGTCAAAACTTTCGTAATTATCTAATTTGGCCATTCCCGGCATTAATATTTCATCAAGCTCAATATAAGAGTAGTTAATTTGGTTCCCATTATCATCTTTGTAAATTATTAATCCTTTAATGTTACTTATTGTTTGATTTGTATTATTTATCAATGAAACAGATTCTTCAACACTGTGTCCAAGTTTTTCATAAAATGAAACTGAAACATTGTTTTGGTTCTTAGCTTCAAGCTTAACATTTGTTACAATTGGTTCCCATTTCATAGTTTTTGTTTCCAGGTCAGGAATAGCGTTAGAGGGTACAGCGAAATTTAAATTTTGTGAATCTTTAATTGTAAATGTCGATATTCCTATAACATTACCATTCTCATCCAGGACAGGTCCACCACTACTCCCTGGGGAAATAGGCGATGTGATTTGAATTAAATTATAATTTTCTGATACTTGTCTAATTCCACTAACAATTCCTGTAGAAATAGTCCCTTCCAATCCTTTGGGGTTTCCAATAGCTAAAATTTTATCTCCAATTTCCGGTTTACCTAAATTTAATAATAATGAAGTTGCATTAGGTTCTCCTACTTCAAGAATTGCAACATCAAGTTCTTCAGAATAACTTTTTACCCAAACTTTTTCTGATTTAACTTGTGTCCCAAGGTTTTTTATAAGTATCCTGTCTGAATTCTTAATCACATGATAATTTGTTGCTATTAAATTTTTTCTAAAATAAAAGCCACTCCCTAAAGCAAGAGGGGCCTGATTTGAATCGTAGGTCATAATTAAAACAATTGAAGATTTTGATTTATTAAAAATTGTTTTAACATCCTGAGCTTTCAATCCTATTGAAATAAAAATTAATAGGGAAATAAAGATATATTTTTTCAGAGCTCTCATAAAATGGTTTTGGTTAGATAAATTCAATAGAAATAAGGATTTTTCCAACGTCTTTTTTCATTTTCATATTCATAATTCCTATTCGTACTTGAGTCCAGAGTGAACTTCTTCCCATCAGTTTTCATTAAAAGGACTTCTGCATTAATTCTTTTGCCAACTTTCATCATAGTATTGATTAAATCATTACTAGCTCTACAACCTAAATATATTGTTTTAGCATAGGGGAAAGGAATTTTGTTGTTAAAATAATTACTAATTTTTTCATCTAAAATCAGTCTCCATTCTTTCTCATATTTCCATTTTGTCGATTTTACAATCATGGTTTTATAAATCAAATCCTCGATCTTGCAATTATAAATTAGACACCCTTTTTCATCAAGGTCTAATTTATTTAGTTTGGAAACAGGAATATTAACTCGATTTGCTGAATATTCTATTGGAAACAAACCTGCTTTAACAATAGCTGAAGTTCGTTCTTCTATATATTTTTCTTTATCCTTGTAAAAATCTGATTCACTTCTAGTAAATTGAGTTGTTCTTTTCAAAGGCTCCAGATCGTATTCAACACAAAATCCTTTGTGATTATTTGCATAATGTGACCACATCAATATTTGATTATAAAACTCTTCATATTTTTCTTGCTGGGAAAAGCAAGAAACACGAATGTTAACATTTTTCAATTTTTCTATTTTAAAATTATTCTTATCAACTTGGTGGCGTAGATATTTATCAACTTTTTCCCTAAACTCCTCTGATTTTAACTGAAGTAATTCCCATTTTATATCGTAAAAACTTTTTTGCCTTGACCTCCAAAGAATATTTTCACCTGAATAACTTCTTTGGATTAAATCTTTATCCTCCAAAGAAAATCCATTTTGAAAATTTTCCTTAACACAACCTGAATTCTCAATAAATTTTAAAAGTCTATCCTTTTCATACCTTTCAATATCATAGCCAATATTGCTATCAAATGGGTCGTTAAAGGATGTTGGATGTGATAACCAAAGTTTTTGATTTTGAATATCTAGAATATTGTCAGAGGTAGGTGAATAATATTTAAACAAGTACTTCGGCAGGTATTGGTTCTTCTTTTCAAGAAGACTCAAATTATTGAGGATAATTCTTGAAAAATGCTTTTCCTTAGCGAAACTAGAATTGAAAACATCTGTAATAAATTTTCTTTGCCAATTTTTGTTTTCTTTCATAAATAATTTCGATTTTTTTCTCTTTACCCGAGTAATTTCTAGAAAAAGCTATTTAGCTTTTAAAACTAAAAGTAATATCAAAAAAGTGAATTTCATTTCAAAATATGTAAGGCTTTCATTGAATTTTTAATTTCAAAATCAGATATCTGATCAAAAAAAGTCTCACGTCTATTGAACTTCCGATTTTACTTTGCGTCTTCCAGTCTTCGCGAGAGATATTTTTTATAGGTCTTTGCTGACTTTGCGATTTTACGGGACCATCCAAAAATCAAACTTTTGCCTTCGTGAGACATATCCGATCCTGTCCAAATCTTACTTTTCTCTTCAGCTTATTTTTACTTTTTAATTTCGGATGGGTCTCTACTGGTATGGAAAATATCCAGGATAAAAATTGATTCTTCTGTTACCTCATAGATGATTTTATAGCTCCATATCACCTTGTAGCGAAAGTTTCCGACTTCATCTTCAAGGTGGTGTTCTCTTTCAAATTTTTCAGGAAAGTCATGGAGGGATTTCGCTTGGGTGAATATTTTATTTCTGACCTTTTTTGCAACTTCAATAGATTCCCTCCCCTTGATGTAATTATAAATATTTTGTAAGGACTTTTTTGCTTCATTATCCCAAATGATCTTCAATTTCCTTTTTACCATATTTCAAACTCTTTCTCCAGGTCCTCGTGAGTGGTAAATTGACCAGCCTTGATTCTTGACTTGGCATTGAGGATTCTCTTTTTAAGGGCTTCTTCACTCAAAGGCTCTCCCGGTTTTGTAAAATCCTCTTGCGTATATTCTTTAGCAACGGCATAAAGCAATATTAAGAGTCTTTCATCAGCTTCGTCTATAAATTGATAAAGTTCATGTCTGATTTGTGTTTCTCCCATAATTATTTCTCATTTTATCAAAGTTAACGAATTCAAACAATAATTTGATTTTTAAACATTCCTGAAACTTATTGACTTTCTAGATTGTATTTACCTCAAATCAACAGAAAGCACCTTTTGCATGATCAAGATCATCGTCGGTACCAACCGCAGAAATTCCGTCTCAGAAAAAATAGCATTGATATATCAGGATCTTTTGGCCAAAATGGATACGCCATCGGAGATTTTATTATTGGAAGATTTGCCGCATGATTTTATTTTTTCGGCCCTTTACCATAACAACGGCAAAAACGAGGGCTACAATAACTTTCACCAAAAAGTCAAAGAAGGGACGAAGTTTGTCTTCGTCGTACCGGAATACAACGGTTCTTTCCCCGGCATATTGAAAGGATTTATAGACGGGATGACTTATCCCAACTCTTTCCGCAATAAAAAATGTGCCTTGATAGGCATTTCATCAGGAATAGGCGGGGGTGGCATCGCTTTGAGCCACCTCACCGACATCTTCCACTACGTGGGTATGCATGTACTTGCCCTCAAGCCCAAACTAGCCAAGATCGAGGACAATATGTCAGATAACCTGCTCACCAACAGGCTGTACATGGAATTACTCCATACCCAGGCAGAAATGTTGATTAACTTTTAGAGTTAATCGACATTGTCATGCAAAAACCTGTTGTTCTTCAGAAACTCATTTTCATCAGTCAAATTGTACCTTGAAATGTTCCTTTCGGAGCTGTGCTGTACATCTGATAACTTCACTTCTTTTCTGAGATAAGCAGGGGTCTCTAATTTATCTTTGAATTCCTCAGGATTCTGGTTGTAAGTTTTGATGCTTTTCAGCTTTTCAAAACGCTCGTGCGCCCTTTGGATTGCTTTCAATTTTAATTGCTCATAATAATCATTGCTATGTGAAGGTTTTGCTTCTTCTGTTGCTGTAGCAGTTGCTTTTGGAGCTTCTTCCGTGATTTCTTCCTCAGTATCTAGGGTAAAAAACACCTTGTTGCTTTCAGGCTTGGCTGGAACAAATTCAAACTGAGGCTCCATTTCTTCTTCCTTGTTTTCAATTGCCGGAGCAGGAACTTCCACTTTTGGTTTGATTTCCTCAGGCTTACTTTCATTGGCCGGAGTAAACAAAGGCTTGTTGAAAGTGAACGTAAAAGTCTGACCCGGTGCCGGAGTGGCATCTTCCTCTACTTTGGAAGTTTTGCCTGATTCGAGGTCGATTACTTTTTTGCTGGTATCTTCTTCCATGACCGCGGCAACAACCACTTCTTCTTTCTTACCTGAAGGAGAAGCTGTAGTTAATCTGTCCATTTCAAAACCTGTGGCAATGACGGTAACACGGATTCCTTTGCTCAGTTCAGAGTCAATACCCTGACCGAAGATCACCTCGGCATCGTCACCGGCTCTTTCCTGGATGTATTCGGTGATTTCGCTCAACTCGTCCATGGAGAGTTCGTCGTCCTCACCGGACATGATCGAAAGCAATATTTTCTGAGCGCCTTTGATGTCTACGTTGTTCAACAACGGAGAAGCAATGGCTTTCTCGGCTGCACGGATGGCACGTCCTTCACCTTCTTCGGTAGCAGAACCCATTACTGCAGCGCCGGCATTTTTCATTACTGTTTTCACATCTTCGAAATCCACGTTGACATCCTGATGGATGGTGATGATTTCGGCGATAGACTTGGCAGCAGTTGTCAATACGTTATCGGCTTTGGCAAATGCCGAACGGATTGCAAGGTTGCCATAGATTTCTCTCAGTTTGTCATTGAGGATGACCAAAACAGTATCGCAGCTTTCTTTCAGAGCTTCGATACCCTGCTGTGCGGCGATCATTTTCTTTCTTCCTTCAAATACAAAAGGAGCGGTAACGATACCCACGGTAAGGATGTCCATGTCCTTGGCGATTTTGGCGATCACCGGAGCGGCTCCTGTACCTGTACCACCACCCATGCCGGCAGTGATAAATACCATCTTGGTATTGTCTGAAAGCAATTCTCTGATGTCTTCTTTGCTTTCCAATGCCGCACTTCTTCCTTTTTCAGGATTGGCACCGGCACCTAGTCCTTCGGTCAGGTTTGCACCTAATTGAAGCCTCAAAGGAACCGGACTGCTTTTCAAAGCCTGGGCGTCGGTATTGACCACGACGAACTCCACGTCCTTGATTCCTTGGTTGTACATATGGTTCACTGCATTGGAACCACCTCCTCCAACACCAATCACCTTGATGATTGATTTATGGTTTTTTGGAAGATCAAATTTGTAATCTTTCATGTTATCTGACATTTTTTATCTATTGGTGAACTTGTTTTTCTTTTTAGTATGGTTTTTGTAAGGAAAGGGAAGTAGAAGACAAGGTCTTCTACCTCCCTAGTATGATAAGCCCTAGTAATTATTGTCATCATGAATATCATTGGTGATGATATCCTTCAGTTTCTTACCTATGCTAGAGAATATGTTCGGGCCAAATTCTGTTTTTACAGGTTTGGCCTGTACTTTTTGTGTGTTATTGTTTACGCTTTCTTTTCTGAGTCTATAGATGTTTTCCCTTTCGTCAAGAGACTTGAATCCTGCCAATACCAATCCCACTGAAGTGGCGTACATCGGACTTTTCACTTCTTCTATTTTGGACTTGCCTAAGTGCTCATTTGGATAGCCGATCCTGGTATCGAGTCCGGTCATGTATTCAAACAGCTGGGAAACTCCCTGCAACTGTGAACCGCCTCCCGTGAGGACAATTCCTCCTGTGAGTTTTTTGTAATGACCGCTTGCTACCAATTCATTCTGGACGTATTCGATGATTTCTTCCATCCTTGCCTGAATGATGGCTGCGAGGTTTTTGATAGAAATCTCCTTAGGCTGTCTGTTGCGGAGACCCGGGATAGATACGATTTCATTTGGATTGGCTTCTTCGGCGATGGCTTTACCAAATTTGGTTTTGAGCAATTCGGCCTGATGGTGAAGAACCATGCAGCCTTCTTTGATATCAGCTGTGATGATATTTCCTCCCAAAGGAATGACCGCGGTATGGCGGATGATATTGTCGTAGAAAATCGCAATGTCTGTGGTACCGCCTCCGATGTCTACCAAGCAAACTCCGGCTTCTTTGTCCTGCTCGCTAAGTACAGACAGAGAACTCGCCAAAGGTTCCAAGATCAGGTCTTGGGATACGAGGTTGGCACGCTTTACACAGCGGTTGATGTTGTTGATGGCTGTTGTTTGTGCGGTGATGATGTGAAAATCAGCTTCCAATCTGGACCCGGACATCCCGACAGGATCTTTGATCCCATCTTCATAGTCCACAATGTAATCTTGTGGCATGACATGGATGATGGTATTTCCGGGAGGCACGACAATGTTTTCCATGTCGTTGGAAAGTCTCCTGACATCCTCTACAGTGATTTCATCCTGATTGGGCTGACGGATGATGACACCGTGATGGATGGTGCTGCGGATATGCTGACCGGCAATACCGACAATCACTTCCACAATATCCACGTCAGCCATGTCTGACGCATCCTGCATCGCCTTTTGGATGGCGTTGACAGTTTTGTCAATATTGGTGACGATACCACGGATAACCCCGTCGGATACGGCCTTGCCCATGCCGAGAACTTCCAACTTTCCAAATTCGTTTTTGCGACCGATGATCGCGCAGATTTTGGTGGTTCCGATGTCAAGTCCTACAATCAATTTGTTATTTTCCATAGCGATTTCAATTATTCACAAACAATCTGGCCCTTATATTTTACACTCACTCTGCTGTATGCATTCCATCCTTTTGCGGGGATGATTTCTTCATAAAACAGGTTTATCTTTTCAAATTTTTCTTCTAAATCCTTGGCTTCCCCAAACTCGATTACCTGCTTGCCTACCTGCTGGTAGAGTTTGATGTCCGTCTTTCGGGAAATATCCATCCCGGATATCTGCGCTTTCCAAAACTCATCGGCATTGATAAAATTGATCATTGCCATGAGGTCGCTGTGGCTTTCGGAAATATCCTCGAGCTTCAAAAGACTTTCGGCGTAAGCACCCTCAAGCGTCATCACCCTGGTGGTATATGAATTGGATGTAGGTAATATTTTTCCTTCCGAAGAAATGTAGCCGTCCGCTGCACTTGGTCTCACAATCCTTGCAATCGGGATATGCTGGGTGATTTCAACCATCACATGTCCTTTGGGGTCTGCGAATACTTCTGCATTGCGGACAAAAGCATAAGTCTCCACCTTCTTTTCAATTTTATTCAAATCCACTTCCTGCATGGATACACCATTTTGCAGGATTGGAAATTCAGTCTGTATGTTTTTCAATATGTCTTTTTCATTTACGAAATAGACATCTGCAATTCCTTTGACCCTGACTTCAATCCCGGTGAAGACTTTTTCAGAGTCTTTTTTCTCCACAAATCCTATAAAGCCGATCAGAACCAATGTCAAAGCGGCGAAAATCAATGATTTTTTGATCCTAATTTTCATAGCTCTTTCATCCAGTTTGCGATAGGTGATACCAGTCTGTCAATGTCTCCTGCACCGATGGTGACCAATACCTCCGGCTTAGCCGCTTTGAGGTAATCCAACAATCCTTCTTTGGATTGGAGGGATTTTTTGGCGGAAGTGATTCCTTCCAACAACATCGTTGCATTTACTCCCTCGATAGGGAGTTCCCTTGCCGGATAAATCTCCAGCAATACCACTTCGTCAGCGATAGAAAGACTCTCTGAAAATCCTGCTGCAAAATCCCTAGTCCTTGTGAAAAGGTGCGGCTGGAAAATTGCCGTCAACCTTTTGTTAGGATACATGGCTTTGACAGATGAAAGAAAAGCGCGGATCTCTTCAGGATGGTGGGCATAATCATCGATAAATACCCTGTCCTTTTCCTGAACCCAGATTTCAAATCTTCTTTTTACTCCTTTATAGCTTGCCAATCCTTCTCGGACGGCTTGTTCTTCTATGCCATAATCCAAAGCGACTGTGATGGCAGGCAGGGCATTTTCCACATTATGAAATCCCGGCATGTACATTTTTAATCCCTTGATTTCTTTGTCTCCACTGACATAATCAAATGTGAAAGCCGCAGGTCCTGCCACGATGTTTTTGGCCTGGATCTCTCCGATGTTGATTCCGTATTGCTTTACAGTAACCGATTTGGATTTCGGAGCGCCGAGTTTTTGGAAGGCCTTTGCATGGATATACAATGACCCGTCGGCAGCAATCAGGTCAATAAATGCCCTGAAGCCATCCATCATCTGTGCGTCATCTCCATAGATATCCAAGTGGTCGGGATCGGCGCTGGTGACCACAGCCACATTTGGATGAAGGTGCAGGAAAGAGCGGTCAAACTCATCTGCCTCTACGACCACCGTTGCGTCTCCACTTTCCTCGTCATGGAGGATGAGGTTGGAATTGTAATTTTGTGTCAAGCCTCCCAAAAAGGCAGCGATATTTTTTCCACCTGATTTCAAAAGGTGAGCGACCATGGAAGAAGTTGTCGTCTTGCCATGTGTTCCCGCTACGGCAATCGTCGGAAGGTCAGCAGTGATCATCCCAAGAACAGCAGCTCTTTTTTTGATGCTGTAGCCGTTGTTTTGGAAGAAGTTCAGTTGGATAGAATCCTTTGGCATCGCCGGAGTCCAAATGACCAAAGTATGGACTTTGTCATAGCGGATCCTGGAAGGGATATTTTCCAAAGTATCTTCAAACACAATCTCCATTCCCTCTGCCACCAATGCATCTGTCAATGGAGAAGGGGTGCGGTCATAGCCGGAGACTTTGATGCCGACATGGTTAATCCACCTCGCCAATGCACTCATGCCGATGCCACCTATTCCAAGGAAATGGACGCTATGTAGGTTTTTCAGATTCATTGAATGATGCTTTCCAATACTTTTACAATTTCTTCGGCTGCTTTTGGCTTGGCCAGTTTCTTTATATTTTCGCCCAATGACCGGGCTTTGATATCGTCCGCCATGAGTTGGTTTACTGTCGATTTCAATTTCCCGACTGCTTCGCTGTCCTTCAAAAGGACCGCTGCATCTGCTTTTACAAAGGCCATTGCGTTTTTGGTCTGATGGTCTTCTGCCACATTGGGAGAAGGGATAAATACCACCGGTTTGCCTACAAGGCTGAGTTCGGAAACCGAAAGCGCTCCGGCCCGCGATACCACGACATCTGCCGCGGCATAAGCCAAATCCATTTCCCTGATAAATTCAAGGACATGGATGTGTTTCAGTCCGGAAGCCTTTACTTTTTCTGACATTTCGGAGAAGTAGAACTTCCCGCTTTGCCAGAGAACTTGGTAGCCTTCTTTTTCGAGACCTTCCATATCAGCCAATACCGCCTGATTGATGGTGCGCGCTCCAAGACTTCCTCCCAATACCAACAGGACTTTCTTGCCTTCTTCTAATCCAAAGTGTCGGAATGCTTTTTCTTTTTTTCCTTCCAAATGAAGGATGTCTTTGCGGACAGGATTGCCGGTATATTGGATCTTATCGGCGGGGAAAAACTTTTCCATCCCCGGATAAGCCACACAGATCTTTTTTGCTTTTTTTGCCAAAATCTTGTTGGTCAATCCGGCATAAGAATTTTGCTCCTGAATCATAGTCGGGATTCCTTTTCCTTGGGCAGAATACAGGAGTGGACCACTTGCATAGCCACCGACTCCGACCACGGCATTGGGTTTGAATGTCTTGAGAAGTTCATTGGACTTGTTCAGACTTGCCAATAATTTGAAAGGAAAGCTGAGGTTGGAAAGGCTGAGACTTCGCTGCAATCCTGCTACTTTGAGTCCTTCGATCCGGTATCCTGCCTCAGGCACTTTTTGCATTTCCATTTTTCCTTCTGCACCGACAAATAGAATCTCCGTGTCAGGATGCTTCTCCATCCAGGCATTTGCGATCGCAAGTGCCGGATAGATATGGCCTCCTGTGCCTCCTCCGCTGATCATGATTCTATATGGCGTGTTATTTCCCAATTTCTCTTATGCTGTTTGAAATGTCTTCCTCACTTTATTGCTTCCCTCAGAGGGACTGTCCAACTGCTCCTGATGGTCGCCCCTGCTTACACTCAATATGATTCCCAATGAAAATCCTGTAAATACCAATGATGTCCCTCCCATACTCAGCAAGGGCAATGGCAGACCGGTAATCGGGCCCAATCCCACCGCAACAGCCATGTTGACCATGGCCTGCAGCACTAGAGCGAAACTCAGTCCCGCTGAAAGCAATCCTCCAAACGGCTTGGTCGAGGAGGCGACAATCCGCATTCCCCTGAACAGAAGCGCGAGATAAAGGAACAATACCGTCGCACCGCCAACCATCCCGTATTCCTCGATGATGATCGCATAGATAAAGTCAGAATAGGGATGCGGAAGTGTATTTCTCTGTTCGGATTTGCCTGGACCTTTGCCCGTGATTCCTCCTGTGGAAATGGCGATAAATGATTGCTCTGCCTGGAAAGGAATTTCATCCCCTGACATAAATTTTTCTATCCTGGAAAAGAAAGTTCCGCCCCTTTGTCCCAAGAAAACCGAAGTTGTCAGGAACAATCCACCCACTAAAACCACCATCAGGATATATTTCATCGGCACTCGGCCAATGAAAAGCAGCAACAAACAAGTCGACAGCAACAAGACTGCGGTGGACATATTGGCCAATCCGATCAGGCCGGAAACCAAGCCAATGACCAAAATCATCGGTAGGAAAGCGTTTCTGAAGTCGTCAATATTTTTTTGCTTTCTGGCGAGCAAAGAAGCCAAGGTTGCTATCAATGCCAATTTTGCGATATCCGAAGGTTGGAATGCCTTGTTGATGACAGGAATGGTGATCCACCTGTTGGCTTCATTGACAGTCGAGCCAAACAAGAATGTGAACAACAGCAGAGGAATGGAAACCACCAACAAAAACCTTCCGATAAGACCATAAGTCTTGTATGGGATTTTGTGGGCGACCCACATCACCAAAAGGCCTGCAAGCACCATCATAGAATGGTCGATCAGGTATTTTTCCGTATTGCCGCCAGTGTATTTGTATGCCAAAGAACCTGTGGCAGAATAAACCACCACGATGCTGATTACAGAAAGAATGATCACGATGCCCCAAATAATCGGGTCACCCTTCAGATTTCTGTCAAACCATATTTTTATGTTCTCCATCATTTTGCGGTCGAGGTTAATGCTGCCACTGCGGCTTTAAACTGATTTCCTCTGTCTTCATAATTCTTGAACAAGTCGAAACTTGCGCAAGCCGGGGAAAGCAAAACCACATCGCCTTCCTTCCCAAATTCCAATCCTAAGGCCACTGCCTCAGCGATGCTTTGTGTTTCTTTGATTTCAGGAATCCTTCCCGAAAATGCTTTCTTCAACTTCTCATTGTCCACGCCGAGGCAGATCAGCATTTTTACCTTTCCATCTGTCAGCCGGTATAGGGCTGCATAATCATTCCCTTTGTCCACCCCTCCGGCAATCCAAACCAAGGGTTGTTTGAAGCTGTCAAGCGCATAGGCTGTGGCATCGACATTGGTTCCCTTGCTGTCATTGATAAAAGCAATTCCATTGATTGTAGCCACCGGTTCCATCCTGTGGGCTGCATTTTGGAAATCCTTCAATCCTTCCCTGATGGCCTCCTCGGACACGCCTGCCAATGTTGCGGCCAAAGACGCGCACATTGTATTGAGCATGTTGTGGGTTCCATTCAGGATAATATCTTTTGGGTTTATTGTTAATTTCTTTCCTATAGCTTGTACCGTGATGGCATTTCCATCAAAGTATCCGCCTTTGTTCTGAGGTTCTTTGAGGGAAAATGGAAACCGATCCGCTTTCAGATTCACTTTTTCAAAACCTGATTGGATCATTTGGTCGTCAAGCCAATAAATCGCTGCGCCTTTTTCATCCATGTTTTTGAATAGAGAAACTTTGGAAGCGATATAATTTTCAATTTTATAATTGTACCTGTCCAAATGGTCAGGAGTGATATTGGTCAATACTGCCACGGAAGGTTTCATTGACTTGAAGCCGTCAATCTGAAAACTGCTGACTTCCAATACCCACCAATCTTTGTCCCCATCTACCAATTGTGCAGCCCAACTTTCGCCGACATTTCCTCCCAAACCCACATTCAATCCTCCTTTTTGGAGAAGATGGTAAGTCAAAAGTGTAGTTGTCGTCTTTCCGTTTGTACCGGTGATCGCGATTACTTTTCCTTTGGAATACCTGAAAGCAAACTCCAATTCATCGATGACCGGAATGCCTTTTTCAATTGCTTTTTGGACGATGGAGACTTTCTCGGGTATCCCGGGACTCTTGATGATTTCACCTGCAGAAAGGATTTTTTCCTCTGAATGCATTCCTTCTTCAAAACCAATCCCGTTCTCAGTCAAGGTTTGTTTTCTAGAAGCGCTGATGGTCCCGGCATCAGATACCCATACTGCATAGCCATGCTTCTTGGCGAGCAATGCTGCTCCCAATCCGCTTTCGCCTGCACCCAATATGGCTATCTCTTTTTTCATTTATCTCAGTTTCAATGTTGCCAAAGTGATGATGGCCAGAAGGATTCCGGTAATCCAAAAACGGGTTACGATTTTGGCTTCATGGATATTTTTCTTCTGGTAATGGTGGTGCAAAGGAGACATCAGGAATATCCTGCGGCCTTCTCCATATTTTCTTCTGGTGTATTTGAAATAGCTCACCTGTATGATTACAGAGAGGTTTTCGACCAGGAAAATCCCACAAAGAATCGGGATCAACAGTTCTTTTCTCAAGGTCAATGACAGGACGGCTATCACACCACCCAACATCAAGCTTCCTGTATCTCCCATAAAAACCTGTGCAGGAAAGGCATTGTACCAAAGGAAGCCAACGCATGCACCCACAAATGCAGCACAGAAGATCACCAACTCGCCTGAGTTGGGAATGAACATCACATTGAGGTATTGGGAGAAAATGGCGTTGCCGGAAACGTAGGCGAATATCGCTATCGTCAGTCCGATGATCGCGGAAGTTCCCGCTGCCAATCCATCAATCCCATCTGTGATATTTGCACCGTTGGAAACTGCCGTGATGATGAAAATCACCAAAAGGATATACAATACAGGGGTAATGCTTTCCCCCATAAAACCCAAGAAAGTCTCGTAGTTCAGTTCGTTGTTTTTGACAAAAGGAATGGTAGTCTTTGCGACTTTCACATCTTTGAAAGCAGGTGTCTCGACTACGCCTTCCTCGATTGAAACAGGATTGGTAAATTCCCTGATCACAACATCTTCATGGAAGTATAGCGTGGCACCCACGATAATCCCGATGGTAACCTGACCTACGATCTTGAACCTTCCGGCAAGACCGTCTTTGTTCTTTTTAAATACTTTGATGTAATCATCTACAAATCCAATGGTCCCCAACCAAATCGTGGTAATAAGGAGAAGGATGATGTAGACATTGTTGATATTGGCAAAAAGCAAAGTCGGAATAATGATACCCGCCATGATCATCAGTCCACCCATGGTAGGTGTTCCTTTTTTGGCGGTCTGTCCTTCGAGACCCAAGTCGCGGACCGTTTCCCCGATTTGTTTGTTTCTGATCCAATTGATAATCCTATGTCCAAATGTGATGGTGATGATCAATGAAAAAAGCGCTGCCATGCCTGCCCTGAAGGAGATATAGCGGAAGACTCCCGTTCCCGGAATGTCCATAACTGAGTCCAAATAATCAAAAATAGGATATAGCATATCAGTCTTTATTCAACAGAGTAAGCAATTCGGCTACTACTTTGCGGTCGTCAAAAGGATGTTTCACTCCTTTGATTTCCTGATAGGTTTCATGTCCTTTACCGGCAACAAGGATGATGTCTCCTTTTTTTGCCATGAGAGCGGCGGTTTTGATGGCCTCTCTTCTATCTTCTATCACTAGTGTTTTTTTGAAATCCACGGGATTGATTCCTGCTTCCATTTCCCGCAGGATAGTCATAGGTTCTTCATCACGGGGATTATCCGAAGTCAGGATTACTTTGTCTGAATATTGGGTGGCAATTTTGGCCATCACAGGTCTTTTGGTTTTGTCCCTGTTGCCGCCACAGCCGACAACCGTGATCACCTGTTCGCCTCCGGTTCTTACACCTTGTATGGTTTTGAGGACATTTTCCAATGCATCGGGCGTATGGGCATAATCCACAATGGCAGTGATGCCGTACATGGCGATTTTGTCGAAACGACCCTGTGCACCCGGAACTTTGGAAAGCTGCAAAAGCACTTCTTCCTCTTCCTCACCTAGCAGCACAGCAATAGCAAAAACACCTAAAAGGTTATAGGCATTGAACTGCCCGATCATCCTAAACCACACCTGCCTGTTGTCAATATCCAACTCCAGACCTTCGAGGGTATTGGAGATTATTTTGGCTTTAAAGTCAGCGGGAAATTTCAGTCCGAAAGTATGGCCTGAGCCTTTGAAGTTTTGTAGCATGACCAAACCACGCTTGTCATCGGCATTGACTAGTGCAAAAGCATCTTTTGGCAGTTCATCAAATAGCTTTTTCTTGGCTTTGATGTATTCGTCAAAAGAACCGTGGTAATCAAGGTGGTCATGGGTGATGTTGGTAAACAAGGCTCCGGCAAAGGTCAGACCCGCTGTCCTTTCCTGCACGATAGCGTGGGAACTGGCCTCCATAAAACAATGGGTGCAGCCGGTATCCACCATTTGATGGAGAAGTTTCTGAATGCTCAGCGCATCCGGAGTAGTATGTGTGGAAGGGATGGTCAGCTCGTTGATTTTGTTTTCTACTGTAGAAAGTAAACCAGTCTGATACCCCATTTCCATAAATAACTGATAGAGAAGCGTGACGGTAGTGGTTTTCCCGTTGGTACCTGTTACCGCCACGAGCTTCAACTTTTCAGATGGATTTTCGAAATAATTGGACGCCATAATTCCCAAGGCTCGGGAGGAATTGACCACCTGTACATAGGTGACATTTCCTTGGAGCTTTTCTGGCATAGTTTCGCAGACTATGGCTACAGCTCCTTTTTCTATGGCTGTTTCAATGAAAGCATGACCGTCAACCTGACTCCCGGTAATGGCAACGAAGCAAGTTCCAGGTAGGACTTTGCGGCTGTCAAAGACAATATCGCCAACTTCCACTTCCATGTTTCCAGTGGTAGAAGTCAGGGAGACTTTATACAATATGTCTTTCAATACTTTCATTTATCCCAATACTAAATTGATTACATAAGCATTATTGACTGGTGAACCAGGATTGATGGATTGGTTTCTAACTCTTCCCTTTCCTTGGTAAACGACACGGATTCCTTTGTTTTCCAATACATATAAAGCATCCCGCAAGGACATGCCCATCACATCAGGCACTGTTGGTGAATCCACTTTATTGGCTTTCCAGATGACAGCTTTGTTGACCGGAGTAGATTTTACCCACTCTTCTTCAGTCTCGCCTGAGACGTGGTTAGAGATTCCAAACTTGTTACAGATCATCTGAAGCTCGTCCATTTTGCCTGCCTGTATCAGTGGAAAAGTCCCTGAATTAGAAGTCAAATAGGTTTTGTCATTTTCCTTTTCATTCAATTCAAGATCCTGCGCAAAAATCTTGTCCGCAATTTCTTTGAATACAGGTGCTGAAACATCACCTCCATAAGCAGCAAAACCTTTAGGACTGTCAATCACCACAATGGCCGAATATTTTGGATTGTCTGCAGGAAAGTATCCTGCAAAAGAAGTGTAGTACCGCTGTGTATATCGGCCACCGATCAGCTTTTGGGCAGTTCCTGTTTTTCCGGCGATTTTGTATTCTTCGGTGTAGACATTCTTGGCGGTGCCGTTTTCTACCACCCCTTCCAACAATTCCTTCAATTGGTCAATGGTCTTGGAGGAAGCAATGCTCCTACGTACCACTTCAGTTTCGTACTTTTCTTCGATCTGATTGCCTCTGGCTACTGCCTGCACGATCATGGGTTTTACCATTTTGCCGTCATTGGCCACAGCATTGTACAGCATGAGCGTATGCAAAGGCGTCAACTTGGCCTCGTAGCCGATTGACATCCAAGGGAGCGTGGTTCCATACCAATTTTTCTCTCCGGGTTTTTTGAAGTAGGGTACTCCCTCGCCTTTCAATTGGAAATCAATCGGCTTGTCGAGTCCTGCTTTTTCAATGTAGGAGACAAACTTGCTTGGATTGTGTCCAAAATTGTCTTCCACAAGTCTGGAGATGGCCACATTGGAAGATTTCTCAAATGCTTCTTTGATTGTGATTTTGCCATAACCGCCTTCTTTGGAATCATTCATATTCCTGTCATAGAATTTGAAAGTCCCTTTGCCTGTATCGATAGAATCTTTGAGGTTGATTTTCCCTTCTTCAAGCAAGGCAAGCATGGAAAGCAATTTGAATGTCGAACCTGGTTCTGTCAAGCCTTGGTCACCGATGGCAAAATTGTAGTTCTCTCCATATCCCAATCCGTCCTTATTTTTTTGGAGATTGATCAACGCTTTGATTTGGCCGGTAGCCACTTCCATCACGATGACACATCCAAATTCGGCATCTTTGTTTGTCAGTTGTCTCAAAAGTGCAGATTCTGCCACGTCCTGGATATTGACATCCAAAGTGGTGAGGATATCATATCCGTCGTCCGGTTTGATATCTTCTGCATCAAAAACAGGCTTCCAAGAACCGCCGGCAATTCTTTGAAAA
Organism: Cognataquiflexum rubidum; assembly: GCF_022538115.1. Taxonomy (GTDB): domain Bacteria; phylum Bacteroidota; class Bacteroidia; order Cytophagales; family Cyclobacteriaceae; genus Cognataquiflexum; species Cognataquiflexum rubidum. Next base: position 293,251 of record NZ_JAKZAL010000001.1, on the reverse strand, counting down.
AGGGCTTTGCCATTTTTCCCTTCCAAAAAGTTATTGAAGCTGTATTCTATTCCTGCTCCGTTTTTGTCTTCATTGACAAATCCCACTGTCCTGCTCGCGAGGTTATTGAAGGGTCTGTATCTTTTTTCCACTTTCTCGAAGATCACACCGCCACCTGAGCGGCCGTTTCTGAAAATCGGCCATTTGGCCATTTTCTGCATGTCCTGATAGCCGATTTGGGTACGGTTGAGGATGACATATCTTTTCTTATCCGAGCGTGCATCCCTGATCATTCTTTTGTAAGAATTGGCGGATTTGTCTTTGAAGTGGGAAGACAGAAAGTAGGACAAAGAGTCAATGCCTTTTGAAAACACATCTTCTTTAGCCATCATTGGATCAATGACCACCCTGTAAAAAGGTAGGCTTGTAGCCAAAAGGCTTCCGTCAGCGGCATAGATATTTCCCCTTGTAGCGGTAACCTGCTTGTATTGGAAATTGAGCGTCTCAGACTTTGCCTGCCATTTTTCACCCTCCATAAACTGCAAATGGACAATCCTGTAGAAGATTGCCCCTGCAAACAAAGCCACCAAAATGAAGGCTATCCTTACACGCAGTACTATGGAACGTTTTATATTCACTTAGTCAACAATGATTTTAATCGGTGGTTCATCTATTTCTACGATGCCCAAAGGCGCAATTTTCTTTGCAACTTCAGACTGCTTGCTGCTCAGCATAAACTCCGCTTCGAGCGTGGTGACATCTGCCCTGACGTCTTCGACTTCCTGTTGCAGTTTTTCGATCTTGCGGATCATGTTGTCTGCACGGTGGTTGCTCCATATATAAATGAGCGCCAAGAAAGCCGCAAAGAAGAAAGGTGGTGCAAAATGTACCGGAACACCTTCTCCCAGAATACCGGTCACGTTGAGCTTCTCTTCGATCATGGTAAAGATGTTTTTACCATTCCCCTTTGGAGAAGAACCTTGTTGGATTTTCTTCTTGAAAGTATTTTGGCTCATCTTATTTCTTTTCCGCTATTCTCAGTTTGGCACTGCGTGCCCTGTTGTTTCTCTGTATTTCTTCCTCATCAGCGATGAGTGCCTTTCTGTGTATCGGTTCCAAAGGTCTGAGTAGGTTGCCGTAGAAATCTTTTTCAACCTCACCTTGGAATTTTCCTTTGTTGATGAAGTTCTTGACCAACCTGTCCTCCAATGAATGGTAGCTCATCACGACCAACCTTCCCCCGGGTTTCAATGCCTCCACAGTTTGTTTCAGCATGTCTTCCAAAGCTCCCATCTCATCGTTGACTTCAATCCTCAATGCCTGAAACACCTGGGCGAAGTATTTGAACTCTTTGCCTCGCGGCGCATATTTCTGGAGCAAAGCCTTGAAATCTGCTGTTGTTTCAAATTGCGCTGCCGCTCTTTGGGAGACGACTGCCTGTGCAAGTGTCTTGGCATTTTTGATTTCACCGTAAATGCCGAAAATCTTGTGAAGCTTTCCTTCTTCGTAAGTATTCAGGACATCTTTTGCCGAAATGTCCATTCCACTGCTCATCCTCATGTCAAGTTCCCCTTCGAAACGCGTCGAAAAACCCCTTTTGGGTTCGTCTATCTGATGGGAAGAAATCCCCAAGTCAGCGAGAATTCCGTCCACTTGGCTGACACCATAGAGGCGGAGGTATTTTCTGAAATCTCTAAAATTGGCCTGAATGAAGGTGAAGCGCGCATCCTCAGGAATATTGGCTTCAGCATCCACATCTTGGTCAAATCCATACAAATGACCTTTATCCAGGTGTTTGAGGATTTCTCTCGAATGCCCGCCGCCACCGAAAGTCAGGTCTATGTAAATCCCATTGGGATCAATAGCCAAGCCTTCAATGCAAGGACCAAGCATCACGGGGATATGATAAGGAAGTGCTGTCATGGTCAGGAAAGATATTTATCCATCAAGTTTGACAGCTCATCCTGGTCTTTTATTGAATTTTGACCGTATTTCTCAGGATTCCATATTTCGATAAATGAGCCATATCCCAAGACAGTAGCATCTTTATCAATGCCTGCTTTTTGGAGAAAAGTTTTGGGGATCAAAAAACGGCCTGCGCTATCCAGCTCCACTTCAGTCATGCTTTCAAAAAAACCTCTCTTGATCCTCCTTTGGATTGGATCACGGTCTGAGAGCGCATTGATCTGATGTAATAGTTTTTTAAACTCTACTTGGGTGTACAACGCAAGACATCCATCGTCTCCATGCCTCAAAATGAGGGTATCACCGTTGGAGTCAGGTATTGCTGCCTTCATTTTGGCAGGCAATGCCAGACGCCCTTTCGGATCCACCTTGCATTCATACAGACCGTTGAACATTCCCATGGGCTTATCTTGGATTTACTACAAAGACAAAAGTAAGAAAAGCAATCACACAATCCACCACTTTTCCCCACTTTTCTCCACTTTTTCTTAAAACTATCTAAAAGTTTGATTTATCACAATAAATCTTGAAAATTTTAGGCCTTTTTTTATTTGGAGATCAATGAGTTGGGGAGAATCTCTATCAGAAAAAAACATTAAAATCAATCCAAAAACAGGGTTTTTCTGTTAAATGAAATGGGAAATATTAAGGATCAAATTCATTATTTCCATTTTGGGTGAAAAGTGGGGCAATTTCCCAAAGAGTTTAGCCTTTTTGGAGGATTTTGAGAACCCTTTTTATTTTTTGAAAAGCTTTTGAACCTTTTGACCAAAAAAATTCTTTACCACACAAAACCAGTAGGTTTAAAGATTTTGTTTTCTTTGCAAAAAAACCACGACCATAAATCATGAGATTCTTTCAAATCTTCGTCATCATAATTGCCATTGTTTTTATTTCCTCCTGCGGAAATGAAAAATCAGAAAAACCGGATATCCAAGGCAGATGGCATGCCGAACTGAACCTCACCGGAGACCTTCTCCCATTTGAAATCGGTTTTGTAAGAAATGGTGAAAACTGGATCATGGAAGCTTACCATGCAGAAGAGGTTTTGAGCTTTGATGAGGTGGTGGTCACAGGCGATTCCATCAAGGTCACTATGGGGACTTTTGACTCTGAAATCCGGGCAAAAATCATTGGTAACAACCTGATTGAAGGGGTTTTTACAAAAAATTATGCAAAAGATTACTTCGTGCCCTTCAAAGCTGAAAAGGGAGAAATCAGCAGGTTTGAAGTGACTGAAAAACCATCGACAGATTTCTCAGGAAAGTGGAAAACAGAATTTCTCGAGGAAGATGGAGATACCTATCCTGCTGTTGGGATTTTCACCCAAAACGGAGATAAAATCACCGGGACATTCCTTACCAAACTTGGAGATTACCGCTACCTCGAAGGCAACGTATCGGGCAATTCTTTTTACCTGAGTGCCTTTGATGGCAACCATTTATTCCTGTTTTCGGGAGAACTTCAGGCTGACGGTTCAGTGATAGGACGCTTCCGTAGCGGTCCCAAAGTGAAGGAAACTTTTCAAGCTATCCGCGATGAGAATTTTGAACTTCCAGATGCTTTTTCTCTCAATTACCTCAAAGAAGGTTATGATACTTTTTCATTCACATTTCCGGATGTAAATGGAAAAATGGTTTCTCTCGAAGACGAAAAATTCAAAGACAAAGTGGTATTGGTGCAGATTTTTGGGACCTGGTGTCCAAATTGCGTGGATGAAACCAAGTTTTTGGCTCCGTGGTATGAGAAGAACAAAAGCAGAGGGGTGGAAATCATCGGCTTGGCATTCGAAAGCAAGCCCGAATTTGACTATGCAAGTGCCCGGGTAAAAAAGACAATCGACAGGCTGAATGCCAATTACACTTTTCTGATCGCAGGGGTCAGTGATAAGGAAAAGGCTTCAGAGGCCTTGCCTGCTTTGAATGAGGTTTTGGCATTTCCGACTTTGATTTATATTGACAAAAAAGGAAAAGTCAGAAAGATCCACACGGGATTTACCGGTCCAGGTACGGGAGATTATTATGACCGCTGGGTGGCCGAACATGAAGCTTTGGTGAGTGAGTTGGTGGAGGAGTGAGATTTTCTTTTTCGTGATCTTAAACTGATGGCATAAACCAAGTCGATAGGTCTGAATTTATCGAAAGAGTTATTTTGCCTAGAAAAATCTTTTTAGGAAATTGACATTCTAAACTTCCTTGAGATGCTAAGATCAATTAACATGGCATATTACAGAAAAGAAGACTGGAATAGGTTCATCGTGTCTATTGATGACAGGGCAAAAATGCATGATAAATGGGAGGATTGGCATGCTGAATATTTAAAGGCAAAAACCAGGTTTATTTTACATGGATTTACAGTTAAAGATGTGATTGTCGATATCAATGAGTTGAAAGAGTATTGCAAAAAAAGAGGCATTAAAAATGATGGAAGTGCCCGTTCCCAGTTTGTGATTGGGAAATGATTTGATTGTGAAGAAACACAGGTTTGGGTAGAAACAATGCTTCTTCAAACTTTGCCATATAAAACTAAGATTGAAAATCCTTTGCACCGGCTATGGACTGTCGACCGTGGACCATGGACTGAATTTACTTCTTCCGCTCGATGGTGTACCTGACGAGGCCTTCTAAGGAGTGTTTGTATTCAGAATCAGGGAATTCGGTCAAAAGCGCCATTGCTTCATCAAAATACCTGTTCATGGCTTCATTTGCATAAGCCAAACCACCTGACTTCTTTACAAAGGTAATGACTTCATTGACGGATTTCTTGTCCTCGTTTTTATTGCGGACAAGGTAGATGATTTTCCTTTTGTCCAGCCAAGAGGCATTATTGAGGGCATAGATAAGGGGAAGCGTCATCTTTTTTTCTTTGATGTCAATGCCCAAAGGTTTGCCGATTTCATCTTCGCCATAATCAAAAAGATCGTCTTTGATTTGAAACGCCATCCCGATTTTTTCCCCGAAAGTCCGCATCTTATCAATAATCTCTCCCGCAGCCCCGGAAGTTGATGCCCCGACAGCACAACAGGAAGCAATCAAGCTTGCGGTTTTTTGGCGGATGATGGTATAATAGACATCTTCTGTAATGTCAAGCTTCCGCGATTTTGCCATTTGGAGAAGTTCTCCTTCAGACATTTCGCGTACGGCATTGGAGACGATTTTGAGCAGGTCAAAATCCCCGTTGTCCACGCTGAGCAACAGACCTCTTGACAGCAAATAATCACCTACCAAAACTGCGATTTTGTTCTTCCAAAGGGCATTTATCGAAAAAAATCCGCGGCGGTAATTCGAGTCGTCCACCACATCGTCATGTACAAGCGTCGCAGTGTGCAACAATTCAATCAAAGCCGCTCCTCTATAAGTTGATTCTGAAATCCCCCCACACATACCCGCAGTCAAAAACACAAACATGGGTCGCATTTGCTTGCCTTTGCGTCGGACAATATAATTGGTGATATGGTCGAGAAGTTTGACCTTACTTTTCATAAAGTCACGGAATTTGGTTTCAAATTCCTCCATCTCTGTGGCGATAGGTGCTTGAATCTGTTTGAGGTCAGGCTTCATAAAACAATAATGCTGCAATAATACAATGGATTCCTAGCAGCACAAAACCCAAGGTAAAATATTACCAAACAAACACCCCGGAGTTCAAAACGTTTTCGGTATCACCTTCTTTTTATTTCTACATCCCAAAACGGATTGTAAACGCACTATTCTGCGTGTACCAACGTGGTGATTTTTGTTATCTTTGTTTTCTATCCAAAAAAGGAAATCACTTGGCTGATACTTATATCAAACACCAATACGAACCTATCCTTCCCAAAAAGGACGAGTGGCCGGTCGTCAAACTCAGCAAAAGCAGAAAGGATTTTATCAGAAAAGTGGCTGATGCCAGCAAAAAATCTGTCCTGGAAATCACCGCAGGAAATATCGATTTGCTCAGGGAGGAGTTGGAAACAACGCTCTACCGCGAAAAGCTCAGGATAAAGCAAAATCCTTGGGCCGTAGACCCTGATGATGAGAAAGAATTTTGGGGAAATGTAAAATCAGGCATGGTCCAACTCAGCGCTGATGGCAGTTTGACAAAAACCCAAAAGAAAAAGAAATACCTAGAAATCCTCGATGATATTACCATGCGGTATTCGGAAGAAATCGCCAGTAATTTTATCCATTCCCATTATAAAGTTACCCGGAGGATCGTCACATTTGGTTTTTCAAGGTTGCTGAATGCTGCCCGGGTAAAGGGTTTTAAATCAATTTTTAGCAATCAATTTAGCCTGCAGGACAAAATCCAGATCGTCGGAGAGACGGATCAGATCCGCGAACTTGCCTCCAAAGGAACGATCGTGATGGTTCCAACCCATTTTTCCAACCTTGACAGCATTTTGATAGGATGGATTATTTCTGTGTTGGGATTGCCGCCATTTATCTATGGGGCCGGGTTGAACCTGTTCAACATCAGCATTTTTTCTTACTTCATGAATGCCCTTGGTGCCTACAAGGTAGACCGTAGAAAGAAAAACCTCATTTATCTTGAGACATTAAAAACCTATTCTTCAGAAGCGTTGCAGTTTGGTGTTCATAGTCTTTTCTTCCCCGGAGGGACGCGTTCACGAAGTGGGATGATAGAGAAAAAACTCAAACTTGGGTTGCTGAGTACGGCTGTTGAGGCCCAAAGGGCAAATTTCGAAAGAGGGGAAGACGATGTTAGCGGAAAGATTTTCATTGTCCCTGTCACCATCAATTACCACTTCGTCCTTGAAGCGCCAAGTCTTATCCAAGAGCACCTTGCTTTGACGGGACAAGAACGATACTATAAGGAGTCAGATGAGTTTTCCACCTCTTACAAAATCTCCAAATTTCTTGTCAAGTTCTTTACCAAAGGTTCCGATATCTCGGTGTCTGTAGGAAAGGCTTTGGACGTATTGGGCAACTATGTCGACAATGAGGGTAACAGCATAGACCGTAACGGAAGAAAAATTGATACCAAAGATTACTTTCTTTACAATGGGAAAGTTACCGTAGATGCCCAAAGGGAAGAAGAATATACTTACCATTTGGGAAAAAGAATCGTAGAGGAATTCCATAAAATCAACCGGGTATTCAGTTCCCATTTGGTGGCATTCACTGCCTTTCAGATGATCAAAAGGGAAAATAAAAAGATGGACCTGTACAATCTCCTCCGGCTTCCGGAAGAGGATGTAGTGCTCATTTACCATGAATTCAAAGAAGAATGCCAAAAAGTCCTGAACAAAATCCGGGAACTCGAGGCAGAATCCAAAGTTCAGATCGCACCTCACATGAAAAGCGATATCGACAGCATCATCGACCATGGCCTGGCCAATGTTGGGATGTATCACGCCAAGCGTCCCTTGGTCAAAAACAGTATGGGCAACATAGAAACCCAAGACTTGAACCTATTGTATTATTACCACAACCGACTTCACGGGTATGACCTCGAAAAACTCTTCTAAAGAAAAATCAGTCGGAGTGGTAGGCATGGGAAGTTTTGGAACTGCCATTGCCAATATCCTCTCCGAGAAAAGTAAGGTAATCGCTTATGTCAGGCGGACCGAAGTGGTCGACGAAATCAACCAAAAACATACCGTGGAGGGGGAGTTAATCAATCCGGAAATCTTTGCCACCCAAGATCCGGAGTACTTATGTAAATCCTGCAACACTATTTTCTTTATGGTTCCTTCCTCGGCTTTTCAGGATGTGATCCGTGCATTTTCTCCTTTTTTATATCCTTACCATTTGATTATCCATGGCACCAAAGGCCTATGCCTGAATCTTCCTCAAGGCAAAACCCTAGAAGATGTGGGTAAAATCAACAGGGAAGATATCCTGACCATGAGCGAGGTCATCATGAAGGAAACGGTTGTCGTCCGGGTGGGGTGCCTTGCAGGGCCAAACTTGGCGAGGGAACTTTACCTTGGTCAACCGGCGGCCACCGTGGTGGCAAGCAAATACAATGAAGTAATATTGGAAGGACAGCGCCTGCTCCGGACAGACAGATTTCAGGTATATGGCAATTCGGACATCGTCGGAGTCGAGTTGAGTGGAGTGCTTAAAAATATCATTGCGATTGCAGCGGGAGCCTTGGCAGGAATGGGTTTGGGAGAAAATGCAAAAGGATTGCTGATTTCCAGAGGAATGGTAGAACTTGTTTACTTGGGAAATGCCTTAGGGGGAAGTCTTAAATCCTTTATCGGCCTGGCTGGAATCGGCGATCTTGTTGCGACCTGCAATTCCACCCTTTCGCGAAACTATACAGTTGGATTCAGATTGGCTAAAGGTGAAAAACTCGACGATATCCTAGATACCATGGAAGAAGTGGCGGAGGGTGTCAATACCATCAAACTTATGAAAGCATTTGTAGAAGGTACCGGAAAGAGGGCACCCATTACTGAGAACTTATATAAAGTCCTTTTTGAAGATCTCAAAATTGAAGAAGCACTGCAATATTTAATGAAGTATCCATTTAGTGTAGATGTGGATTTCCTTTAATTTGGTTATTTGATTAAAGATTAAGGGGTTATTTGGTTATTGGTTATTTTGGAGTTGTTTGGTAAGAGATTAGGAAAGTAGATAACTGCAAAAAAAGATAAATTGGCAAATTCACCCACAACACTCAAGCGCGGTATCCAAAGATGGGACTTGGTTTTCCTCATCATCAATTCGGTAATCGGGGCGGGGATTTTTGCACTCCCGGCCAAAGTTTTTGCCCTTTCGGGAGTCTATTCCATTTTGGCATTTGTGGTTTGTGCTTTGGTGATGGCCGTTTTGATTTTGGTTTTTGCCGAAGTCAGTTCACGATTTGAGCAAACAGGCGGTCCTTACCTGTATGTCCATACTGCTTTTGGGCCAATTCCGGCATTTATCATCGGGTGGCTACTGATGCTGACTAGACTGTTCAGCTATGCCACACTGATCAATCTGATGGTCTTATACCTTTCATTTTTTTCTGAAAGCTTCAACCAACCCGAAGTCAGGATAGCCATCATCATTTTCATTACTGCCTTGATTACTTATTTCAATTGGATTGGGGTGAAAAATACTGCAAGGGTCAGCAATGTGCTTACAGTGGCGAAACTCTTTCCTTTGGCAATTTTCATTATTGTGGGTCTTTTTTATATTGATTTTGACCTGATGAAAGGTCAGCCTGTCCCCACCTTAAAGGATTTTTCTGCATCGACCTTATTGTTGGTTTTTGCTTTTGGTGGGTTTGAAGCAGGATTGGTCAATAGCGGGGAGATCGTCAATCCAAGGAAAAACCTTCCTTTTGGTTTATTGACAGCTGCGGGCGTGATTGCCGGTTTTTACATTCTCATCCAAATCGTTTCTATTGGAACCCTCCCTGATTTAGCCACTTCAGAAAAGCCCCTTGCAGATGCTGCTTCAGTATTTATGGGGTGGTATGGGGGACTTTTCATTACTGTCGGCGCAGTCATCTCCATTTTGGGAACCTTGAATGTGCAGATTTTGAGCGGGTCGAGGCTTCCCTTTGCGCTCAGTCAGGAGGACCAATTGCCAAAGTTGTTTGGAAAAATCCACCCACGATTTGCCACTCCGTATATTTCCATTCTTTTTTTCTCGGCTTTGGTGGCATCTGTTGCTATTGTTTGGGGATTTATGAGTTCTCTTGCGGTTTCCGTGATCTCAAGGCTGATTCTATACGCATTGGTGTGTGCGTCTTTGATCAAACTGAGAAAGACAAATCCCGAAGGTGACTTTTTCAAAATCCCATTGGGCAATTACTTCGCAATTGCAGGAATCGGAGCTACACTTTGGTTGCTTTCAGGTACCAAATCTGAAGAAATATGGGACACAATCCTTTGGACAGCATTGGGTTTGGTGATTTTTGGGATTCATCATTTTGCCAAAAAATTTTCAAAACAATAAAGAATTATTCACACTGAGATATCTTTAATTAATCAAGTTTTAAGATATTTGCTATTGAACCATTAAAGTCCTCTCCCATGAAAAAAATCTTTACAACTATTTTTATCATTACTTTTGCCCTGTCCGCCGCGTTGGCCCAAACCAAAACAGTTACCAAAGAGGGCAAACCCTATTTTACCTCAGGTGGCGAGTGGATTTTCTCCACAGGAACCGTTCAAAACAAGAATAATGTACTCAGGTTTTCTCCTGTGATCAACCTTCAGACCCTCCTCAACTTTGATCAAAGTGAGTCTTTTGGTTGGTTTACTGGTGTCAACATCCGCAACGTTGGATTCATTTTTGATGAATCGCCTTCAGTGAGGAAAAAAGTCAGGAATTACAATTTGGGTATTCCTATTGGCGTGAAGCTTGGAAACATGGATGACCGGTTTTTCTTTGCCGGTTACGAGTTTGAAATCGCGATGAATTATAGAGAAAGGACTTTTGTCGATGAAGTTAGGACTGAAAGGTTCAGTGTCTGGTTCAGTGACCGGGTCAATACCTTTCAACATGCTGTTTTCATAGGTTACACCTTGCCAAAAGGGACAAGTATCAAAGCTAAATATTATCTGACATCGTTTTTCAACCAAGGGTTTACCGCCTCGGATGGAGATGGCGGCACTTTCCAACCCTATGCCGGATTGGATGCCAACATATTCTACGTTTCCTTGAATTTTGCTTTGTTCAAAAAATGGGAATTAGTGGCTTTGGAGGATTGATCAATCCTCCCAAACAGTCCTTTTATTTCTTTGATAATCTGTGATGACAACCTTTTGATAGGTTTCTAGAATTGGGAAAATCCGGGAAGATTGGGAAAGATAACCCTCTCCATAATAAAACTCTTTGACAGATTTTGACCCGTCTTTGAAGGTGATTTCTGCCAAATAATCTAAAGGCCCCAGTTTTACAACACTCTTGTAAAATTGGGGCTTTGTGTTTTTAAATACTTTTAAGCTGTCTCCTTGTTGGGCGGCGAGGATGATTGGATTTCCTTCCTTATCCCTTATAACTGCTAAAGCCCTTCCTTGTCCATTTACTTCAAACCCACTTTCACTTAAAGACAAAGACTTCAATTCACCATTTTCTATTTTCAATTGAAGTCCTTTTGAGGCATCATACCTGCCTGTTACGGTTTCATTTCCATAAAAATTCCCTGCCAAAAGCAAAGATTGGTTTCTATCATCAGGATTTTCAAGGGCAACCAATCCATATTGCGGAGCAAACTGTGCTTCCACAGGCAATGATTTTATTGAGAATTTTTTGTCTGCAGATCTTTCCAAAACTGCACTTTGAAAATAATTCGCTTCCAAGCGCTCAGCTCCTTCTAATGCTCCTGACACAAAAAAATCTTCCAACTTTGTGTTGGCATATTCGGAATAGGCAAGAAATCTGGTTTTCCAGGAAGGCACCTGACTGACGACCATATCCCTACCTGGAACAGCAAAAAACCCATCTTTGAGATATTGGAACATGATCGGGTCGACACTTTTGTTTCCATCAAAATCCTTGGCAATCATGACCAAAGGCTGTTCAAATTTGGCTTTCCACCTTGAATTCAATCCAAGGTTTCCAAGAATATATTCCAATTTCCCGTCTTGGTTGAGGTCTGTAGAAGTAATGCTGTTCCACCAACCTGTGGAATTTTGCGGGGCAAATTCGGCTGATGCGTCGACAAACTGGATTGAGCCCTCTGCTTTCCGGTTTTGCTTCAAAAACCTCACAGGCATCCATTCACCCACCACGATCAGATCGAGATAACCATCATTGTCAAAGTCAGTCCAAAGTGCCGCAGTGACCATTCCCAAGTTTTCCAGACCTGGAAACAAGGAATTGCTTACGTCTGTAAACTTGCCGGCATTGTTTTCTAATATCACTGATTTGGGAGCCAAAGGATATTGCCCCGGTCTTACCCTTCCTCCGATAAAAAGGTCCAAATCCCCATCCCCATCATAATCAGCTGCGGTGACAATTGAACCGCTGAAATTCAGTTCAGGAAGTAACTCAGGATTCAGCTTAAAATTTCCTTTGCCATCATTGATGTATAACCTGTCCTGATATTCGGCCGATGACTCTGAATAGCGACTCCCACCGCTGACCACATACAGGTCGAGGTTTCCGTCGCCATCGGCATCAAACAATAGGCTTCCCATATCATCAGATGGCGAACTTTCCTCCAAACTTTTCTTTAAAAATCGGCCATCTTTTCCCTGAATAAAAAATACTCCGGGATAATCTTTTGATCCGCCGATAAAAAAATCTTCCAGTCCATCTCCATTGATATCGCCAACTGCCATCCCAGGCCCGTTTTCCGAATGCTTGTGGGGAAGCAATCTTTGTCTGTTGAAGTCTTTGTACGTAGGGTGATTGTGAATATAGTCGATTCCTAATTCGAGGCTTACTTCTGCATATTCAGAATAATTAGAATGTTCATCTTCTGTCTGAATTGAATCAATTGCCTCCTCATAGGTTAAAATTATGGATTGGTTTGAGGAGATATCTTTGACTATCTGGGTTTTTTCATCCGGCCAGATGACTTTTACCTCTTGGATAATTTTAGATTCTCCGATCCCAAAATGGGCCATAGGCTCCACAAAAGATTTGTATCCACGGGTCGGGTAATGTTCATGGTATAGGGTGGTAATTGAATCTCCTGAAGCAAAGGTGAGGTACACTTTTGCGCCGATTCCGTTCCTGTTTTGGATAGGTCCGTCAAAAGAGATTTTCAGGAAATTGCTTGACTCAGGCTGTTTTTCCCTTGTGGTATTTTTATAGATAAAGGCCGTTTCGTTGAGGTTGTTGGTGACCAAATCAAGGTCTCCATCATTGTCCAGGTCTGCATAAGCCACTCCATTGGAAATGGACGGGTGGGTAATTCCCCATTCTTGGCTTTTGTCAGCAAAAGTCAGGTCTGCATTGTTTTGAAAAACATAATTTGGAAGCTTGACTTCTTTCAAAGATTCAAGTCCTTCCAAAAGCCGTTTTCTCCTTTCCTCGGGACTTGTAAAGGGTCCAAGATTTTGCGAAAAATTGATATAATCTAGGTCGGTCACATCCTTGCCGTATCCATTGCTGACAAAAAGATCCCGATTGCCATCATTGTCAAGGTCGGCAAAAAGCGATGACCAACTCCAGTCTGTTTGAAATATTCCTGACAGAAACCCGATTTCGCTAAAGGTACCATTGCCACGGTTGAGCTGAAGGGTATTCCTGACATATTGTGGTTCGTATCCTCTATCTATGTTTGCTTGGTACAGGTCATAATTTTCAGTTGGGGCAAACATGGTTTTTTGGCGAAAGTTATCAGGTGGAAACATGTCCACCACCATCACATCTGATAGGGCGTCATTGTTGAAATCGGCAATGTCGACTCCCATCGAATTGAAGCTTTGGTGGTTTATCATTTCAGCAATCCGGTTTGAAAAAGTACCGTCCCCATTGTTGATATACAGAAGGTCATTGGATATAAAATCATTGGCAATATACATATCGGGCCAACCGTCCTGATTGATATCACTGATCGCTAAGCCTAGTCCATATCCTTCGATAGTAATCCCTGCCGACAAAGTCACATTGGAAAATGTTCCATTGCCATTATTTTGGTATAGCTTATCATTGCTTTTTCCTTTCCCTGTTTTCTCTTTTGGTCTTGACAAATTCCTCTGAAAACTCTCCAACGCATTGGACAAAATATACAAATCCAGATCACCGTCCCTGTCATAGTCAAAAAATGCAGCCTGGGTATTGTAGCCTCTGTCAGCAATTCCATATTGGGATGCCATTTCTTCGAAAACAGGAATGCCATCTTGATTTAAACCTTGATTCACAAAAAGCAAATTAGGATTTGGGTAAGTATCGTCCCGATTGGAAACACTAACATAAATATCCAATAGACCATCATCATTGATATCCACCAAAGTGACTCCTTCTGCCCATGTTGCGGTGCTTACGGCGGCTATATCGGTGACGTCCTCAAATTTAAAATTACCTCTGTTGAGGTACAATTTTGAAGAAACCATATTTCCCGTAAAAAATATATCCGGTAGACTGTCCCCATTAAAATCCCCCACAGCGACACCACCACCATTATATATATAATCAAAATCCAAAACATTAAAGTCCTCATCGATTTCAATTCGATTATTGAAAGTAACCCCGGTTTGTTCAGGAGATAGGAGTTCAAATCTATAATCACTACTGCCTGGTTTTGAACAGCTGAAAATAACAAATCCCAAAAAAAAGAAACTAAGAAGAGAATGTCTCATATATATCAAACCTAGGTGATAGCAAAAATATAGAAAGAAACATTGGTTTTACCTTCAGTCAAAGTTTGATTTGTCGCCTTAAGTCAAAACAATTGGCCCAAAATACTTTAAACTCTTATTTCCTTTTGGAAGAAGCTCTTACAATCAATTCAGACCGCAAGGTGATTTTATTGGTGTTCTGCAACATGCGGTCTCCCGGGTTTTCAAGGTGGTTGATCAGGTTTTTCATGGCAAGTTCTCCCATTTCATAGCCTGGATAGTTCACCGTGGTAATATTGGGCTCAACGAGACGGGAAATGAATTCGTTGTTGAAACCAACTACTGCAATATCCTCCGGAATTCTGATCCCTGCCAATTTCAGGTGCTTAATGCAGCTGGCCGCGCAGGAGTCATTAGAAACAAAAAGTCCGTCAGGCAAAGGGTCCATTTTTAGAATTTTGTTGACAATTTCTTCACCGACGTCCTCGACAAGATCTGCATAGAGGACCAAGGAAGGATTGAAGGGAATGTCATTTTCAAGCAAAGCATACTTATATCCTTTCAATCTGTCAGCATACACATTGATCTTTGTGGTACGCAATACGTGGACTATTCTTTTACATCCTTGCTCAATCAGATGATTGGTGGCGTTTTGGGCAGCCTGTATGTTGTCGATGGTGATTCCGGTAGTGTTGGAATGCTCGGCAATTCTGTCGTAAAACATCAAAGGAGTTCCTTTTTTCAGAAAGGGCATAAAGTGATCTATGTTTTCGGTATCTCCTGCCAATGAAACAAGAAGCCCGTCAACACGGCTGTTGAACATCGTCAAGGCATTAGCCACTTCCTTATGATAGGATTCAAGAGACTGACTGATAATGAGGTTATAACCTGCTTCATTGGCTACTTTCTCCATTCCGGCAAGTACCGAAGACTGGAAACTGGAATTAAGCCTAGGGACGATTACACCTATGTTGTTGGTCTTTTTGTTTCTAAGATTTGCCGCAAAAACATTTGACTGATATCCACTTTCCAATGCAGCACTAAAGATTTTCTTCTTTGTTTTTTCATTTACAGCCGGGTGGTTATTTAAGGCCCTACTCACTGTGGTCGGTGACACCCCCAGTTCTTTGGCAATGTCATAAATGGTTATTTCTTTTTCCATATTGTTGTTGGAGACCTGAATTTTGGCCTTTTTAAGAAAAACAGTCTTTTGTATTCTTCTTTTTATGGTGGGGGATTGTCAATTTCTTTTGGAAATTTCGCAATAATAATCAGTGTTTGTCAAAATTAAAGGTTTTACAAAATGTGGAAGAATAATAGATGAAATCGGTTGTAATGTAAATTTTACTTTGAATAAAGTGAATAAAACAAAGTAATTTCATGCTTATTTGATTAAAACTGTTTTGTTTATGTCTCTCTACTTTTCAGTTTTGAAAATTTTTATTTTGCCTCTTTAAATTTTTTAAAACTTCATTTTCTGAAAGAAATTTTCGACTAGTTTTAGTCATTTCCTAATTGGCAGAAAATTACAAATTTTCAAAGAATTAAGGCTATTATTTAAAATTTTATTCTGTGTAAAGATCCTTACGCCTAATTTTCGGTCAGATTGGGTGATTATTGTTAAAATTCTAAATAAAATATCGATCACGATTTTTTGATTGTTAAAAATAATTTATGAAATCGGTTGCATAAATAATTATTTTTTTAGAAGTTTATAATCTATGACCATTCAATTTATGGTCAAATGCATGTTTATGAAGGACTTATTGCAAGTTTTCTATCATATTGAGTAAAATTAACTAAACCCAAAACCACGCATGGATCGGAATTCTACAAGAAATCTCAACAAGACTTATCTTCTGTTTTTTTCCCTTCCACCACTCAGGTTATCGGCATTTCTATATCAATTTTTTCTCCTTTCAAAGTTTTTTGATCACCATGCGAAATTGGAAGTCAAATCGCCTTCCGGAACAGACTCTTTTTTCTCCGGCATTTCTGCCTTCGAAACAGTGAAATATAATGTGTTCAGTTTGTTATCGAATGCATTATTAACTATTCAATCAGGACAGAGCAGGATTGTAGTTTTATTAAAATTCATCTATTTAAATGGCAAATTTAGAATACCTATTAGATAGATATTCATTAGGAACTATGACCGATTCTTTTTAATAATTTTTCTTGATTATTGATTAAAACCAAATTCTTACATAAACCAAATAACCTATGAACAGCAAAATGTACCGTAAAAAATCAGGGCCCGGCGGAAAAATAATTTCGTTGATGGCCCTATTACTTGTTATGGGGATATTCCTGCTTCCCTGTAGTGCCTTTGCCCAATCTTTTGTGGTAAAAGGAACCGTAAAGTCTGTAGATGGAACAGAAACAATGCCGGGAGTAAACGTCCTTATCAAGGGAACGACCCAAGGTACCGCCACAGATATTGACGGTAATTTTTCTATTGAAGTGCCTTCTTCACAGTCTGTACTTGTTTTTTCCTTTATTGGATTCAAACAACAGGAGATTAGGGTGGGCAATACAACCACTTTGTCTGTTGCTATGGAACCTGACATGTCTAACCTTTCAGAAGTCATTGTGGTCGGATATGGTACTCAGGAGCGCGCCAAGGTTACAGGTGCGATTTCTTCTGTTGGCTCGGAAGCCATCAGGTCGCTTCCTGTTCCCAATCTTGCTTCTGCTATTCAGGGTCGTGCTGCCGGCGTGCAGGTAACCAATGCCGGTGCACCCGGAACAGATCCTATCGTACGGGTCAGGGGAATTGGAACTGTAGGTAACAATGATCCACTTTACGTCATTGACGGTGTACCGGCGGGAGGTTTGAATCAGATCAACCCTGCAGACATCGAATCCATTGAAGTCTTGAAAGATGCATCTGCGGCTGCCATTTATGGTTCTAGGGCTGCAAACGGTGTTATCCTGGTCACTACCAAAAAAGGGGTAATCGGAAAACCCAAAGTTACGTTCGATTCCTATTATGGTACCCAACAGGCATGGAAGCAACTTGATCTTTTGAACAGGGATCAATACATCGCTTTTGGACGTGAATTATTGGCAAACGGTAATCAGCCTGCACCACAAAGATTCGATAATCTTGGCGATCTTGCCAATGTCGAAACCGACTGGCAAGGGGAGATGTTCCGTTCTGCTCCTATTCAAGACCATAACATCGCCATATCCGGCGGAACTGAAAGTGTTCTTTACAACGTATCCATGGGGTATTTTTCCCAAGAAGGTATCATGAAAGGGACTGATTTTGAAAGGATATCATTCCGATCCAATACAGATTTTAAATTGAACAAATATGTCAGCATTGGACAGACCTTGACTTTTGCTTACTCCAACAGGAACAATGAGCCGTTTACAGGAGGTAGAAGCCAGTTGGAGCATATCGTCAAGCAGGTGCCATACATTCCTGTTAGAGATGACTCAAGATTGGGTGGATTTAGGGCTCCTGATAGGGTTGATGGTTCCGATCCTGAAAATCCGGTATTGAACGCCGAAATAAGAACAAACAGACAGCAGGATTTCAAAATATTGGGTACTGCATATATCGATGTGATGCCTTTTGAAGGATTTAAATATAGGTTCTTGGCTGGAATTGATATTGGAATAGGCCAAAATGACCAATACACTCCACGTTTCTTTGCCGGTGATTTCAACAACCAACCATTTGCTACCATTGCCCAAAGCAGATCCACCTTCGTATCTCCATTGTTCAGCAACCAGTTTTCCTATCAAAAAACCATCAATAAGCACAGCTTTGATTTATTGGCGGTAATCGAACAGCAGACTTTCAGGTCTACCAATCTCAACGGATCAGGACAAAATAACCTGACTAATGATGTGAGGGTGCTTCAGGGAGTCCAAAATCAGGTCACTTCAGGAAGTCAGACTGATTACGCTTTGATCTCCTATATTGGAAGGATAAACTACGATTATGATCAGAAATACCTTTTCAGTGCCTCTATTAGGCAGGATGGAGGATCAAGGTTTGGGCCAAACAACAAATGGGGTACCTTCCCATCTGTGTCAGCAGGATGGAGGTTGAGTCAAGAGACCTTTATGCAATCACTTACTGCGATTAGTGATCTGAAAATCAGGGCGAGTTATGGTGAGACAGGGAATGACCGTATCGGAGATTATGTGTATCAAGGAACCATAAATAGCAATCACTTCTACAACTTTGCAGGAAGTCTCCAAGGTGGAAGTACCATCAGTGCATTGGCCAATACCGATCTGAG
Organism: Cognataquiflexum rubidum; assembly: GCF_022538115.1. Taxonomy (GTDB): domain Bacteria; phylum Bacteroidota; class Bacteroidia; order Cytophagales; family Cyclobacteriaceae; genus Cognataquiflexum; species Cognataquiflexum rubidum. The sequence goes on along the minus strand of NZ_JAKZAL010000001.1, from coordinate 274,867 downwards.
ATGGGAATCCACCATTATGAAAAACATCGGTATGGATTTGGGATTATTCAATGACAGGTTCAATCTTTCGTTCGAGTATTTTGACAATACCACCGAAGGTATGATACTTGGTGTTCCGATTCCTCCTTCATTGGGATTTGACGGCGCACCTATTGCCAATGTGGGAACTGTTAAAAATACCGGTTTGGAATTTACTTTAGGGTATAGAAAATATACAGGGGACTTTCAATTCTCCATTGACGGAAACTTAGGTTTTGTAAGTAACGAGTTGGTTTCGTTGGGATCCGGAAATACCATTTTTGGTCCTGCATTTAATGGAGACCCGTACACCTTTACTGAAGAAGGTCAGCCTATCGCTTACTTCTATGGCTGGATAGCTGATGGCCTATTCCAAACTGGTGAGAGCAATACGGCCCAGCCCAATGCAAGGCCAGGTGATATCAAATTCAGAGATATTAACAATGATGGGGTGATCAATGCAAGTGACAGGACCAACCTAGGTCATTACCTTCCCGATTTTACTTATGGGTTGAATTTCAACGGGAGCTATAAAAACTTTGACATTACCATGTTTTTGCAAGGCGTACAGGGAAATGAAATCTTCAATAACCTAAGATTCCATACCGAAGGTATGACAAGGTTGTTCAATGCATCCACAGTAGTGTTGGACAGATGGACACCAAACAATACCAATACCACTGTTCCACGTGCAGTTTCCGGGGATCCGAACAGGAATGCAAGGGCTAGTTCGAGATTTGTCGAAGATGGGTCTTATATGAGGGTGAAAAATATAATATTGGGGTACACTATTCCTACTGCTACATTGAATTCCTTGACGAACGGATATGTGAGCAAAGTTAGGATTTACTTCCTCACCCAAAATCCTTTGACCTTTACCAAATACAGTGGCTATGATCCTGAGATAGCAGCACGAACAGGAATCAATTCATCCTTGGGAACAGGTATCGATTATGGTCAATTCCCTGCCGCGAGAACATTTATCGGCGGTATCCAGTTTACATTTTAATCATGTCTCAATATCAAAAGTATAACATATGAAAACGAGATTATTTCTTACATCATTAGTATTGTTGCTGGGGTTCAATTCCTGCGATGAGGATAGGTTAAGTCCTACCAACCCTAATCAGTTAGGAGTAGAAACATTTTACAGGACAGGTCCGCAGTTGGTGGCAGCTGTGAACTCGGTTTATGCAGGTTTGCAGGCAAACAACCTTTACAACAGGGAATACTTCTTTTTCCAGGACTTGCTGTCAGACGATTGTGACACAGGAGGTCCACAACTAGAAGCTGCAAGGGCACAGGTTCTGAACCATGTATTCGATGCTTCAAATCCTCTGAATGAAGCAAATTGGAGAGGTTGGTACAGAATAGTTCATAGGGCCAATTTGATATTGGAAAATGCCGATAAAGCAACCGAAGAAATCACCGAGGAATTAAGGGAGAGAATAATAGCTGAAGCAAGATTTCTACGTGCATTGGCTCATTATGAACTTGTCACCCTTTGGGGAGGAGTACCATTGATGACTTCTACAGCAACTTCTCCGGATGCAAATCCAAGGGCATCAGAAGATGAGGTATACGCACTCATATTTTCTGATTTGACTGCCGCAATCGCAAGCTTACCGCTGAAAAGTGCCTACACTGGTACTGATGTGGGAAGGGCTTCCAAAGGGGCTGCACAGGCACTTGCTGCCAAGGCACATATTTTTAGAGGAAATTATGCTGCAGCAAGACCGTTCCTTCTTGAAATTATTTCGTCAAACCAATACAGGTTGGTAGACAGGTATTTGGATAATTTCGAAGAAGAGAGAGAAAACAATTCTGAGTCAGTATGGGAAATCCAATTCTCTGAAGCATTTGGAACTGCAGGTGCATGGAATGGTGATGGGGGCGGTATCGCCGAAGTGACTTTCCGTGGACAGGAATATGGCCCAACTGCCTGGAGAAACGTGATTCCAAGTCTGCCACTATTCAACGCCTATGAAAGGGTTGCGAATGGAGCTGCTAAAGATGACCCTAGGATCGGTTACAATTTCTTCCAGATCGGCGATACCTTTAATGGTGGAACCGCAGTCTTGACTGCCGATAAAGTCCAAGGAAATACTGCTCGCGCCAGCTGGAGAAAATACCAAATGATCTACAAGAGAGGTGCGGAAGACGTACAATCAGGAATCAACTTTAGAGCTATCAGGTATGCTGACATTCTCTTGCTGATGGCGGAAGTCGAGAATGAGCTTTCCGGACCGGCAGCAGCCCTTCCATATATCAACCAAGTACGGGCAAGACCAGATGTAGCCATGCCTCCATATCCAACTGCACAATATCCTACCGGAAGCAAATTGGAAATGCTAAGAGCAATCCAACATGAAAGACAGGTGGAATTGGCCGGTGAGCAAATCAGAAATAGGGACATTAGAAGATGGAGAAGACAAAACCTCTTGGCAAGCGAGCCTATTCCAAATTGGAACGTAAGGTATAATCTGATGCCGCTCCCCTTATCTGAAATCGATAATAATTCTGCATTGACCAATGCAGATCAGAATCCAGGATATTAATCTCATACCTATTAAATTGAAACAGAAAGCCAGGCGTACGTCTGGCTTTTTTGTTTGGAAAATTTTCAACTTAGGTTATTAGGCGTTTTAAATTTTATGGGCTAAAAGACTTAGAGGATTTAAGAAAAGGTGATTCCTTCTTTGAGACGTATTTGGTTAGGTGAAAACTGATATTTCCTAGGTTTTTGGATAAGATTAAAGAAATGAATTGGAGGTTTTGATCCAAGCTTGTAATTAATGGGCTGAGAAAAAACATTGGTAAATTATAAAGGATGGGAGTGATAGGCTGTTTTTTAAAGGTCCGATTCCTACCTTAGGGAAATTTTTAATCCATGACACAAGCATCTTCACCATCCTATTCTGAGCAAATACAGACTGCTTATGAATATATCCAAAAACTGTATCCCAAATCCCCTCAGGTAGGCATTATCCTTGGTACCGGTCTGGGTCAATTGATCCAAAACATGGAGATTGAACTAGAAATCCCATATGATGCCATTCCTTTCTTTCCTGTTTCGACAGTGGAAAGCCACAAAGGAAAACTGATTCTTGGAAAGCTTTCAGGAAAATCTGTTGTAGCCATGCAGGGGAGATTCCATTATTATGAAGGATACTCAATGAAGGAAGTGACCTTTCCCGTCAGGGTGATGAAAAAGCTGGGAATTGAACACCTTATTGTGTCTAACGCAGCTGGTGGACTCAATCCTGAGTACGGGATCGGCGAATTGATGATTATCAATGACCATATTGATCTTTTTCCTGAAAATCCGCTCCGAGGCAAAAACCTGGAGGAGTTTGGCGTACGCTTTCCGGATATGTCTGAGCCTTATGATCTGTCTTTGGTCCAAAAAGGCCTGGAGATCGCGGCTGCAAACGGATTGAAAGTCCATCAGGGAGTTTATGCTGCTGTACAGGGCCCCAACCTTGAAACCAAAGCAGAATACAAATACCTCAGGACAATCGGTGGTGATGCGATCGGAATGAGTACCATCCCCGAAGTCATCGTGGCAAGACATATGGAACTGCCGGTATTTGCAATGTCTGCGATTACTGACCTTTGCTCTCCTGGAAAAGTCCGCAAGATCAGTCTTACCGAAGTATTGGCCGGTGCTGCCAAAGCCGAACCTGGAATGAGTCTGATCATTAGGGAAATTGTAAAATCACTTTAATCATTATTTTCTGACGCATTCCATGCTGACAAAAGAACAGGCTGCAGTTGATTTTTTGAAGTCACAGATAACGGAATATCCCGAAACTGCCATCATTCTAGGTTCGGGCCTTGGGGGATTGGTTGGAGAAATCCAAGTTGAAAAAAGAATCTCCTATTCAAAGATTCCCCATTTTCCTGTTGCCACTGTTGAAGGGCATGGAGGAGATTTGATTTTCGGAAAATTGGAAGGTGTGGCTGTGTTGGCAATGAATGGACGTTTTCATTATTATGAAGGCTATGAAATGGACGATGTGGTTTTTCCTTTGCGGGTCATGAAGTTGATTGGGATAAAAAAATTGATAGTCACCAATGCTGCAGGAGGATTGAATGAGGACTTTGAGGCAGGGGATTTGATGCTGATTGAAGATATGATCAGCCTTTTTCCTGATAACCCATTGCGTGGAAAAAATCGGGAGGTGTTTGGACCTAGGTTTCCGGATATGAGCGAACCATTTGATCTAAGTTGGTTAGATAAAACCAAATCTGAAGCCCTGAAATTGGGAATAAAGCTGAAAACAGGAACCTATATCGGACTGCAGGGTCCCAAGTTGGAAACCAAAGCCGAGATCAGGTATTGTAGGATTATTGGCGGAGATGCGGTAGGAATGAGCACCGTTCCTGAAGTCATTGCCGCCAACCATATGGGCATAAAGGTTTTGGGAATATCCGTGATAACCAATGAAAGTATCCCAAAAGTTGCCAAAGAATTTACCCATGCCGAGGTGGTGTCTGTAGCCAATCAGGCAGGTAAGAAGTTGGTGGAGTTGGTGAAAGCTGTTTTGTAAGATCAATTTTTTTCAAAAGGATCTGATATTGATTGATACTCGATATTAATGGATATTAATTTGTAAACCAACCCATTAACAGGTTTTGACACCAACTCATATTATTTCTTTCCTGTCCAAAAAGTAATAATTAAAAAAGGCTCCCACGGTATAATGGAAGCCTTTTTTGGATTCTGAAATCTTCAAATCAACCTAAAGAAATTAGTATAACAGGTGAATAGGAGCCAATATCAATCAATATCCAATATCAACTAATATCTCAAATTATTTTGGTTAATTTTAAAAGAACTAGAGTATTTGCAAGATTGGTATAATCAAACCGTCATAATTTCCACTTCTTTTTTGACAAGAAGCTCATCTATTTTGGTTGAATAACTATCGGTGAATTTTTGGACTGTATCTTCGGCCCTTTTGATTTCATCCTCGGAAGCACCTTCTTTTTGAAGTTTGCGAAGGGATTCATTGGTTTCTTTCCTCACGGTGCGAATGGAGATTTTTCCAGATTCACATTCATTTTTGGCTTGCTTCACAAGGTTTCTCCTTCTTTCCTCGGTCATTGGAGGTATCGTCAGGATGATGATTTCTCCGTTGTTTTGTGGTGCAAGGCCGAGGTCAGAGTTGATGATAGATCTTTCGATTTCATTGATCAGGTTTCTTTCCCAAGGTTTGATGGTAAGGGTTCTTGCGTCAGGAGTTGTTACTGAAGCTACTTGTTGGAGAGGGGTGGGAGCGCCATAATAAGCGACCATGATCCCGTCCAACAAATTCGGCATGGCTTTTCCAGCCCTGATTTTTACAAGTTCAGCAGCAGTATGGTTTACTGCTTTTTGCATCAGTTCTTTGGCTTCTTCCAGGTACAGCTGAATTTCTTCCATAATATAATCCGTATTAGTTTGAAGTGATTAATGTCCCGATGTCTTCTCCGATGACTATTTTGTCAAGATTGCCGGGTTTGTTCATATCAAAAACGATGATGGGCAGGTTGTTTTCCTGGCAAAGTGTAAATGCCGTCATGTCCATGATATTGAGGTTCTTGGCATAGGCTTCCTGAAAGGATAGCGTACTGTATTTGGTAGCGGTTTTGTCTTTTTCGGGATCTGCGGTATATACCCCGTCTACCCTTGTGCCTTTCAATACCACATCGGCTTCGATTTCTATTGCTCTCAAAGCTGCAGTAGAGTCAGTAGTAAAATACGGGTTGCCGATGCCTGCTCCGAAAATTACTATCCTGCCTTTTTCGAGGTGTCGGATTGCCCTTCTTCTGATAAATGGCTCGCAGACACTTTCCACTTTGATCCCTGACATCAGTCGGGTAAACATTCCGCCTTGCTCGAGGGCGCTTTGAAGTGCCATGGCATTGATCAACGTAGCAAGCATTCCCATATAATCACCCTGCACGCGGTCGATACCTGCATTTTCTGCCTGCACGCCCCTAAAAATATTGCCTCCTCCGATGACGATGGCGATTTCTACCCCAAGGTCTTTGACACGTCGGATTTCTTGGGCATATTGTTCAAGTCTTTTGGAGTCAATTCCGTAGTTTTTTTCTCCCATCAGCGCCTCGCCGCTTAGTTTCAGCAATATCCTTTTGTACTTCATTGTTGGTTTTTAAATGTGAAAAAGAGCTAACTCAATCAGGTTGGTAAATTGATAAATCCGACAAATATAAAGCCTTCCTTTAGAAATCTAAACCCATGACTTCTTAAAATTGGATCAGGACCTGATTTTTCTCCACGCTTTGTCCTTTTTTTATTTTGATGGCTTTGACGGTTCCGTCCCCCGGGGATTTCAAAATGTTCTCCATTTTCATGGCTTCCAGGATAAGTACTGCATCTCCTTTTTTTACCTCATCGCCTTCTTTGACTTTGATATCAAAAATCAGCCCGGGCATGGGGGCTTTTATTTCCTTGGCAGTTTGACTCTTAAGGTTGTTCATTCCAAGTTTTTCCAACAACAGGTCAAATTTATCTTTGATCGTTATCTCACAAGGTTTGTTGTTGAGTTTGAGTTTTACTGTTTTGGTTTCTGCATCTAGGCTGACCAATTCCAGGTTGAATGATTGGCTGTTGTGGAGGACATGGTAGTGTCCGGTCCGAATTTCAGAAATGTCCCAATCAAGGATATTTCCGTTTACAGCTACCGTTTCTTTTGATTTTTCTACCTCAAAAACCGAATTCTTGATACTAACTGAATACATTTCCTTTATTTTGCGCTAAAATATACAATTAATCTTTAAAAAGCATTTTCATGGTATTCAATAAACCCAAGGCATTTTTAGCTGTTTCTGTTTTCTTAATCTGGTCTTGTCAAAGTTCAAAACCGGTGGCAGATCCGGCAGAAAATGTTCTTTCAGAAGAATTGACTGAGGCTTCAGAAACAACCGTTCCCTTTGATTCTACCTCGATCAAAGCGTTGATTCCGGTCCTTGAAAATAAGATATCCGCTTATAAAGGTTCTGATACCAGGCATTTTGACCTTTTGCACACAGCCTTGGACCTGTCATTTGACTACCAAAAAGAATGGGTAAACGGTGTTGCCGTCCTTACTTTGAAGCCTTACTTTTTCCCCCAGCGGGAACTTGTCCTTGATGCACAGGACTTTGATATCCATGTTTTTTCTCTGATAGCCAAGGGAAAAGAAACAGAATTGAATTTCCGCTATGATGGACAGATTGTCACGGCTTATTTACCACAGACCTACTCTGCCAAAGACACAATCCAAGTCAGGATAAAATATACTGCCAAACCAAATGAGAATCCTGAATTGGGAAGCGCAGCCATTACTGACACCAAAGGACTGTATTTTATCAATCCCCGTGGAGAAGACCCCAATAAACCGACGCTGATCTGGACACAGGGAGAGACCGAACACAACTCCAAGTGGTTTCCGACCATTGATTCTCCCAATGAAAGAATGACTCAGGAAATCCGAATGACCGTTGATAAAAAATACAGGACAATCAGTAACGGTCTTTTGAAATCAAGTAAGGAAAATGCAAATGGGACCAGAACAGACCATTGGGTGATGGACTTACCTCATGCGCCTTATTTGGCGGCAGTGATTGTGGGCGATTATGTGGAGATCAAAGATGAATGGGAAGGAATGCCCGTAAGGTATTATGTTGAAAAAGAATTTGAAGAAGGCGCAAAGACGGTGTTTCAAAATACGCCGGAGATGATCGGTTTTTTCTCCAAAGTCCTTGGGGTAAGGTACCCTTGGCAAAAATATGACCAGGTTGTTGTCCGGGATTTTGTATCAGGAGCGATGGAGAATACCACAATCTCGGTATTCATGGAGGAACTGAACCTTGATGCAAGAGCAGCGATCGATTCTGAATGGGATGGGATCATCGCCCACGAGCTTTTTCATCAGTGGGTAGGGGATTATGTGACCAATGAATCATGGGCAAACCTTACTTTGAATGAAGCTTTTGCCAATTATTCTGAATACTTATGGTATGAATACAAAAACGGAAAGGATGATGCAGACATGCACCATATTTCGGAAATGGAACAGTATTTTGAGGAATCCAAGGAAAAACAGGTGGATTTGATCAGGTTTTACTATGACAATTCAGAAGACATGTTCGATAGCCACTCCTATGCAAAAGGAGGGAGAATTCTCCATATGCTTAGGAGACATATCGGGGATGAGGCTTTTTTTGAAGCTATTAAGCTTTATTTGACCAAACATGCATTTTCAAGTGTGGAAGTACATGACTTGAGAATTGCCTTCGAGATGGTTACAGGTCAGGACTTGAATTGGTATTTCAATCAGTGGTTTCTAGGTTCAGGTCATCCCACTTTGGAATATGAGGTGGATTACAGTCAACCGGATAATCTACTCCTGACGGTATCCCAAAAGCAGGATTTGACCACCACACCTTTATATAAGATTCCTTTTAAAGTGAGTTGGTACCACGATGGGAAGAGATATGAAAAAGAATTTGTATTGGACAAAGCTTGGCAGCAGTTTGCTGTCGAAAACAAAGTTCCCGTGACTGAATTGTATGTGGATGAAGCCTTGGAATTGCTTGCTGAGAAAAAATCTTCAAGGGGTGTTGACCATTTCAAGAAGCAGTTCAGCATTTCCACTTTGGGAGTGGCAAGGTTCGAGGCATTGGACAGTCTTGCTAATACCTATGCAGATGATCCGGAAGTCGCCTCACTTGTTGGGAGAGGGTTGAATGATCCTTTTTGGGCAATCAGGGAAGCTGCCATCATGCACATTGCCCAGCATCCTGATTGGTTATTGGAGATTTCTGGTCTCGAAGAAAGCCTTTTGGCAATAGCGGAAACTGATCCAAAAAATACGGTAAAGCAGGGTGCCATTGAAATGCTGAGTTTGTTAGACCCCGATAAATATTCTCCTTATTTCATGAAATGGATGGAACATCCTTCCTATTATGTAGCAGGGGCAGCATTGGCAGCTTATTTGGAAAATGAAAACAATGCCGATAGGGGAGGAATTGCGACAAAGTTTGAATCGGAGAAAAACATCAGGTTATTAGTACCTGTGGCTGAATATTACATCTCCAATCTTATTCCCGGCAAAGCAGATTGGTTCCATAACGTTTTGAGCAAACAGACGGGAGAATCGCTTTATTATTTTGTGGGATACTACAGCGAATATTTTGTTCAAAATCCGGGGGAGGGAAAAGAAACTGCCATTAGTAATTTATATAATATAGCGAAAGAAAACAGTTCCAATTTTGTTCGCATAGGAGCATTTATGGGTTTATTCGGATTCATTGATGAGCCGGGAGTTTTGGACAAGGCCAAAGAATTATTTTCACTGGAAAAGGATGAGTTAGCCAAAAGATATGAGGAATTTTTCCTCTCCCAATACCTTGAGAAAAATTAAATCATTGATTTTTATGGTATTAATGTCGGTCTTCAAAAAATACTTTGAAATTTTCAAACATAATTTTGAATGTTTAGGAAAAGGGTATAATTTTGCCATCCGTTAAGAATACAAAAACCCAATTTGGGTTGAATTCTTAGCAGAAAATCAGTTGGGGGAATACCAAAGCGGCCAACTGGGACGGACTGTAAATCCGTTGACTTATGTCTTCACAGGTTCGAATCCTGTTTCCCCCACAAAGTGTGAATTGCAAAATATTTTATTACTTTTGCACAGCATTTTCAAAAGCGGGAGTAGCTCAGTTGGTAGAGCGGCAGCCTTCCAAGCTGCAGGTCGCGGGTTCGAGCCTCGTCTCCCGCTCTATGCTTTTAATAAAGCAGAGCGAATGTTACCAGCCGACGTAGCTCAGGGGTAGAGTACTTCCTTGGTAAGGAAGGGGTCACGGGTTCAATTCCCGTCGTTGGCTCTGAAACATTGAAAAATTAAAATAATTTATAACCTTAACTAAAACAGAGGATTTTCACGCATGGCAAAAGCAACCTTTGACCGTTCAAAACCGCACGTTAACATCGGTACGATTGGTCACGTAGACCATGGAAAGACAACTTTGACTGCTGCCATTACTACAGTTTTGGCGAAAAAGGGTCTTTCTGAATTAAGAGATTTTTCTTCCATCGATAACGCGCCGGAAGAAAAAGAAAGAGGTATTACTATCAACACTTCTCACGTAGAGTATTCTACAGAGAAGAGACACTACGCTCACGTAGATTGTCCTGGACACGCTGATTATGTAAAAAACATGGTTACAGGTGCTGCTCAGATGGACGGGGCTATTCTAGTAGTAGCTGCCACTGATGGTCCTATGCCTCAGACAAGAGAACACATCCTTCTTGCTCGTCAGGTAGGTGTACCTGCCCTTGTTGTATTTATGAATAAAGTTGATATGGTGGATGATCCTGAGCTTCTTGAGCTTGTGGAAATGGAAATCAGAGAACTTCTTTCATTCTATGATTTTGATGGCGATAACATTCCTGTAATTGCTGGTTCTGCTCTTGGTGCACTTAACGGTGATGCTAAGTGGGAAGCTACAGTTATGGAATTGATGAATGCTGTGGATGAGTTTATTCCAATCCCTGAGCGTTTGATCGACAAAGATTTCTTGATGCCTGTAGAAGACGTATTCTCAATCACTGGACGTGGTACTGTTGCAACCGGTAGAATCGAAAGAGGTGTAATCAACTCTGGAGACGCCGTTGATATCATCGGTATGGGTGCTGAAGGTTTGAAGTCTACTGTAACAGGTGTTGAAATGTTCCGCAAGATCCTTGACAGAGGTGAAGCTGGTGATAACGTAGGTCTTTTGTTGAGAGGTATTGAAAAATCTCAAATCAGAAGAGGTATGATCATCTGTAAGCCAAACTCTGTGAAGCCTCACGCTCACTTCAAGGCTGAAGTTTACGTTCTTTCAAAAGAAGAAGGTGGACGTCATACACCATTCTTCAACAAATACCGTCCACAGTTCTACTTAAGAACTACTGACGTAACTGGAGAAATCATGCTTCCTGAAAACGTTGAAATGGTTATGCCAGGTGATAACGTTACTATAGAAGTTAACTTATTGAACAAAGTTGCACTTGAGAAAGGTCTTCGTTTCGCTATCCGTGAAGGTGGTAGAACCGTAGGTGCCGGACAGGTGACTGAAATTCTTGACTAATAGTCTTAGAATTAATAAAATCTCAAATGCGATCCTGAATAATTTTTAGGATCGCATTTGTATCTCATCCCATTTCTGACTACCTTTGCGTTCCTTTTGGGGACTTAAAATTCTACGGGCATAGTTCAATGGCAGAATAGCGGTCTCCAAAACCGTTGATGGGAGTTCGAATCTCTCTGCCCGTGCACAAAATGTAGTAATCCATGAATATTAAGAGTTTTGTTATCGAATCAATCGACGAAATGAAAAACAAGGTCACTTGGCCTTCGTATTCGTTTTTGCAAAACAGCGCTGTTTTGGTAATTGTCGCATCTCTCATTTTTGCTCTTGTAATCGGAGCGATCGACTTGGGATTCGAAAATCTAATGAAATGGTTTTACGATCTATTCTAATTGAATAATACTGATGGCTGAACATAAGTGGTACGTACTTAGGGTGGTAGCCGGACAAGAGAAAAAAACCAAGTCTTACTTGGATAATGAAATTGTCCGTCAAAAACTTGAGGAATTTATTCCTGAGGTCTTGATACCTTCCGAAAAAGTTTACGAAATGCGTAATGGTAAAAAGAGAGTGCGTGAGAGAAATTTCTTTCCCGGCTACGTTTTGATCAATGCGGATTTGACTCATGGTGAAGCCAATCACGTTATTACAAGTATCCCGGGTGTTATCGGTTTCTTAGGTTCAAACCAGGGGGGAGCTTCCAAAACCCCTGAGCCATTGCGCCAGTCTGAAATCAACAGAATCTTAGGACGAGTTGAAGAGATTGATGAGTTTGCCGTAAAGCTTGATACACCATTTATAGTTGGAGAGACAGTCAAAGTAATGGACGGTCCTTTCAGTGGTTTCTCGGGTATTATTGAAGAGGTGTTTGAAGACAAGAAGAAATTGAATGTTATGGTCAAGATCTTCGGTCGAAATACACCGGTAGAATTAAACTTTATACAAGTAGAAAAACAAGATTAAGAAATGGCTAAGGAAATCACAGGTTATGTGAAATTACAGGTGAAAGGTGGCCAGGCAAATCCATCACCTCCGGTTGGTCCGGCTCTTGGTTCCAAGGGTTTGAACATCATGGAGTTCTGTAAGCAATACAATGCCCGTACCCAAGATAAAATTGGTCAGGTATTGCCTGTTTTGATTACTGTTTTCTCTGACAAAACATTTGAATTCGTAGTAAAAACGCCACCTGCAGCAAACTTGTTGCTTGAGGCTGCGAAGGTTAAAAGTGGTTCTGCAGAGCCTAACAGAAAAAAGGTAGGTTCAGTTACCTGGGATCAGGTAAAGGAGATTGCTCAGGTGAAAATGCCTGACTTAAACGCTTTCAAAGTGGAATCTGCCATGAAAATGATTGCAGGTACCGCTAGAAGTATGGGTATCACTGTTTCGGGTAAAGCCCCTTGGGAGGTATAATAATACAAATATGGCTAAGTTAACAAAAAAGCAAAAAGAAGCTCTTTCTAAGTACGACTCAAGCCAGCTGTACTCCCTAGAGGAAGCTTCTTCTATCGTCAAAGAAATTACCAGCTCAAAATTTGATGCATCTGTTGATATCGATGTCCGTCTGGGCGTTGATCCAAGAAAAGCAGATCAAATGGTGAGAGGCGTAGTCGCCTTGCCACATGGCACAGGTAAAGACGTTAAAGTATTGGTGTTATGTACGCCTGACAAAGTAGAGGAAGCTAAAGAAGCTGGTGCTGATTATGTAGGTCTTGATGACTACATAGCCAAAATTGAAGGAGGTTGGACTGACATTGATGTCATCATAACCATGCCTAACGTAATGGCTAAGGTAGGTAGACTTGGTAGGATTTTGGGACCTAGAGGCTTGATGCCTAATCCTAAATCCGGTACAGTTACTTTGGAAGTTGGAAAAGCTGTCAAAGAGGTAAAAGCAGGTAAAATCGATTTTAAAGTTGACAAATTCGGTATTATCCACGCTAGCGTCGGTAAAGTTTCTTTTGAGCCTGAAAAAATTCAGGATAACGTAAAAGAACTGATCAACACCATCTCTAAGTTGAAACCATCTTCTTCAAAAGGAACATATTTCAGGAGCATTCACTTGTCAAGTACACAATCTCCGGGAGTAAAAGTAGATAAAGGAAGTTTTCAAGGTATTTAATCATGACTAGAGAAGAAAAATTAGAAATAATCGACGGTCTTACCGAGAAGTTAAAGGAAAATCCCTACTTCTATATCACTGATGCTTCAGGGTTTACAGTGGCACAGGTAAATGCCTTCAGAAGAGCTTGCTTTGAAAAAGGTGTCGAGTACAAAGTTTTCAAAAATACGCTTATCAAAAAAGCGCTTGAAAATCTTGATGCCGATTACACCGAATTTTCAGAAGTGGCTTTAAAAGGATTCTCAGGTATTATCTTCTCCAAAGAGAGCGGTAATCTTCCTGCAAAAGTAATCCTAGATTTCAGAAAGAAACTTGGGAAAAAAGAAGTGAGACCTTTGTTCAAAGGCGCCTCGATAGATTCAGGAATTTTCTTGGGTGAAGATCAGTTAGACATGCTGTCTAATTTGAAATCAAAACAAGAGCTTATTGGAGACATCATCGGACTTCTTCAATCTCCTGCCAAAAACCTTATCTCTGCCCTTCAAAGTGGACAGAATACGTTGGCAGGTCTTGTTAAGACACTTTCTGAGAAAGAATAAAAAATACAGTTATCAAATCAGTTAAAAAAAAATCAACAATTTAAATATTAATACAATGGCAGATCTTAAACAACTTGCTGATCAGTTAGTAAACTTGACTGTAAAAGAAGTAAAAGAATTGGCTGATATATTGAAGGACGAATATGGCATCGAGCCTGCAGCTGCTGCTGTTGCTGTTGCTGCTCCTGCTGGTGGTGCCGGTGCCGGTGCTGCAGAAGTAGAAGAAAAAACCTCTTTTGATGTAATCTTGAAAGCTGCTGGCGGTCAGAAATTGGCTGTTGTGAAGCTAGTGAAAGAATTGACTGGTCTTGGCTTGAAAGAAGCTAAAGAATTGGTCGACGGAGCTCCAAAAGCTGTAAAAGAAGGTATCGCTAAAGACGAGGCTGACGCTCTGAAGAAGTCTCTTGAAGAAGCCGGTGCTGAAGTAGAGATTAAGTAATTTGAATAACCTTTCCTTCTAGGCAAAGGTTATGCATTAGGACCTGACTACATAGTCAGGTCTTTTCCTGTTTGTGCACAGGTAATAAATTGTACTATTCTAAGCAAAAATTGTCGCATTTAGTTATTCATTATCACTAAAACTTATACTGCCTTGGCTATCCAGAATCAAACCGTAAGGAAAAGTTTCTCATCTATTAAGGTAGTCAAAGACTATCCGGATTTCTTAGATATCCAATTACAATCTTTCAAAGACTTTTTCCAATTGGATACTCCTGCTGAAAGAAGAAGACAAGATGGTCTGTTCAAGGTATTTTCTGAGAATTTCCCAATATCTGATTCCCGGGAAAATTTCACCCTTGAATTTATTGACTACGCAGTCGATCCTCCAAAATATAGTGTAGAGGAGTGTATCGATAGGGGTCTGACTTATTCTGTTCCTCTTAAAGCAAAATTGCGTCTTCTTTGCCACGATGAGGACAACGAGGATTTCGAAACCATCGAGCAGGAAGTTTTCCTTGGCAATCTTCCTTACATGACAGAAAAAGGTTCATTCGTAATCAATGGTGCTGAGAGAGTAATTGTTTCTCAGTTGCATAGATCACCTGGAGTTTTCTTTGCTCAAAGTAAGCACACCAATGGCACCAAGCTTTATTCAGCCAGAATTATTCCTTTCAAGGGTAGTTGGATTGAATTTGCAACGGATATCAACAATGTCATGTATGCCTACATTGACAGAAAGAAAAAATTCCCGGTAACTACTCTGTTGAGAGCCATCGGTTTTGGTTCTGATAAAGAGATCCTTGATCTATTCGGTCTTTCGGAAGAAATCGACGCTACAAAAAACAACCTTAAAAAAGTGTCAGGTAGAAAACTTGCTGCAAGGGTACTCCGCACTTGGGTTGAAGATTTCGTAGATGAGGATACAGGGGAAGTTGTCTCTATTGACAGAAATGAAGTTTTGTTAGAAAGGGATTCCATTCTGACAGATGAAGATATATCATTGATTTTGGACTCAGGCGCTAAATCTATCATCCTCCATAGGGAAGATGTGAACGTAGCTGACTTTTCCATTATATATAATACGCTCCAAAAAGATAATTCAAACTCTGAAAAAGAGGCAGTTGAAGTTATCTATCGTCAATTGAGGAATACTGAAGCACCTGATGAGGCAACTGCCCGTGAGGTTATTCATGGTCTTTTCTTCTCTGACAAGAGATATGATCTTGGAGAAGTAGGTAGATACAGAATCAATAAAAAATTAGGATTGCAGATTGATCCCGAAAAAATTGTATTGACAACTGAAGATATTATCAGCATTGTTAAGTATTTGATCGGTTTGATCAATTCAAAAGCAGTAGTCGATGATATTGACCACTTAAGTAATAGAAGAGTACGTACAGTTGGTGAGCAGTTGTATAGCCAATTCGGAGTTGGTCTTGCCCGTATGGCGAGAACAATCAGGGAAAGAATGAACGTCCGTGACAATGAAGATTTCAAGCCTGTTGACTTGATCAACGCACGAACATTATCTTCTGTGATCAACTCCTTCTTTGGTACCAATCAACTTTCTCAGTTCATGGATCAGACCAATCCACTTGCGGAGCTTACTCATAAGAGAAGGTTGTCAGCATTGGGTCCGGGAGGTCTTTCAAGAGAAAGAGCAGGATTTGAAGTCCGTGACGTTCACTATACGCACTACGGTCGTTTGTGTACTATCGAAACTCCGGAAGGTCCAAACATTGGATTGATTTCTTCTCTTTGCGTTCATGCCAAAGTGAACTCCATGGGTTTCCTTGAAACTCCTTATAGAAAGGTGAAAGATGGTAAAGTAAGCATGAATGCCAACGATATTGTTTTCTTGACTGCAGAGGAAGAAGATGACAATAACATCGCACAGGCAAATGCTCCATTGGATGCCAACGGAATCTTTATCAATGAAAAAGTAAAAGCAAGATTTGAAGGTGATTTCCCGGTGTTAGAGCCTAAGGAAATTACCTATATGGATGTTGCTCCTAACCAAATTGTATCGGTAGCAGCATCTTTGATTCCATTCTTGGAGCATGATGATGCCAACCGTGCTTTGATGGGATCTAACATGCAACGTCAGGCAGTACCATTATTGAAGCCTGAGGCTCCAATTGTTGGAACAGGTTTGGAAGCGAAAGCAGCCACTGATTCCAGGTCATTGGTGTTGGCAGAGGCTGACGGTGTTGTGGAATATGTGGATGCTAGCAAAATCACCATTAAGTATGACCTTACTGAGGATGATCTTTTGGTCAATTTCAGTGATGAGTATAAGACTTATGAATTGGTTAAATTCAGAAGAACCAATCAGGACACTACCATTAACCTTTCTCCTTTGGTTTTGAAAGGGGAGAAAGTAACAAAAGGACAGGTTCTTGTAGAAGGTTATTCTACCAACAAAGGTGAATTGGCCCTAGGTAAAAACCTGATGGTCGCTTACATGCCTTGGCAAGGATATAACTTCGAAGATGCGATTGTAATTTCAGAAAGGGTAGTTAGGGAAGATATTTTCACTTCCATTCACATCGAAGAATTCCAACTTGAGGTAAGAGATACCAAAAGGGGTGAAGAAGAATTGACTTCTGAAATTCCTAACGTTTCTGAAGAGGCAGTCAAAAACCTTGATGAGAACGGTATCATCAGAGTGGGAGCTGAGGTTAAAGAAGGCGATATCATCATCGGAAAGATCACACCAAAAGGTGAAACTGATCCTACTCCTGAAGAGAAATTGTTGAGAGCGATCTTTGGAGACAAAGCAGGCGATGTAAAAGATGCTTCTTTGAAAGCTTCTCCATCATTGAATGGTGTGGTTATCGAAACCAAACTCTTCTCAAGACCTAAGAAAGACAAAGACCTCAGAGCTAAATCAAAAGCAGAGGTAGAAAAACTGAAAGGGAAATATGCCAAAGACCTTTTGGGAATCCGTGCGAGAATGATCAACAAGTTGGTCACACTTCTTGACGGAAAAACTTCTCAAGGGATCAGACATAAGTTCGGTGATGAGATCATCAGCAAGGGTGTTAAGATCAATTTGAAAAATATTGAGCAAAATCTCTTCCCTGCAAAAAACCCTTACAGAGATGAGTCTAACTACAACGTATCTGAAGAGGCAAACCTTATTTCTGATATCATTTTGGATGACTGGACTGAAGATGCACATACCAATGTGTTGATCCAAAAACTGGTCAAGAATTACGTGAATTCTAGAAATGAAATATCAGGTAGATTCAAGAGAGACAAATTTACTCTTGAAGTAGGTGATGAACTTCCTGCAGGTATCGTTCAGCTTGCTAAAGTTTATGTGGCCAAAAAACGTAAACTGAAAGTAGGAGATAAGATGGCGGGCCGTCACGGAAACAAAGGTATTGTAGCCAGAATCGTAAGGGAGGAAGATATGCCTTTCTTGGAAGACGGTTCTCCGATGGATATCGTACTCAACCCACTTGGTGTTCCTTCAAGGATGAACATCGGTCAGATTTACGAAACTGTTCTTGCTTGGGCAGGTATGAAGCTTGGAAAGAAATATTCTACACCAATCTTTGACGGTGCTACCATGGAAGAAGTATCCCATGAATTGGATTTGGCAGGTTTACCATCTTACGGTAGGACTTATCTTTACGATGGTCTTTCGGGTAAGAGATTTGATCAGCCGGTAACAGTAGGGGTTACTTATATGTTGAAACTTGGTCACTTGGTGGATGACAAGATGCACGCTAGGTCTATCGGACCATATTCTTTGATCACGCAGCAACCTTTGGGTGGTAAAGCCCAATTTGGTGGTCAGCGTTTTGGAGAAATGGAAGTTTGGGCCCTTGAAGCATTTGGAGCATCACATGTGTTGCAGGAAATCTTAACTGTGAAATCTGATGACGTGGTGGGTAGAGCCAAGGCGTATGAGGCGATCGTGAAAGGTGAAAACCTTCCTAAGCCAAATATACCTGAATCATTCAACGTATTGGTTCACGAGCTAAGAGGTCTTGCACTAGAAATTACCCTTGATTAATAAAATTTCAATGGGCCGCAAGGCCCTTCACATACTCTTCGACAATTATGGCGTTCAGAAAAAACAAAAAACTAAACAACGACTTTTCCAGAGTCACTATTAGTTTGGCCTCTCCAGAATCCATTCTGGACAGTTCACATGGTGAAGTAACGCAGCCCGAAACAATCAACTACAGAACTTACAAGCCTGAAATGGGCGGTTTGTTCTGCGAGAGGATTTTCGGTCCTGTAAAAGACTGGGAATGTCATTGTGGAAAATATAAGCGCATAAGATATAAAGGTATCATCTGTGACAGATGTGGTGTTGAAGTTACTGAAAAGAAAGTAAGAAGAGAGAGAATGGGACACATCGAATTGGTGGTTCCTGTTGCTCACATCTGGTACTTCAAATCCCTTCCTAACAAAATCGGATACCTATTGGGTCTTCCAACCAAAAAACTGGATCAAATTGTCTATTACGAAAGATATGCGGTCGTTCAAGCTGGTCTAAAAGCTGAAGACGGTGTGCAATATCTTGACTTTTTGACTGAAGACGAGTACCTGGATATCATGGATAAGCTTCCGAAAGAAAACCAGATGCTTGATGATGATGATCCAAATAAATTTATTGCCAAAATGGGTGCCGAAGCAATCGAAATGCTTTTGTCCAGATTGGATTTGGATGACTTGTCATACAGCTTGAGACATCAGGCAGCTACCGATACTTCTCAGCAGAGAAAAGCTGAAGCTTTGAAGAGGTTGAAAGTTGTCGAAGCATTCAGAGAGGCTAGAACCAGAATCGAGAACCGTCCTGAGTGGATGGTAGTAAGGATGGTACCTGTTATTCCACCGGAATTGAGACCATTGGTTCCTTTGGATGGCGGTAGATTTGCTACCTCTGATTTGAATGACCTTTACAGAAGGGTTATTATCAGAAACAATCGTCTGAAGAGGTTGATAGATATCAAAGCCCCTGAAGTCATTTTGAGAAATGAAAAAAGGATGCTTCAAGAAGCTGTCGATTCCTTATTTGACAATTCAAGAAAAGTAAATGCCGTAAGATCGGATGGTAACCGTGCTTTGAAATCTCTTTCAGATATGTTGAAAGGTAAGCAAGGCCGTTTCCGTCAAAACTTGCTCGGTAAAAGGGTTGATTATTCAGGCCGTTCGGTTATCGTCGTAGGACCTGAATTGAAACTTCACGAGTGCGGTCTTCCAAAAAATATGGCTGCTGAGCTTTTCAAACCATTTATCATCAGAAAACTGATCGAAAGAGGTATTGTAAAGACAGTAAAATCCGCCAAGAAAATTGTTGATAGAAAAGATCCTGTAGTATGGGATATTCTTGAAAACGTATTGAAAGGACACCCTGTATTGCTTAACCGTGCTCCAACTTTGCACAGATTGGGTATCCAGGCTTTCCAACCAAAATTGATCGAAGGAAAAGCAATCCAGCTTCACCCATTGGTATGTACTGCATTCAACGCCGATTTTGACGGTGATCAGATGGCGGTTCACGTACCACTTGGACATGAGGCGATATTGGAAGCTTCAACTTTGATGCTTTCCTCACATAACATCCTTAACCCTGCCAACGGAGCACCGATTACGGTTCCTTCTCAAGACATGGTTCTTGGATTATATTATGTGACAAAAGGAAAGAGATCCACTCCGGAAGAAATTGTCCTTGGAGAAGGTATGACTTTCTACGGAGAGGAAGAAGTGATCATCGCATTAAACGAAGGCACGATTTCCCAACATGCATTTATCAAGTGTAAAGTACATGTAAGGGACGAAAACGGCCAATTGGTTGAAAAAATCATTGAAACTGTAGCAGGTAGATTGATTTTCAATCAGTTTGTTCCTGAGGTTGTAGGCTTTGTCAATGAGTTGTTGACTAAGAAAAAACTGCAGCAGATCATTTCCGAAGTTGTGAAGATTTGTGGTGTTTCCAGAACAGCCCAATTCCTTGATGATATCAAGCACCTTGGATTCCAGATGGCATATGCCGGTGGATTGTCTATGGGATTGAACGATGTCATTATTCCAGTTGAAAAAGATCCATTGATCGCTAAGGCGAAAGATGAGGTTGACCAGGTTTGGAACAACTACCTTATGGGTCTGATCACAGACAATGAGAGATATAACCAAGTAATTGATATTTGGACCAGAACGAACTCCTTCCTGACCAACATCCTGATGAAACAGATGGAAGAGGATAAGCAAGGATTCAACGCCATCTACATGATGATGCACTCAGGAGCCAGAGGTTCAAGAGAGCAGATCCGTCAGTTGGGTGGTATGAGAGGCTTGATGGCCAAGCCACAGAAAAACCTTCAAGGTTCTGTGGGCGAAATCATCGAAAACCCAATTCTTTCCAACTTCAAAGAAGGTCTTGATGTATTGGAGTACTTCATCTCTACTCACGGTGCACGTAAAGGTCTTGCCGATACTGCATTGAAAACAGCAGATGCGGGTTACCTGACAAGAAGACTTGTGGACGTTGCTCAAGACATGATTATCTCTGAAGAGGATTGTGGTACTTTGAGAGGTCTTGTCGTTCAGGCTTTGAAAGACAATGACGAAATCGTTGAACCTCTTTCTGAAAGAATTCTAGGTCGGGTATCTGTACACGATGTATATGATGCGGTGACTGAAGAACTTGTTGTTCCTGCAGGAATTGAAATCACTGAAGAAATCGCCAGAAAAGTAGACGAATCTACCATAGAGGAAGTCGAAATCAGGTCAGTACTTACTTGTGAAACAAGAAGAGGTGTCTGTGCAAAATGCTACGGACGTAACCTTGCAACAGGTAGAATGGTACAAAACGGTGAATCTGTCGGTGTAATTGCCGCACAGTCTATCGGTGAACCAGGTACCCAGTTGACGTTGAGAACATTCCACGTGGGTGGTACAGCCTCTAACATTTCTGTTGAAGCAAGCATCACTGCCAAGTTTGAAGGTGTTGTTGAATTTGACGAGGAATTGAGATGGATTGATACTACTACCAAAGAAGGCGAACCAGTATCAATGGTAATGGGTAGATCAGGTGAGATTAAAATCAACGATGCCAAGACCGGAAAAACGTTGGTTTCAAACCACGTGCCTTATGGCGCTACTTTGAATGTGAAGGATGGTCAAAAAATCGGTAAAGGGGATGCTCTGTGTAAGTGGGATCCATACAATGCTGTGATTCTATCTGAATTTGATGGTGAAATCGAATTTGACTCCATTATCGAAGGAGTTACTTTCAAAGAAGTGGCCGATGACCAGACAGGATACAGAGAGAAAGTTATCATTGATACCAAGGATAAAACCAAAAACCCTGCAGTTGTTGTGAACTACGGTTCTGACGAAAGTAAGTCTTACAATATCCCTGTTGGGGCCCACCTTTCTGTTGAAGCAGGTGAAATGGTTAAATCAGGACAAATCTTAGTGAAAATCCCAAGATCTGTAGGAAAAACCAGAGACATCACCGGTGGTCTTCCAAGAGTTACTGAATTGTTCGAAGCGAGAAATCCTTCCAACCCTGCAGTAGTTTCTGAAATAGATGGTGTGGTAACTTATGGTGGTATCAAAAGAGGTAATCGTGAAATCTTCATCGAATCTAAAGATGGCGTGAAGAAAAGATACATGGTTTCTCTTTCCAAGCACATCCTTGTTCAGGAAAACGACTTTATTCGTGCAGGTGAGGCATTGTCAGACGGGGCTATCACACCAAGTGATATCCTTTCTATCAAAGGTCCAACAGCGGTACAGGAGTATTTGGTAAATGAAATCCAGGAAGTTTACAGACTTCAAGGTGTAAAAATCAATGACAAGCACATTGAGGTTATTGTAAGCCAGATGATGCAGAAAGTTGAAATCCTTGACGCAGGTGATACCGGATTCCTTCAAAACCAAGTGGTCGACAAATGGGCATTCAGAGAAGAGAACGACAACATTCTAGACAAGAAAGTTGTCATGGATGCGGGAGATTCTTCGACTTTGAAACCAGGTATGATCATCACTTCAAGAAGGTTGAGAGACGAAAACTCAAGCTTGAAGCGTAAGGATTTGAAACTTGTACAGGTAAGAGATGCAGAAACAGCCGTTTCTCAGCCAACCTTACAAGGTATCACAGCCGCTTCTTTGGGAACTGAAAGCTTTATCTCGGCTGCTTCCTTCCAGGAGACAACCAAGGTATTGAGTGAAGCTGCCATCAGAGGTAAGCGTGATGAATTGTTGGGCTTGAAAGAAAACGTAATTGTAGGACATTTGATCCCTGCAGGTACCGGACAGAGAGGTTTTGCAGAGATCATTGTAGGATCTCAGGAGGATTATGACAGACTTTCTGCAGAGAAAGAAAGGTCATTCAACAAATCAAGAGAAACAGTAAAATAAAAATTGATTTATTCAAATATGAAAGGCCTGTATCCCATACAGGCCTTTTTTCATCAAACCAAAATCACCATGGAAGACGGTAAAGGACAAAAACCAATAATCGATCAACAAATCAATGTTGAGCTTTCAGAAGAAGTTGCAGAGGGTATTTACAGCAACCTTGCTATGATAGCCCATTCCAATTCAGAGTTTGTGATTGATTTTATCAGGCTGATGCCGGGAGTACCGAAAGCAAAAGTGAAATCCAGGATCATCATGACTCCTGATCATGCCAAAAGATTATTGGCTGCTTTGAAGGATAACATCAGTAAATATGAGGCTGCTTTTGGGAAAATAGAAAGTGGAAATGAAGCACCGGGATTCCCCATGAACTTTGGCGGAAACTTTGGGGAGGCTTGACAAAAATATAACAGCTTAATTTTGTTTGTTTTACCTATTTGCATACCTTTGCAGTCCAAAATTCACAAGTTAAAGGAAGAAAAATAAATTTTATCAGTTAATGCCTACTATACAACAGTTAGTAAGAAAAGGTAGAACCACCCTTGAGACCACATCCAAATCGAGAGCTTTGGATTCTTGTCCTCAACGGAGAGGTGTTTGTACCAGGGTGTACACTACCACGCCTAAGAAGCCTAACTCAGCGATGAGGAAAGTGGCCAGGGTAAGATTGACGAATGGTAAAGAGGTAAACGCCTACATTCCGGGTGAAGGTCACAATTTGCAAGAACACTCTATCGTATTGATCAGAGGTGGTCGTGTGAAAGATCTTCCGGGAGTACGTTACCACATTATCAGAGGTGCATTGGATACTGCAGGAGTAAAAGACCGTAAGCAAGGTCGCTCCAAGTACGGTGCTAAGAGACCTAAGCCAGGTCAAGCTGCTAAAGGTGCCCCAGCAAAAGGTGCTCCAGCAAAAAAGAAATAATAAAAACTAGTTAAAGAAATGAGAAAAGCGAAACCAAAGAAGAGATATATTCTTCCTGACCCGAAGTTCGGCGACACCTTGGTAACCAAGTTCGTGAACTGTCTGATGGTAGATGGTAAGAAGAGTATTGCTTACAAAATCTTCTACGACGCAGTCGAGAAGGTAGAATCAAAAGTAGGTGAGAACGGTCTTGAGGTTTGGAAAAAAGCGCTTAACAATATAACTCCAGCCGTAGAGGTGAAGAGTCGTAGAGTTGGTGGTGCTACATTCCAGGTTCCAATGGAAGTTAGACCTGAAAGAAAAACGTCCCTAGGTATTAAGTGGATGATCACTTACGCCAGAAAAAGAGGTGAGAAGACAATGATGGACAGGCTTGCAGGTGAGATCATCTCTGCTTCAAAAGGCGAAGGTGCTGCAGTGAAGAAGAAGGATGATACACACAGAATGGCTGAAGCAAACAAGGCATTCTCACATTTTAGATTTTAATCAGTAATGGCAAGAGATTTAAAATACACTAGGAACATTGGCATTGCCGCGCATATCGATGCCGGCAAAACAACTACTACAGAACGCATACTCTACTATTCAGGTGTCAGCCACAAAATCGGTGAAGTCCACGATGGTGCGGCTACAATGGACTGGATGGCACAAGAGCAGGAAAGAGGTATCACCATTACTTCTGCTGCGACCACTGTGTTTTGGAATTACAGAAAAAACAAATACCAAGTTAACATTATCGATACTCCGGGTCACGTTGATTTTACCGTAGAGGTAAACCGTTCCTTGAGAGTTTTGGATGGGCTTGTATTCCTTTTTAGCGCTGTTGACGGTGTTGAGCCTCAATCAGAAACTAACTGGAGACTTGCCGATAACTACAAAGTAGCCCGTATCGGTTTTGTTAACAAAATGGATCGCTCTGGCGCAAACTTTCTTGAAGTGTGTAAGCAAGTCAAAGAAATGTTAGGAAGCTATGCGGTCCCATTGCAACTTCCAATAGGTGCCGAAGATAACTTTAAAGGTGTTGTCGATCTGATCAACAACAGAGGCATTGTATGGAATGAGGATGATAAAGGAATGACTTTTACAGAAGTTCCTATTCCTGATGACATGCTTGAAGAAGTGGCTGAATACAGAGAACACCTACTCGAAGCAGTGGCTGATTACGATGAGTCATTGATGGAGAAGTTTTTTGATGATCCGGATTCTATCACGGAAGCTGAGATTCTTTCCGCTTTGAGAAGAGCAACCATAGACATGAAAATTGTCCCTATGGTCTGTGGTTCTTCCTTCAAGAATAAAGGTGTGCAAACCATGCTTGATCTTGTTATGGAATTGCTTCCTTCTCCTTTGGACAAAGATGATATCATTGCTACAGGACTTGATTCTGAGGAAGAAGTTGTCATCAGACCTGACGAAAAAGAACCATTTACAGGATTGGCTTTTAAAATTGCAACTGACCCATTTGTTGGCCGCCTTTGCTTTGTGAGAGCTTACTCTGGGATTTTGGAATCTGGTTCATATATCTTTAATAGCCGTTCAGGTAATAAAGAGCGTATCTCCCGAGTATTCCAAATGCACGCCAATAAGCAGAACCAGATCGAAAGATTGGTTGCAGGTGATATTGGTGCAGTCGTAGGTTTCAAAGATATTAAGACAGGAGATACTCTTTGCGATGAGAAACGCAAAGTCGTACTTGAGTCCATGGTTTTCCCAGAGCCTGTTATCGGATATGCTATTGAGCCAAAAACTCAGGCTGACGTTGACAAATTGGGTATGGCGATTTCTAAATTGGTAGAAGAAGATCCAACTTTACAGGTTCATACTGATCAGGAAACTGGACAGACTATCCTTAGAGGAATGGGTGAACTCCATTTGGAAATCATCATTGACCGACTGAAGAGAGAATTTAAAGTTGAGATCAATCAAGGTGCGCCACAGGTTGCATATAAGGAAGCTCTTTTTAGCTCAGTTGAGCATAAAGAAGTTTACAAGAAGCAAACAGGTGGTAAAGGTAAATTTGCCGATATCTTATTTGAACTTGGACCTAAGGATCCTGATCCGGTTACAAATGAAATTAAGCCAGGACTCGATTTCGTAAATGGTATCGTCGGTGGGGTTATTCCAAGAGAATTTATCCCGGCCATTCAGAAAGGTTTCAATGAAGCCATGAAAAATGGTCCATTGGCAGGGTATCCAATAGAGTCCATGAAAGTTAGATTGTTTCACGGTTCATACCATGACGTTGACTCCGATGCACTTTCTTTTGAATTAGCAGCAAGGATTGGATTCAAGGAAGCAGCCAAAAAATGCAAGCCGCAATTGCTTGAGCCAATAATGGGTGTGGAAGTGGTTACACCTGACGAATACACAGGTCCTATCACAGGTGACTTGAATAGAAGAAGGGGAATGATGAAAGGGATGGATACCAAAGGTACCTCAACCGTTATCAAAGCCAATGTGCCTTTGTCTGAGTTGTTCGGATATGTAACCGACTTGAGAACAAATTCTTCCGGAAGAGCTTCTGCATCTTTGACATTCTCTCACTACGAGCCGGTGCCAAACAACATTGCAGAGGGCGTGATTGCAAAAGTAAAAGGTGAGAAAGCCTAAATTTTGACAGAAAATGAATCAGAAAATCAGAATAAAATTGAAATCATACGATCATAGCCTGGTGGACAAGTCATCCGAGAAGATCGTAAAGGCGGTAAAAGCAACCGGAGCTATTGTGGTTGGGCCTATTCCTTTGCCTACAAAGAAAGAAAAGTTTACGGTGTTGAAATCACCACACGTAAATAAGAAAGCAAGAGATCAATACCAACTTTGTACTTACAAAAGATTGGTGGATATCTACAGCAACAGCTCTAAAACTGTTGACGCATTGATGAAGATCGAACTTCCAAGTGGAGTAGATGTTGAAATCAAAGTCTGACGGATAAAATACATATTAAAGAGAAACCTGTACCTATCTGGTGCGGGTTTTTCTTTTGCCCTCATCATTTTGAATGTTTGCTTGATGCGATTAGCTGATTTTCTTGAGTCAGTTTAATTTATTTTTGTAAATAATTGAAAATATTAAAGTTGGGATTTGTAAGCTGGGGGAAAAACCCTAACTTTGCAGTCCTTAAAAAAGCACCCCGGCGCTTAAACGCTTGGGTTTCAAGATTATTATACAACAGAAGATGTCTGGAATAATTGGTAAAAAAGTAGGAATGACTAGCATTTTTAGTGCCGATGGACGAAACGTCGCATGCACGCTAATAGAAGCTGGTCCTTGCGTAGTGACGCAAGTAAAAAATGTAGAGACAGACGGATACAACGCTGTACAATTGGCATTCGGTGAGCGTAAAGAAAAAAACACGCCAAAACCGCTGATGGGCCACTTCAAAAAGGCCGGCACGACGCCAAAACAGAAAGTTGTAGAATTCAGAGACTTCAGAATCGAATTTGAAGGTCAGGTTGATCTTGGAAAGACTGTAAAAGCCGACGAGGTATTCATTGAAGGTGACTTCGTTGATGCTATCGGAACTTCCAAAGGTAAAGGTTTCCAAGGTGTAGTTAAGCGTCACGGTTTTGCCGGTGTCGGTGGTGCAACCCACGGTCAGCACAACAGATTGAGACACCCTGGATCTATTGGTGCTTGTTCTTGGCCATCCAGAGTATTTAAAGGAATGAGAATGGCCGGTAGGACTGGAGGAGACAGAGTTAAGGTGATCAATTTGAGAGTCCTTAGAATCTATCCTGACAAGAATCTATTGTTGGTAAGCGGTTCTGTCCCAGGTCCAAAAAATTCTTTCGTTATTCTAGAGAAGTAAGAAAATGGAATTAGCAGTATTAAAATATAACGGTGAAGACACAGGTAGGAAAGTCAGTCTTTCTGACGAGATCTTTGCGATCGAACCTAACGATCACGCGATCTACCTGGATGTAAAGCAATTTTTGGCGAACCAAAGACAAGGTACACACAAAGCCAAACAAAGAAACGAGATTGCTGGATCTACTAAAAAGATCAAAAAGCAAAAAGGTACCGGTGGAGCCAGAGCAGGTTCTATCAAATCACCTTTATTCAGAGGTGGAGGTAGGGTTTTTGGACCAGTTCCGAGAGACTATTCCTTCAAACTCAATAAAAAGCTGAAGCAATTAGCAAGAAAGTCTGCATTGTCATATAAGGCAAAAGAAAATAGTGTAATGGTGTTGGAGAACTTCTCCTTTGATGCTCCAAAGACCAAAAGCTATATCGCTATGTTGAATGGACTTGCTTTGTCAGATAAGAAAACTTTATTGGTTCTCCCTGAGGTAAATAAGAATATCTATTTGTCAAGCAGAAACTTGAAAAAGTCTAAAGTAATGACTGTAGAGAATGTAAATACTTATGAATTG
Source organism: Cognataquiflexum rubidum (assembly GCF_022538115.1). Classification (GTDB taxonomy): domain Bacteria; phylum Bacteroidota; class Bacteroidia; order Cytophagales; family Cyclobacteriaceae; genus Cognataquiflexum; species Cognataquiflexum rubidum. The sequence goes on along the minus strand of NZ_JAKZAL010000001.1, from coordinate 246,930 downwards.
TTGAATGCTGACAATTTGGTATTGTGCGAAGGTTCAGTAAGTATGTTAGAAACCCTTTTATTGAAGTAAGAAGATGGCAACACTTAAAAAACCTTTGATCACCGAGAAGATTTCAGCAATGAACGAAAAAGGTGTTTATGGATTTGCAGTTGAGAAAACTGCTACAAAGCCTGAAATCAAAAGAGCCGTAGAAAAATTGTATGGTGTGAAAGTTTTGGATGTCCGTACCATGAGGTATGCAGGAAAGCCAAAAACCAGATATACCAAGACAAAAATTGTATCTGGCTTTAGCGCTCCTTACAAGAAAGCTATCGTAAAGGTAGCTGAAGGCGAAATAATTGATTTTTACGGAGAAATTTAATTGAATCAGAATCATGGCAGTAAGAAAATTAAAACCTGTAACCCCAGGAACCAGATTCAGAGTAGCGCCGGCATTTGATGAAATCACAACATCAAAACCAGAGAAATCTCTTTTGGCTCCGAAAACAAAGTCAGGTGGTAGAAATAACACTGGTAAAATGACCAATAGATATATTGGTGGCGGTCATAAGCAAAGACTTAGAATTATTGATTTCAAAAGAAATAAGTTCGGTGTTAGTGCTGAAGTTGTTTCTATAGAATATGATCCAAACAGAACTGCACGTATCGCATTGTTGCAATATACTGACGGAGAAAAAGCATACATCATTGCACCAAATGGCATCAAAGTCGGTCAGACATTGATCTCCGGTGAAATTGTAGCTCCTGAAACCGGTAATGCAATGCATCTTGTGAATGTGCCTTTGGGTACCATTGTGCATAACATCGAGCTAAAGCCAGGTAAAGGCGGAGCAATGGCACGTAGTGCAGGTGGTTATGGTCAGGTAGTAGCTAGAGATGGAAAATATGTAACCATCAAATTGCCTTCAGGAGAAATGAGACTCGTTCTCGGAACCTGTATGGCTACAGTGGGAACTGTTTCCAATGCAGATCACATGAACGTTGTTCTTGGAAAAGCTGGTAGAAACCGTTGGTTGGGAAGAAGACCGAGAACAAGAGGTGTTGCCATGAACCCTGTCGATCACCCTATGGGTGGTGGTGAAGGTAGATCATCAGGTGGTCACCCTAGATCAAGGAAAGGTTTGCTTGCCAAAGGTAAGAAAACCAGAAGCCCTAAAAAGTATTCTAACAAATTCATTATCAGCAAAAGAACCAAATAGATATGGCACGTTCATTAAAAAAAGGTCCTTATATAGAGCACCACTTATTGAAAAAAGTGGATGTAATGAACGAGACCGGAAAAAAATCTGTCATCAAGACTTGGTCAAGAAGATCAATGATTTCTCCGGATTTCGTAGGCCATACATTCGCTGTGCATAACGGCAATAAGTTTATACCTGTGTTTGTCACTGACAACATGGTAGGACATAAGCTTGGAGAATTTGCACCAACCAGAAACTTCAGAGGTCACATTGCCAAAAAAGATAAAGGAAAGAGATAATCATGGAAGCAATAGCAAGATTAAATAACGTTCCTACTTCTCCTCGCAAAATGCGATTGGTAGCTGACCTTGTAAGAGGTAAAAGAGTAGGACAGGCATTAAGCATTTTGAAGTTCACTCCTAATAGTGGAGCTGCAAGAATCGAAAAACTCCTGCTTTCTGCTATAGCCAACTGGCAGGCAAAAAATCCTGATGAGAAGATTGAAGAAGCCGATTTGTTTCTAAAGACAATCTTCGTAGACGAAGGACGCATGCTCAAAAGACTTAGACCTGCACCGCAGGGAAGAGCGCACAGAATTCGTAAAAGATCGAATCATGTAACTTTGATTGTAGATTCCTACAGTACAGATGTTACCGCTGATCAAGTAGAAACAACAGAAAAATCTAATTAAAATCAGACTATGGGACAAAAGATAAACCCAATTGGTTTTAGACTTGGTGTAATCAAAGGTTGGGATTCCAACTGGTATGGCGGAAAAGATTTCGCTGAGAAGCTGTATGAAGACCAGCAGATCAGGAAATATGTAAACGCCAGGATTCCAAAAGGAGGAATCTCAAAAGTTGTCATCGAGAGAACTTTGAAGAGAATCACTCTAACCATCCATACTGCCCGTCCAGGAGTAGTAATCGGAAAAGGTGGAGCCGAAGTTGATAAGCTTAAAGAGGAATTGAAAAAATTGACCAACAAAGATGTTCAAATCAACATTTTTGAAATTAAGCGTCCCGAATTGGATGCCAAATTGGTTGGTGAATCAATCGCACAACAGCTTCAAGCACGTATCTCGTTTAGAAGAGCGATGAAGCAATCCATCACAGCTACTATGAGAGTTGGTGCCGAAGGTATCAAAGTTAAACTTTCAGGAAGACTTGGTGGAGCCGAAATGGCAAGATCTGAAATGTACAAAGAAGGAAGAATTCCTTTGCATACACTAAGAGCTGATATCGATTATGCTGTTTCTGAGGCCAACACTGTTTATGGAATCATCGGCATCAAGGTTTGGATTTTCAAAGGTGAAGTTTATGGAAAGAGAGATTTATCTCCAAACGTAGGCGCAGCCAGTGAGCCAAAAACCAATGCTTCTGCAGCAGCTAGAGGAAAGCGAAGAGAAGGTGGTCCAAAGAGAAGAAAGAGAAATAACTAATTTTCACCCATAAGTGAGAAATCATGTTACAGCCGAAAAGAACGAAATTTAGAAAAATGCATAAGGGTAGGGTCAAGGGACTTGCTCAAAGAGGTCACGAACTTTCTTTTGGCAACTTTGGCATCAAATCCCTCGAGCCAGGATGGATAACCTCCCGTCAGATTGAGGCAGCACGTATTGCCATGACGAGAGCGATGAAAAGAGAAGGTCAGGTTTGGATCAGGATCTTTCCTGACAAGCCGATCACTAAGAAGCCTGCAGAGGTTCGTATGGGTAAAGGTAAAGGTGCTCCAGAATATTGGGTCGCAGTTATCAAGCCAGGAACAATCCTTTTCGAAGCAACAGGAGTTACTCTTGAAGTAGCAAATGAAGCTTTGAGATTGGCACAACAGAAACTTCCAGTAAGTACAAGATTCGTAGTACGTAGAGATTACGTAGGATAATAGAAACTATGAAAAACGCAGAAATCAGATCACTTTCCGAAAGTGAAATCTTGGAACGCATAGCCTCTGAGCAAACCAATTTGTCAAAATTGAATTTCGCACACGCTATCTCTCCAATTGAGAATCCCAATAAAATAAAGGAATCAAGGAAGTTGATCGCAAGATTGAAAACTACCTTGAGTGCAAAACAATTAGCTAAATAATAACAATATGGCTACTACTGAGAGAAATCTTCGTAAAGAAAGAACAGGTAAGGTAGTTAGCAACAAGATGGATAAATCCATCACTGTAGCTGTAGAGAGAAAAGTGAAACATTCCATCTATGGTAAATTTGTTGCTAAGACTACAAAATTTATGGTTCATGACGAGAAAAATGATGCTAATGAAGGCGACATTGTCAGAATTAGCGAAACTCGTCCGCTGAGTAAGAACAAACGTTGGAGATTGGTTGAAATAATTGAAAGGGCTAAGTAATCATGATACAACAAGAATCCAGACTAGGTGTTGCGGACAATTCAGGCGCTAAAGAAGTGCTTGTAATCCGTGTATTGGGAGGTACGAAGAAAAAGTACGCTTCCATTGGTGATAAAGTTGTGGTAACTGTTAAGTCTGCTCTTTCCTCCAGCAACATGAAAAAAGGTACCGTTTCAAAGGCGGTTATCGTGAGAACGAAGAAAGAAATCAGAAGAAAAGACGGTTCATATATCCGATTTGAAGATAATGCAGCTGTTCTTTTGAACAACAATGATGAGCCTAGAGGAACACGTATTTTCGGTCCTGTAGCCAGAGAGTTGAGAGAGAAGCAATTTATGAAGATTGTGTCTTTAGCCCCAGAAGTATTGTAATCATGGAAAGAAAATTCAACAAGCAACCAAAATTGCATGTCAAAACCGGAGATACCGTTAAGGTGCTTTCAGGTGATGACAAAGGCAAGTCAGGTAAGGTACTTTCTGTTGACCCAACCGAAAGAAGGGCGATAGTAGAAGGTATCAATATGGTGACCAAGCACGTTAAGCCAACTGCATCCAGTCCTCAGGGAGGAATCGAGAAAAGAGAGGCTTCCTTACATATCAGCAATCTGATGTTGGTAGATCCTAAGACAGGACTAGCTACCAGAACCGGAAGAAAAGAAAATGAGAAAGGTAAACTAGTTAGGTATTCTAAGAAAACTGGGGAGGTAATCAATGGCTAATCCAAGAGTAAAAGATAGATATATTGCTGAAATCGTTCCTGCGATGAAGGATAAATTTCAGTACAGTTCCGTAATGGAAGTTCCCAAGTTGACCAAAATTGTGATCAACAAAGGAATCGGTGCTGCAGTGGCTGATAAAAAGTTGGTCGACCAAGGCGTAGAGGAATTATCCTTGATTGCAGGTCAGAAAGCTGTAGCTACCAAAGCCAAGACATCTGTATCCAACTTTAAGTTGAGAGAAGGAATGCCTATCGGAGCTAAAGTTACTTTAAGAGGTAACAAAATGTATGAATTCCTTGACCGTTTGATGACTATTGCCCTTCCAAGGGTAAGAGATTTCAAAGGTATCAATGATAAAGGTTTTGATGGAAGAGGCAATTACACCTTGGGTGTTACCGAACAGATCATTTTTCCTGAGATCAGCATAGAAAAAGTGAATAGAATTTCAGGAATGGATATCACTTTTGTAACGTCTGCGAAGACAGATGAAGAAAGCTACGCTTTGTTGAAAGCTTTCGGTATGCCTTTTATTAACAAAAATAATTAAGAAATATTATGGCAAGAGAGTCACTAAAAGCTCGCGAGCGTAAAAGAGAGAGTCTTGTAGCAAAATATGCTAAAAAGCGTGCTCTGTTAAAGGCAGCTGGAGATTTTGCAGGATTGGATAAATTACCTAAAAATTCATCACCGGTTAGATTACACAACAGGTGCAAATTGACAGGTCGTCCCAAAGGATACATGAGGAAGTTTGGAATCAACAGGGTAACCTTTAGAGAAATGGCTTCAGCAGGTAAAATTCCAGGAATTACTAAGTCTAGCTGGTAAAAATTAAACAAGAGTTTTTATTCTAAAAATCATTGTGTAACTTTGCACTCCCTTAGCGGGAAAGTGCAGTTAGACTAACATAATTATGACTGATCCAATAGCTGATTATCTGACAAGATTGAGAAATGCCATAAAGGCAACTCATAGAATCGTTGAGATGCCTGCTTCTAACATTAAGAAGGAGATCACGAAGGTGCTTCATGATAAAGGTTATATCCAAAACTATAAGTTTGAAGAAAATGGTCCTCAAGGGGTCATTAAAATAGCTTTGAAATATAACCCGACATCCAAGCAGAATGCCATCGTTAGCCTGAGTAGAGTTAGTAAGCCGGGTCTTAGAAAATATGTAAAACATGAAGATCTTCCAAGAGTCATTAATGGCCTTGGTATCGCGATCCTTTCCACTTCCAAAGGCATAATGACCGACAAAGAAGCACGCACCGAAGGTGTCGGAGGGGAAGTACTTTGCTACGTTTATTAATATACCGTCATGTCTAGAATAGGTAAAAAACCAATAAATATACCAGCGGGTGTTACTGTAGACGTAACTGCATTCAATGCAGTTACTGTTAAAGGTCCCAAAGGTACTCTGAGTAGGGATGTGAATCCCGACATTGCTGTGAAGGTCGAGGGTAAAGAAATTATCCTTGAAAGACCCACAGATTCTAAAAGACATAAGTCACTTCACGGACTATACAGGTCTTTGATAAACAACATGGTAATTGGTGTGTCTGAAGGATACAAAAAAGACCTGGAGCTTGTCGGGGTGGGTTATAAGGCGTCTAATCAAGGTCAAGTTCTTGAACTGTCCCTTGGTTATTCACACAACATCTTCTTTGCTTTGCCTGAGTCAGTTTCTTTGAAAACTGAGACTCCTAAAGGTAAAAATCCTCTGATTACACTAGAGGGAATTGATAAAGAATTGGTTGGTCAGATTGCCGCCAAAATCAAATCATTGCGTAAAGTAGAGCCTTACAAAGGTAAGGGTGTACGCTTTGTCGGAGAAATTGTTAGACGTAAGGCTGGTAAAACTGCCGGTAAAAAATAATTAATATGGCCTTTAATAAGAATTTAAGAAGACTTAGAATCAAGAAAAGTATCAGAAGGAAGATTTCTGGCACGGATTCTAGACCTCGTTTGTCTGTATTCAAAAGTAATACCGGAATATACGCACAGTTGGTGGACGATCTCAAAGGTCATACCCTCGCTCATGCGTCCTCAAAAGAACTTGGATCAGTAAACAATGCAAATGTCACTGTTTCCAAAGAGGTTGGTAAAAAATTGGCAGAAAGAGCTGTAGCTAATGGTGTTTCCGAAGTCGTTTTTGACAGAGGTGGATACTTATATCATGGTAATGTTAAAGCTCTTGCCGATGGTGCAAGGGAAGGTGGCCTTAAATTTTAATAGATATTATGTCTCAGGTAAAAAGAAAACCAATTAGGGCAACAGATACTGAATTAAAAGAAAAAGTTGTTGCTATCAACCGAGTTGCCAAAGTGGTAAAAGGTGGTAGAAGATTTTCATTTTCAGCTATAGTTGTGGTAGGTGATGGTGCAGGTGTTGTAGGTTATGGACTTGGTAAAGCCAATGAAGTGACTGATGCGATCACAAAAGGAATTGAAGATGCAAAGAAAAATCTTGTAAGGGTTCCTGTTTTGAAAGGTACTATCCCTCACGAGCAATTAGGTAAATTTGGTGGAGGTTTTGTTCTTATCAAGCCTGCAGCTGCCGGTACCGGTGTAATAGCAGGTGGTGCGATGAGAGCTGTTTTGGAAAGTGCCGGCGTTACTGACGTATTGGCAAAATCTAAAGGTTCATCAAACCCTCACAATGTGGTAAAGGCAACAATCGATGCATTAGTGCAATTGAGAGATGCTATCGCTGTTTCCCAGCAAAGAGGTGTTAAAATGTCAAAAGTTTTTAACGGTTAAGAAAATGGGAAAAATCAGAATAACTCAGATAAAAAGTACCATAAAAAGACCTAAAGATCAGAAAGCTACAATTGTAGCCTTAGGACTTGGTAAAATCAACAAGACAGTAGAGATTGAATCCAATCCTGCAATTGCTGGTATGGTCAGAAAAGTTAGTCACCTTGTAAAAGTGGAGGAAGCTTAATCATGAAATTACATACATTAAAACCTGCAGAAGGATCGGTCAAATCCAGTAAGAGGATCGGACGTGGTACAGGATCAGGAAGAGGCGGGACTTCTACCAGAGGTCATAAAGGTGCCAAGTCCAGGTCTGGATACAAGTCAAAGTTAGGATTTGAAGGTGGTCAAATGCCTCTTCAAAGAAGAGTTCCTAAGTTTGGTTTCAAAAGCCTTAATACTGTTACACACAAGCCAATTAATTTGGATATCATCCAAAGTCTGGCTACAGAATTTAAACTAGATACCGTGACCTTTGATACTTTGGTAGAACATGGACTCGTTTCTAAAAAAGATGTTGTAAAAGTGTTAGGTAGAGGCGAACTTACAGCCAAATTAAATGTAAGTGCTCACCTATTCTCTGCTTCAGCTGTTGAAGCCATTGAAAAAGTAGGCGGAACAGTAAACAAGCTTTAAATAAATGAAAAAGTTTATCTCAACAGTTAAGAATATCTTTTCTATTGAAGATCTAAGGATCCGAATTCTAAACACTATAGGTTTTCTTGTTGTGTTTAGACTTGGATCTTTTATAGTCTTACCAGGAGTAGATCCCTCTAAGCTTGGTGATGCGCCAGAAGGTATATTCGGTTTGATTGACACATTCTTAGGTGGTGCTTTTAGTAATGCTTCCATCTTTGGTTTGGGTATCATGCCGTATATCTCTGCTTCAATTGTGCTTCAGTTATTGACTGTTGGAGTCCCGTATTTTCAAAAACTTCAAAAAGAAGGTGAATCCGGTAGAAAAAGAATCAATCAATTCACAAGAGTTCTTACCATCCTGATTACTATCGCACAAGGTGTGGGTTATATTACTGCCACAATACTCCCAACAGGAGCGGTTATGGTAAGTACTACACTATTCATGTTCAGTTCTTTGGTATTGCTTACTGCTGGAACGATGTTCTGTATGTGGTTAGGTGAAAAGATCACTGAGAAAGGTATAGGAAATGGTATTTCTATGCTCATCATGATCGGTATCATATCAAGATTCCCAGGAGCTATCATTGCAGAGGTTCTTTCAAAAGGTACATCAGGAATGTTGTTGCTGTTAATTGAGGCTGCAGTATTGTTCTTCGTTGTTCTTGGAGTCGTTGCTATGACAGAGGCGACAAGAAGAATACCTGTTCAATATGCAAAGCAAGTTGTGGGAGGCAAAGTGTATGGTGGACAAAGGCAATATATCCCGATTAAAGTAAATGCATCAGGTGTAATGCCTATTATATTTGCCCAGTCGTTGATGTTCTTACCCGCTCTGATTGCTCAGATTTGGTCCTCAGAAAGCGATATCGCCAACTACATTGGAAGCACCTTTAGTGATTTCACTTCTTGGCAGTACAACTTGGTATTTGCTACAATGATCATTCTTTTTACCTTCTTTTACACTGCTATCACAGTTAACCCTGAGCAAATTGCAGAGGATCTGAAAAGAAACGGTGGTTTTGTACCGGGCATAAAGCCGGGCGCACCAACCTCTGATTTCATTGATAACATAATTTCAAGAATCACACTTCCCGGTTCTTTGCTACTGTCACTGATTGCTATTCTACCTGCCTTTGCGATCATTGCAGGCGTTGGAGGTGAATTTGCCCAATTCTATGGAGGTACTTCTCTATTGATCATGGTCGGTGTAATCATGGACACTTTGAGACAAATTGAAAGTTATTTGTTGATGAGGCACTACGAAGGAATGATGAAGAGTGGAAACATGAAAAACAATCCTACAAACTACGCAGCAGCGGTATGATTCATTACAAAACTTCCGAGGAAGTTCAGATAATCAAACAAGGTGCTCAGATTCTAGGAAAGGCTCACGGAGAAGTGGCCAAATATATTAAAGAAGGGGTAAAGACCTCTTATCTTGACAAAATAGCAGAGGAGTACATCCGTGATAACAGCGGAGTTCCTTCTTTTAAAGGTTACAATGGATTTCCTTCGTCACTTTGTATTTCAGTAAATGAAGTCGTTGTGCATGGTTTTCCAAGTAACTATGTTTTGAAAGATGGCGATATAATCTCAGTAGATTGTGGAGTCTTTCACCTAGGTTTTCATAGCGATAGCGCTTATACTTACCCTGTCGGTGAAGTTTCTCCCCAAGTTTTGTCATTGCTCAAAGCAACGAAAGAATCTCTTTACCTAGGTATAGAAAAAGCTGTTTTTGGAAACAGGATCGGCGATATCGGATATTCGATTCAGAGATATGTTGAGGCCAAAGGATTTACCGTAGTAAGGGAGTTGGTAGGTCATGGTCTAGGTAGGAATCTACATGAGACCCCTGAAGTTCCCAATTACGGTAAAAAAGGTAGTGGACCTTTGCTAAAAGCCGGTATGGTTATCGCCATCGAACCCATGATTAATCTCGGAACAAGGAACATTGTTCAGGAAAGGGATGGATGGACGATCAGAACAGCAGATAGAAAGCAGTCAGCCCATTATGAGCATACTGTAGCGATATTTGAGGATAGAACCGAAATTTTGACTACACATCAATATATAGAAGAAAATTTCAAATTCTAAGTATGGCTAAACAGACATCTATAGAGCAAGATGGTACAATCGTAGAAGCATTGTCTAACGCAATGTTTAAAGTGGAACTAGAAAATGGGCATCAATTGATCGCACATATTTCGGGTAAAATGAGAATGAATTATATCAAGATCCTGCCGGGGGATAAAGTCAAACTTGAACTCTCTCCGTATGATCTTTCAAAAGGTAGAATCGTTTACAGATACAAATAAAATGTCATGAAAGTTAAGACATCAATCAAAAAGAGAAGTGTTGACTGTAAAGTAATCAGAAGAAACGGAAAACTTTACGTGATCAACAAGAAGAATCCTAAGTTTAAACAAAGACAAGGTTAATCATTATGGCAAGAATTGCAGGTGTTGACATACCAGACAACAAGCGTGGTGAGATCGGCTTGACCTATATCTTCGGAATAGGTAGAAGTTCAGCAAGATCAATCCTGAACAAGGCGGGAATTTCTTTCGATAAGAAAGCAGGTGAGTGGGATGATGATGAGTCTACCGCTATCAGAACTATCATTGCGGATGAATTCAGAACAGAAGGTGCGCTGAAGTCAGAAATCCAATTGAATATCAAGAGATTGATGGACATTGGGTGTTATAGAGGTTTGAGACACAGAAAGGGTCTACCTGTTCGTGGTCAGAAAACCAAGAATAACGCAAGAACAAGAAAAGGTAAGAGAAAGACTGTTGCTAACAAGAAAAAAGCAACTAAATAAATCTTGAATTAGATTATGGCTCAGAAAAGAAACGATAAAGCTAAAGGTAAAAAAAGAGTAGTTAAAGTTGAGGCAGTTGGGCAGGTGCACATCAAAGCTTCATTTAACAATATCATCATCTCTATTACCAATAATTCTGGTCAAGTGATCTCTTGGGCTTCTGCCGGTAAAATGGGATTCAGAGGCTCCAAAAAGAACACTCCTTATGCAGCACAGATGGCCGCGCAAAATTGCGGACAGGTGGCATATGACCTTGGATTGAGAAAAATTGAGGTTTTTGTAAAAGGACCTGGAGCAGGACGTGAGTCGGCTATAAGGACTTTGCAAAATGTAGGACTGGATGTGACTACCATCGTGGACGTGACCCCACTACCACATAACGGATGTCGTCCTCCAAAACGTAGAAGAGTATAATTTCTTAAAGAAGATATATAATGGCAAGATATACAGGTCCAAAGGCAAAGATCGCCAGAAGATTCGGTGAGCCTATCGAAGGATACAGCAAAGCTCTCCAAAAGAAAAATTACCCTCCCGGAATGCACGGAAGAGGTAGAAGAAAAAAACAGTCTGAATATGCTATTCAGCTTGCTGAAAAGCAAAAAGCCAAATACATCTATGGTGTGTTGGAAAGACAGTTTGCTAAAATGTTTGACATTGCATCTAGAAAGCAAGGAATTACAGGTGAAAACCTTCTCCAGTTGCTAGAGTCAAGATTGGACAACACGGTTTATAGATTAGGCATCGCGCCAACAAGAAGAGGAGCAAGACAGCTTGTTTCACACAAACATATTCTTGTCAATGGTGAACTAGTCAATATTCCATCTTATACCTTGAAGCCGGGTGATGTTGTTTCTGTAAGAGAGCGTTCAAAATCTCTTGAAGCAATCAGCAATAGCCTTGCAGGTAGAAGTAACCGTTATTCTTGGTTAGAGTGGGATAACACCTCTTTGGCAGGTAAGTTTGTATCGATTCCAAGTAGAGATGATATTCCTGAGAATATCAAGGAACAGTTGATCGTCGAACTTTACTCTAAATAATTACTTTCAGACTTAAACAGAACTATTGATATGTCCATATTAGCATTTCAAATGCCCGAGAAAGTGGTAATGGAAAAAGCCGATGATTTTCACGGTTTATTCACCTTTAAGCCTCTTGAAAAGGGCTACGGGGTCACCATCGGTAATGCCTTGAGGAGAATCCTTTTGTCCTCATTAGAAGGTTATGCGATCACTTCTGTGAAGCTTCCTGGGGTAGTACATGAGTTTTCTACAATCGAGGGCGTTGTTGAAGATGTGACTGATATCATTCTGAACCTCAAGCAAGTTAGATTTAAAAAAGTCCATGATTCAATTGATGGAAAAATAACTGTTGAGATTAAAAACCAGCCTGTTTTGACTGCCAAAGATATAGCCAAGTTCACTACTTCATTCGAAATATTGAACCCTGAGCTGATCATCTGTCATCTTGACGACACCAAAAGTTTTGAAATTGAACTGACAGTAGAAAAAGGCAGGGGATATCTTCCTGCTGAAGAATCAAAACCGAAAGAGCAGATTTTCGGTGTTATTCCTATCGATGCGATTTTCACACCTATCAAAAATGTGAAATACAGCGTGGAAAACACCAGGGTTGAACAAAAGACTGACTTTGAAAAATTGATTTTGGAAGTCACCACCGATGGATCAATCCACCCGGAAAAAGCCCTTCAGGAATCAGCAAAAATTCTAATTCAGCATTTCATGTTGTTCTCTGACCAGACTATGGTCTTGGATTCAACAGGTATTTCTGAACCTGAGCCAATTGACGAAGAGTTCTTGCACATGAGAAAACTCCTTAAAACTCCTTTGAGTGATTTGGATCTTTCCGTAAGAGCTTTCAACTGTCTGAAAGCAGCTGATGTCCGTACCCTCGGAGATCTAGCCAAATTGGAAATTTCAGATATGATGAAATTCAGAAATTTCGGAAAAAAATCTCTTGCTGAATTAGAGCAGTTGATCCAAGAAAAAAGCCTGACTTTTGGAATGGATTTATCTAAGTATAAACTTGATGAAGAATAATTTAAAATGAGACACGGTAAGAAATTCAACCACCTTGGCAGGACAGCCAGTCATAGGAAAGCAATGCTTTCTAACATGGCAACTTCCCTGATTCTTCATAAGCGTATTTCTACGACGCTTGCCAAGGCAAAGGAGCTAAGAAAATATGTAGAGCCTCTGATTACCAGAGCCAAAGAAGATACAACCCACAATAGAAGGGTGGTTTTCTCTTATCTTCAAAACAAAGAAGGTATCAAAGCCTTGTTTGGTGAAGTAGTGGAGAAAGTAGGAACAAGAGCGGGTGGCTACACGAGAATCATCAAGACAAGTTTCCGATTGGGTGACAATGCAGAAATGTGTATTATCGAATTGGTAGATTTCAATGAATTGATGTTGAAAGATGCTCAACCTGCTAAGAAGACAACCAGAAGAAGCAGAAGAAGTGCTGTAAAAGCAACTGATGCACCTGAATCTTCTGCAGCGAAAGCTGAAGACAAAAAAGAAGAAAATACTGGTGAATAATTCATGTCAGGTAATTCTAAATATAAGGGGATTGGACTTTGGTTCAATCCCTTTTTTTATTTCAACCCCAAATTACCAAGGCTAATACTCCAAAATTCCTTAACTTTGACAAGTCCAAAAATTTAAGATGAATAAACAAAAAGCTACCCTTCTTTTGGCTGACGGTACAATTTTCCATGGATCATTAATTGGAAGTAAAGGTACCAACGGCGGTGAAATTTGTTTCAACACAGGTATGACCGGATATCAGGAGATTTACACAGATCCTTCTTATACCGGACAAATAGTAGTCACCACTACTTCTCATATCGGAAATTATGGAGTCATCGATTCTGAAGTAGAATCAGATCATCCTACCATCGCAGGGATTGTGGTCAACAGTTTCTCTGAAGTATTCAGCAGACTTGATGCAAGTGGTTCTTTGCAGGATTATCTAGTCCGTTATGGGATTACAGGCATAGCGGATATTGACACCAGAAAGCTCGTAAGACATCTCCGTTCCAAAGGAGCTATGAATGCCATTATCAGCTCTGAATTTGATGATGATCTGGCAGGTCTTAAAGCCGAATTGAATAAAATACCCGATATGAACGGATTGGAACTTTCCTCTCAAGTATCTACGGACGTTCCTTATTTCTTTGGAGATGAATCTTCTTCCATCAAAGTTGCCTGCCTTGATTTTGGGATAAAAAGGAATATTTTGAGAAATCTTGCCGAACGAGGGGTTTATTGTCAGGTTTTCCCTGCAAAAACTACTTTGGCCGAAATGGAATCATGGAATCCGGACGGTTATTTTCTTTCCAATGGTCCTGGTGACCCTGCTGTCATGGAATATGCAGTGAATACCACTAAGGATATTTTAGCTACAAATAAGCCATTATTTGGAATTTGTCTTGGACACCAGATTCTCGCTGAAGCTTGTGGCATTTCAACCTACAAAATGCATCACGGACACCGTGGATTGAACCACCCTATCAAAAACCTCTTAACTGGCAAAAGTGAAATCACTTCACAGAATCATGGTTTTGTCGTCAACAGGGAGGATGTTGAAAAAAGCGCCCTTGTAGAAATGACGCATGTACATTTGAACGACAATACTGTTGCGGGTATTAAATTGACAAACAAACCTGCTTTTTCAGTGCAGTACCATCCTGAGTCTTCCCCCGGACCGCATGATTCGAGGTACTTATTTGATGATTTTATCTCTTTAATCAATAAAAATTAAAAACTCTTAAACCTTAACATTATGACATTGATCCAATCGATTCATGCAAGACAAATTTTAGATTCTAGGGGTAACCCTACAGTCGAAGTGGATGTTTACACCGAAAATGGGGCCTTTGGAAGGGCTGCTGTCCCTAGTGGAGCCTCTACCGGAATCAGTGAGGCTGTGGAACTCCGTGATGGCGATAAATCGAAATATCTTGGAAAAGGTGTTTTAAAAGCAGTTTCCAATGTAAATGATATCATTGCTCCTGAGTTGGTGGGAATGGACGTTTTCGAGCAAAATCTGATTGATGAAATCATGATTGGTCTTGACGGAACTCCAAACAAAGGTAAACTTGGTGCAAATGCAATTCTTGGTGTGTCTTTGGCAGTTGCCAAAGCAGCGGCCATGGAATCCGGCCAACCACTTTACAGATACGTCGGTGGAGTTAATGCCAATACACTTCCTGTCCCAATGTTGAACATCATTAATGGAGGATCACATTCTGATGCTCCTATTGCTTTCCAGGAATTTATGGTAAGACCTGTTGGTGCTTCAAGTTTTTCGGAAGCCATCAGGATGGGTGCTGAAATTTTTCATCACTTGAAAAAAATCCTTCACGATAAAGGACTCAGCACTGCTGTAGGAGATGAAGGTGGTTTTGCTCCTAATTTCTCTGGAGGAACAGAGGAGGCTTTGGCTTGTGTATTGGATGCGATCAAAAATGCAGGCTACAAAGCCGGTGATGATGTCACCATAGCGCTTGATTGTGCTGCTACAGAATTTTACAAAGACGGAAAATACGACTATACTAAATTTGAAGGTCCAAACGGAAAAATTAGATCCAGAGAAGAACAAGTTGAGTATTTGGCTGAATTGACTCAAAAATATCCAATCGATTCTATAGAAGATGGTTTTTCTGAGGATGATTGGGCTGGTTGGGCAATGCTAACTGCTAAAATCGGAGACAAAGTCCAATTGGTCGGTGATGATGTATTCGTAACCAATGTTAAATTCCTTGAAAGAGGTATCAAAGAAAAATCCGCCAACTCTATCTTGGTGAAGGTTAACCAAATCGGAACCTTGACAGAAACTTTGAAGGCTGTTGCAATGGCTCACAAAGCAGGATTTACTGCTGTAATGTCTCATAGATCGGGCGAAACTGAAGATTCGACAATTGCTGACCTAGCAGTAGCGACCAACTGTGGACAGATCAAAACCGGTTCAGCTTCCAGATCTGACAGGATGGCAAAATACAACCAATTGCTAAGAATTGAAGAACAGTTGGGAGAATCAGCTATTTTCCCTAGTAAGAAAAAGTAATCAGTCCATAGACCACGATCGACAGGCCATAGCCACTACTATGGGTTTTCAATCGAAGAATTTTTTGTCTGTGGCAAGCGTAAATACGTAAATAGTAATTACGTAAATCAAATGAATAAAAAAAGCAGCTGAGAAGCTGCTTTTTTTATGTCCTTTCCAGACTTATCAATCTCATTTCTATACTTGGAATGTCTTCAATAAATAGTAATATCTGCGTTTCTGAAAATGCAATAACTTCATATTTGATGAGCCTATTTGAACTCCCAATATTTTCAGTTATTTCAATAATTATTTTACCATTTTTCAAGTAAGGCTCATTCCATTCTAATTTTTTGAGAGGTCGGTTGATAGGATTGTCTAAATGTGAGAATTTGTTGCGGTTATATTTACGTTCAAGCTTGAATGAAAAATTGTTGGCGTTCAAAACATTCTTTAAATCTTCAATATTCAATTTTGGTGATCTGTATATGATTGCAGAGTAAGCCGTTGTTTTTGAAAATATATTATTTTCTTGGGTTTCATGGAGAAACAAAATGTGACTTCCTCCCCTCATAGAGGTTTCTGTTTTCAGTTTTCTTAGCGCCCTGTTGTTAACACTGTTGATTGCAGAAATAATTGTTACACCTTTTGCTTTGGCGAATATTGTACCGATTTTTTCAAAATCTTCGCTTAATTCAGATTCTGTAATGGTTTCTATTTCATTGGGGTTAGTATAATTTTCAAGTTTCCAATATCGATCAACTTGAGCCATGGATATAAAGCAAACCAAACTCAGTGTAAATAATAGGGATAATTTTTCCATAAGTAATTTTTTTAAATATAATTAAAACTTAGTTCTAAAACGAATAGAAATGTTTTGAGTTTCTAAAAATCTTACTATCTCTTATGAATTGGCCTTAATTTGTTATCACCCGTATTCTGATATGTTGATAGAGGTAGTTTTAAAAAATGGTCTGAATAACTTTGAGCAAAATGTCGATTCAAGTAGGTCATAAAAGATTATTCATAAAAAAATTGTAATATGATCTTCATTGTGTGAAATTGAATCAAGTAAAGTAAATTCAAATGAAATGATTTAACTTTAAATTTATTTGATTTGGCTATATTTAGACTATGGAATCTTTGGATAAATATATTTCAATTAACCCTGATATTCGATTTGGGAAACCTTGTATAGTAAATACAAGGATCGCCGTTATCGATATTTTGGAATGGTTGGCCTCAGGAATGACATATGAAGAAATCTTGGAGGATTTCCCTAGCTTAACAAGAGAGCATATATTGGCCGCCTTAAATTTTGCAGCAAAAAGGGAAGGGATTACAAAAATTTCAATTCAATAAATTTGAAACTTCTTGTAGACGATAACCTTTCATGGCGTTTAGCGAAAGCTCTTGAAAATTTTTTTCCTGGATCTAAGCACGTCCGAGTTATACCGGAGCTTGTTTGGCCGGCCAAAGATCAAGAAATATGGGATTATGCCATACGTAATCATTTTATTATTTTGACAAATGATGATGACTTTTACAAGTTGGCTATCTTAAGAAAAAAGACTCCGAAAGTTATAATATTTAGAAAGGGTAATACCAGTACTGCTAATTTATTTAAGCTTTTGGTCCAGAAAATTCCTGAAATAGAGAGTTTTGTTGAAAATGAAGATTATTCAATATTTGAAATTAGATAGTAAAATCACCCAATCAAGTTTCCTTCATCATCCCAAACCGCCACCGTTGCCCTTTCTTCGGGTTTTAAATAAAGCGGAATGTATTTTTCCTCATAGGCAAATCCATGCTTTTTCATAACTTCTTCAGGGACACCATCCCAGACATTCGGTTTATTTCCGACATATCCCAAATAGTTGAATCCAATTTCAGAGGTAAAATATCCGGTAGAAGTAAGATTCCTAAGCATATTAAAGAACTTGACGCCTCCTTCCATCTCAGGTTTTGCTTTCTCCGGCCAAGCGATCAGTTCAATGATTTCCATTCTTTCAGATTCAGAAAGTTCCAGGAATTTTTTACCATAATTGTCATCGCTGTAGTGATCAAGCCACATGAGTCCACCGCGCATCTGTGTTTGATAGGCAATATAATCTTTCATCATAAATTCAATGAAATCCGGAACTCCGGCATCGGTGGCACTTCCAGAATCTTCACCTGCAGGCATGATGATATTGACCAAAACATCCAGTTTCTTTCTTTCTTCTTCGGTAAAGAATGTTTCGGAAAGTAGCTTTTGGTCTCTGATGTTTTCCGCTTCGATCCTGCCACCCATTGTCCCGCCTGAGATTTGCGGGCTCAAATCAGCTGCCTTATCCTCCGGCTTGCAATTGGTCAAAAGGAATCCGGATGCCAAAGACCCGGCAAAAAGGAGTTTGAGATTGTCTCTTCTGTTCATAGCTCCTGAATTATATGTTTTTCTTTTTCAATTCACTGATGATAAAATCTGAAGTTCTCCAAGACAAGGCCAAAATCGTCCAAGTTGGGTTTTTGTCAGCTTGGGAAACAAATGGTCCTGCATCCACCACAAACAGGTTTTTGCAGTCATGGGCTTGGCTATTGCTGTTTAAAGCAGACGTTGCGGGATTATTCCCCATTCTCGTTGTACCTACCTCGTGGATGATCCTTCCCGGACCGGCTAAGCCATACATGGTATCGGCTCCGGGTTTCTCTCCCAATAGAACCGCACCGGAATTGGTGAGGATTTCCTCAAAGGTATCCTGCATGTGTTTGGCCTGCTTGATTTCTTGGTCTGACCATTTGTAATGGAATCGCAGCACAGGTATGCCGAATTTGTCAACCACATTTGGGTCGATTTCACAATAATTGGTTTCCCTAGGAATACTTTCACCCCTTCCCGACATACCCACCATAGAACCATAGGACCTACGGATATCTTTTTTCAAGCCTTCCCCATATCCGCCGTTTGGACTTGGATTGCCAAATTCATCCTTCACATATTTCCTCATCGTATCCATCGAAAAACCTATGCCATAAGACGGCATGGACATTCCTCCCCAATATTCTATATGGTAGCCCCGTGCAAAATCAAGATTTTTATTGTCCAGCCACCAAGGTGTGTAGACGTGCATACCTCCGACTCCATCCTCGTTGTACCTTTCTCTATCGATAAGATCGGGAAGAATCCCCATTCTGTCTGCACCTGTCGAGTCATGTAGGTATTTTCCTACCACCCCACTGCTGTTACCGATTCCGTTTGGATGTGTTTTGGACTTCGAGTTCAGCATAATCCTGGATGATTCGCAGGCAGATGCGCCTAGAACAACCACTCTTGATTTGAGCTTGTATTCTTTCATGTCCACTTTACTGATGTAGGATACCCCTGTAGCTTTCCCGGAATCATCGGTTGTCACAGCCCTCACCATGGCATTGGTGTATAATTCCACTTTGCCTTTTTTCATGGCAGGCTTGATCAAAACCGAACCTGAAGAAAAATCCGCATATGCCTGACATGCCCTGTTGCATTGGTTACAGAAAAAGCAAACACCTCTTTCATTGTTAATCGGTCGGGTAAGCATCGAAAGCCGTCCGGGAATTACCGGCATATTTGCTTTTTTGGCTCCTTTCATGATAAACATCTCGTGTAGCCTAGGCTTTGGAGGTGGAAGGAAAAATCCATCCGGTTCGTTGTAAATCCCTTCTTTGGAGCCAAAAACTCCGATCAGTTTATCTACTTTATCATAATATGGCTTGACGTCATCATAGCCAATCGGCCAATCATCACCCATGCCATCAATACTGCTTCTTTTGAAATCATTGGGTCCAAAACGGAGAGAAATCCTGCCCCAGTGGTTGGTCCTACCACCCACCATTCTAGACCTGAACCAATCGAATTGGCTTCCTTTTACATGGGTATAAGGTTCTCCCTCGATGTCCCAACCGCCAATCGCCTGGTCAAAATCTCCAAAGGGCCTGATCCTTGTTCCACTGCCTCTTCTCGGAGATTCCCAAGGTGGTCTCAATTGGGTCCTATCTTCCCCTTTTGCCGGGTCAAAATCTCCTCCTGCTTCCAGAACAGCTACTGATAGACCTGCTTCAGAAAGAATTTTGGAAGCCATACCGCCACCGGCACCGGAACCTACGATAATCACATCATAAGCTTCTCCGGATGATTTGATTTCAAAACTCATGTTTTATAAAATTTTTATGTTTGTCTTACAAGTTAAATAAAAAAATCTAAAATTTACAAACCTCCAATTTGGATAAATATAGAAACTCAAGGTTTTCTGAATACAAATTTTGAGTATCTATTTCAAAATCTAGGTTTCTCTATTTTTTCCTGTTGTAAGCCAAAGTGGTGAGATGGGTAATTAAGGAAGTGATCGTTTCAAATTTGCGTATATCTGTACTTTCGCTTAAATAAAAACCAATTTGACTGCCTTCTGTTTTGATTGTTATGGAAATGATTTCGGGCCCGATATCATTTTTTCTCAAAGCGAGCTTCACCCACTTCACCATATCTTCAGGACCATCTATGTGGGGATATGGAAATTCTGCCGAATCCCGCACTTTGCCATCAGATTTGTCAAAATGGAGTCGATCATTGGGAAGCAAGAGATCGATTTTTCCTTGAAGAATCAGGTCTTCCGGACTTCCACAGACCAAAGGCAAGCCGCATTGCATCAGCCAAAATTCATCTGCTGTATCAATGGCAATATCGAGATCATGGGTTACTACGAGCACGGCTTTGTTTTCGTTCTTTGCAATATCCCGCAGGAGGTGCATGATCTCAAACCTGTTGATGAGGTCTAAATGCGCTGTTGGTTCGTCCAAAATCAAAATTTCCCCATCTTGTGCCAAAGCCCTTGCAATCATGACTTTCTGCAATTGCCCATCACTGAGCTCATTCATTGACCTTTCCTCAATATAATTGATGTGTGTTGATTGGATAGCCTTGTCAATTTTTTGCTGATCTTCCACAGATAAATTCCCCAACCAACCTGTGTGTGGGATTCTTCCCAAAGACACAACTTGCTTTACGGTAAGATTTGCACTGTTGATTTTTTCGGTGAGAACTGCTGCTATTTTTTTGGATAAATCCTTAATTGAAATGGAATTGGTAGGTTTTGTGTCCAAATAGACCTGATTTTTCAAAGCAGGAATCTGTCCCATGATTGTCTTGATCAAGGTAGATTTACCAACACCATTTGGGCCAAGCAGACAGGTGAGTTTTCCTTTTTCTAAAGAAAAGGAAATATGGTCTGCAATGACATTGGATCTGCTGCCTTTTTTATAACCTAATGAAAGGTCGGTTGCCTGCAATATGGAATTTTGAATTGACAAGGTTAATTATGTTAGTTACGTTTTTTCAAATCTCAAATCTCTCATCTATTTAAAACTCCTTACTGAAATTCCTCCTCAGAATCAACCAGATGACCATAGGCGCTCCTACCAAAGAAGTGACTGCATTGATTGGTAAAGTCTGTGCACTGCCGGGTAACTGACTGATCGTATCACATGCCAAAAGTACTGCAGCGCCGATCAAAGCAGAAGCCGGAAAAAGAATCCGGTGATCACCTGTTTTAAAAACAAGCCTCGCCATATGTGGAACGGCAATGCCGATAAAGGCGATAGGTCCACAGAATGCCGTCACTGATCCCGCCAAAATCCCCGTGCTGACTATCATCGCCCAACGCAACCGGTGGACATTGACTCCCATACTTTCCGCATAAGCTTCCCCAAGCAACATGGCATTGAAAGATTTGAGATTGACCAAAAGCGGAAGCAAACCTAATAAAACTGCAACAAGGAAGGCAACAAGCTGATCAGGTTGGGTACTTCCAAGACTTCCCATAGACCAAATGGTAAACATCTTCAGTTGGTCAGCCCCGGAAAAGTACGACAAAACCGAAATCAAGGCCGAAACAGCAGAGCCAAACATCAAGCCCACGATCAGCAAAGTCATGCTGTCTTTTACTTTCCAAGCGGTGAGACTCATCAGCAAAAGGACCAGAATAGATCCTAAAGTGGCAGAAAACACAACAGCCCAAATCCCAAAACCACCTGAATATATGGACCAACCAAAAGCCGATCCTGCCATAATCAACAATGCTACGCCCAACCCGGCCCCAGAACTGACACCCAATACATATGGGCCAGCCAGGGGATTTCTGAAAAATGTCTGCATCTGAAGCCCGCTCAGAGATAGCCCGATTCCGGCCAAGATTGCCGTAAATGCTTTTGGAATTCGGTATCCAATAACAATTGTCTCCCATGAGCTTTTTGAAAATTCTCCCCCGACAAATCTCCCCATCACTTCCTGAATAGGAATCAAAACTGACCCGCTCGCCAGATTCATCGCGAAAAGCAGCAGGCAAATCAAAATGCCTATCAGAAAAAGGAAACACGTGGGTTTATTTCTCATCCAGTTTGGTGTAAAAATAAAGGGAATATTCCGGCAAAAGGTCCGGGTATAAGATTTTGATCAAATCCCGAAGTATCAAATCGGGCCTCAAATATCCAAGCTCAAAGTATTCCAACCCACCGGTTACCCCCTTTTTTTGGGTGTAAGTATAGACATTACCCTGTTTGAAGGCATCGAAATGTTTATACCTAGGATCTGCATTTTCCATTTCTTCCAAAGTTTTGAAATCAGCCGCTCCCAACCAAAAGTCTGATTGATGAGCATTTTCCAACACATACTCATAACTCAACTGTGCGCTTCCTGTTCCTTTTTGGTCTTTGAAAAGGTAATCACCACCTGCCACTTCCAGCAATCTTGCTCCCCAAGAGTCTGCTCCGGGCACATACCAGATGTCTTTATACATGACTCCTGCCATTACTTTTGGTTTGCTTTCCGGTAACTCCTTTACCAAATCCGAAGCTTGATTATAATCCGATTCGATTTGCGAAAATATGGTTTTGGCTTCTTTGGATTTCCCCAATAATACTCCTGTAATTTTGATCCATTCTGCCCTTCCCAAAGGATGCTGCTCTACATATTCCCCATTTAGTATTGCAGGAATCTTAGCTGATTTGAGAATTTCAAGGTTCTTGAGGTCTTCTCCCAATGTTGAAATCATCACCCAGTCGGGATCGAGTTCGATGATCTTCTCAATATTCGCCTGCGCCCCAGAACCAAGGTCTGTCACTTTTCCGGCATCAATCAATTTTCTTGTCTGTGGGGATGAAATCAAATCCAGGTTAGGAAATCCCATCAACAGGTCCGAAACCCCCAAATAGTCCAGATGAGGAACCTGTGTCGTGGAGGTCAGCACCACCTTCGATATTGGCAGCGAAATAACGGCATCAAACCCAGTCTCATCCAATTTCAAATCTGGAATTTCTTTGACCAAATAATGAAAAGGAGGATGTTTATCCGGAAATGCCTGTCGGACCTCAACCACTTTAAATCCTTCCCCCTGAAAAACAGCAAAGCCCGTTGCATATGAATTTGGGATTTCGATCAAGTCAAGTTCTTTGATTTCTTTTGGAGATTGACAGGAAAAAAGGATAAAAAAAATGAAGAAGATGAAATAGGGGGCAGTATAAAAAGAGTGAAGTAGGGAGATTTTCATCTTGCAAGTGTCAACAAATGTTTTCCAAATATAACACCCGAAGCCAAAGTCTATTTTCTATTATGGTATTTGAACAAAAAATAATACCCCAGATAGACGCTCAAAAAATTTCTTTGGCTATGTTTGTGACAGAATTATGGTTCCCGAACCTACATCAGGCTCTCGGGATGAAAAGGGAATTCGGTGAAATACCGAAGCTGTCCCCGCAACTGTAACCCCATCCCGATCAACCCGGGATAGTGATTTACCCACCTCCATTGCCATTGTGCGCTGCGGCGTGCGAGAAGGCCGGTAAATCCAGGGAAGCCAGGAGACCTGCCATTTTTCATCATATTCAAAGCTTTCGGGTGAAAGGCTGAGGAAAAGGCAGTTTGTTTATCACAAAAATGATTAGGATGAAAGGGACTATCCGTTGATAGCTTTCTAATGTTGGATTTTGAATTTTTTTCATTCAGAATTCTTCATTCTTAATTGTTTTTATAAAACATCCAGTTTTCTTCTCAATCATTTTCCACAAAAGGCTTTGGATTAAATAGGTGCTGATCTTCATTTAATTCAAAAGATTTTGATATTCTTGGTTGTATTTATGTTTCAGACAATTCTTAATCAGGAGGTTAATCCTGTAAAGGAAAGTAAGATTTCTCTTGAAACAGAAATAACAAGTCAAGACACGGTCGCTTTATCCCCGGTGGAGGTTTTTTCTCCTTCTCTCGACAAATACGCTTTTGGAAGTACCATTCAAAACATTTCCGAAAAAGACCTTGAAATCTTCCAAGGTTTGCCTTTGTCGGATTTTCTCCAACAAAGAACCGGATTGTTTCTTCGTCAATATGGATCGGGAATGCTATCCTCCCTTACCATGCGCGGGACATCCGCCGGACACAACGCTGTCTTTTGGAACGGACTTCCCATCAACAGCCCTTCGCTTGGGCAGTCGGATTTTTCGATTTTGCCGGTAGGTGGTTTTGACAATGCTTCTATCCATTTTGGAAGTGGAGGAGCACTTTATGGCACGGATGCCATCGGCGGGGCAGTCCATTTGACCAATAAACTTAAATTTGACGAAGATCATCAGGTTAGGATTGGGTCGGTATTTGGGAGTTTTGGGAGATGGAACCAACAAGTAGAATATTCCTTTTCGGATAATAAATTCTCTGCAAGAACCAGAATCTACCGCAATTTTTCTGAAAATGATTTCCTCTTCCGAAACATTACCAAAATGGGTACTCCCATCGAAAGACAAAGCCACGGCCGACTAGACCAGACAGGGGCAATGCAGGACTTGGCTTGGAGCATCAACCCCAAAAATCTCATCAGCACGTCTGTGTGGTGGAATGAAACCAATCGTGAAATTCAACCGCTGATGGGTTCCAATACCATTGATTTTCAATCAGACCGAAACCTGAGATTGGTTTTGGATTATTTCCATTTTGGGAAAAATAAAGTCTGGAATCTAAAAAGTGGCTTGGTCAGGGACGATCAATTATTCAATAATTCATTCAATCAGACCATCCAATATTTTCTTGCAGGAGACTTGGATTGGGAGATCAGCAATAAATGGAATTCAAAATCCGGTCTTAGGATAACAGAAATCCAGGGGAATTTGAGCACTTATCAGGCAAAAGAATCCAGGGTAGAATTGTATCAATCCATCAATTTTCGGCCTTCAGAAAGATTGGGCTTTTCTGTCAATCTCAGGCAATTGGTTTTTGAGGGAAACTTGGCCCCATTTACACCAAGTGTCGGAGGGGAATGGGAAATATGGAGAAATGAGTCACACCAAATACATTTCACTTCCAATTTGGCTAGAAGTTTCAAAGTTCCGACATTGAATGACCGTTTTTGGGTTCCGGGCGGCAATCCTGAATTGCAATCCGAAAAGAGCTGGAGTGGGGAATCAGGCATAAATCACCTTTTCAAAAAAGGGAATTTTGAACTTTCCCAAAAAATTACGGTATACAGAATGAAGGTAGACAATTGGATCATTTGGCTTCCCAAAGGGAATGTCTGGACCCCCGAAAATATCCGTGAAGTTCATAATTCAGGTTTGGAATATGGATTGGAAGCAACACAAAAAGCCGGAGAATGGGATCTCCATATGAAAGTTAATTATGCCATGACCCGTGCCATCAACCAAACGGATATTTCAGAAAATGACCGTAGCAAAGGAAATCAACTCCCCTATACCCCTTTGCATAAATTCCAGTCAATAATTATGGTTGGGAAAGGGACATTCAGTACATTTCTAAATTACCAGTTGGTAGGAGAGCGGTTTTCAGGAACAGATGGCTCTGGGAGATTAGACCCATACCAGCTTTGGGACTTGGGAGGGAATTACAATTGGTCAATCCGAAATCTGAATGGAATCCTAGGTTTTCAAATCAACAACTTATTCAACACCGACTATCAAGTCATGCCATTGCGTGCGATGCCGGGGAGAAATTTTCAACTCAATTTAAATGTAAGAATATGAAAAATTTACGCTTGCTCCTGCCACTGATCTGGCTTACATTTTTTGTCGCTTCCTGTAACGATGATACTAAAGGTCCTTCAGATATCCCTGTTGGTGAATTTGAAAAAGGAGTTCTGATCATGAATGAAGGTGCTTTTGGTGTCAATGATGGAGAGGTTTTTCATTATGATCCATCTACCGGGGTGATCAAAGAAGATATTTTTAGGACCAAAAACAGCAGGCCTTTTGGGGGATTGATTGAGGATATGGTCGAAGCTGAGGGGAGAATGTACCTTGTCGCCAATACAGGGAAGGTGGAAATTGTAAATCCAAAGGACTTTAGTCTTCTTGGAGGCATAAGTTTAGGATTGAATATTACCAGGTCTTTGGTTTCTGTCAACCAAAAGCTATTCATCAGCGATTGGGGTCCATATGATGCCGGGTTCAACAATCCTGATTCGTATGTAGCCGTGGTAAATGACCTTAATGGAGGGCCAATCGCTAAAAAGATAGCTGTTTCAAGCCGTCCTGAAGGAATGATTGTGGTGGGGAATTTTATTTATGTAGCCTGTACTGCGGCCAAAAAATATGATGTGATTTCTATTGCTTCAGAAACGTTGGCGGCTAGTGTTGCTGTGGAGGGAAATCCGACGCAGTTTTTGGAGATCGAAGGAAGGTTATTTCTTTATGCCCAGGATGAAAACAATGCGATTTTTCACGAAATCAATCCAGGAAATTATGCTCTTGTTAGGACTGTTAAAATCCCTTTGGCCAACCCAACTCCAATAGTCACCTTGGGAGAGGGGAGTGAATTGTTTATAGTGACGTCTACCGGTTTTCCGGATTATACTGATGCAGTGGCAAAAGTATCCGTCAATACCGGACAAGTCATCAATGGGTCTTTTTTTACGGGTTCAGGGCTATACGGGATCGGATTCAAGATTGAAGGGAAGGAGATTTATGTAGCGGAGAACAATGGTTTCCAAGGAAAAGGCTCAGTTTCCATTCTCAGCACGACAGGTCAAAAAGTCAGAACTTTGAGTGTAGGGAAAGGCCCCTCAGGATTTATTTTTAAGTGATCAAAGGGGAGATTTTGGACCGATAGACTCATTTTGATAGAAAAAAATAGAGTGAAATCTTAAAGTTTCACTCTATTTTTTTCTATTTAGCCCCCGCAAGCAGATACAATACTGCCATCCTGATCGCGACTCCATTTTCAACTTGCTGAAGGATGATAGAATGTTCGCCATCTGCAGCGTCCGAATTCAGTTCCACTCCTCTGTTGATAGGACCCGGGTGCATGACCACGATTTTTTTATCAAGTCGGTCAAGCATCTTTTTGTTGATGCCAAAATAAAGTGAATACTCTCTCAGGGAAGGGAAATATTTGATCTGTTGTCTTTCAAGTTGGATGCGGAGGACGTTTGCTACATCGCACCATTCAAGTGCCTTTTGGACATCATATTCCACTTTGACTCCGAGACTGTCGATGTGTTTTGGAAGTAAGGTAATCGGTCCGCAAACCATGACTTCGGCACCGAGTTTTTGCAGGCAGAAAATATTGGATAGTGCTACCCTTGAGTGGAGGATATCTCCGATGATGGCAACTTTTTTTCCTGCCACATCTCCAAGTTTTTCTCTGATTGAAAAAGCATCTAAAAGTGCTTGGGTAGGATGTTCATGTGTGCCATCTCCTGCGTTGACCACATTTGCTTGTATATTTTTGGAGAGAAAGTGCGGGGCACCCGGACTTGCATGTCTCATCACGACCATGTCCACTTTCATCGAAAGGATATTATTGACCGTGTCGATGAGGGTTTCTCCTTTTTTGACAGAACTGTTGGAAGAAGAAAAATTGATCACATCGGCAGAGAGCCTCTTTTCGGCTAGTTCAAAGGATAATCTGGTGCGGGTAGAATTTTCGAAAAATATGTTGGCAATGGTAATGTCTCTCAGTGAGGGTACTTTTTTGATCGGGCGGTTGAGGACTTCTTTGAAGTTGTCCGCAGTCTCAAAAATAAGTTGGATATCATCTGCGGTGATGTCTTTGATGCCTAATAAGTGTCTGGTGCTGAGTTGTGACATGTGTTTTTTATGCTTTTTCTGTTATCCAAATGGCATCTTTTTCAAAGCCTTTTTCCACCCACTCTACTGAGACATATTGGCTTTCAAGGGTATTGACTTTCACACCGCAATAATCCGGCATAATAGGATAATCTCTGGTATATTTTCGATCGATCAAGATCATCAGTTCCACTTTCTGTGGCCTGCCAAATGCTATCATGGCATCCAAAGCAGCCCTGACAGAGCGCCCCTTGTACAGGACATCGTCTATCAGCACAACTTTTTTACCCTCGATCAGAAAATCAATTTTGGTTTCGTTGGCTTTGAGAGGAAAATCTCTTCTTCTGAAATCATCCCGGTGAAATGTCGCATCCAAATATCCAAAAGGCACTTTTACCCCTGCGATTTCTTCCAACAACCTGACAATCTTATCCAAAACTATCGGTCCACGGGGCTGTAAGCCTAAAAGTACGGTATTGTCAAAAGTATCGTGGTTTTCAATCAACTGATGGCAGAACCGTTTGAGGATGATGGCGATCTGCTGTTGGTCCAGAACAAGTCTTTTTTGCATGGCTTTGCTTTGGGAGCAAATATAAAAAGTTTCAAGGTGTTTGGGTTGAAAAATTTGAAAATTGCGGAGGATGATTGTCCGCTTCTTTGCCAATTGCTAAAAATAAAGATTAAAGCTGCGGTCAATCTGACCATAGTCGACAGGCCATGGCCACTACAATTGTACTTCACTCCTAGTTTTAATTGGTTAGTGTAAAACCTATCACAAGTTGGGGATTTTTGAATTCCGAAGGATGGAGACTGCCCACTGAAAACTGCAAATGCTTACGGCAAAAACTGCAAATGCCAAATTATTCCTCCAAATCTCATTTCTCACCCAAGTCTTCCTCCTCAGGCACATACAGGTCTCCGTCTACTTTGATCCTTGTCAGGAAAAAAACCTCTTTGATCTCCTCCTTGTTTTCAGCATTCATAAACCGGATTTTCTGCTTGCCGGTCAACAAAAAATAATTGTCCATCCAATGGCTAAGGGAAAGACTGCCGTCCTGGGTTTCTCTCAACCTTTCATTTTCATCCATCAATTCAATTTCAAAAGATTGGTTTTGGAAAATCACCTCGCCATTTTTGATATAACTCATATACATCTGGTTGCCGTCCAAGTACATATAATGGATTTTTTCTCCATCAAAACTTACCTCACCATATTTGCTGGGTACACTGGTGGATTTATGGAGAAGGTCTAGGGCGCCGTCCCAAATAACTTCACCATCGCGATTCAAATAAAGGAAATAGGAGGATACAAACTCGTATTCACCTAGTTCCTGCCAGGATGTAGAGGTGCCATACCTTGAACCCGGAAAGCTGTTGGCGTACCGCCCATCTCCGTATCCCACCTGGTCCATCATCAGTCTGTTGGGACTGTACCGGTAAGATTCATTGGCATAAACCCCATCTCTTGGGGTATAGCGGGCATTGGTAGCCAAAAAATGGTCACTGTATACCAAATATCCCTGATTAAGTGTGATGACTTCCCTTGCAGAAAAAACAGGCTTGATCGAAGGGGTTTTTCCTTTCGCAAAATACTTTTCAAGTTCCTGAAGCTTTTTCTCCTTTTGTTTTTCTTTCATATAATTGAAAAAACTGGGAAAATTTTCCAACGTCAGGTATTTTATATTGTATTCTCCAAATTCATTCACATCTGCAAGGTAGATTCCCTGATAGGATTCTCTCTTTCGGTTTCCGAAAGTACCGATGATGGACTGTTGGTAATTTTGAATCGGAGTGAGGATGCCTTCTACGAGTTCGAGGTCTTGGTCTTTGAGTTTGTCGATGACCACTTCACGGATTTTATTTCCATTGTCATCAAAAGTCATCAGGGAAATCTGCTTCATTTTGTATTTATCCCTCCTGCTGACCAACAAATCCAAAACGCCAAATTCACTTTCTTTTTTCAGTTGGAGGATTTTGGTGTCTTTGAAATATATTCCCTGCACCGTGATGAGATTATTGTCTGCGATATCATAAATCTGAACGATTGGCCTCACGTCAACCGTCCCCATGAAAATCGCGCTTCTATTGAGAACAAAAAACTCCTGAAGTTCCATGGCATAGATATTTTCAAGAGGGATTTCTTTTGCGACCTCGCTTTTCAGGTCTATTTCTATGAGATACCTGTCAGAAGTCGCCACTGTACCTTTTTGCATCAGGATGTATAGGAATTCCCCCTCTAGGTCGTATCCTGTCAGCTCATATCCATCCTTCACTCTGATTTCTTTGAAACTATCCGATTGGAGATTGACATCAGTCAAAAAATATTGGAGACTTGATTTCAGTGTCAATCCTTTTTCAGGTTGAACGCGAAAGGCTATCAAGCCACCTTGTCTCGGAATGACAATGAAGTTTTTTTCCGTAAAAATGCTCGGAACCTCAAATCTGTCCACATACATCAGTTGTGAAAAGGCAGAAAATACCAATGTGACCGAAAGAAGAAGTATTAGAGCCGGTTTTTTCATGAACCTAGTTTGATGATATGGTCAAATTGTATTTTTTCTACCGGCATGGTCGAAAGTCTCGATTGCTTGACCAAATGCAAAGTAGACAATAAGTCATCCGATTTGATTTGATATAATGTTACGGGATTTTTCAATTTTTGATGTGGTTTTATTTTCACAGCCACCCAGCCTTTGTCCTCGCCTTCTTCCAGATCAGGAAATGCTTCTTCTGATACCTTGGCCACCCCGACAATTTCTTTGTTTTTGCCACTGTGGTAAAAGAGTACCAAATCACCGGTTTTCATTTCTTTCAAAAAATTGCGCGCCTGGTAGTTACGGATTCCGTCCCAAATATCTTCTCCTTTGGAGAAAAGGTCCTCCCATCCATATTCACTCGGTTCTGATTTGACTAGCCAGTAATTCATATTTGGGTTCAGTTTTACATGTGTCAAGTTAAGGCTTAACATTTTATTTTGAAACAATTATTGATGACATTTGTCTATCTCAGGAACAAACATTTTCAAGATTTTGGACCAAAAATCAATCCTTCGCCTTCTCAAACGCAGCATCCAACTGATGGAACTGCATGATGAAAACTCTTTTAAGATCAGAAACTACCAATCTGCGCTCAACAACATTGACAGGAATGACATTTCAGTCATCAATAAGTCTGTAGAGCAATTGCAGGCTGAAGCAGGTATGGGCAAAAGTATCGCTGAATTTGTTTTTTCT
The DNA here is from genome assembly GCF_022538115.1 of Cognataquiflexum rubidum. Taxonomy (GTDB): domain Bacteria; phylum Bacteroidota; class Bacteroidia; order Cytophagales; family Cyclobacteriaceae; genus Cognataquiflexum; species Cognataquiflexum rubidum. The sequence continues at coordinate 216,088 of NZ_JAKZAL010000001.1, read as the reverse complement.
CTTGCGACCACCGGAATGCATCCCTATTTGGAGGAGCTTTTGGCAAAAACACCTTCAGGGATTTTGGAAATTTTGGAGATCAAAGGCCTTGGCCCAAAAAAAGTGAAAGCACTTTGGGAAGACCTGAACATCACCTCTACCCACGAATTGCTTGAAGCCTGTCAATCCGGTCAGGTGGCAAAGGCAAAAGGATTTGGAGAAAAAACGCAGGAAAGCATCCTTGCTTCACTTGAGTTTAGGGAAGCCAATCAAGGGAAATGGCTTTATGCCGACATAGAAGGGATAATGGCTGATTTTGGTAACATAATCGGAGGACTTACCGGGGTTAAGGGAGTTGTGACAGTGGGGGAATTTGCCCGGAAAGCGGAAATAATTGAAAGGGTAGAATGGCTTGTCGCCACCGAGGACCACGCCGATACGGTTGCCAGGTTTTCCGGTTTGGATAATCTTGAACATAATAAAAAATCCTCCAGTCCTTTTAAATGGACGGGAAAAATGACCGAGCCTGAAATCAATTTGCTCATTCATTTTGCGAAGCCATCGCACTTTGTGGAAGAAAAAATAGTGAGGACAGGTGCTAAATCCCACTTGTTGTATCCCATAGAGGGAGAAAAAACAATGATAGAATTACTTCGGGAAAATACCCCGATTGCTTCCGAGTCAGCATTTTTCGAAAAAGCAGGATTACCATGGATTCCCGAAGAACTGCGGGAAGGATATCTGGAATTCGATCTGGCCAAGGCCGGGAAAATTCCCCAATTGCTTGAGGACAAAGACCTGAAAGGGATTTTGCACAACCACTCTACTTACAGCGACGGCAAGCATACTTTGAGACAGATGGCCGAATATTGTAAGGAATTGGGTTTTGAATATCTGGGAATCTCTGACCACAGCCGCACGGCCTTCTATGCGGGAGGTTTGGAAATCGAAAAAGTGCAGAAGCAACAGCAAGAGATCGATCAGTTGAACAAGGAGTTGGCGCCCTTCCGGATCTTCAAAGGAATTGAGAGTGATATCCTCACAGATGGGAGTTTGGATTATCCTGAGGAAGTGTTGGCGAGCTTTGATTTCATTGTTTCTTCCATCCACTCCAACTTGGGAATGGACAGAAAAAAAGCCACAGCAAGATTGCTCAATGCAATTATGAATCCTTACACCACCATTTTGGGACATCCTACGGGAAGGTTATTGTTGCGAAGAGAAGGCTACCCCATCGACCACAAAGCCATCATCGATGCCTGTGCAATCCACAATGTCGCCATCGAAATCAATGCCAATCCTTGGAGATTGGACTTGGATTGGAGATGGGTCAACTATGCCATGGACAAAGGGGTGAAGCTAGCCATCAACCCCGATGCCCACGAAATGGAAGGCTATGCAGATATGAAGTACGGTGTGATCGCGGGAAGAAAAGGCGGATTGACCAAAGACATGACCTTCAATGCCATGTCAGCCGATGAAATCGGGAAATATTTTCAAGACAGAAAAAGTAAAATCAAATAAAAGATAAGAAGGATGAAGTGGTTTGATAAGGATGAGAACCTGCTGTTGCAGCGTTCTTTCATTTTTGGGGTAGCAGGCATTGTGATTTGTTTGGTGCCGCTTTTCAATGGGTACTTTCAATTTTTGAATGCCCCGATGGGACCGCTCAGCGGAGTAGGCTTGTTGTTGCAGTTTTTTGGGTTGAGTATCGCCATCATGGTATTGCGAAAAAGGAAAATATCAGAACAGTCCAAGGACAAAGCCAAAAAAATGATTTTGGTTCTTGGAGTGGCTTTGGTGTTTTTTATAATGGTGATATAGTGGTTTCACAGTCCATAGTCGACAGTCCACGGCAGTTCGTTCATAATCAATCCAAGACTTATTGTATTGAAGATTTTGATAAATAAATATCAGGTTGTTTAGGTAAGAAGTTGAATTGTGAAAAGCTTTTCCAAAGTTTGTACAAGACCAATGGAATCTGAAAACATCCATTCCGAACTTTGGAAAAGTTTACACTCAAAACAAGGTTTCATAGTATATCAAGATACCGTAAATCAATGAAAACTTTGAATTCCATATTTTTTTCAATGATATTAATGATGCTGGGTTTTTCATGTAACCAAAAAGAATTCTCCTGGCAGGAAGGCGATATCCTGTTTCAAGACGGGGATTGTGGGGATTTCTGTGAAGCCATCCGGAAAGTAACTGAGGGATATCAGGGCATTGAGTTTTCGCACAATGGCTTGCTGATACAGGAAAATGGCGGGTGGTTTGTACTTGAGGCGATCGGAAAAGGAGTTAGCAAAACACCCTTGCAGGAATTCCTCAACAGGCACCTCGATGAAAATGGAAAGCCAAAAGTGATGGTAGGACGTTTAAAATCCGAATTCCAACATTTGATTCCGGAAGCTATTTCAGAAGCTAAAAAGCATCTTGGAAAACCCTATGATTCGGCTTTTGATTTTGACAATGAGGCGTACTACTGTTCTGAATTGATTCACTTTGCCTTCAAAGCCGCAAATGGAGGTTCGAATCTTTTCCAACCCAAACCCATGACCTACAATGATCCTGACACAGGTGAATTATTTCCGATTTGGGAAACCTATTTTCTGGAATTGGGGATTCCAGTTCCCGAAGGAAAATCTGGTTTGAATCCGGGGGGAATGTCTTTGGAACCTATTTTGGAGATGATGGAAATTCCTGATATTGATCAGATTTGATTTTAAGTTAAGCTTCAAATAACTGGGTATTTTCTTTAAGGTGTGCTTTAAAATGATTCCCGAGTTTATTTTGATTCCTATGAGCAATAAAAAATGGGATAAATGGTCTGAGGCAATTACCCTATCCCTTCACCATTATATTTATATCGCCTTCAAGTTACGTGAAAAAAGAAAGTGAGTAAGTTTTAGGAATGAATAAAAAGTTAATAATCCATTTTTAATATTTTTTCTCGAAGCGCAAAGCTGACTCCAATTAATTCCTTAAATCAAGATCAGTATTTTTTTCAAATTCTCATCAAAAGAATCCAGAGTCTACTTTAGGAATACCACTTTCTATTTGATGGTTCTACACTTTCATTTTTAAAGAGACCTTTATTTCGAAAATTATAAACATCTAATCTCAATCGAAATGAAAACCAAAATCAAACTTATGATAGGTGCATTTTTTTGCAGCCTTCATGTCTCATTTTGTCAAGACATTTTACAAAAAACTGACAATACCACAATCGCTTGCAAAGTGGTCGAAGTATCCGAGACTAAAATCTTCTACAAATCCTGGGATTACTTAAATGGTCCCAATCGAAGTATTGAAAAGAATCAGGTAGTCAAAATTATTTATGAAGATGGAAATATTGAATTTATGCAAAGTCAACAAGTCCAATTAATTCCTAATGGCTCAACAGTAATTCCCTCAACTACCCCAAACAATCAAACAACAAGTAATTCCTATTCTCCCAAAGTAGATCCGAAAAATGAAAATAAAGAAAAAATACCAGAATTAGCATATCAGCCGAACCGTATTGCCTATGGTTTCAATTCAGCCGGATATAGTTCTTTAGGATATGACTTTGAATTTAGAGTAATCGATTATTTGAATTTCGGGTTAGGGGCTTGGACTCATATACCATCCAAAGATATCGACTACACATTCTCATCCTTAAGACTTTACCTTTCAGGCTATTTACCTGTAAATAAAGTTTTGGGAAACGATAAAAAGATTAATCGTGGCTTTTTCCCATTTTTTCAACCAGGATACGATATGGTGGTGCAATTTCCTGAAGACGGTGGAATCTATTACTCCGGAGGTTTCATATGGAAAATCGGAACTGACTATAATTTTGGTGATAAGTTTGGAATAACCTACTCCTACTCGAATGGAAATATGAATAATATAGGAATTAGTTTTAGTTGGTGATAACCATCTTCAAACGCGATTTCCTCAATTAAATCAAATAAATAACCTAAATAAATTTTAACCTTAATTAAACTTTCAAATTATGAAAAAGTCAATTATTTCCTGCCTAATGCTTTCAGTTTTGTTCATTGGATGTATTCCAGAACCCGAACCAGAAACTGACCAACTCGTGGGTCAAGATGGAGACCCTAGGTTCAATCTTCAATTCTCAAATCACAATGAAGTTGATCTTGACATCTATGTTCAAACTCCTGATGGAAGTATAATTTCTTGGCTAAATCCCTTTTCAAACAATGGCCAATTAGATGTAGACTGCCTCTGTGGTGATTGTGCAAACGGGGGGAATGAAAATATCTTCTGGTATGCCGGAAGTGCACCATCTGGAACCTACAGATACTGGGTTGAATATTATGAATCATGTAGTGGAAGCCCTGCAAGCTCTGACTTTACACTTAGGGTGGTTAAAAACAATCAAATAATAAAAACCCAACAAGGTAGATTGTCAGGTGGAAAATCTCAAGTATGGACCCATGTACAAGATTAAAATAAATTTACATAAGTAAATACAGAATAATAAAAGTCTTTTGAATATTTCAAAAGACTTTTATTTTGTTTTTAAAATTGGATTGAAATATGAAATTACTTTAATATATTAGGATTTGTGTTCATTATCATCAGAAATAAGCTTTTTATTATTTTGCATAAATTCTTGATGGGATATACCTAATATATTTGGAGAAAATGACTGAAGTACAAATAACTGTTTTGGTAGGTTTATTACCTGTAATTATAGCTTTTTCATTTATCATATTTGTTGTTTATAGATCTAAGCGAGAATCAGAATTTAAGAGAAAAGAAACTGAATTAAAGCTTGATAAGGCAGAGGGAGAGCTTATTGCACTTAAAGCACAAATAAATCCTCATTTTATTTTTAATAGTCTAAATTCTATTCACCATTTTATTTTGAATCAGGAAACTTCACAGGCAAGTAATTTTTTAATTAAATTTTCGAAACTGATTAGGTATGTTCTTGAGAGTAGTTCTAAAAAATGGGTCAGTCTTGAAGAAGAAATTGAATCAAATAGAACATACTTGGAATTAGAGCAATTGAGAAGAAAAAATGATTTTTCGTTCTTTATTAATTGGAAAGATTCACAGAAACTTGATTCAATCTTTATCCCCCCGATGTTGATTCAGCCATTTTTGGAAAATGCAATATGGCATGGCATAAATGAAAATGGGGAAATAAAATTGGAAATAGCAAAGACTAATAAAAGCCATTTAGAAATTCAAATATCTGATAATGGAGATGGTACATCAAGTAAATCTTCTTCAGACCTAAGCAAATTTGTAAAAAAAAGTAGCATGGGGCTCCATTTGATGGAGGGTCGGTTTGCCCAGTTAAATACTCTTCCAGGAGTCGAAGCTTCCTTCACTATAAATAAAAACAACGGAACCCATGTTAATCTTGTCATACCCTTTGAAGAAGAATAAAAGCCATGAAAGATTTCTTTAATGTATTGATTGTGGAGGATGAACTATCGGATCAAACTACAATGGTCCAATTGCTCGCTCCTTACCAAAATCTGAAACTATGTGGTCTGGCAAGCAACATCGAGCAAGCTGCTTTAATTTCAAATAAAATGGAAATCGATTTGGTTTTCTCCGATGTGATGCTTCCTCCATTTACGTCTTTTGACTGGTTATCAAAATTATCAGAAATTCCATTTGAGATAATATTTACAACTTCATTTGAAGAATTTGCAGTTAAAGCATTTAAGCTAGCGGCCATTGATTATCTTCTAAAACCCATAGATCCTACGGATTTAGAGAAAGCCATTAACCGGTTTTTATCAAAAAAGGAAAGCAAAAATGAAAAGGTAGATTTATTATTGAAGAATTTGAGTGTTCAAAAAGAACAGGTTAAGATTGCATTACCGACGCTTCATGGATATATTTTTATAAAAATATCTGATATCATCCGATGTGAGTCGGATAACACTTATACCACTTTTTTCACCATTGACAAAAGAAAAATTCTAGTCTCTAAAACGCTCAAGGATGTCGAAGAAATGTTGGAGGATTATCGGTTTTTCCGGGTTCATAATTCACATCTCATAAATACCGATTACTTACTTGAATATTATAAAGGGGAAGGTGGACAAGTTAAGTTAAGTGATGGGTCGGTGGTGGATGTGTCAAGACGAAAAAAAGATGAATTCATGAGATATATTAAAAACAAGTAATCATTAAAGAATTTGACCGAATTCTTGGTGAAATCTACCGAATTCTAATTTTAATTAGAACAATTGGACCAGAATTTCGAATTTCATAAAAATAAATATTTAATAAGATGGGAAAATCTAAGAGAAAAGCACTTAAGTCGGGTCCAATAGAAATGCAGGTTGCGCAACAGTATTTTGAAGGATTTAAAGACGCAAAATATAATGAACTTTTCAATGGGATCTTAGGAGGTGTATATGCCGCTGCTAAATTTAAGGAATGGGCTAATGATCCGAATTTTGTAGGAATAATGTTTTGGTATTCTTTTGAAAATGAAACAAAAAAATATTTATTAGCCGCCGAGAAAAAAATAACTCCCTTTGATTACGAGGAAGACATAATAGAAAGTTATAAACCTGAAGACTCAGAAATAATATTATCAAACAATATTATAACTGAATTTGGGCCCTTGAAATGGATTCCATTTCAAAATGAAGAAGAATTTAAGGTTGATGTCATAAAGCCAAACTTTCCTGATAAAATTGAAAATTCCGCTAAAATCGAAATATTACAGAAAGATTTTTTAGGTTTTAATAAAGGTAAAAATATATCTAAAGTAAGTTTTGCATTTATGTGCAAAGCTGATAGTGACGAAAATGGTAAATCTTATTTGATAGATTTTTTAACCGATCCCAAATTAGTTTATATATCTTATCATTTTGGATATAGCTCGGCATTAGATCCCCATGGGCTACGATTGGTTCTGATGGGACGTGATCATGACGGAAGAATAATTGAAAATGGACAAGGGAAATTCAAGTATAGAATGGAGAATGAATCAAAGCCTCCAAGAAAACCACCTACACAATAAGTATTAACAAACACATGGCATGGAGACAATACATAAACTATCAATTGGTCTAATTTGGATTCCAACAAGTATTCTTGCCTTAAAACTAATCGGATCTGAATCTAAAAATTTCAAAATATGGATTGTTTTTTTGATGTCAGGTTTAATGGATGTTATAGGAGTATTCACACCGCTTACAGACAATGGTGACAGATGGTACTACACAATACACTTATTTTATCAATATATCCAAACCATATTGATAGTTGGCTTGTCTTCCGAATTTGTCGATATTAAAAATAAGGAAAAAAAAATGCATTGGTTTTATTTTCTCTTAACTGTAATAGCACTACTGACAATCTCAACTTTATTTACAGGTAGTCTTAAAACATATATAAATAACACTTCTTTATTTTCCGCTGTAATATTTATTATTTATTCATTTGTGTCTGCAATAGCATTATTGGGATTGGCAGAAAAAAACGATAAAATTTTACAATCTCCATGGTTTTGGTTTCTATCAGGTATCTTCTTCTATTCTTTTGGTAGCTTCTTTATTGATATGTTGATGCCAACCAAGATTGCGGGCCAGGTGTACTTCCTTAGGCACATAGTCAATATTATCAAGTGTTGCTTTTTTACCATTGGTTCAATTCAGTTTATACTTTATTCTTCAGAATACTTAAAACCAAAAACAAGCTTATGAAAAAGCTACAAATTGTTCTTCTCCTTTTTCTGTCTACAGGATTTGCCTATGGCCAAAACCCAAAAATCATAACAATTGATTTTTCAAAACCCGAAAAAACCATAGAATTAGGTCAAGTGAAAAATCACAAAGATTTGAAGGTTGGTGAGTATTATGTAATCAAGGTAACAGGCATCAACCAGGTAAATTATATGGTTTCCGTCAACCAGAAAGACACGCTTCCCACCGAAGCCTTGAAATTGCCCACAATACCGGATTTTAATTTGGAATCCATAGTTGCGGCATTGGCAACAATTAATTTTTATGTTCCTCCTAAGATAACTGAAGTTGAGGATCCCAAAAAAGATGCAAAAGAGAAGGCCGATCTTGAAAGCCTAGAAATAAGAAAAGAAATAGAACACAAATTGGATAATATTAAAAAAAATATAGTTTTGGCAAACGAGAATTTAGAAAAATTAAACAAAGTATTATTCGAATCAAACAAAGGTTTAAATACTAATGTTTTAGAGATTGAAAAAAAATATTTATTAATTAAACAATCATTCATAAAATCAAGAATTGCAAAGGAAGAATTAAAGGATATCACTTCAAATTCTTTGAAGGAATTCGAAAATATCGTAAATATTTTGAATACATCTTGGACAACTTATACAACAAAATCTGAATTAGAGAATTATTTGAGAGTAGAAAATACCTTAACTGGGATATTTAATTCCATTAATGTGGATAATCTTAACGATAAAGAAAAAATTGTATATGCTGACTTAAAATGGAAATTTGATGTATTGGGCAAAAATAAAGAATTGGTTTTTGCTAACAAGACAAAGCTCGATGATTCTTATAAAAATGCGAAAAAATTAGTCTCGGATGAAAATTGGGAAAAAATGATGGTTGCTTTGACATTTATTGAAAACCTTAATTCTAATGAATTTTATTCCATGCCAATCCAATATTTGGGAGAAAAAAGTAAAGTAACAGTTTCAATTTCTCCAAGAGATCCATTATATAAATTGAATTCATATTCCACTTCTTTTGTATTTCCTATTCAACAAACTCCTTATTCCGGAGTTAGCTCCTCCTTTTATTTTAGTGGTTTAAGTGACCAAAATTTTTCTGTAAAACAAGAAATTTCAGAAGTTGGAGATATTTCATATAGGTTAATTGAGGAGGATGGGAACAATTATGAAGTAGGAACTGCTATTTTGGCGAAGATGGGGGAAAAAATAAGTGATAAATTCGGTATCCATGGGTCATTAGGACTAGGTATTTCCTTTACTGAGAAGGTTCGACCACGAATATTAGTTGGAATTGGCGCAAGTTTGGGATTAAAAAACTCTTTGGTATTCGATGTTGGAATAGCAGGTGGCCATGTTGATAAATTAAGTGATATCTACAAAGATCCAAACCAAACATTTAATGACCCACCAACCCAAATTACTGTTTCTAAATTAGGTTTTGATTTATTTGGAGCTGTAGGATATTTCTTTCGGTTTTGATGGAAAATTCATTGGCTGAAAGAAATTGGATTTCCTAGGGAACTCAAACCCTTGCAGCTCTGAATAATAGAATTCCTAGTTTGGGATTGGGAGGATTTGGTTTTGTAAACAAAAGGTTGATTTGGTGATAGGAATAACCTAAACCAAAAACATCACTCCTTCGCCACCTCCAGCGCTTTCGTTGTAGTATAATACTTCACAATCATATTGGGAACTTCCCAATCGGGCATTTTTCCTGATTTATAATATTCTAAAAACTTCCCCGTGACCTGCCCAAAATGCGCTTCATGCCCGATATGGTAGCTGTCAGGAATGAGAATCAGGTATTCTCCGTTTTTTTGTTTTTGGAGTCCAAGCCCGGGGTATTTGGCTTGAAGGGTTGAGGCGATCGTATTTCCGAGTACTTGGTCTTGACCTTGTAAGAGTGCCACATACAAAGTCGGTTTGAAGTTTTCTTCTTTTCCTTGCCGGATAATGAGATTTGCTTTGGTACCCCGCATCATGCTGAAATGCGTATCTCCGGCACCTTCAGGAGCTTCGAAATTCCAGATTACACTGACTTTTGCATGTTTTCCTTTGAGTGTGTAATTCATCTCTCCATTGCAAAAAACTTCAAGATTTCCATTTTTCAGGTTCTTTTTCAAGAACTCAGGAAACTCAGTTTTGCCTGTGACTTTGCTGAATTTATCCAAAGTCAGGGAAGTGGGCCATCTCTTGGCAGTCAACATCTGCACATCGGTGGTGTCCAAGATGACCTCAGGAAAAGCCTCCCATTGGATTAGATCCACCAAATGGGTGGTCACATCGACTATGCCTTCCCCTTCTTTGCTTACATCGAAAAACCAATCAGGACGTACCAAAGGATTGCCTGAAACATACTTGAAAAAGTGGTGGACGCTTTCTTTGGTGATGGCCGGGTTTTCCAAGGTTCCGTTTTCCAATTCTCCAAAAACCGCAGGCAACATCGAAAGCTCCCGCTGAAGTAAAGAAGCGATCTCAAACCTCTCGGTCATGATGTCAAACAGAAGCAGATTTTTTTCTAAAGCTGCTTCAAATGTTCTCACCAATTTCTGAAAACCTTCCTGATTGATGACGAGAGGCTTATCAGCATAGACATGGATTCCATTGGCAATGGCAGCGCTGATGTAGTCGATTTTTTGGTCATTCTTTCCGGCGACTACCATCACGTTGCCCGGCTTTTTGGAAATCATTTTTACTAAAAAATCACCCCCTTTTTCCACTTCAATGTTCCATGCTGTCGGGGATTCTTCACGTGAGTTATAGCCTGCGATCCTCTTGATGTAATCGTCCAATTCTGCCCCTTCAGGTGCAAAGACATACACAGTCGAATCAACCTGAAGGTACATGGTCTTGTGGATGAGCCCTGCATGGAAATGCCCCGGGTCAAGACTCATGATAGTTACTTTGCCTTTATCCGAAAGTTCCATTTTTTCATTATTTGGAGCACTGCAGTATTGGAAGAAAATCAAAAAAGCCAAGAATGGAATAGTGAGAAAACGCTTTTTCATCTGATTAGACTTTGATGTGATCTGTTCCATAAGGAGCACGCTGTGGCCTGCTTAGGTGGGAATTTGCCTCCTCGTCATTGACAAAGCGCTCCGCTTTTGGATCCCATTCGAGTTTCCTTCTCACTTTCATGGCCACATGGCTGACCAAGCAAACAGAACAGGCACGGTGACCGATCTCGGCAGGAGAAAGCGGTTGCTTACCTGTTTGGATGCAATCGAGCCAATTGCCATGGTGTTCTTCGCTTTCGTATAGGTGTATTTCTCCCGCTCCGATTTCGGATTGAAGGATTTTTGGATCTGAAGCATCCAAAGCTTTGGCGTTGTTTCCTTGGGCGACTGGATCACTTGCCGATGCTGTATAATCCCCTCTCGAAACCCAAATCCATCCCTCAGATCCCTCATATCGGATTCCGTTGGGATAGCCGCCGCTTGTGAGCATCGTGATGCCGTTGTCATATTCGGCTTTGACCATAAAATCTCCGTGGACATTCCAAAGTCCCGACCGTGGAAATTCTGCCACTGCTTCGATAAATCTTGGTCCTGTCAGTTCAGTGTCCATTCCCCAAGCCGCTGAATCAAAGTGATGCTGGCCCCAACCTGTGATCATTCCGGCCCCGTAATTTTCCAGCCGGAGCCATCCCGGACGGCTATAGTCCTGCTGAGGATGAACGCCGATTTCGGTGAAGGGTACTTCCGGCGTAGACCCAAGCCACATGTCAAAATTTAGGTTGGTCGGGACCGGCATTGCAGGAGCTTCAGGCCCTGAGGGATCACCTGGCAAACCTATCCTGACGGTATGCAGTTTTCCGATCCTGCCGTTTCTGACCAATTCCGCTGCGCGCCTAAACTGAAAACTGGAACGTTGTTGGGTCCCAAGTTGCAGGATTACTTTGGTTTTGTTGATGGTTTCTACCAATTGCCGACCTTCTTTGATGGTCAGGGAAGTTGGTTTTTGGAGATAAATATGCTTACCTGCCAAAGCCGCTTCCATGGCAGGTTGGGAATGCCAATGATCCGGCGTGCTGATGATGACTGCGTCAATTTCTTTGTCTTGGAGCATTTGATGATAATCTGCATATTGCTTCACGGCAAGATAAGGACTGCCCATTTTTTTGGTATAATACTGCTCGATCAGTTCCTTTCCTTCACGCATCCGCTTGCTGTCAACATCTGAGACGGCCACTATTCTTGCTACATCATGCTGCCATGTTCCCGGAAGGTCATGTTCCCTTGCGATCCGCCCACATCCAATCTGACCTATATTGATTTTGTTGCTTGGGGCATTTTTCCCAAAAACCGAGGAGGGAACGATCGTAGGAAATCCAATGATTGCTGAGGCCATAGCGCTGTTTTTAATAAAGTTTCTTCTTTTCATGAGGAGATAATCAATATGGTTTTTGGTCAGTTTTTTGAGAAGGTTTTCCAATATTCTTCTGCTTCAGCAGCAGTCATATTTCCGTCAAAGACGACCATTCTGTAATGAAGCGTATATTTTTTGCCTGGAAGGATTTCCCAGGATTCGTGTCTGATAGGACAAAATTCTAAAAACACATTTCCTTTGCGATCATGGTCGTCTTCTGGCCAAACCCTTAGTGGTTCTGGATGTGCCCGGTTGGAAGGATGGCTGAGAAAGAGGATTCCGCTTCTTCCTGATGAGGCATCGCTGACACCTTCAACTATCACCCATTTGGCAAAACTTCCGTCTGCCCCATTCCTGTCTAATCCCTTTGAAGTCAAAATGGTGCTGTTTGAAGGATCCCAAATTTCAGTTGCCCTGAAGCCGATTCCCCCTCCATATCTGTAAGCCTCTAATTTGACACTGGATTTCAATGGAGTGGAGATCGTCGTGGAATAATCTACAAGATACCTTTCCCCTTCTTTGTTCCAGACTCGGATGGAAAGGTCTTCCTCGAGCGCCAATTGCGGGCCTTTTGGAGCCAATAAATCCATGTGGTTTTGCCTGACCACCAATTCTGAAAACTTAGAATTTGTCTTTTTGGAAATGACTTTTTCAAAATCCACGCGGCCTTTTCCGTCTCCCAAATTCCAAAAATCCACCTCCCTTCCTTCGATCGTCGTTTTTGTCCATGGTCCCCAAATCCCATAATGGTGGTAATGATCCGGTGGCTGTATTCTAGTCAGGACTTGACCTGAGGGTGAGGCAAGGGGATGGATAAATCCTGACTTACGGAACTCAGGTTTGACACCGGCAGGTACATCTGCTTTTGCGGTCTGGTATGTCAATAGGAGTTGGCCGGAGGCTTTAAAATTGATACCGTTTGAGGTTTCTTCCATGGTTGTATTTAGGGAAAAAGAATTGCAGGAAAAAATAATTGGAGCAAAAGTGATAAATAAAAGTCTTTTGAATGTCATTGGTTTTTAAGTTATTCGGATGTGTAATTTATTAAATTCCTTAAAAAATTTGGCCACCGTTTATACGATTTCACCGATGAATAATAAGATTGTATTTGCATTACTTCTTTTGCTACAGGTTTCTTGGGCGCGGGGACAAGACCTTCCTGAAGTAAAACTGGACCAAGCATGGAAGGAAAAGATTTATGGTCTTGCTCCTGAGAAAGCGACTTTTCCCTTTTCTGAGAGGAAGAACATCCTTGTGTTCTCCCTTCATACAGGATATGAACATTGGGTGATTCCGCATACGGAGGAAATGATCAAGATCATCAGTGAAAAGAGCGGTGCTTTTGTGGTCACAGGAAGTAAGGATCTCAGCATGTTTGAATCAAAAAACCTTGCCAAATATGATGCAGTCATACTCAACAACACCTGCTCTAAAGAAGATCACCGCAACCTTTTTTGGGATAAACTCCGAGCGAAATCCGATGCTGACAGTGCGGGATTGATGAAGAAGGCACTTCAATTGGAAAAGAATTTATTGAAATATGTAGAGAAAGGTGGAGGCTTATTATTGGTACATGGGGCGGTAGTCACCCAAAACAATTCCCGCGCTTTCAGCAAGTTGGTGGGGGCGAGTTTTGATTACCATCCGCCGCAGCAAGCCCTTCAGATAGGGTTGGCCGATCCAAAGCATCCGTTGGTGCAGGCATTTCCTGCCACAGGTTTCAAACATGTCGATGAACCTTATTTTTACAAAAATGCCTATGCAGATTTGGATTTCAAGCCTTTGCTGTACTTCAACAACGCAGAAATTACCGATCAGAAAAATCCTTTGACCAAAGGGAAAACTTACGTGGCATGGATCAGGACGCAGGGCAAAGGAAAAGTGATGTTTTGCTCGCCTTCCCACAATGCGCAAAGTTTTGAAAATCCGGATTTGCTCAGGTTCTATTTGAACGGGCTACAATATGTAGTCGGAGATGTGGAATGTGATGAGACGCCAATAGGGAAGGGAAGCCTTTGAGGGATTGGTTCAACTCCTCCTGAGTTGTCCGTTTCATGCTAGTTTGCTCATCCACGGGTTTCACCCGCGGTTATCATTGTGGAAACCTTTCCAAGGCTTCTTTGGTTTTCAGGTCAAGAGCAAGTACGGAGTACTTGAAAAACAATACCCCCCAATGTAATTGGGGGGCCAGAGATATGTAAGGGTACGGCCAACTCTAAAGGAGTTGAACATATTCTATTTGAAAAGATACTCCTCTTTAAACTCAATTTCATTTTCGATCAATAGCCTCTTATATTCATCATAGAAGGATTCTTTTTTATGGTGTTCTTTTTGATTTTTGATGTATTCAACAAGATTTGGTTTTTCTTTATTTGAGTAGGTAAATGCACCATAACCTAGTGCCCAACCATCCCAATTAGGAAAATCAGGATTTTCCTTCATCCAATTGCTACTTGCAATTTTGATATCCTTGATAAAGTCTGCTAAACTTTGACTTGGGTGTAAATCAGTCAAAATATGGATATGGTCTCCGATCCCATTTATTCGATAGAGGGTGCATTTTTTGTTTTTTGTGATTCCCCAGATGTATTTATAGAGTTCAAGGCAATGAGATTCTGGAATTGTGAATTCTCTTCGTTTAGTTCCAAAAATCAGGTGGTAAATGATCTGTTTGTAACTGCTCATATTTTAAAAAGGGTATGTGTAAAATAAAATTAGTTAAATATTTTAAATAATTCAACTCCTTCAGAGTTGTCGCAGACACCATAAATTCATGGGTCCACGGGTTTCACCCGTGGTTATTATTGTTGAAGCCTTTCCTAGGCTTCTTTAGGATTCAGTGTTTTTGCAAAAATTCACCTACTTGACTGGGTCTGGAGACAACTCTGAAGGAGTTGTCTCAGACACTTTTATTTGGTTGGCCCACGGGTTTCACCCGCGGTTATTATTGTTGAAGCCTTTTCAAGGCTTCTTTAGGATTCAGTGATTTCTTTCAAATCTACCTTCTTGATACGGATTTTGTTCAACTCCTCTGGAGTTGTTGGTTTCATCCTGGTTTGCTCATCCACGGGTTTCACCCGCGGTTATTATTTTGGAAGCCTTTCCAAGGCTCCTCTGGGTTTCACCTGCGGATATTGTCGTAGAAGCACTTCTAAGGCTGGTTGGTTTTTTTGTCGTGGCAAGTACGGAGTACTTGAAAAACAATAACCCCCAATGTAATTGGGGGCTTTTAGCTAATCTGAAGAAACAACAACTCTGAAGGAGTTGAACTTGGCACACATTTATGCCTTAAAAGGCAGCTGATAGATCCTTTCTCCTGTCAGCTTGTACATCGCATTGCACAAAGCCGGGATGTAAGGAGGTACCGGAGGCTCGCCGACACCCGTTGGTTTTTCCATACTCTCTAGGATATGGACATGGATTTTCTTGGGCGATTGGGGCATCCTGATGATTTGATAGCCATCAAAATTGTTTTGTTGTGGGATTCCATTCTCGAAAGTGATGGCTGAAGTGGTCGCCAAACTTGTCGCAAACTGTGACCCGCCTTCAAACTGTGAGCGGATTCTATCTGTATTGACTCCGATTCCACAATCCACCGCATAGAAGACTTCAGGGATGGAGATTTTGCCCGAACTGCCTTTTTCCACTACCACTATGCAAGCGACATAGGTCAGGAAGCTCTTGTGCGCTGCAAAGCCAACCGCTTTTCCCTCTGCCAGCTTTTGGTCCCAATTGGCTTCTTTGGCAACCCTTTCAATCACTTTTTTCATTCTTCCTGTATTCCATGGAAATGTTTCTATCGGCTCGCCATAGTTTTCATATTTCCCGTCAGTTTCAGGTTTGAACTCAAGATTGCGGTCCTCACCGAGCATCTGAAGGGCGTGCTTTACAGGATCGATACCTCGTGCTTCAGCGATTTCATCCATCATACATCCGATGGCAAAAGCGTGGTGGATATTGCTCACCGACCTCAGCCATCCGATTCTGGTATGGGCTGTTGATTCGTGTGTTTCAATTTTAATATTTGGTACATCATATGGAAAATCCGTACAGCCCAAAGCCAATTCACCATCAGAGGGATGAAGTTCAGTGGTACTGCCTGTTGCTCCGATTGCAGGAAAAACAGTATGGTGGTTCCATCCGGTGAAGTTCCCGTCTTTGTCAATCGTCGCTTTGATCCTTTGGGCACTGTGTGAGTGGAAAAAGTCAAAATGGAGGTCGTCCTCCCTTGTCCACTGAACCCTCACCGGTGATTTGGCGGCTTTGGAAAGCAGGGCTGCTTCCACCACAAAATCAGGCTTGGACTTTCTTCCAAATCCTCCTCCGAGTAAAGTGACATTCATCTTTACCTTATCCAGATCAAGTTCCAAAGCTGTTGCTACTGCCTGTCTTGCCCATTGGGGATGCTGTGTAGGTGCCCAGATTTCACAGATGCCGTCTCCCTGATAATGGGCGATGGCAGCAGGTGGCTCAATGGTAGCATGTGCATAGAAAGGAGCCAGATAAGTTCTTTCCAAAACCTTTCCTGCAGCCCTTTGCGCTGTCAAAAAGTTGCCTCTTTCCCTTCTGACTTTCCCGTCCTTAGCAGTACTTTGAAGCATTTCTTCCAATTGTTTGGCAGAGTTGTAAGTTTGGTTTGGTCCCAAGTCCCATTCTATTTCCAACGCTTCCCTGCCTTTCATCGCGGCCCATGTATTGTCGGCAATGACGGCAACACCCTCCAAGGCTTTGTCCAATCCCGGAGGAATTCCCGCACCATCGATCTTCACTACCCTATTTACTCCCGGCACTGCCAATGCTTTGGCATCATTGAAAGAAATGACTTTGGCACCGATGACTGGACTTCTACGGACCACAGCTACCTGCATTCCCGGCAGATCCACGTCAGCACCAAAAACCGCCTTGCCTGTAGTGATATCCCTGGCATCATAGATGGTGACATCTTTGCCGATCAGTTTATAGCTTGAAAATTCCTTCAAAGTGATACTTGCCGGATCCGGCAATGGCATGTCTTTGAGCTCAGCTACCAAATCTCCAAAGTCGATTTTCTTGCCTGAAGAATGGATGACCTGTGAATTTTCCGTATGGCATTCAGTGGGACTTACCTCCCATTTTTTGGCTGCGGCGGCGATAAGCATGTGTCTTGCCGTCGCCCCGGTTTTTCGCATGGGTTCATAAAACATCCTGACAGAAAATGAACCGTCGGTGTTTTGGTTTCCATATTTTTCTTCATCGCCTTCGGCCTGCACGATTTTCACCTTAGACCAATCCGCTCCCAATTCGTCCGCAACGATCTGAGGTAAGGAGGTTCTGATGCCCGTTCCCATTTCAGATCGGTGAGCAACGATGGTGACTTCATTGTCAGAAGTGATGCTGACAAATACATTGGGGGCAAAAGTGATGGTTTCACCTTTGGGGCCGGCACATTGGAAATTGACTCCCAAAAGGAATCCTCCGGTAGCCAGAGAACTAAGTTTCAAGAAATCCCTGCGTGAAGGAACAAAGACTTCGCTCTTGTCTTCAGCTTTTTTGTTTTTTAAAAATGGGAAGTTCGGCATCATATATTTTGATGTTTTGGGTTCAGGATTAAAGGGTTTTGGATGCGGTGAGTATGGCTTCTTTGATGCGGTTATAGGTGCCGCAGCGACAGAGGTTTCCTGCCATGGACTCCTCGATCTCAGCATCTGACGGGTTTGGACTTTTCTTAAGTAAAGCCGCCGCAGTCATGATCTGACCAGTTTGACAATAACCGCACTGGGGAACTACATGCTCCACCCAAGCGTCCTGAAGTGGGTGATGGCCTTCCTTATCCAGACCCTCGATAGTGGTGACTTTCCTGCTTCCAACAGTAGAGATGGGAGTGCTGCAGGATCTAATGGCTTCGTCATCCAAATGTACCGTGCAGGCTCCGCAAAGTGCCTGACCACAACCGAATTTGGTCCCTTTCATCGAGAGCAAATCTCTTAAAACCCAAAGCAGTGGCATGTCCGGATCAGCGGTCACTTCGTGGTTTTTTCCGTTGACAGATATTGTGAATTTTTCCATAGTGGTTGGATTGGTCTTTGTTGTTTGATGGGTAAAAGGTAATGATTATGAAGAAATTATGCACCGATGAGGTTCCATTTTTCCCTGTAAGGTCTGAACAACAATTCATTGGCAGCTTCATCTTTTAGGAACAGTTCTTTCTTTGCATCCCATTTCAAAGATTTTTCCTGTTTGTAGGAAATCAGTGCCAAATGCATCGGTAAAGTCATTCCTCTCGCATATTCAAGATTGGATTCAGGTTGCTGACGGGATTTGACCGCATCGAGAAAATTCTGTTGATGGCCCGGCGATCTTGGGATGGACTTGGCGATTTCTGGAATATCAGTCAAAGTTTGGCCATTCATGTGGATGGCCATGGTACTGTAATCGCAGATCAGGTTTCCTTTTGTACCTTCGAAATAGGCTCCTATTCCCATTTTCTCGGCACCTTGGACAGGGGGAGGCGTGGAGGTCCAATGGAGTTTGAGTTTTTTGAATTTGAAATCCACATCGATCCATTTTGGGGTATCGCCTACGCCTTCGGATTTTTCTCCTTTGGCCGAAATGGATTTCAGTCCGCTTGGCGCTATGGACATCCACACTACATCAGCGATATGGCACCAAAAATCCTGAAACACACCTCCGGAATAATCCATAAAATAGCGGTAGGTGAAATGACATTTTTCAGGGGCGTATTCTGAATAGGGGGCAGGTCCAAGCCACATATCCCAATTCAGGTTTGGTGGAGGGGTTTGATAGTTGAGTTTTTCGATGAGCGGGGGTTCGCCGGTTTTCCATAGCCTCACTGTTTTGATTTTCCCCAACTCCCCGGATTGGATGATCTCGGCCACACGGTGGTAATTGTCTCCGGCGTGGATCTGTGTGCCCAACTGAAAAACCCTGTTGTTTGACTTTTGCGCAGCCAACATCAACTGTCCTTCTCTCAGTGAATAGGAAAGCGGCTTTTCTCCATAGACATCTTTGCCTGCCTGAAATGCCAAAATGGCGATCTGTGCGTGCCAATGGTCCGGTGTGGCGATGGTGACAGCATCGATATCCTTCCTTTCCAGAACTTTTCTGAAGTCGGTATAAATCTGGGCTTTGGTATCCGGATGGATTTTTTTGAGTTGGGTCAAAGCTTCCTTGGCGTGTTCTTCGTCGACGTCACAGAGGGCGACGATCTCAGCTTCGGGTAAGTTGGCAAACCAATTCATATGTGCCAAACCCATTCCGCCGAGGCCAATGTGGGCTATCCTGACCCGGTCAGAGGCGGCGGCTTTGAGTCCTTGGAAAGGTAAAAATTGTAGTCCCAATGCGGTAAGGACAGAGTAGCGAACAAAATCCCGCCTATTGATATGTTGACTCATAAGATTGGTTTTTTTGGGTTGGTGGCTGAGTTATTGGAACTTCATTTACATTTTTGTTCTCAATTTAAAAAAAATACGTGTGTGATTTTTATCTCCTTCCTCAAGATTGTCTTTTGTTTACATTTATTGGATAATAGAAATATAAACGGGGAACAGATGCCATAAATGGCTGATAACCAAATCTGAAAATTGAAGTTGTATAGGTATGATAAAAAGGTTTTTTGATTGGCAGATTGGAATTTTCGATTTATTGGATGAACACTGGGAAAGCGACTCCGTGTCAAAGTGGATCAGCAATATAGTAGTTCTATTTTTTGTTGGAGGTCTGCTGATGGGACTGCTTTCCTACCTAAATATTTTTCAATTTGGTGAGAAATTTACTTCCTTTTACGCCATCGAATTGGCGTTCAATGTGCTTTTGGTATTTGAAGTGTTGGGGTTGATTTTTTTGATTCCAAAGTCAGTGGCGGATTCTGTTGGGAAGCAGTTTGAGATCATCTCCCTGCTCTTGCTGCGGGATGCCTTCAAGGAGTTTGGGCATTATTTGGGAGACATGACTTGGGAAGTCGGGTTTTTGATGGAACTACTCCCCATTGTGTCCGATGCTTTTGGTGCTGTATTGATTTTTTTGATCACAGGGCTTTTTTACAGAGCACAAAAACATATCCGGATTACTAGAACATATGAGGAGCAAAAGGGATTTGTGTCTATCAAAAAGTTAATGTCTATTTACCTGACGGCTTCCTTTATACTTTTGGGGATATATGACATTTTCACAGCCTATCAGACCCATGAATTTATTTACAGTATCAAGTTGTTTTATACGTTGCTGATATTCACAGATGTGTTTATCCTGTTGTTTTCTCTTCGGTATACTACCAAATACTATAACCTTTTCAGGTATTCCTCCTTTGCTTTGGCGACGATATTCCTGAGGCTGACCTTGTCGGCCCCTGCCTATTATAATGTATTGTTGGCAGTGATTGCCGGCCTGATGGTTTTGGGAGTCACCTATATTTATAACAAGCTTTTGATGAAACAAGTGGTTGAAGGGAAGGAATGAGATGTGATGTGGGTATCCGCTTATTTGCCGGAAACACTATATTTTTCTTCAAGCGGGACGGAAGACCGAAGTCGGAAGACGGATGTAGCGGGCTATTAATTCCCAGACCAGAATTAGAATAGATATCATATTTCTAGGCATCATTACTTTCATAAATGGGGAAATGGGAAGAGGAATTAAAAATAAGTCCCTGATTTATAGGAATAATTAA
Organism: Cognataquiflexum rubidum; assembly: GCF_022538115.1. Classification (GTDB taxonomy): domain Bacteria; phylum Bacteroidota; class Bacteroidia; order Cytophagales; family Cyclobacteriaceae; genus Cognataquiflexum; species Cognataquiflexum rubidum. Next base: position 195,362 of record NZ_JAKZAL010000001.1, on the reverse strand, counting down.
GTTGCAGTTGATAATATTCCAATTTTTTTGTGGAGGCAGTTTGGAAAAAATGGCTTAACCTGCTAATATTGCATCACCTTAGACCAAAGGGTCTGATAAAACCAATAAAATTCCTCCTTAGCTCAGTTGGTTGAGTCCCGTATGTACGGGATTAATCATGGGGTCAAAAGAGATAAAACCAATAAAATTCCTCCTTAGCTCAGTTGGTTGAGTCCCGTATGTACGGGATTAATCATGGGGTCAAAAGAGATAAAACCAATAAAATTCCTCCTTAGCTCAGTTGGTTGAGTCCCGTATGTACGGGATTAATCATGGGGTCAAAAGAGATAAAACCAATAAAATTCCTCCTTAGCTCAGTTGGTTGAGTCCCGTATGTACGGGATTAATCATGGGGTCAAAAGAGATAAAACCAATAAAATTCCTCCTTAGCTCAGTTGGTTAGAGCACATGACTGTTAATCATGGGGTCCTAGGTTCAAGCCCTAGAGGGGGAGCAAAAACAAAGAGGCCTTGCAGAAATGCGAGGCTTTTTGCATTTTTAACCTCATGAACTTTTACATCTACATACTCTATTCTCCTCGTTTTGACAAATTTTACATAGGGCATTCTGAAGACCCCTGGAGACGAAAAGAAGAACATAACGGCGGAAAGTTACATAAATATACATCTGACTACAGGCCTTGGATCTTAAGTGCTGTCTTTAAGATAGAGGGAACGCGAGGGGACGCGGGAAAAGTAGAAAAATTCATAAAAAAACAAAAGTCTAGAAACTTAATCCTCAAATTGATAGACCCTGGATTTGTACCTGGAGGCTCCTTAGCGCAGTTGGTTAGAGTCCCGCATGTGCGGGAATAATCATGTCCCGTACGTACGGGATAAGCTCAAGCCGTACCTACGGGAGGAGCAAAAAGCCTCAAATCGGGAGATTTGAGGCTTTTTCATTTATTGATATTTTAGCTCAGTGGTTAGAGTCCCGCATAAAGGGGATATTTAAATTCAGATTGAAGTTTGACTTTTGTCCCTGTTGCTGAAGATTTTCGTGCCGCTTCCATAATTTCAAGAACATGCAATGCATGCTCAACATTGATTTTAGGTTCGGTTTTGTTGATTATGGATTCAGCTACTTTTGTGGCGCCCTCTTGCCAAACATAACCGCCAGTCTCTTGATGATATAAAGTTGCTGGATGATCGTAAGAATCATCCAAATAAACACCGTTGGTTTCCCAATCGTAACCGATTAATCTCAAATTCCCTTTATCCCCAAAAATCTGAATGGAATGCAGTTGTTGACCATGCGCCTCATGGCCATGAGGATCAAAATAATTGAATCCACACATTATATGGCTTATAATTCCTTTGCCATGATCCATTAATATGTGTGCATTGTCCTCTACTTCTACTTTAACCAATCCTTTTTCATAAATCATGCGCTCTGGATTGACTATACTGGTCATTGCCATTACTGATAAAGCAGGACCAAGTAATCCTGTTAAGGTTGCAATATTATAGACTCCAAGATCTGGCATACTTCCACCATCTTTTTCATAAAAGAAAGAAGACCAATCTGGGCCGGTATGCCCATATTGACCATGGGCACTGGCAACTCTTCCTAATTTCCCTTCATGAATACATTTTGCCATAAATGAAAACTGTGGACTATTTACAACAGCTGGAGCTCCCCATAATCGTAAATTCTTACTTTTGGCCAATGCTAACAAAGCTTTTCCCTCAGCAAAAGTGTTAGCGATTGGTTTTTCACTCCAAACGTGTTTTTCAGCCATTAATGCTTTTTTATTCAAGTGTCCATGTTGTTGCATGTCAGTAAGTGTGATCATCATATCAAAAGGCACTCCCTTGAGCATGTCATCTATGTTCGGATAGGTGGCGGCGTTTACCTTATATTCTTGATTTTGAGCCAATGCCCGCTCATATTTGATGTCACACAGACTCACTATTTCAATGAGTGATGAACTTTGTAAATGTGGAATATATCTGTTGCTAACACTTCCGCAACCTATCACACCTATCCTGAGTTTTGGGCTTTTGGATTCCTTTGCAAAAGATTCTAAGGATGATAGAAGAATGGCTGCACCTGACATTGCTGTCATTTTCAAAAATTCCTTACGGGAAATTTCATTCATGGCCTTTTTTTAATCTAAAAATACATAGTAATAAGAAATCCTGCATAACTCGATAAAATAAAATCAAGGATATAAATTGAAGATTAAGTTTAATACTTTCAGTTTTTTTACGAGAAATTAAGAAAGGCATCAAATGGGTAGATATAAGTTTTTCATTAATTTGAATCGAAAGTGCAAGCAATCTACTGCAGCTTCTGTCAATAGGGGGAGCAAAAAGCCTCAGAGAAATCTGAGGTTTCGTCGTTTTATGACCCTTCTATGCTCAGTTGGTTAACCTTATACCTGACGAAAAAAAATCAAATCGTCAGGCAAGAAATTAATCAGATATTACTTTTTTGTCAAGTCAATATAGCGTACAAATGCGATAGATTTTCCGTCAGGAGACCAACTGTGTACATTGATTGTTCCCTGACCCCCGTAGAATACAGGAGTGATGTCTTTAATTTCTTTGGTCTCCAGATTCATTATTCTCAGCTTCACTTCTTTGCCAAAAGGATGTCCTGCTTTCTGATCTTCCAAATAGGAAATGTAAACAATTGATTTATTGTCAGGACTCGGGTGAGGAAACCAATTATCGAGTTCGTCTTCGGTCAGTTGTTCAACGCCGGATCCATCGGTTCTCATTCGGTAAATATGCATTCTGCCTGATCTGTGGGAGTTGAAATAAATCCAATTTCCATCGTAGCTGTACTCCGAACCGTCGTCCAGCCCCGCTGTATTTGTGATATTGATTTCTGTTCCGCCCTGAGTAGGGATTTTGAACAAATCCCAATCATCGTTTCTTCTTGCGGTATAGATGAGAAAGTTGTTGTCAGGACTTATTCCATGCCAGTAACTGGGAAAATTAGGTGTTACTAATCTTGGGTTGCTGCCATCGGCATTTGCTATATAGACTCGGGAATTGTTGGTAGGAGCTGCATCCCTATCATTTTTACTAAACACCAGAATTTTGCCATCAAAGCTTAGTCCATGGTCATTATTGACAGTGTTGATTCCTTCTGGATTGATCTTGCCCAGATTATTCCCCTTTAAATCAATTTTCTCTAAAAAACCCCCGGCATTTATGATCAAGAATTTGCCGTCTCGGCTCCAATTTGGAGCTTCAAAGTGCCTATTTTCCTTGATTACAACTTTCTCCTTTCCAGATTTCACCTTTACAATGATCAATTCACTAGATAGTTCTTTGGGTACCTGTGCAAGTGAGTTGAAGTAAACCAAAAATATTAAGGCGAGTAATCGTTTCATAGGATTTGGGTTTTTAATTGGTGACAATTTGATACCCTCAATTTCAAGTTTTTATTTAAATTCAAAAGCAAAATTTTGTAGGCGGTGATTAGTCAAGGTCTGATGCAAGCTTCCGATTAGTTACGCTTCCTTCCTCCTTTTAAAAAATGGAAGTTTTCAATCAGGGATTTTGGGCTCAATCCTTTGGTTCATTATGTCTTTCAGTGCTAGAATAACCTGTTTTTGCGGTTTAGCTGAGTTACTTCTTTAAATTTCGATGTGCTATTGCAACATTTTTCCTACACCACCCTCGTCTCAGAATACAGATCATAAGCAGCTACCAAAAGTTGGTGGTCCGGAGCCTGACCATAGCGGGCAAAATTTTTCAGTTCGCTCCGCTGCTCGATATATACGGAGATGTAGGTGCTGTCCAGTTCATCCCAAATGACCAATAGATACGCAAAAGGTGTTTTGCTCATTCGCCCTTTTTTCAGCCATTCCTCAAAAACCGATTCATCTAGCGCACGGTGGTGACTTGGACATTCAAAGATTATTGGCCTTTGCAGAACTAAGAAAATTAAAAAGCATCAAATCGCAAGATTTGATGCTTTTTTATGTCATTAGCATTTTATGGAAGCCTGACTTTTCCCCACTTTTTAAATCCAAACCTTTGTTTCGTTTGTTTCGTTTATTATCTTCACAGAAACAATAAAATTATTATGGCTTCATCCATCAATAAACCATCGGCAGAAGATCAAAAAGTAGCCGGAAAGTCGGTTGCAGCATTGAGAAGAATCTCAGGAAGGACAAAAAATCAGCATTTGATGGTTTTTCAAGTAGAAGGAACGGTTATTTCTGTACCAAGAAAAGCTGTCATGCTTCTGGAAAAAGTTTTAGATGAAATGGCAGATGGGAAATCTGTTGAAATCATCTCTTCTTCAAGTGAAATGAGTACCCAAGAAGCGGCTGATTTTCTGAAAGTTTCCCGCCCCCATTTGGTCAAACTTTTGGAAACAGGTAAAATTCCTTATAAAAAGGTAGGATCGCATAGAAGGATTCTGCCTGAAGATATCCAGAAATATGATTCGGTACTCCGCGAAAAAAGAAGAAAAGCTTTGGATTTGCTTGCTCAGGAAGCTCAAGAAATGGGCTTAGGTTACTAATCGGAGATTATGATTTCTGCACTACTAGATGCCAATGTACTCTACCCTGCGCCCGTCCGGGACCTATTGTTAAGCTTAGCAGAAGACGATCTTTTTAAACCATTTTGGTCAGAGAAAATCCAGCATGAGTGGAGTAGAAACCTTTTGATAAACAGGCCTGATTTAGAGCAAATGAGGATCGATCGAACTATTTATCTGATGAATGAGGCTTTTCCGGATGCGACGGTTGAAGGATACAAAAAACACATAGATGGACTTTCCTTAAAGGATCCTGATGACAGACATGTCTTGGCGGCTGCTGTGGAGGCCGATGTAGATTTTTTAGTTACTGCCAATCTTAAGGATTTTCAGTCACCAATCCTTAATACAATAAAACTACAGATAATCCATCCCGATGAATTTGTTAGCCATTTCATTTCTGAAAACCATGATGCAGTCACTAGAAGTTTTGAAAAGTTAGTTTCCAGGTTGAAAAAACCACCCCAATCAAAGGAAGATGTCTTAAATACTTTGGAGAAATGTGATTTGTTACAAACTGTTCAGAAATTTCGTGACAGTTACACCTGACCAACATTCCCTCCTACACCACCCTCGTCTCAGAATACAGATCATAAGCAGCTACCAAAAGTTGGTGGTCAGGTGCTTGACCATAGCGGGCAAAATTTTTCAGTTCACTCCGCTGCTCGATATATACCGGGATGTAGGTGCGGTCCAGTTCATCCCAAGTTCAACTCAAATTTTTTTAATTGGGTTAAGTAGATACCTGATTTTTTTTACATTAAGAGCCGTTTTACCTCTTCCTTTTTCAATCTAGAAACCGGGACTTGAGTACCATCTGACATCAGGAAATATCCGCCTTCAGTTTTGATATATTTACGGATGTGGTCCTTATTGATCAGATGCGACTGATGTGTCCGATAGAATCGGGTATCGTGCAAAAACCTTTCAAAATGCCCTATGTTACCTGATAATAACAAGGGGGGATTTTTATCTATAAAAATCCGAGTGTAATTTGCTTCTGCTTCAAGGCGTATAATGTCGCCAATAAGGACAAAGACTACTTCATCTTGAGTGGGTAGAGCAATGCGGCGGTCTTCCCGATTACTAAGGTTATATTTAAGCAATTCCAGTCTTTCCTTTTCTGATTGATTCCTGTGTAATTTCTCAACTGCTTGGACTAGTTCAAGAGGATCGACAGGCTTTAACAAATAATCCAAAGCACTGTATTTTATAGCTTTTAGCGCATAAGAATCAAAAGCCGTCACAAAAATGATGTGGAAGTTTACTTCCCCAACTTGATTCAAAAAATCGAACCCATTTCCTCCAGGCATTTCAATATCCAGAAAAACCACATCAATATCATTGTTCTTTACTACCAAAATGCCTTCTGCCGCAGAAGAGCTTTCTCTCACCTTTGAAATGGAGGGGCAGTGTTGCTTAATTTGCGTAGCCAAAAACTCTCGATTTCCGGCCTCATCATCGATAATCAACGCATGGTATCCCATCATTCAATTGGAAGCTTAATAGAAACTTTTACCCCACTTTGATCTTCCCTGTTGGAAATTTCAACAGATGCCTCTTTCAAATATATATGATTTAGGGTTTTAATTTGCGCATTTCCTAAATGGATTCCTGCCGAAGACTCCTTTGGTTCGGAAAGTCCAGGTCCATTGTCCAAAATTTCGATTTTCATGAATTCGCCATCTCTTGATATCAAAACTAGGATCTCTCCTTCTTCTCCCTTTGAAGCGACGCCATGTTTAACCGCATTTTCGATGTAGGGTTGGAGAAGCATCACTGGTACAAGATTTCCTAGCTCCACGTCATTTGAAACTTTGATTTTTGAAGAAAACGCAAAACGCAGCTTCTCCAATTCTAGGTAAAGCTCTATCAACTCTAACTCCCGTTCGAGCTCATGAAATTGTTTTTCCGAGACAGATAGTACACGTCTGAGGAATTTGGACAGTTTACGGAGATATGAATTGGCCAGTTCATTTTTCCCTTGACTAACTAAATTCTGAATAGAATTAAGTGAATTAAATAAAAAATGAGGGTTCAGTTGAGCACGAATGGCTTTCAGTTCAGCTTGGGTAAGTTGTTGGGCCCATTGCAATTCCCGCGTTTTTCTTCTTTGTGCAGATCTGTAGAACAGAAAAAGGATAAGCCCAAGGAGACCAACACCCAAGAAAGTAAAAAGTACAAGGGCAAGTGTCTCCTTCCACCATGGGTTACTTATCGAGAAGGGATATCTGAGTGTAATTGAATCAGGTGCATTTTTATAGGGCCAGACCACAAACTCATAATTGCCGGGTTTTAGATCTTCATAAAGAAAAAGTGCAAAGGGGTCATCTTGATTGAGTGCCTGTGGTGCAGAATGAAAACCGACCAATTGAACTTCTGCCCCTTCAACCAATTGATCTACAACAAAATAAAGTCCATTCTGAGAATAAGGGAACTTTGGATTAACGGGCAAACCCCTGTCATTCAATTCGGATATATACTCCTTACTTTTCCAATCGTATTGGGAAGAGTCAGGATAAGATTCAAAAATATATTTTATCTGTAGCGCTACATAGTTTTTGAAAAACTCAGCGGGATATAAGTCAGCCAGTTCTACCTGGTTATAGTCAACTTGCCAGCTGATTTCGAGCGTATCTTGTCGTTTTTTATCTATAAAAACATAACTGTTTTCAGAACCAGGTGAGGAACCCATAGCGAATCCATTCTTTATTATAATGGGCTGATTAAAATCAGTAGCGCTTTCGTTATTGATAAGCAAAGCAATATCAAGATCATCTCCAAGTGAATCAGATACAATCCCCAAGGAACTTCCTTCCGGAATTACTAGCTTTACAGGAACGCCTGTCCTAGGGTCAAATGAGTCAGATAAACTATCAATGTCCAGGACCTCATCATTTAAGGTGACTTTTATCCCTATTTTCATCTGCCCTTTTTGTACAAAATGGATTTGTCCATAGGCAGAAATAGGAGACAATCGAAAAATTAATAAAAGGAGAAAGATTTTGGATAGGCGCATAGTTTTAGTGTTTTGTTTGACCAAATCTCACCCCTTTTCAAGATGATTTTCTTGATGGATGTATATTCGGAAAGTTACACTGTATAATAAGGAAACTTAAATCCTCAATCCTTGTTGACCAATTTCAGTTCTCCGATTATTCAACTCCTGAATTACCCTCCTACACCACCCTCGTCTCAGAATACAGATCGTAAGCAGCTACCAAAAGTTGATGATCAGGAGCCTGACCATAGCGGGCAAAATTTTTCAGTTCACTCCGCTGTTCGATATATACCGGGATGTAGGTGCGGTCCAGTTCATCCCAAATGACCAATAGATAGGCAAAAGGTGTTTTGCTTAATCGCCCTTTTGCGAGCCATTCCTCAAAAACCGATTCATCTAATGCATTAGGATAGCTTGGGCCTTCAAACATGATTTGATTGTTTTATTTTAATTTCAAAGATAAGGATTGGTTGAATTATCCATTCCTAAAGGTGACGAATGAGGTCTTGCTGATATGTATGGATTTAGAAAAGGATTTTTTATTCCTCGTCAGAAGGCATATCATATAGTCACTTCTTACCTCCCGGATTATAAATCTCTTTCGCTGTTTTCAGGACCTCGGCCTTATCCAATGTCATCGGCTTCAGCTTTTGACCGAGGAAAAGTTCCATCTGATCATCAAAGTGGGGGCTGTCAGGGTCATTGCTTGCTCCGAAGACATTGATTGTCTCGATCTTTGGAAGGCCTTCCCCAAAGCGAACCATCATAATATAGGACTCTCCCTGTGTGCCTTTCCTCATCCCTTTTTCCCAAGGCAATGACCGCATGGCTGTGATCACATCATCAATTCCCTGCAAAGGCAGTGCTTTGTCGCCTCTTACCAGTTTTTGATATTCTCCCAAGGTCACCAATTCTTTTCCAAAATGGGTTTTAAAATGATTTTTGGCAGCTTTGAGACTTTCCACAGATTCTTCTTCGGTAAGTGTGGTTTCCCAACTCCTTCCATTTTCAGCGAATTTGTCCCACCAATAGTAATAGACAAAAGCAAAAACTGCTGCACCTTCATTTTCGATTCCCGAGTGTTTATCCCAGTTGTTAATGGTTTCGATCTGCTTTGCGATTTCGGGATATTTGCTTGGGTTTAGGCCAAAAAGAGATTCCATATTGGTACGGAAAGCCAGTTTTTCGGGCAATTGTCCATCGTACTTGATTTCTTTGAAACGCTCGTAGGAAATCCTCCCCGAGTCGGGTATCAATTCACGGAATCGGGTCGATCGGTTATTGTCCCGCAGTAGGTAATTCATCGATTTGGGGTAATTGTCCGGATTGAGATTGTCTGCCAATCCACTCGCCTTAAAAGGAGAATGGTTGGTGTTGAATAAAAATCCCGAAGCAGGATTGAATTGTTGCGGCAGATCCTCAAAGTCATGGTAGCTGGTCCACAGGGCTTTTTTGGTATTTCCGGCCACCGTTCCGGTGAAATCTATGGATGGATCTCTGACGGGGATCAGGCCATTGCTCACATAAAAAATTGTGTCATACTTATCTGCATAGACAGTATTGAAACTTGTAAGTTCCATCCGCGACATGGCTTCACTGAATTCTTTGAAATTCCGGGATTTGTTCATTCTCCACCATTGCTCCGGCGCTCCGATTCGCTCCAAGGCACCCAAGCGGATTGAAAATGTTCCTTGTTCAGTCACCATGGTAGGACCGTAGATGCTTTTCCATATTTTCTTTGGAAAGGGAATCGTGATCAAATCCCAGAGTTTTACACGAAGCCAAACTGTTTCTTCTTCCAATTCCAGCCATTCCCCATCTACTTGGTATTGATCCTCATTTTCCGGATTGATGTCCAATTGGTACAGATCCAAGAGATCGGGGAAATTAACCGTGTGTGCCCATCCAAGATTTTCATTTACTCCATGAAAAATCATCGCCCCACCTGGGAAAAGTCCCCCAAGAATATTCCATCCTTCCTCTGAATGGAGGTGTGCTTCATACCAAGCTACAGGTCCGTCCAGGGGTTGGTGGGAATTGATGGCTAGAAATGCTTCACCTGAGTCCGTTCGGGAAGGGTGAATGGCAATGGCATTTGAGCCTTTTGGATCGGCATCAAATGGAACGGTTTCTACTTTTCCGGAGACAATTTGTTGAACAGCCCGATCTGCTCCTGACATCTGGGCAAGGGAGAGAATATATGCCGCCGTTATTTCTTTGGTATTGACAGGAAAAGCTTTTTCGAATAAAACTTCTTCAGGATGTGCCAATGCAAAGTCGTTCATTCCTGCGGCGTAGGCCTCCAAAATCGCTTTGAATTCCTCTGAATAGGCCGATTCATATTTGGCCTCTGCGATTTCAACGGTTTGGAGCAAATGCCCAAAAAAATCCACCGCAGCACCGTCTTGACCATAAACCCTTCCCAACATTCGCTTCCCGGCAAGCAATGTTTTTTGGATAGTTTCAAAATCATCTTCGGCATGTGCCCAAGCCAAACCGTAGGCGACATCTGGATCTGTTTGTCCAAAAATATGAGGCACTCTAAATTCATCGCGTGCGATTTGGACTTTGGAGGTATCCCAACCGGAATGATTATATGGGGATTCGCAAGAAAAAATTAAAATGGTGAAGAGCAGGGAAAGCCCGGTTCGGAAGAATTTCATAGGGGGTTAGTCGCTGGTAAGAATGGCATGCAAAATGCGTTTTTATTGTAAACAAAAAAACTGGGGAAGTGACCGGTTTTCAAAGTTTTACTATACAATTTCAACTGCAGGAGGCATCCCCGTTTGGAGTAGGATATTGGATTACAGGCAAAGAAGCGATCATCATGCTGTAGAATCACCTTTTAGATAAAATACTTATCAGAGGTTCGTTAACGTAGTAGTTACCGGTTCCAAGTTTTTCTTTACGGAGAACCCCATCATCTGCAAGTTTATTGAGATAGTTTGATGCGGTGAGTCTAGTCACCCCCAAGTCTTCTACCAAAAATTCAATCTTTGTATAGGGATGTTTGAACAGGTTGTTAAGCAATTCTTGGCTATAAAATTTGTAATTATCCCTTAGTCTGTTTTTGAAAACTGCCATAAGTTCTTTGATCCTGAGTATCAATTCAACTGTTTCTTTGGAGGTTTCTTTAATCCCCTTAATCATATAAATCAACCATTCCTCCCAAGCCTCATTCTCCCTCACTTCTTGTAGCAATCTATAATAATCTGGTTTGTTTTTGATAATGTAGCTGCTTAAGTAAAGGATAGGCACAGTTTGAAGTCCTTCCAAAATCAAATATAGAATATTCATTATCCTTCCGGTTCTTCCGTTGCCGTCATAAAATGGATGGATACGTTCAAACTGGTAATGTATGATTGCCATTTTTACCAATGGGTCATAGTCAGACATTTGAGGCTCATTTATGAATTTCTCCAAATTATCCATCAACTTGATTATCTCCTCAGGATTTTGTGGTGGGGTGTAAATCACTTCTCCATTTGCAGCATTTTTGAGCGTGGTTCCCGGAAGTTTTCTAAATCCGGCATTATTTTCTTCAAGAGTTTCCTGGATTTGTAAAATGATATTATTGGTCAAAAGTCCCTTTTTAGAAGTCAGATCAAAGCCTTTTTTCAATGCTGAAATGTAATTTTGAACTTCTTTGGCCTCCATAGATTGGAAAGAGGCAAGGTTTAATGCGGATTTGAACAGTTCATCATGGGTGGTGACAATATTTTCGATTTCGGAACTGTCCTTTGCTTCCTTAAGCCCTAAGGTATTGATCAGGATATTTTGATTTGGGATAGTCGATGCTATTCCTTTCAGTTCAGCCAAGGCAGCGTGGGCGGCAGGTAAGCATTTAAGGACTTTCTTGGTTTCAAGGTCTTCTGATAAGGGAAGTGGTTTCAAAACCCATTTTTTAGATTCTGCCATAATGTATAGATTTTCGAATTTTCTATACTAATATAAGGTAATATGTATAGATTTTTCAATTTTCTATACATATAAATATTTGAATGTATAGTTTTAGGAAAAACAGGGACCTATAGTTTTTATTAAATCCATAAGAAAATACCTGTCTATTTTCAAAAATAAAAATCAAATGGAAGTACGCTTTCATATAACCAACTCAATAAAACCAGGATTGAAGTGCAATTGCAGTGGCTCCGCCACGGCGGAGAAGTCTGGACTGTCGGCAGGGGTCTATGGTCAGATTATCCTCAGTTTTAATCTTTAGGCATAAAAAATGAATCTCTATCCCCAAGATTTTTAATCCATAAATAAATGTAATGTCTACCATAAAAATAATTTAAATAGAATTAATCTAAATAAAATTAAAATTTAAAAGGACGATTTCTTAATATTGTGTTATTATTTAAAATTAATCCAAATAAATACAATACATAAAACATGAAACTGGTTTTTACGATTGTAAGTGCTTTACTGATAGGGATGAATGTTTCATTTGCCCAAAAGAATGTATTAAAAGGAAAAGTCTTGGATGAGACCAAGCAGGCTGTTCCGGGTGTGGCTTTGACGCTGGAAGGTACCGTAAGGGGAGTGCAGTCTGACCTTTCGGGCGGTTATACCATCAAGGATATTCCCGAAGGAGATTATATCCTCAAAGTCAACATGCTCGGCTATAAGGAAGTCAGCATTCCTTTTAGCATTATGAGTCAGGAAAATAAGGAGTTGGATATCACACTGGAGGAGGCCATGGTCTCCTTGGATGCCTTTGAATTCTCGGTAAGTCGGGGGATTATGGGACAGGAGCGGCTTCCTGAGGTGGACCGCTTCCGCATCAATGCCGGAAAGAAAAATGAAGTGATCAGGGTGGGAGAGATCAATGCCAACCTTGCGATGAACAACAGCCGTCAGATTTTTAGCCGAACGCCAGGCATTTCCATCTGGGAAAATGACGGTTCGGGCATACAGTTGGGAGTAGCTGCCCGGGGTTTGAATCCAAACCGCTCCTGGGAGTTCAATGTACGGATGAATGGATATGACATCACTCCCGACCCCATGGGGTATCCGGAGGCTTATTACACTCCCCCCATGGAAGTGGTAGAACAGATTGAAATCGTCCGTGGTGCTTCTTCCATCCAATATGGTTCCCAATTTGGAGGATTGATGAACTTCGTCATGCGCAAGCCTGACAAATCCAAGCGTTTTACCTTCGAGACGTTGAACACTGTCGGTAGCAATGGGCTTTTTAGCACTTTCAATTACCTCGGGGGAACAGAAGGAAAATGGAGCTATACAGCCTATTACCAAAAGCGGGTGGGGAATAGCTGGAGAGAAAACAGCTATTTCAATACCGACCATGCCCATGTGGAGGTCAATTACGCCGCGAACAACCGCCTGATGATCGGATTGGAAATGACTTATATGGATACCGAAAGCCAACAGCCGGGTGGTCTGACTGATGAGCAGTTCAAAACCGATCCCAGGTCAAGTTCACGGGAAAGGAATTGGTTCAGCACGCCTTGGTTTATCCCGGCTTTGACAGCCGAATATATCCTCAGCGAAAAAACCAAGCTGAGCTGGAAGACTTTCGGGACATTTGCAGAAAGAAACTCTGTGGGTTTTATGCGTCCAATAAACCAAGAGGATGACATGGGCAACAGACAGGTGGACAGGGATTTCTACACTACCTATGGTTCGGAAGTCAGGATGATCACCGAGTATTCATTGTTTGGCAAGGCAAATACCTTGGCAGCCGGGCTTCGGTATTTCAATGGCTTTATCGACAGAAAGCAAGTGGGTGCAGGAGACAATGGCACGGAAATGAACTTTGACCTTATTGACGGCGGGATTTTCAGAAGGGATTTTGACTTTACCAATATCAACCAAGCTGCCTTTGCAGAGAATGTGTTCAGGTTTTCTGACAAGTGGCTTTTGACCACAGGCCTGAGATATGAGAGGATTTACTCTAATATGGAAGGATTGTTCAATATCGTCAATGACCAAGAACAGGTATTGCTTCCACAAAACAGGACCAGGAATTTCCTTTTGGTGGGTATCGGATCTGAGTATAAAATCACCCCATCCATGGAGTTTTATTCCAATTTTTCCCAAGCTTACAGGCCTGTGCTGATATCGGACCTAACCCCTCCGGCTACTACAGATATCATCGATGAAAATTTGCAGGACTCAAGGGGTTTCAATTTTGATCTTGGATACCGGGGTGCCATTCAGAATTGGATGAAGTTTGATGTGGGGTATTTTTATCTGAACTACGCAGACAGGATAGGGACTATTGCTGTACAGGATGATAATGGCGCTATCTCACAGTTCCGTACCAACTTGGGCAATTCAGTCAGCCAGGGTTTTGAGGGATATGTTGAATTTGACCCTATTTCGGCCCTTACCAAAACTTCCAGATTTGGGTACCTACACCTTTTTGCTTCACTTGCTTTTGTGGATGCCCGATACGGGGATTTTGCCACGACTTCCGTCAGGGAGGGTGAAATTGTCTCGGGTAATCTCAAAGGAAACCGGGTCGAAAATGCCCCCCGAAAGATCAACAGGTACGGAGTAACGTATCGGTACAGCAGATTTTCAGTGACTTGGCAATTGAGTGATATCGGAGATGCTTTCTCGGATGCTTCCAATACCGTTTTGCCCAATGCGGCTGCAACAGTCGGTTTGATTCCAGCTTATCGGGTTCAGGACATCTCAGCCTCTACAGATATCAAAAGACGCTATATTTTCAAGGCTGGGGTCAATAACCTGACCAATGAAATGTATTTTACCAGAAGGGCAGGCGGCTATCCTGGGCCAGGAATTATGCCGGGTGAGGGAAGGACTGTTTACTTTACATTTGGATTGAAATTATAATCAAACTAGGGTTTTTTAAAAAGGCTGTCCACATATAATGGGCAGCCTTTTTTTGGTTGTTTCTTTGATGAGTGTTCAACAGTTTTTCATTTTTTTTTTGGAAAGTTTGAATACTTGATAGAATATAAAAATCGAATCGCAAATCGATCTATCGGTATCGGATTCTTCAAAAAATCCCTGAATGATGTTTTTTTGGCCGATTACTGAAATATATCAGTATTTTTTGTTTTGACTATGGGTTTTCAAATATCATTTGATTTGTCTATTATGGATAGAAATTGGTGATTCCTGACATGGTCTTTTAGATCTTAATTTGCGATCGTTAACCCACATTTAGTGATAACAAAGTAGCGGGAGAAACAAATTGAAGATTGAAGGTAAAGACTGAAAAGCCGGTGAGTTAAAATATGTGGCTACCCCTACTGACCTGATTTTGGGTTCCTGGCCTGAACTGAAAGGCTTGGTGGAAATATATGCGCAGCAAAAATGGGGGACTTGGAAAGACAGTACATAAAAAAAGGAGCCCTAGAGCTCCTTTTCCTTTTTTATCAATTTACGTAAATCAATTAATTGTAAGCCACTGTAATCGTAGAAGAGCATGTATTGCTTCCTGCCACGCAAACTTTGTATGTAAGCGAACCACTGCCTTTAAGGTTAGTCCTGTCTTGATAAGTTGTAATGTTGGTAGTGGTTGCTATTCTGGTGCCGTTTCGGAAAATGTCCACTGAAGTACCACTCGCAAATCCTGAATAGGATAAATTTACACGAAGCCTTCCTGACACTTTTGCCCAAGTGGCAGAAAGTGTTATCGGGCTTGGTTCAACTGTTGGAGGAGGTGTCACTTCTCCACCTGAAGCCCTTGTAAAAAGAAGGTGGTTATTTGGAGAACTGGCACTAGTGATGACTCCTTTTGTAGCATTGGCACTGATCAGATCATAGATTTGCTGTGCTGTGGCGCTTGGGTTGGTCTGAAGCAAAAGGGCCGCTGCACCTGCAACATGTGGACTGGCCATACTTGTACCGCTTATTGTGGAAGTCGCTGTGGTACCTGTGTACCAAGCAGAGGTGATTGATGAGCCGGGAGCAAAGACTTTTACAGTTGTTCCAAAATTAGAGAAGCTTGAGCGCGCATCAGTGTTGGTGCTCGAACCTACAGCATAGGCATTAGGAGCATTGGCAGGGGTAAACCCAGAGGCATCCAAATTAGAATTACCTGCCGCCACAATTACAGCAACATTGGCATTATAGAGTCTTGCTACTGCATCATTAATAGTGGAACTGGAACCTGAGCCTCCAAGAGACATATTGACCACAGCTGGTGATGTTCCTTTGTTGGCCACAACCCAGTCCATTCCGGCTATAATCGTTGACCAAGATCCTGATCCGGTATTGCCCAATACTTTCACTGAAACCAAGGTTGCTTTTTTGGCAACCCCATATACTGTACCTCCTACGGTTCCTGCTACGTGGGTTCCATGTCCATTTAAGTCAGAACCATTATCGCTGTATCCCGAATAACCTTGCTGTGTCCGACCTGTAAACTCGACGTGGTCATATTTGATCCCTGTATCCAAGATGTACACTTTTACACCTTCACCGGTCTGAGAGTAGGTATAACTGTTGCTTAATGGCCTGGCTGCCTGATCGATCCTGTCAATACCCCACGTCGCCGGGCTTTGGGTGATGTCCGCAAATGCATAGGCAATTCCGTCCTCTTCGACCAGTTGTACACTTGGGTCAGCCCTTAGAGCGCTTACCTGTTGTGGAGAAAGAGTGGCCGAAAATCCGGTAAGTAAGCTACCATACACATGGTCAACCTGAATAGGGGTTATCCCAAACTTTGTGACAAGGTCTACGGCTACTTTTCTCATGCCTGCCTGCGCATCTTCATAATTGACGGTTTTCCTGAAATTAATATTGCTTTCATGGAGTGTCACAATATACTTTCCGGAGAGATGGGTGGGTTTACCGTCGAGGGTATTGAACTCCTCCACTGAAGGGTTTATTTCATCATGTGTTTCACATGATATTGAAAACAGGGATAAAAAGAGTATGCCTATTCCAAAAAACAAACTGGGCTTAGTTAAGCTTAACTTATTCATAAAGGTTATAATTTAGGTAAGTTAAATTTTAATAAAACAATTTGTATTTAGCCATTTTATTTTGATTTTATTATAAAAAATGCTGAAAAAAGTAAATAAAGTGTATAAAAATATTTACTAAATATCATTGCAATAATTACTACTTTGTAGTTCATTTTTCCTTTTTTGAGTCTTTCCTTGTTTCAAGTGTTGTATAAAAAAGACATGCAATTTTCTTATTTGTCGATATTTCAGTCCAGGTTTGCTTCGAAGTGCTTTACCAAAAAATAAAAAAAAGTGCCCTAAACATATCTAGGGCACTTTTTTTAGTTTAAAATAAATTGACTTTTTCGGACTTAGGGGATTCAAATCCTAGGAAATCACCGTCCAAAATCATCCTGCAGCCTGACAATATCGTCCTCATTGGACGGATTGGAAGCATCTGTATGTTGCCAAATCTCCGCCACCACTCCCCAATCTTCCAAACCTATCAACCTGTGTCTTTCCCCTTGTTGGAGCTTGATTTTGTCTCCTTCCGAAAGGGTCTTGATTTCATTTTGCACATCAGTCATGCTTGTTCCCACGGCTACTTTTCCTTTGATGCAGCGCCAGATTTCGGCCCGGCGGAAGTGGTATTGCCAACTCAACCTTTTCTCGGGGGCTACCAAAAGGATTTTTGGGCTAAGCATTTCTGAAATTTTCAGAGATTCAAAATCCTCCTCCGGGAAAAATTGAGCGGCAAATTTGGAAGCTTGGTCTTCGTTGATCACCAAAAACCCTCCCCAAGGTCTTTGTTCGTCTTTTTTTACAATTTCAAATCCCAAACCTTCAATATACTGTTCTGTTTGTTCAAAAATCTCTTCTTTATAATTCATTATTTCTAAGTCAAAATTGGTGCTGATGATAAAGTGTTCAACTTGTAAAGGAAAGAATTTTTTGAATTTCTCCTTATTCATTTTGAATCGGCGATAAATATAAAAATCATTAATGTATGTACACAATTATGCAAGTAGATTGGATATCCATTTCAATTTTTGTCTGCAGACTGAAATATCCGGTACATCCCTGCCCGACGGCAGGCGGGGGTCTTCCGACTTCCGTCTTCCGTCCCCATGAAGAAGAATATAGGGTTACTGGCAAAGAAGCGTATATCCATGAAATCATTTTGAAAAAACGACCCAAGGATCTCCTCACGTCTACTTTTTCTTCTGGGCTGCCAGCCATTCCATGATGGTAACAGGGCGTCCGTTGAGCATGACAGGAGAGCCATCCAAATCCGTCCTAGCCGTATTGGCATGGGAATAAATCCACGACCAATGTCCATTATAACGGTAATTTTCACCACCATAAAATCCCGTGATGTCTGTCACGTTATCGTAGTAGGACAAAATCACATTTTTTGCGCCCGCTTGTTTCAGTCTTTGGTAAAGAGGAATGATTGTGTCATCTGGTTTGGTGGTCCCGTCATCTTTGGCATGGATAAACCACATCGGCAAGTTTTTGATTTTCTGTACCTGTGCGTCACTTACAAACTCATTTGAATATGCCAAAGCACTGATATATGCACCTGCAAAATAATCCGGGTGCTCCAAAATCAGTTTGAGAGACATATAACCCCCGTTGGAACATCCTCCCACATAAATTCTCTTTGGGTCTATGTTTGGGTTTTTGGCCACATAATCTTGGATCAAAGCGAAAACAGCCTCATTGTAGATGTCGTTGTCTTTCCCTCGGGTCATTCCATCAGCCGCCTGCATCCAAAAGGTGGGCGCTTGGGGTGCCAAGACATAGGCCCCACCAAAAAGAACCTGAATTTCCGGGGAGGCATAATTGGCTGCTTTGTTGCCCAGCAAGGCAATAGTAGGGTCGTTGCCACCTTCACCACCGCCATGAAGCCAAATGATCAGAGGAACTTTTGACTTGATGTCTTTAGGTGCAAACGAAGCGTAAGACATGCTAAGGCCGTTTCCGTATTGGAATGTTTTGGACAAATCATATTGGTCTACCAAGGGCATGATTTTGCCTTTGGAGTTATTCCAAACTTTTCCCGTTTTGTGGTGGAGGATGGTCATTTTGTAATCTACCCAATAGTTGGCGCCACGGTTGTTGATCCTTGTGTATTGGAAAGGTGATCCGACTGGCATGGCTGGGCTGACTGACAAGACCAAAGTGATGTGTCTCCCTTCCGCCAACCTGTTCCCATTTTCATCCGAAACATAAGCATAGACTACTGACCGGGTTCCGGAGGCACTTTCAGCCTGAATTTCTGCACCTTCCAAACTCCGGGTTGCGAATACTTGGTATTCTGTTGCGTTTGCATCCTTGACGGACTCTTCCAAACTGAGAATGACTTTGTTCACAGCAGGTCCCCAATCAAACCCTTCCACCACCCATCTGTAATCGCCGGGTGCAGCTAAGTTATTTATGTGGTTTTCATTTGGATCGGAAGCTGCAGCACCATAAGAGAAATGGCCAAGAAGAGAAGCCAAGAAAAGAAGGAGATAAAACTTTTTCATAGGAAGTACAATGGGTTTGGTTTGATGAACAAAAGTTAATTCAAAGGAATGGGGTTGGATAGTGGATTTACAGGAATGGGAGGTTTGGAGATTTGACAAAAAAAAATCCGGTAGTTTTCAAAAACCTGCCGGATCTAAAATCTTCTAAAATGCCCCGATTTTTCCATCCATCCAATTGGCGCGTTGACTCAGAAAATTCTGAAGGTCAAGGACAGATTGGTCGTAGGTTCGGTCCGCACTTACTTCCCACTTCGCATAGTTGCGGGTGACGGCATTATTGTCCTGCAGGTACTTGGAAGTGTCGGATACAAGTTTTTGGAGGTTTCCGGTGCTCAAAGTGCTTCCTCTTAATGTTGTCCAACGGGTTTTGACAGCTTGGCGAAATATCTGATCTTCCATCAATCGTTCCCACCAAAACGGCATCATCCAAGGGTCTTTGTTGACATAGTTGTTGTAATTGATCACCCAATCATTCATCGGAATCCTATCTCCCTCGTCAAAGCCAATATTGAAATCCCATACAGGCCCCATACCCAATTTACCATCACGGTCTTTTACCAAAAAGGTGCTGATGCGGTAGGCGTCGACATTACGGCAAAGTTCATTGATGAGGAAATAGTCCACAAAACTTCCGATGTCTATGTAATCAGCATAACTCCTTTCTCCTGCACCAAAATCATCCTGTAGCAAAGCAGTTTCGAAGTCTTGCAAATAATCGGCGATATAGATTTTTTGGGCACCGGTGATGTCTTCCGCTTTTGGATACTCATACATGAAGTAGGTCTCCAAGTATTGGTCCGGATGGTATGGTGGCCTAAAAGCCTCAAAATTGATTTGTTTTCTAAAAACATCATACCCGCTTCGAAAGCTGTTCTGAGAGGTATATCGGGCATCATCATCCCAATTGTTCAGGAAATAAGAAAGTGGTTTGCCATCATGTTCCGGTCCGGCATCAGCCTTGTCGATTTTGAGGATATAGCCCCCTGTCAGGTTGGTGGAGGATGTATTCAGTGATTTGATGTCAATCCGTTGACTGTCTCGCTTCAGCTTTTCACACAGATAATACACCCCCATATACTCCCCGTTGACTTCAATTTCGACAAACTTTCCCCTGCTTGCATATTTCCCGATCTGATTGGAAATGTCATAGGCGACTTGGTTGAACATCAAGCTTCTGTCCCAAATGTACTTTTCGGATTTATTGACAACATGGCCGATAAGCCTCCAATCTTCCTCCTTGGGAAGACCAAGGAAGGAAACGTCGATTCCTTCACCCGCCTCGTCAATAGTTTCAAAGTTGAATCCCTTTTTGTCTGAGAGCCGAAAAGATGTTTTGCCACGGTATTCGATATCGATCAGTTGGGTTTGGATCAGTTTTTTCTCTTGGTAGATTTTCATTTGGGCTTGAACCTTAGGTTCGTAAGGAATCGAAGCACCACGGGTGTCTATCACGACATAGGGTATCTCGCTATCTTCAGTATCGATGGCAAATACTTGTCCGTCGTCACCCTTCGGGATAAAAACCTCGACGGGTTCCTTGCATCCTGTCCAAATGAACAAACTGATGACCCCAATCCAAAAAATGTTTCTAACTGTACCTTGCATAATTTTTATATTTGGAAAACAAAACTAGGTGAATTTTACGGATTGCATAATACTTAAGTTTGGGGTCAGACTCTCGCCCCAAACAATCCCATTTGGAATCAGTTTTGTATTTGGCGTAAAGATGGCGCATGCCTGACGTTCTAATAGGATTTAGAAAAAAAGATATTTGGCCGTGAATCCAGAAGAAAAAATCAAATCCCTGAGGCTTGCCAAAGGACTTACCCAACAGGAATTGTCAGACCAAAGCGGCATTTCCCTGCGGACAATCCAAAGAATAGAAAACGGGGATGTCAAACCCAGCCTTTATTCTTTGAAGAAACTTTCCGAGGTACTGGAAGTGGATTTGGTTGGTTTTTTTAAGGATTCCAAGAAAAAAATCAATGTTCCAAATTCTAAACTTTCCAAAACCATGAACGGCTTATTTTCCTCTTTTTCCTTGTACAGAATTCCCCTATTAGGATCGCTTTCGCTTGTCGGATTGTCTATTTTGTCATTCTTGTTTTGGCCAAATAGCAGACCAAATGAAAGTCAACCATCCCAAAATTATGCTTTTGAAGTAGCCACAGTGAATTGTGGGTCTGAGACGGAGTGCGATATTGAAGTGACCAAAAAAGATGCTTTGGGCAATATTCTGTGGCAAAAAACCTATGGCGGGACAAGCTATGACAAGGCATCCCAAATCCTTCCCACCGAAAATGGCGGCTGTACGGTACTCGGTTCTACCAGTTCGTTTGGCGCAGGCAATTATGACGTGTTGCTCCTGAGTATCGATGCATCAGGCGAGCTCCTTTGGCAAAAAACCTATGGAGGATTTTTTAATGAGTATGGAGAAAAGTTTGAAGTCGCAGCTGATGCCAATGGCTACCTGATAGCCGGAACTAAACAAGCTTGCCCCGGCTCAAATGTATCCGCAGATTGCAGGGATTTCATCTGGAGTTTTGAGGTGGATAGGGAAGGAGAAGAAAAGGGAATGAAGCTGATCGGCGGATAAATCCTTGGTTTTATACTGAAGAGATACCCGGATTTTGGAAGCCTCCTCAAGGATGGATTCCAAAATCCGTGTTTCTTTTTTTTGGGGAATGGAAAGGCACGGGGTCATTGGAACCAAAAAAAACTTATCGATAAGGTTCACGTTTTTAGGCTAATTCATTTAGCACAAATAATTCTTTTTACTTGAAAATTCCCTCAGGGCCTTTCGTGATACTTTCGTGAATATTTCGATTTACTTTTATCGGTATTTACAACATGGCAATTATGAAAAAGGTACTGGTAGTCGAAGATGACCCTAATATCAGCCAACTCATTCAGATTCATCTCAGGGACCTGGGCTATCAGATTCAGGTGGCTAACAATGGAAAGACCGGATACGATCTTGCTTCCTCGGGTGCGTTTGACCTGATGATTTTGGATATCATGCTTCCCGAAATGGACGGTCTGAGTATCTGTCAAAAGCTCAGGGCATTGGATAATTTCACTCCTATCCTGATGATCACAGCCAAATCCGAAGAAATCGATAAAGTAATGGGATTGGAATCTGGTGCTGATGATTACATCACCAAACCTTTCAAAATCAGGGAATTTATAGCCAGGGTCAAAGCCATCGTGAGAAGGCAGGACCAATTTGTCCTCTTGAGCAATAAAAATGAGGATGCGGTGCGGTTTGAAAATCTGGAAATCGATGAGAAAAGGAGAAAAGTCTTATTGAACCAAAAAAGAATTGACCTGACTCCCAAAGAGTTTGATTTGCTGATGCTTCTGGCCAAAAGTCCCGGGAGAAGTTACAGCAGGTCAGAGCTTTTGGAGCTGATCTGGGGATATGATTTCAGTGGTTATGAACATACCGTCAATGCCCACATCAATCGGCTGAGGTCAAAAATCGAAGTTGATGGCAACAATCCAAACTTTATATTGACAACATGGGGCATCGGTTACCGCTTCAATGACGAATGGTAAAATCCCCTTAAGAATTAAATTAGATGGTATGAAAAGTCTATTTTGGAGAATCTCCCTGGTTTTTACCTTAGTCATGATGGTGGTAGGCTTTGCGTATATCATGATCACTACAGTCGCATCCAAAAACTATTTCCTGGAAACCACACAAAAACTGAACGCTTCAGTAGCTGAATATCTGGTCAAAGAAGCGCCACCTTTCAAAAACGGTAAAGTCAACGAGGATGCCTTGGGTGTAATCATGCATTCCATGATGGCCGTCAATCCAAGCATTGAGGTATTTCTTCTAGATCCCGAAGGGGAAATACTTTCGTTTGTGGTATTGGATTCCAAGGTCAAGCTCAAAAGGGTAGATGTCAAACCTGTAAAAGAATTCATTGCATCCGGCGGTTCCGGGTTTGTTCTCGGAGATGACCCAAGGGCAAATGGGTATCAGACCATCTTTTCTGCGACAGAGGTCATCGAAGATGGCAAACTCTTGGGGTATGTCTACATCACTTTGGCAAGCGAAAAATTTGAAGAAGTAGCAGCAGGTCTTTTGGGAAGTTATTGGCTCAAATTGACACTGAATTCTTTCCTGATCACAATGGTCATTTCATTGATCATTTCTATGTTGCTGACTGCGCTGTTGACAAAGAACCTCCGGGAAATAGTCAAAACGGTAGGTAAGTTTAAAGATGGAGACCTTCAGGTGAGAATTCCCCAGATGAAAGCCAATTCTGAACTTTCCGTACTTGCCTCTACTTTCAACCAAATGGCAGACAATATTCTGCACAATATGGAGGAGCTCAAAAAAGTGGACAGCCTGAGGAGGGAATTGATCGCCAATGTGTCCCATGACCTCCGCAATCCTTTGGCTGTGATCAACGGATACGTCGAAACCATGATGATCAAGGGTGATCAGCTCACTGAATCCGAAAGAGAGCAATACCTGAAAATCATCTCCGATTCCTCAGACCGGCTTACCAAACTGGTGGCGGATTTGTTTGAGCTCTCCAAACTGGAATCCGGTCAGATGCAGTTAAAATTGGAGCCGTTCAGAATCCAGGAATTGCTTTTTGATGCCTGTCTTAAATTTGAACTTTTGGCCAAAGCCAAAAAAATAGACCTTGTCGCAGACATTTCCCCTTCCCTCCCTGTGGTGAAAGCAGATCTATATTTATTGGACAGGGTAATTCAAAACCTGATTGATAACGCCGTCAAATATGCTCCCGAAAACGGACAGATAATCCTCAAGGCATTTTATTGCCAGACTACCTACAAAGTCTGTGTCAGTATCAAAAACACCGGTTCGGGAATTCCCCAAAAAGACTTGGCTTCACTCTTTGAGAGGTATTATATGGTAGACAGGGACAAAAAAGGAATCGAAGGGGCAGGTCTCGGTTTGGCGATTGTCAAAAAAATATTGGAAGTCCACGATTCAAACATTCAAGTCTTTTCGGATTCTTCCACCTTTACCGAATTCGTTTTTGAACTTGATCCCATGAGGTCTAATTAAGGGTAAAGGCTTTTTTTATGGCTTTAGGAATTATGAAGTTTGGAATCTAACATGGATTCTTTAGCATTCTTGGATGTAGGATCCCATTTTAACCTAACCTGTGATTGGGCTGAAAAGAAATGACATGACTTAAACCCCTTCATGGGACAAAAAAAAGGGAGATGAATCTTCATCCCCCGTTTTTTATAATAAATAGACCAAACAAAATGTTATTCCAATAAGGCATTTCCAAAAGGAATGGCTGCAGCTCCGCACCAGATGATACCGTGTGTAAACTTATCGTCTTTATTGCCCTGAAGCTCATAAAAGTGTGCTCCGGGCCTGTTTGCCAATCCCAACAACTGGAAACTCCCGCTTTCATTCAGCCTCAATGTAGAGGAGGTAGACAGGTAGACCGTGACCGTGCCGGTAGAGAACTTGGTAGTAAAATTGTCACTCAGGGAGATGTAAAATTTTCCCGCCTGATCCCTTACAAGTTGTACGGTTCCTCTTGTCCCTGCGCCGCTTTGGTTTGATAAGGTGCCGCTTTTGAGCACTTCAAGAGGTCCGGTTACCTCAACCATGTCATCATCCATCGGAATTTCATCCGACATGTTTTCGCAGGACAGCAGAAAGGCTGTCATCAATACTAAAATCATACTTAAGTTTTTCATGTTGAATTGGTTTAATTGTGAATATTTGACAGGCTTCTAAATAGAATCCGGTCTCTTGAATAAATGATTTTCTTTTTGGTTTTAAGTTCATTCATGACTGTGGTCACTGTTTGTCGGCTGGTATCGGCGAGTTTTGCAATGTCTTCATGGGACAGCCAAATTTTAAGCAAAGTTTCATCTCCAAATTTCTGACCTGCTTTTTGGGCAAGGTGCAGGAGTGTCTCCTTGATTCGGTAAGCCGCATCTTTGTTTAAAAGCCTTTTGTGCCGGAGATTTAATTTTTTAAAATCCTCCAAAATAATGGCTGATAGACCTGCAACCGAATTTGGATAGGTCTCCAAATTGATTTCGGAGAGTTTGATATAATGGACCTCAGTATCATCAGATAGGGTGATGGCAGAATTATTAAAATGTATTTCAGGATGGAATAAGGCGTCCCATTCCCCAAAAATCTCTCCTTCAGTTTTGATGGCATGGATGACCTGTTCACCGGACTCGGCTACCTCACACAACTTCACAGCACCGCTTTTTACCATAAAAAGCTTGTTGGCCAAATCTCCCTGCCGGTATACTGTCTGGAATTTCCCCATTTTCTTAAAGGGCAGAAACATCAATCCTATCGGAAAGTCCTTTTTCCCGGAGGTATAATCGGATGATAAATTGATGTGATTCATTCTGTCGGGGGTTTGAGGTTATAGAAGATTCCAACACCAAAGACTCCCCCTGAATAGATGTTTTTTCTATCAAACAGGAGGTCATTGTAATTGCGGTAAGTAAGACTCAGGTGGAATTTTTTATAGACCGGGGCGCTAAGACCCAAACTGTAACTTGTGTATTCCGTGCCGTCCCCTCTTACAAAATCCGTTACTTCGGTAATTTCGTCAACGGAAGTCAGTCCGTTCATCCGGATATTGAACCAGACCTTGTCGGCAATCTTATAACCCAATTCCACCCCAACTGCAAGCTGATCACTGAATGAAATCCCGTCATATTGAGTCCTATAATTGTATGACCCAAACAAGGATCCATAAAACGGGATATCCCCCAATGCAAATGATGTTGCCAATGTAGTCCAGACATTGAATTCCCCATCGCCGCTCGGAAGATTGATTCTTTCAAAGTCGTTGACCGTACTATTGGCAAAATTATTGGCCCTGCCAATCGGGATTTCGGGAGCGATGCTGATGGCCAAGGGGAAGTATTTCTTGAGCAAGGAATGTTTGAATTCCAGTCTCAGGTCGCCGAGTCCTGAGACAGTTTCAGTAGTTTCAAAACCGTTGAAGTTCTGCAAAGGCAGATTGGTGATGATGGTAAATTTGTCCGTCACCCCATATTCCCCATAAAAGACGATGCTTTGCTGGTGAAACCTGTTGGTAACGAGCCTTTCGCCATCAAGGGTGAAGTAATCCTTGGAATTAAATGTCGAAAATGAGGTCTGGAAAAAACCTTCGCCTTTTGTTTTTGTCCATCCACTCTGACCACTTGCTTCCTGTACCACAAACACCAATGCCAAAATCTGGAAGAGTTTTATATTTTTCATGATGGGAGAGTTAAGCACCCCGGGTACTCCGGGATGCTGTTGGGTAATTATTGCAACCTTGCATTACCAAAGGGAATGCCCACAGATCCGCACCAAAGTATAACATGGGAATACTTCCCTAAATCGGCTCCTGATGGTATTCTGAAGAAATTTTCACCTGCATTTCTGACAGGACCTACCAACAATAAATTTGGATTGCCATTTCCCGGATCAGGGGTAAACGTATCAGAGGTAGAGAGGTAAACCGTCACAGTTCCTGTGGCCAAGGCTGTCCGAAAAGCATTGTTGAACGCCAAAAAAACCGTTCCTTGAGTATCGGTACCGATAGTGGCTGTACCTGTACTTCCTGCGCCGTTTTGGTCTGTGAAATTTCCAGCTCGCAGTACTGAAAGGGTCCCGTTTGGTAATGTAGAATCGATGATTATTGGATCTGTGTCATCGGAACATGCGGCAAAGATGACCACCGCTAGAAATAGGATTATTTTTTTCATGATAGTTTTGATTTTGTTTTGATCAAAATTGCCCATCAGTTATCACAAAAAAATCACGAAAAAGTAAAGTTTGAATTTTTCGTTTTCATAAAAGAAAATCCAATTGGGGAAGATCTAAATTCTTGGATGATTTGTACGAAAAGCCCATTTTTTCAATTTTCCCTGAGTGCCTTTTTGAGAAAAATATACCAAGTTGGAGAAAAAACACTGAGGATTGGATGAATTTAGATTTCAATCCCAATTTGTAGCCTAGGGTATATTCAAGTTCTTTTTCTTTTTTTCAGGATGGAAATAATTAACTTGGAATACCCAAAATAATTCCTCCATCCTATGAAGAAAATAGCCTGTTTTTTAATCCTGAGCACCTTGTTGGTTGCATGTTCCCAAACTGACTCTTCTCAGGAATCCACCGTAAAATCCCATTATCTTGTCAACCGTGCACCTTTAGAGCCCACCCCTTATCTTGAATTGCCCCTCGGAAGTATCAAGGCCGAAGGCTGGCTTCAGGACCAACTTCAGCGGATGGCCAAAGGACTGACTGGACACCTGGATGAGGTTTACCCCGAGGTGGTTGGTGCCCGAAGTGGCTGGCTTGGTGGAGATGGGGATGGATGGGAAAGAGGTCCTTATTGGATAGATGGTTTGTTGCCATTGGCCTATATATTGGATGATGAGCAACTCACAGAAAAGGCACAAAACTGGATCGAGTGGACGCTTACCAATCAGGCGGAATCAGGCTACCTGGGACCAATTCCTTTTGAGACCGAACCAGAACCTGAAAAAGGAATCCAAAAAGGGCCAAGGGAGGATTGGTGGCCAAAAATGGTCATGCTCAAAGTCCTGCAGCAATACTATCAGGCCACAGGCGATGAACGGGTAATAGCTGCTTTGACTAAATATTTCCAATACCAATTAAAAACCCTTCCCGAAAAACCTCTGGATTATCTTTCCCTTTGGGCAAACCGCAGGGCAGGGGATAACCTGATGGTCGTCTATTGGCTGTATAATATCACCGGAGATGCATTCCTGTTGGAATTGGGGGATTTGATTCAGGAACAGACTTTTCCCTGGCAGCAGATTTTTACCAATGCGGAAAATGCTGTCCAATATCAAGATGTCTGGCATTACAATAAAATCAAGCGCTTTCCTTTTGATCAGGAAGAAATCGGAAACCTGACCTTGTCAAAAGTCCCCGGACTGCATACCGTCAATGTTGCCCAAAGCCTCAAACAGCCGATGGTTTATTTCCAAAAAAGCAAAGACTCCCAAGCCTTGCCTGCAGTCAAAAAAGCACTTCAAGACCTGCAGCAATATCACGGGCAGGCACAGGGAATGTATGGAGGCGATGAACCCCTGCACGGAAATAATCCTGTTCAGGGAGTTGAGTTGTGCTCCATAGCCGAAGAAATGTTTTCTCTGGAAACCATTCTCAAGATAACCGGAGACATGGAATTCGCAGACCTGCTTGAAAAAATCACCTACAACGCCCTTCCTGCACAGGTTTCGGATGATTACCAAACAAGGCAATATTTCCAAGCCGCCAACCAGGTAGAACTCACCGATCAGCTTGAAACTTCCTATGAGAAAACCAACCATGAGGGGACGGATTTTGTGTTTGGGGTGCTCTCGGGTTATCCATGCTGCACGACCAATATGCACCAATCTTGGCCAAAATTTGTACAGAATCTATTCTATGCGACGCCGGATGGAGGAGTGGCTGCTTTGCTCTATGCCCCGAGCAGCGTAGAAATGACCGTTGGCCACGGAGCCATGCTCAAAATCAAAGAAACCACCGGATTCCCTTTTCGTGAAACCATCCATTTCGACATGGAGCTTTCGGAAGATGCGTTATTCCCTTTTCACCTCAGGATTCCGGCTTGGTCCCAAAATCCCAAAATTGAGGTCAATGGTACCGAAGAGAAATTTGAAGTTATCGGCCAAGTGGCTGTGCTGAAGCGGACCTGGAAAAGTGGTGACAAGGTTACTTTGACCTTGCCCATGGAATTGAAGTACTCAACCTGGTATCGGGACTTGGTTTCTATTGAAAGAGGGCCTTTGGTTTTCAGTTTGAAAATCGAATCTGAAAATAAAATCAAAGACAGAAAAGACCGCTTCCGCGCCTTTTGGGAAGTTTTTCCGAAAAGCGATTGGAATTTTGCCCTTGAAGCCAACACCCTTTCGAATCTGAGCGGCAATATCGAAATCATCGAAAATGACTGGAACGGGGAGTTTCCATGGAATCTGGAAAACGCGCCTATCGAGCTGAGATTAAAAGGTGTTCATGTACCGGAATGGAGAACCGTCAAGAGTGCGCCACAGCTCCCTGAAAACCTGCCTAAAAGCATGTCCATGAATGAAATAACCCAAAGGCAAAAGGAGATTACTCTTGTTCCTTATGGCTGTACGACGCTCAGGATCACAGAATTTCCGGTAGTCAAAGTAGAATGAACAGCGTAATAATGTGTTTTTGATTAGCCAACTATCGTCCTGAAGGTCAGGTTGACTCTTGGTCTTTTGACCAACTTGGTGGGAGGTAGCCGGTGGAGCCAATGCGTTTGGGTTTTGCCTGCCATCACGAGCAGGCTCCCGTGTTCGAGAACCAATTCCACTTTCTCGGCGGATTCTTTGTGTTTGAAGGCAAATTTCCGCTCGGCCCCAAAACTTACGGAACCAATCGCGCCGTCTTTTTTGAGGTCTGTTTCCCCGTCGCTGTGCCAAGCCATACCTTCCTCTCCGGTATGGTAGAGATTGAGCAGGCAGGAATTGAAAGTCTCCCCGGTTTCATTTTCGATGGCTTCTTTAAGTGTCTTGAGTTCCTTGGTCCAAGGCAGGGCGGTCTTGGTAGTATTGGAGTAAGTGTACTCAAACTCCCGGTCGCCGTACCAGGCTACTTTACGCTTGGTGATGATCTTTTTCCCAAAAATGTGTGCCTCGTCATTTTTCCATTCGATGGTATTCAGGAGAACCTCGTAGTAAAAATCAGCTTCTTTGGGATTGAAAATTTTCCCATAATAATTGACGATTCCTCCTTTGGGAAGTAGGTTTTTGCTTGGGTTAGTACTCGGTTCGAAGAGGTTCAGATTCATGGCAGCAAGTTGGGAATAAAAAATTATAATGATAAAACAACCCTTAAGGTTTTGGAATGAGCCATGTTTTTTAATGCCAATATCGGGAGGTGTTTAAAAAATGTATATCAGTATTGTCTTATGTACCTAACTATTTTCAAAATTTTCTATCTAATACAAAATCTTATAGGTTTGAGGTGGGGAGGAATGATCCCGAAGCTTCGGGAGGCCGACTCCGCCCTTGTGCGCGGATAAGGGATTAAAACGGGAGTTTTAATAGCCAGATTGTGCGGTTGCCCGTCTTGACTTTTTTGGCTACTTTTTTTGTCAAGCAAAAAAGTAGCTGAAAAAAAATAGGATCGATTTCATATAGCTCTAAGAACATTTTTAAAGTTCATTATGATTATCCGCTTTTATACCATTAGCCAAATTCCAATTTTCTTCACCTCGGCAAGCTCGGTGAACGGATAACTTTAGACTTGAAGGGGGAGAGAGAAATGCGGCTTTGCCGCATTTCTCTCTCCCCCTATTAACATCTTTAAATCCCGGTGGTTGAGCCTGCCGAGACCATTCCGTAAGAAATCGCATACTGGTTAGAAGGCGGATATACAGCAAGTTTATTTTATTAAAGTCCGAAGTAAAAATTTCCAATTGAAAAAATCTGAAAAATAATCAATCTACACTTGTAGATTTAAAATTAATATCTACATTTGTAGATATCGATCTTAAATCTAGACAATGAAACTTTCCCCAACCGAAGAAGAACTCATGAACCATCTCTGGAGCCTTAAAAGCGCATTCATGAAAGACCTTTTGGATGCATATCCAGAACCAAAACCCGCATCGACGACAATCTCAACTTTGCTAAAACGGATGCAGGAAAAGGAATTTGTGGCCTACAAGACATTTGGAAATTCACGTGAATACTACCCCCTGGTGACCAAAGAAAATTATTTCTCCAAGCACATCAATGCGCTCATCAAAAACTTCTTCAATGATTCACCGGCTCAGTTTGCCTCTTTTTTTACAAAAAAGACCCAACTCAGCGATGAGGAACTCATCGAAATCAAAGCCAATATTGACAACCTCTTAAATAAAAAGTAATGGCACTTTACTTCATCAAATCCGCGGTCTGCCTGCTTCTCCTTCTGTTGTTTCACCGTTTGGTGTTGCAGAAAGAGGCCATGTATCATTTCAACAGGTTTTACCTCCTGTTTTCAGTGGTGGTGTCATTCCTGATACCTTTAAATACCATTGAAGTTGCAACCACACAGCCGCTGTTTGAACCTGAAGTGCCAACAGAATTTGTACCTGCTGTGGAAAGCTTGGGAATGCAGCCGGTCGTTTCCAATGCCGAAAAAAGCTTAGATTGGAAGCTGGTCCTGATCCTTTTTTATGGGTTGATCACATTTGCATTGTTGGTCCGGTTTATAAGGAATATCAACATTTTATTTGAAAAAGTAAACCGGAATGTTTTGATAAAATACCGCGGGGAAAACCTCGTGATGCTTCATGAAGATTGCCCTCCCTTTTCTTTTTTGAAATATATTTTTGTCTCCCATACAGATTTTGAGGCCGAAAAATTTACGGATGCGATACTGATTCATGAGTCCACCCACGTGAAGGAAAAGCACAGTTGGGATAACCTTTTGGTCGAATTTCTTTTGGTTTTCTTTTGGTTTCACCCGGGATTGTATTGGGTAAAGACCGCCATCAAATTGAACCATGAATTTATCGCTGACCAAGCTGCATTGAAAATTATTCCTATCGAAAAATATAAACTCGAGCTTTTATCCATGGTTTTGACGGGACAAAATTTTGGATTGGCAAGTAGTTTGAATTTTTCACTCACCAAAAAAAGACTTGAAATGATGAAACACAACACAACAAATTCAACAAAATGGATCAAGATTATAGCTTTGGTGCCGGTACTCGGGGCTTTGGTTTATATCTTAAGCGAAAAAGTCTCCGCCCAAAATAAAGACCAAATTCCACAGACGCTCTACTATGACGTCAAGCCCGATCGTAATACAGAGGATTTTGATATCATCCTGACTTTGTTTGCAAATGGTGAAGTGGAAATTGGAAATAAGATATATACCATATCTCAGGCAGTAAAAGTAATTAATGAAATCCCCAAGAAAAAAACAAAGCCGAAAGCGAGACTAACCGTAAAACCGGAGACCCCTATGGGTTTTGTTTCTGATTTGCAATATGCCCTTTTTGACAACGGGATCAAGCATATAGACCATATCCAACTTGAGCAAAAGGCTAAACCCCAAACGTTGAGTCAATCCTCGAAAAAGGATTTTTACTATCAAAACTCGACTTTTTATATTCAGGATAAAAACGGAAACAAGACCAAGAAAATGTATTCTGAATTGACTGAGAATGAAAAATCCGAATTACGTGAACCGCCATCAGTACCTGTCAAGGCAAGTCCTTCCTCTGAGACTTTTGAAGGTTGGAAAGACCCTAAGAAATTTGCGCTGTGGTTGGACGATTTGATTATTCCAAATACAAAATTGGATGGAATGGAAGCTATCCAAATTGTACATGTATTTTCGAGCAGAGTGCACGACAATGCCCGTTCAGAACGGTTTCCACAACCTTATCAAGTCCATTTGTATACGGAGGCCGGATTTCAAAAAACGTTTGGACCGAATTCTGATTTTGTGACAAAACCATTGGGGGGCACGATAACTTTGAGATCAAAGGATTGAGATGTCTCAACCTCCCTTTTTCAATTTCATAAGCAGGTCATCTGAATGCAACACTTTTTATTTTTGATTAGGCCAGTTTCATCTATTTAGTTGATTCAACTTTTTTTGTGCCATACCCTAGGATTTAAGCTTAAATTATTGAAGAGGTTTTTTTTCCAAGTAAAAACTTAAAAACAGGCTTGATTTGCTTCGGTAATAGGATTTAAAACATCATTGATTTTGTCTATATTCAATAGAAAATTGCGATCCTAGACTCGCTTTATTCTGTTGTATCTTTATACAAATAAATGATTCGTCTAAAAATATAAATCCCAAATTATATGAGAAAATTAAGCTTGCTATTTTCCATACTGATCAGTGCAACACTGACAGTAATGGCTCAGGAAACGAAACCTTCTGTCGATGCTTGGTCGGGTGCCACCAAGAAAAGTTCCAGTAACGCGATTGCAACCCAAAATGCGGAATGGTGGCCAAACCAGTTGAACCTAAGCATTCTTCGTCAAAACTCATCTTTGTCCACACCCATGGATCCGGACTTTGACTACATCAAAGCCTTTAACAGTCTGGATTATGAAGCGATCAAAAATGATATCCGTGCGGTGATGACCGAATCTCAGGACTGGTGGCCCGCAGACTATGGTCATTACGGAGGATTATTTATCCGCATGGCTTGGCACAGTGCAGGAACATACCGGTCAGGAGATGGTCGGGGTGGTTCACGCTCTGGTCAGCAACGTTTTGCGCCACTCAACAGTTGGCCGGACAATGGCAACCTGGACAAGGCAAGAAGGTTGATTTGGCCCATCAAACAAAAGTATGGCAATAAGATTTCATGGGCGGATTTGATGGTCCTAACAGGAAATGTCGCATTGGAATCAATGGGCTTCGAAACATACGGATTTGCAGGTGGTAGAGAAGATGTCTATGAACCGGAGCTTGATGTCTATTGGGGATCAGAAGGGAAATGGCTGGATGATAAAAATCGTTATTCAGGTGACCGCAAATTGGAAAACCCTTTGGCAGCCGTTCAGATGGGTCTTATCTATGTCAACCCTGAGGGACCAAAGGGCAATCCTGATCCGTTGCTTGCCGCACATGATATCCGTGAGACATTTGGAAGAATGGGAATGAATGATGAAGAGACAGTAGCTTTGATAGCAGGAGGGCATACATTGGGGAAAACCCACGGAGCTGGTCCCGCCGAAAATGTAGGTCCTGAACCTGAGGCAGCACCCATAGAAGATCAGGGATTTGGCTGGAAAAGTTCTTACAAATCCGGAAAAGGAGTTGATGCCATTACTTCCGGAGTTGAAGTAATTTGGACCGCTACCCCTGTGAAGTGGAGTCAGGGATATTTCAAGAGTTTATTTGAAAATGAGTGGGAACTGACCAAGAGCCCTGCAGGTGCATATCAGTGGGTAGCTAAAGATCCTAAGATACTGTTTCCTGATGCTTTTGATCCAAACAAAAAACACAAGCCTACCATGTTGACCACGGACCTTTCGATGAGAATGGATCCGGTATATGAGAAAATATCCCGAAGGTTTTATGAGAATCCTGACGAGTTTGACAAAGTATTTGCAAAAGCATGGTTCAAACTGACTCATAGGGACATGGGACCAAACACAACCTATTTGGGACCTGAGGCTCCAAAAGAAGACCTGATCTGGCAAGATCCTATTCCTGCTGTAAACCATAAACTGATCGGCGCTCAGGATATTGAGATCCTCAAAAAAGAGATTTCGAACTCAGGTTTATCAATTTCTGAAATGGTTTCTACTGCTTGGGCTTCGGCTTCGACATACAGGGAATCGGATAGACGGGGAGGCGCAAACGGTGCCAGAATCAGATTGGCTCCGCAGAGAAACTGGGAAGTGAACAACCCTAAGCAACTTGATAAAGTATTGTCTGCTTTGGAAAAAATTCAGCAGAATTTCAATTCCAAATCTACAGACAAGAAGGTTTCACTAGCGGACCTGATTGTATTGGCAGGAAATACAGGCGTAGAAAAAGCTGCTGCTAATGCCGGACAAAAAATCCAGATTCCATTTACCCTGGGACGCATGGACGCATCCGCTGAGCAGACTGATGTCGAATCTTTTGGATTGCTAGAGCCTATGGCTGATGGCTTCCGAAATTATTTGAAGACCCAATACACCATCTCGACAGAGGAATTATTGATAGACAAAGCGCAGCTTTTGACCTTGACTGCTCCGGAGATGACGGTGTTGGTAGGGGGAATGCGTGCAATGAATGTCAACTATGATGGTTCTAAAAACGGGATTTTCACTGAAAAGAAGGACATGCTCACCAATGATTTCTTCGTAAATCTATTGGATATGAGTACCGAGTGGAAAGCTGCGGACGACACCAAAGAGAAGTTTGAAGGGAGAGACAGGAAAACCGGTGAATTAAAATATACAGGTACCCGGGTCGATCT
Organism: Cognataquiflexum rubidum; assembly: GCF_022538115.1. Classification (GTDB taxonomy): domain Bacteria; phylum Bacteroidota; class Bacteroidia; order Cytophagales; family Cyclobacteriaceae; genus Cognataquiflexum; species Cognataquiflexum rubidum. Next base: position 160,429 of record NZ_JAKZAL010000001.1, on the reverse strand, counting down.
GATTTTCGGTTCCCACTCTGAATTAAGAGCACTTGCAGAAGTGTATGCACAGCAGGATTCAAAGGAAAAGTTTGTGAAGGACTTTGCGGCAGCATGGAATAAAGTGATGAATCTGGATAGGTTTGATATAGTTAATAAAAAACAATCTGACACTTTAGTTAAAAAGTAGTGAAAAAAACCAGCCCGAAAAGGCTGGTTTTTTTTTGCTTTTTTGCCCAAGATTCATTGTTGAATATGGATTCCCCTTTTGATACCTATGAGTGAATAAACCGTTTTTTGGCCATTTGAATATTTGCTGATAGCCGTCTATTTCGGTGATATTTTTTTATAGAAGTAGTTCTAAGCAGAAAGATTTCTAAACAAACAGATAAGGTTCGCTTAACTTCCCTTGTTCAATTTTACCATCAATTCATCTGAATAGCCCACTTCCACATTTTCTATTTTCCCTGACTCATCGATCAGAAAAAAGGTGGGGTATCCGCTCACGCCGTATGCTTCTCCCACCGATTTGGCGTCGATGAGCACAGGAAATGGAACAGTCACTCTGGAAACGTATTTCTCCATTTTTTCCTTGGGATCGACGGGATTGACATACAAGGGAATTATGTTAGCTGCAAACTCGAAATTCGGTTTGCTGAATTCCTCTAAGGCGATTTTACACCAACCGCAATTGATCATCGAGAAGTCAAGCAAAACCTTTTTACCTTTGAAATCTGAAAGTTTGACTGTATTTCCGTCTAGGTCTTTAAGTTCAAAATCAGGAGCAATTTCACCTTTTGCGAGTATGTTGGGAGAATCTTTGTCTGTTTGTCCATCGATTTTTGACAGGTAGCCCATGGGTGGGTGGATGCTCAAAGAGTCTTTAATTTTGGAGAATTCATATTCCTCAAAAACATTTTCAATCAATTGGCTTCTTTTTCCATCGTGGTACAACCTGCGCGATAACAATTTCACAGTCAGGTTGGTAGGATTGATAAACATGTTGTTTTCTAGGTAAATCTTCTTTTCGCTGATCACGGTATCCATTTGGACCCAATAGAAGTTCATGTGGGTTTTTCCATTGATGGCTGTGTCCTGTTTATAAATCCATGGTGACTTTTTAAAAAGATTTACAGGAGAAAAATCCAGGTACGTATTTGAACTCGCAAAATTTTCAGATCCAGGTTTGGTTTCCTCTGAATGAATCGTCACAGTGCTGTCCTTGTGATTGATGGTGGTCAATACATCATCCAGATAGGATAATTCTGAATCTTTTCTCCTGCCAATGTAATTGTATTCAAAGTATATATTTGGATGTTTTTGAAGCTTCAACTCATATAAAAATGTATCGACTTCTCCCAATAAAGGATTTTCCCACAGCATCACCTGCTTAAAGCTGACTTGCTCTGCGGCATAGAATTTTTCTTTGGCCGCCTGAAAAACCTCCTCTGGAGTTTTTTCTTTAGCACATCCAAATATCACAAGAGCCAAAAAGAAAAGCAGGGAATTCTTCATATCCACAAATTGATTGTTGTTTCAAAAGTCTAATTTAATAAAGCAGGTAGTTTGAAAAACGGAAATTTCTTTGCGACTCATATTGGATTTAAAGAAAGTATTTCCTTACAACCGCAAACCAATTCCCTGCTGAAGCGCCTCTTGATATTTTTCCTGATCAAAGGAATATAGGAAGGGGGCTTTGTTGGCTGATCCGGTCTTTTTTTTCTCGTTTCTTATAAAAAAATCCAGCCCCAACATTTTGCGCTGAAAGTTGCTACGGACCAAGGTTTTTCCCAAAAGAATCTCGTATAGTTTTTGGAGCTCAGACATAGTGAATTTTTTGGGTAATAAAGCTTGGCTGACTGGCTGGTAATGCAATTGGATCCGGATGTGTTCCAAAGCTTTTTTTACTGTTTCATTTTGTCCTAAAAACAAATCCGGCAATTCCTCGACAGAAATCCATTCACAGGATTCAAATATGGGGTCAACCTCAGGACGCTGTTCGCTGATTTCTACCAAAGCATAAAATCCGATTGTCACCAGCCTTTTTGAAAACCAGTCTTTCAGCTCTTGATTTTCTCCAAGTCCAAATTTTTCCATCCATGAATCCAACTGTCCCGGATATTTACCCATTTGGTCATAGGACTTGTTTTTGGATCCGAATACATGAAACTGTTTTAAATAAAGGGATTTCAATCCTGTCCGCTCTTCTACAATCCGGTCTGCCGCTTCCTCTACATCTTCCTCCTTTTTTATAAATCCACCGGGTAGGGACCAACTTAATTCGCCTTTGAATTTAAAAACCAAGGTTTTTAACTGTTGATTCTCATACCCTAGGATCACACACTCAATGGAAAGACCCGGGAGACATTCCTGCGAGATTTTGTAGAGACTGACCTGAAGGTTATTTTCCATGTACCAAAGGTAAAAACTATTGTATCATATTAATACATAAAAAAATATCCCTACTATTGTATCAAAATGATAAATTAAAATTTCTTCTATGAAAGCGGTTAGATATATTTTGATCACACTGGGAGTTTTGGTCTTGACAGGGGCGGTTGCTTGGTTTGGGTTTTTGCGGCCCGAACCACCCTTGATTTCTCCCGAAGACCGTGCCCAAATTTACCTTATGCCATTGCCCGCGAAGCTGGAACTTGGTGAGGGCGAATTCCTGATCAGTTCTGATGTCACTTTGGAAATTGAAAATCATTCGACCCAAAGGGTTGAAAAAGCTTTGGATCGGTTTTTCAGCAGGATGAAATCCCAAACAGGTTTTGGTAAAAATTCAGGTCAATCCAAAAATCTGATCGTCAAGCTTAGCAGCCCCGATTCAGATCCTTTTCCGGTTTTTGATTCCGATGAATCTTATAATTTATCCATTACTGCTGATCAAATAATTCTGTCTGCCCCCGTAGAATACGGGATATTGCATGGATTGGAGACTTTGTCTCAACTGATCCAAGAAAAAAATGGACAATGGTATATCCAAACTATGGAAATCGAGGACAAACCTAGATTTCCCTGGAGGGGATTGATGATAGATGTTGCCCGTCATTTTTTGCCAAAAGAGGTTATTTTGAGAAATCTAGATGCCATGGCAGCAAATAAAATGAATGTCCTGCATTTGCACCTGACCGATTTTCAGGGTTTCAGGGTTGAGTCCAAGCTTTTTCCAAAACTCCATGAAATGGGTTCCAATGGCCATTATTATACCCAAGAGGAAATCAGGGAAGTAGTCCAATATGCAGCAGATCGGGGGATTAGGGTAGTTCCGGAATTTGATCTACCCGGCCATTCCACTTCTTGGTTGGTAGGTTATCCTGAGTTTGACAGTGGACCGGGACCGGAGGGGCCCTCCCTGGATTTTGGGATTTCCACCCATGTGATGGATCCTACAAATGAAGACTTATATGTTTTCCTAGACCAGGTAATTGGAGAAATGACCGGGCTTTTTCCTGACCGGTATTTCCATATAGGTGGAGATGAGGTCAGTCCAAAAAGATGGGAAGAAAATGAAAAAATCCAGTCTTTCATGAAAGAGAATGGTTTGGAAAACCCTAAAGCCCTACAGGCATATTTCAATAAGAGACTTTTTGAGATTGTTTCCAATCATGGTAAAAATATGTCCGGGTGGGACGAAATCCTGAACCCTGAACTTCCAAAAGGCAATATCACAGTGCAGGCATGGAGAAATATGCGTTCCCTATGGGACGCCGCAAGACAGGATTACAAGGCCATCCTTTCCACAGGATATTACCTTGACCATAAGCTTTCTGCCAAATCCCACTATGAAACTGACCCTTTTGTGATTCCCGGAGCAGTTGAAATAGAAATTGATACCGCACTTTGGAAAAGCTGGGAATTGGAAATGAAAATTGATGAAACTATCCTGGAGGCTGAGCTTTTCCTTTTTGGAGAAGGAGAAAACCTTCGGGGAATCATGTCCTTTATGGGAGATGCAAGGGGTTTTGAAGAAGCCCGATTAGAAGGCAATAAGCTGAACTTTGAGTTTGCAATTTCTTTGGGAACATTCAAGAATGAATTGGAAATCAAGGGAGATTCTTTGATCGGAAGCGCCAGCATAGCGCTGTTCGATATCCATGTCGAAGGGGTGAGAAACGGGGGTTCTGATATGGTGGAGGGAATTCCACTGCCAAAGTTTGACAAAATCGAACCCCTCACGGAGCTTCAGCAAAAAAATATCATTGGCGGAGAAGCCGCCATGTGGACAGAAATGGCTGATTCAAGGACGGCGGAGTCCAGAATATGGCCCAGGGCTTCGTCAGTAGCCGAAAAACTTTGGAGTCCACAGTCAATGACTACAGACATACCGGACTTGTATCGCAGACTAAAAAGGATGGACGATTACCTTGAAATTTCGGGAATCCAACACCGCACTGCAACTGGTGAGATTCTTCGTGAAATTACCGCACCCCCATTTCTCAGTCCTTTGACATCCTTGGTTTCTATACTCCAGGAAGACATTCTTTTCAACAGAATGGTCATCTACAGCCCAAAACTCCTCACCACAACTCCATTGGACAGGGTGGTGGATGCCGCCAGGCCGGAAAGCATAATTGCCTATCAGTTTAACCAGGACGCTGCAAAATACCTCGAATCCAAAGAGGATAGCCTCAAGCAAAACCTGATCCTACAACTTGAAGAATGGACAGCCATCAATCAAAAGCTAATCCCGGCTTATGGTTCAAATGAACGGATTGCCGAAATCGCTCCCCATGCCCAACATTTGGAGAAATTGGCCACACTAGCGATCCAAAAGCTTCGGGGCGAATCTTCTGAATTAAGTGCTGAGGAAATTAAAAATCTGCTGGCCGACTCTTCCAAAGGATATGGAGGAACATTGCTTGCCGTACATGAAGGCCTCCAAGCCTTAATTCTGAAAAATTAATTACCAAACTGCAGCCCATGACCATAGTCTATTGGTCATGGGCTTATTCTTGAAAGGAAAGGAATGTGATTTCTTCCGTTTTGAATATTGAACCAAGCCTCTTGATCTTGCCCTTGTACATTTTTTTCCACCTCCCCATTGTTTGAAAATCGTAATTATTACTTTGAAAAAAGTTAAAAATGCCCCTTCTCATTTGGTAATTTTGTATCATCAAAAAAATAAAAAGCATTCACAAACAGGAACATGACGCAGTATTTTCAAATTTTTGGAGAAGAACCATCGCCAAACCCACGGGAAGGATATTATTTGATTTTTGGTTTCCATAAGTTGGCTTTGAGAAAAGCGATGATCCTTTTGGTGTATGTTCTATTTATAGGTACGGATGTTTTTGCTCAGGATAATTCCGGAAAAGGGCCAAGCTATTTCCGTGGCAATATCAGCGTCACCAACAACGGACTTTCTCTCATTCCGGCATTTTCGCTTGGGAGACCGGCAGCGATTTTTGAACTCTCGATGGGCGGTGAAAGGCTGAGTTTCGATCCCGAACTACGCTTTGCATTGGATGGGAAGCCTTGGTCATTTATCTTTTGGTGGCGGTACAAAATCGTCAAATCTGATAAATTCACCCTGCATGTCGGTGCACATCCGGCTTTTATTTTTACGACTACCATGGAGCCTGATGCCAATGGTCAAATGGTTGAAAAAACAGAAGTCCAACGGTTTTTTGCTGCAGAAATCTCACCCACCTACACGATCAGTCCAAAGACAAAAGTGAGTTTTCTTTACCTTGCCGGCAGGAGTTTGGGCAAAGTCCCTTATGCCCTCAATCAATTTGTGGCCTTGGGCCCGTCATTTACAGATATTTCCATATCGGAGAAAGTATTCTTCAATGCCCGGCCAAATGTATTCTACTTGAAGATGAATGAAAAAGACGGGTATTTTGCAAGTTCCTCTTTGGTGATTGGCAGAAGAGATTTCCCGATATCACTAGGCGGAATTGTCAGCAAAAAGATTGTTTCAGAAATCGAGGTTGATAATTGGATCTGGAACATCAGTCTGATCTATTCCTTCAACAATGAATTTGTCAAAAGATCGAATCCGATACTTTAAATAGATATTAATGGATACTGGATATTAATTGATATTGGTTAGGTAGAAATACAGTGGAAATACAATAGATATAAAGTTGAAATAGGTTGCAGAAACCAACCATAAATTAAGTCAATAAGGCTAGATGCTTTAAATAGATATTAATGGATACTGGATATTAATTGATATTGGTTAGGTAGAAATACAGTAGAAATACAATAGATATAAAGTTGAAATAGGTTGCAGAAATCAACCAAAAGTTATGTCAATCAGGCTTGATGCTAAAACCTATATCACGAAGTATATATCCATTTATATCGCGCAGCATATATCTATCAAGAAACCTCACCAAGGTTTCCTTTTCACCAAACATTTTGAGTAGAGAAAACTTGGACAAACCAGAAAGTTTAGAAGAATTTTACAAAAGGAAATTCAATTGGCTTCCTGAGAATATCAGGAACGACATCGGGCATTTCAACATGTTCCGGTTGGAACCTTATTCCCAAGGAAAAACCACCTCTATCCCTTACAGAAGACGGGATTTCTATAAGGTCATGTTGGTCAAGGGCAAAAGTGAAGTGTACTATGCAGATCAGGTCATAGAGGTCAAAAAGCAGGCATTGGCATTTTCAAATCCTTTGATCCCCTACAAATGGGAGCACCATGAGAACCTGAAAGGCCAATACTGTATCTTCAACCAACATTTCATGCATGACTTTGGCAACATCAGCCAATATGAGATCTTCCAGCCAACAGGCAACCACGTTTTTGAACTTTCCGACCAACAGGTGGAGGAAGTGGAGGCGGTTTTTAAGAAAATGGAAACCGACTTCAGCTCGGAATACAAATACAAGTATGACAGCATCCGAAGTCTGATCTTGGAACTCATCCATTATGGCCTCAAGCTGCAGCCAAATACCTTGGCTGACAGACAGCCATTCAATGCCGCCCAAAGGATATCGGCCATGTTTTTGGAATTACTCGAAAGGCAGTTTCCCGTCGAGGACAATCATCCCCAAATCGACCTGCGCTCAGCTTCCGAATTTGCTGAGCACCTCAATGTCCACGTCAACCACCTCAACCGCGCCGTCAAGGAAACCACCGGCAAAACCACCTCTCAGGTGATCGCTGACAGGCTCATACAGGAAGCCAAAGTCCTGCTCAAACACAGCAAATGGAATGTTTCTGATATTGCCTACGCCTTGGGATTTTCCGAAGTGACCCATTTCAACAACTTTTTCAAAAAACACCTAAAGACCAGCCCGTTAAAATTCAGGGCCGGATAATTATTCCTTAAGTTTTTTCAACCACGGAAGCCTTTTGACCACCGGCAGATCAAAGGTCAGATAGTTATTCAACATCCTAAATGGGATAAGCTAATGGATAAGTGTTCCGTCGATTTATTAAAAGGAATGCTTGGCTGATGGGGATTTTATTTTGTTAGAAAATCGGGTTATAGACAAGTGATGGAAACGGTCCAAAAATATTATCGGTAGGTATTATTTACCTACTTTTCTGCATTCACCAAGTTAAAAGGAATCGGATTCCAAAATAATTTTTAAGTCTATGAATTGCTTATTTTTATTTTGAGTTTCATTGTTTACCGAAATTTTTTGTATCACTATTTGGTGAAAAAATTTATTATTTATTTGTAAAAAGGATTTTTTTAAAATAAAAACTCTTTTATATTTCCTAAGACAAAATTAATTTGAAATCCTCGTAATGATTTCTTTACATTAATTCCTTACTGTGATCTTTTTATTTACTCCATTAACCATAACTTAACAAAACAGTAACATGAGAAAAAGTACCAGTTTTCATTGGATTAAAAACCTCTTTAGTCCAATGCTGTTCCTCCTTCTTTTTGGGGGAATCATGTCGCCCCTAATTGCCCAGGAAAGGGAGTTTTTGGACGGCAAGTATGCAGTCACCCGAAGTGACAATCAGATCTTCATCTTCAGCTTCCACAAAGATGGAACGGTCATCGTCACCGAGAAAAACTCGGAAGACAAAGATTTCAAAGAAAAACAGAAGTATGAATTGATCGGTGACAAACTGACCATTACCCCGATTTGGCCACCGAGTGTCATCGACGATTTTAATGATGTCACCATGACCAAAGCAGGAGAGGGTTTGTTCACTTTTTCCAAAGACGGACTTGATTATGAAGTGCAGGAGCATTCCAATGTGCCTGCCATCATACATGTCTCGGCGGTTTTGATTGTTTTGCTGATTTTCAATTACCTCTGCAGAGGGTCCAAATGGTTTGTTTGGGCTACATGTATCATTTTGCCGCTTTACCTCACCATTTATGTATGGCCCATCACGACAGTAGGTACTGCGGTAGACACGTGGTTTCACGTAGCTAAGGTATGGTCAGCCCTCGCTGGCTCAGTGTTTTTCACCCTGGTCAGGTTTACCAAATTGAACAATTACAAATGGGCAAAATTTGTAGTAGCAGCCATTTTGGCCATCAATATTGTGGAAGCTGTTATGAGGGATTTTGAATTGGGTACCGGATTTGGAGGCATTTACCATTACCTCAACGGTACAGCCGGCATCCTTTGTATCATCACGCTTTCCGGATGGTTGACCATCAAGGCGGACGATTCAAAATTCAAAGACATGGTTTGGCCTGACATGACCTTGCTTTGGATCATCGCTTATGACGTTTGGAACTGGAGTTACATCTGTAACTGTATCCCTGAGCACGGTGTCATGGGTCTGATAGTGCTTTTATCATGTACCATTCCTGCCTTTTACAAAGTGGGTACTTGGCTTCAGGCAAGGGCTTACACTTTATCTGCATACATGATGTACATCATGAGCGGTTCCAAATGGATCAGCCATCCACTGAACAATGTATTGCTTCCGGATGACCCTACTTTTATCATTCTTTTGGCATTGTTAAGTCTTGGACTCAACGTATACAATGCGTATATCCATTTTGGAATGATGATCAGGAGAAAAGCTTGGGGATTTGGTCAGCCTGTATTGACCCTAGCCGAGCAGGAGGCAATAGTGGCCACCAACAAAACCTTCCCGCATTTTATCAAATTTGCCTGATATAGAGCAATAGTCTTTTCCAACTTTTATTTTACTGAAGAAAAAAGGCTGCCGGATCAAGGGTAGCCTTTTTTCTTTATCATAATCCATAAAAAAGGCCAAATATTTATTCACTATAAATTACCTTGAAGATGAATAATCCAAAAAATATATTGTTGATATTATTCCTATTCGGCTTTGGGAACTTGTCCCATAGCCAAGATACAGATTCCATCCCCGAAGGAAAGAAAGAAAAAAAAGTAACCATCATCCCCATGCCGGTCATAGCCGCCAATCCTACCACAGGGTTGGTTTATGGAGTTGCTCCCGGGTTTAATTGGTTCAATGGCAATCCCGAAACTACAAGTATGACAAGTTTCCTGGGGACTTTTCTCTATACCCAAAAAACCAGTTGTTTCTCCAGGTAAGGGGAAATATGTTTTTGGAGGATGACAGATGGCTGATGATGACTGACCTCAGGTTCAACCTCAACAGCCAACCGACTTACGGATTGAGTACGGACGCTTCTTATATGTACCATACGGTAATAGGCGAAGACGGGGAAGTTTCTGATGACCTGGTCAAAGGTCCACCCGAAAATGAAATGATGGGATTTGACCACTTCAGGTTTTACCAGACCGCTTTGAGGCGGCATGCAGATACCAGGTTTTTCTACGGGGTTGGATACCATCTGGACATCATGTCCAATATCGATGACAAGCAATTGGACCTGGATGCAGATCCTCCCAGACTCACCTACCACTACCAATACCAAACAGGTAAGGACATGCCTCTTGAAGGCTATACCCAATCCGGTGTTTCCTTAAATGCCTCTTTGGATAGCCGGGATAATGTAGCCAATCCCTATGACGGCCGTTTGGTTTTTGCCTCTTTGAGACTCAATCCCGAGTTTTTGGGAAGTACCGAAGGAGCAAGTCAACTTTGGCTGGAATACCGGGATTATTTCAACCTCAACCCGAAAGACCCAGAAATCTGATTGCGGTCTGGGCTTATGGTTGGTTTGTGACAGGAGGCAAGGTGCCTTATATGTTTTTGCCTGCGACAGGTTGGGACATGTTTGGTAGATCAGGAAGACCATACACCATGGGGAGATTTAGGGGAGAAGACCTTACCTACACAGAAGCAGAATGGCGGTTTCCACTTCAAAAAACCAAGGACAGACTCGGTGGAGTCGTCTTTGTCAATGCCACTTCTGCCAGCAGCCGGACAGACAATGTGAAGCTTTTCAACCACTTCCAGGCAGGTTATGGCGCGGGTTTGAGGTATATGATCAGTCCAAAAAACAGGGTCAATATCGGATTGGATTACGGAAGGGGAATCCACGGCGCTTCGGCCATTTTTCTCAATTTGAATGAAATGTTCTAGAATTTAGACTAAAATTTTTACCTAAAACATAAACGATTATGAAAGTATCCAACACCAAGATTTGCATTTTCCTTATGGTTTCATTTTTGAGCACATCAATATCATTTGCCCAGGATCATTTATTAAAAAAAGGAATGACGAGCCATTTTATCGAAACCAACGGAATTAAAATGCATTATGTCAAAGCCGGCGAAGGCCCTAAGTTAGTTGTGATGGCACATGGGTTTCCGGAGTTTTGGTATGGCAATTATAATATTCTGGAATCCTTTATTGGGAGCAAGGAATATACTGCTATCGCTCCTGATATGCGGGGGTACAACCTGACAGACAAGCCCGGGGAAGTAAAAGCCTACCAAATAAAAAATATGGTGGATGACCTAGCGGGAATGGTAAAAAGTCTTGGTTATGAGAAATTTTCCCTTATTGGACATGACTGGGGAGGGATTGTTTCTTGGGTTCTGGCAATAGTACATCCTGACCTTTTGGAAAAATTCATTATAATCAATTCTCCCCATCCGGCGATCTTTGCAAGGGAAATGAGGGAAAATCCAGCGCAGCAGGCAGGGAATAGTTACACACAGATGTTTAGGGCAGAAGGATCTGAAGCAAAACTCACAGCCAATGATTTTGAAATTCTGATCACCATGATGATGTCAGATGGGTTGAAAACTGGGGTATTTACCGAAAAGGACAAAAAAATATACAGAGAGGCTTGGTCTCGCCCCGGTGCTTTGACCGGAGGACTTAACTGGTATAGGGCTAGCGCCCAATATGGCTACGGTTATGATATAAAGGATTTTTCGGTCAATGTCCCGACACTTGTTATCTGGGGCATGGACGATGAATTTATTCTCAGTTCCAACCTAAATGGATTGGATGCATTCGTACCTGACCTGACTATCAAGGAGGTGGAAGGAGCCACTCATTGGATCATTCACGAAAAACCGGATTTGGTCAATAAATATATAATGGAATTTTTGTCAGGCAAATAAGTTAGAGGAAAACTGGTTTGTAGCGATAATTGATTAAACCTCAATCAAGGGCGTGAGGAGGTGTTTTATGCACAAGAGGCGTATACATCAGTAATCTTTCTCAATTTGAATGAAATGTTTTAGAATTAAATTTGAATCAAAACAAAAAAGGCTATCCCGATCAGGATAGCCTTTTTGATTGCCTGCTTTTTTGAGCCTCAAACTTTTAAAATTGAGATTGTGGATGGTGTAGGAATCCGTATCAATCAATATCAAATTTTAAAGCACAGATTCGCTTTGCCCCACTTCCAGATTGGCAGGAGCTTTTCCTGTAAATCTCCACCTGTAATGAAGCACAAAATAAGCCACATTGAAGGCCAAGCTGACCAAAGCCATGATCAATACCAGGTTTTCAGACCTTGGCATCGGGATCACAAAAGTCAGTCCCAAGCTGTTGTCTGCAAAGGCTTTGAAGCTGAAGAGATACATCATATAAATCGCCAAAGTAAATGCCCTTGCCTGAAGGTAGGTTCCTTTTTTGATCCAAATGGCGGCTACTGTCGGCGCCAATAAGACGATGAAAGAAAATGCAACGGTATTTGGGAAATTGATATAAACAAAGGTGATGTTCCATACATCATAGGCCAAAATCCAAAATGTCGTCATTCCCGGCCACAGCATGTCATGGGGTTTTTGCTCGTCTTTTTTGACGCCCTTCCATCTTGATATTGTAACCATACACAATACGCCGGCAATGCCATTGATGATGTTAGGCAAATCCGGTTGGGAAAAATCCTGCAATACCGCCTCAGCAATATTGATGGCCAGGATCAACATGACCACAAATTTTGCCCATGTTTTTCCATCAATATTGTGAAACCTAAAAAATGTCGTAAAAACACTTCCTGCGACGGCAGAATACAGTTTGATCCACCTGAACCAACCGTCAAATCCGGCTTTCATCCAATGTGGGATCAAGACTATGGGAAGAATGAAATAAAGCAAATAAGAAACGCCCTTGTAATATCTGGAGATTTCATTGCCCACCATCAGGATTATAAACAGAAACACCAAATGCATCCAGGACCAGAAGGGTTTGCTTTTGCGGATTTCTACGTCTGTTTCGCCATCCACATGTTTGAATTCGTACCGGGTGTCATCGATGTAGGTGATGGTCCTGTCTGAAAGTTCTCCGATAGGACCGGAAGCATCGCCGGACAGGACAATGTCTGACCCTTCCATCGACCAATTGAAAGTCTGCTTCAGTTTGCGGACAGTCATGCTTTTTTCAACATCGACGGTGCCGTCTTCCTTGAATTGAAAATCATACACCAGGCCGCTTCCCTGGGAATCGACCATCGAACCTTCCAAAGTTCCAATCCATCGGCCATGATCGCCGGGAAGACTTTGGGCTTGTACCAAGGGAATCCCCGCAAGCACGAAAAACATAGCAAACAGGAAAACTGATAGGGAGTTTCTTGCAAAATTGAGATTTGACATAATTTTTATTGGTTAAAGGGTGGATGTAAAGAATATTATTTCAGTCAAATTAAGGATTTATATTTAAAAACAGGGCCTGGTTTATAATTATTTGGCAAGGCGGTGCTTCGAAATTTGTCTGGTAACCGGATTCGGGAAATCCGTTTTCAGTAAAAAATCAAAAAGAGTTGCCGAGGATGGGGCAACTCTTTTTGGCAAACTGCTACAGCGGATATCTCAAGATCCCTGCGATGGCGCTGCTTTCATCCGGCATCATGTCAGGTTCTACGAGGTAGACCTTGCCTTTGAAATCAATCACCCTGGCAGCAGCCTCATCTATCAGGCAGTGCATTCCCGGTTCTTGGGTTTCGGAAAGGACGATTTGGTGGGCACTTTCATCATAGATACCCCACAGATGCTCATGGTCTTTGTCCACCAAAAGTGTGTCTACTGCTCCTGTCAGTGCAGCCTTGATCAGTTTGAGTTTGTCATTGTTGATCGCAAGACCATTGGCGAGGTAAGAACCGAAGCTTGACTTTCTTTCGAGTCTTTCTGTTTCAAAATAAGGCGCTGCGACTTCCCATGATTTGGCATGGAGAATCATCATGTCATTGTGGTTGAATGCTCCGGTGATCTTGCCCTCCTTCAGGTATCCGTAACTGTTTGCCTCCCTATATATCGGTGCAAGGTATTCCACCCCTGCAAGGTATAGCGGCAAGGGGTTTTTGTTCAGAACTGGCACAAGCCTATTGTTTACTTTATGGAAAAATTGGAGTAACCGCTTCTTTCTCTCCTCGTCGGAATTTTCGCTGTGTCCATGAAACTGCGAACCAACACCGCCGCCGCCTCTAGCCTGAAAACCTTTTTCACCGCCTTCATTTTCTTCTTCTGTAAAAGAGGAGGCGATATCTTCATCATCTATTTCCTGAATCCCGTTTCTCGTCGCTTCATAGAGGTAGATATGATCGAGATTCAATAACAGTAAATAATAGTGACCATCATCCGAAAGCTCAGGAATCACCGGAAGCAGCATCGGTTTGGATCCGATAAAATGGCTGCTTTCCTGTACTTCAAGAGGTAACTGAAAAACCTCCATTTCCCCATCATGAAGGAAGACGGCCAACATGTCGGAATTGTGTTCCCAAAATTCACCGTTATCCAAAAGGCTGTGGGCAGGGGCAAGAATTCTTTCGGCCTCTTTCCAAGCCAAACCTTTTTCGGTAGTAAGTCTGCTGCTGATCTCCTGCAGTTGGTTTTTGAAATGGGTTTTGTCCTCCTTGTAAGCAGTGGTACTCAACCGGGAGGTCGGTGTGTAGATAGAAACAAAGGAAAAACCTGATTTTTTGGAAAGGGCAATAAACTGTTCTCTGTCAAAAATTTTCATGGTATTTGTGGTTTATGGATGGATAAAATTAAAATTCAGGATACCGTAGTTGAATATAAAAGATAAAACATTCTATGAAAAAAAACAAAATAATATGCAATCCAATGCATGAAAAGTTATAAAAATCTCAATTTTTGATAAAAAGGCAGTGATGTTCCCTTTCGGGATTTGTGGCAATATTCCGATACTGGGTGACCAAAGGTCGGACGGATTGGCTAAGAGATAAATCAAAACTCAAGAATATCGTACATGTAGGTGCATCGCCGTAGCAAAAAGGTCCAAAGTTGGGCTAATGAACCGGAGGGGGATCTTCGAAAGTCCAAGGGGGTATTTCGGAAGATTCTCTGAGTAGGGGAAAGTAGCCCAGGTAAATTCCAGACTCAGGCTTTTCTTGGGTTGGCTATCATCGGACCACATCCCATCTCTGGACAAAATCAGAGCCATCCTCTGTAAACGTGAATATCACAGAGTCATTGCCACTATCTAATTCATATTGGTATACCGATTCACTTTGATCTTCCCATTGGAAAACAATGGTTTCCTGATTGGGATCAATGGTAAAAAATCCATTGCCTATCTGTCTGGCACCCTCTTTATAAGTAAACCTCCCTCTAAAATCCCTACTGTCCTCGTCGGGAACAAACTCCAAAAACCTGCAGCATTTTACAGTCAAGTCACTGATTCCGTTTATGGATTCACTGGAGATTTCCCATGGGCCAAGCACCCAAATGTCATTTAACCTATCATTCGGGTACTTGATCTCCTCATCAAGGCAGGTGGTGGCCATCAGCAAGGGCAGGAGTATAATTAATCTTAGGATTTTCATTTGACTTAATTTTAATTTTTAAAGATAACCTCTATTGCAGGATTTGTCTGACAAAAGGAATTATCAAAACATTACCAATAGGGTCCCTTCTTATGAAGGTATACTTTGGAAGTACCCCCATGAGGCAAAATAGTTCGATCTCCCCTGTTCTTGGGAATGGCATTTCAGTGGCTTGGGAAGAATCTAGGATTACTTTTTCAGGGGGAAGCAGCCAAGGATTGAACTTCTCAGAATTGGGATTTCAAATCCCAAAAAATAAGAGGAGAATAAATAAAGATTATTATTGTAAAGACACAAACTTTGGCGATGGCGGCCGACCACGCAGTGGGCTTTAGCCAAAAAGATTGGCCAGGAATGATCCCATCGGGATCAAATATGGGTAGCCCCGAGTAATCCCGCCATCGGGAGCAACTCGGGATAAAGAAAGAACCCAGTGATTCCGGGTTTTGGCTGAGGAAATTTAAATAGGGAATTCAGGTTTCCGCCAAAAACAGGGAAGGTCAATTCCCGGAATTTAATTCAACCCCTGCCTGCGGCAGGCAGGCCTTCGGGGTTGGCCTAAATTTCATCGCTTTTATTTTCTATAAATATGCCACCCCTTTGGGGTTGGCAGGAAATCGAACCATTTTCTGTCTCTCTGTTATACCCGGGGCTCCGCCACGGCGGACAAGTTATTTAAGGTTAGAACCCTTTGGGGTCTTCACCCCACCTTATATTTCCTCTGTGCTCTACTTGTGATCAATAATTCCCACTGATACTCCTTCTTTTTCCAATGCAGCAAAATCCCATCAGCCCTAAAAGGGCGAAATTTGTTGAAGGAATTGTTCCGCACCTTCAGGGCTCACGGGAATCCATCCAAACTTTAAGGATGGGCTGCACCCATCCCTTTGTTATTCTGCCCTTTCAGGGCTTTAACCATGATAAAATAAAAACTCCACGGTCTCTGTGACCTCCGTGTAAGCCGTGGTAAATTATTACTATAGCCGATTCTCCCTTTGCGTCCATTGCGAAACCTTCTTTTCCTTTGCGGTGAAAAATAAATTTTCACGGAGTTCACAGAGTACGATGAGAAAAAAAGAGAAAAGATACTCTGCGCTCTCAGTGTCCTCTGCGGTAAAAAATCAGCCACCCCTCTTTGCGAAACCTTGGCGAACATTGCGGTTAAGAAAAGAATGGTGACATCCCTTTTGATTCTTCCGTCCTTTGTGCTCTCAGCAGCCTGCGCGGTAAAAATTCCTAATCTTTTTTCCCCTCTATTTCGGTTAAATGAATGAGGAATGAATAAGATTATATGGGTATAATTATTAAAATTTTTTATGATTTGATTTCCTATATTTATGTAAGTCAATCAAATCCCATATGGCCACCTACGACATAGAGATCATTCTCAACAGACAGCTTGCCGATTGCCTTTCCATTCCGGTATTTATCACGGATACGGCAGGCAATTTGATCTTTTACAATGAGCCTGCGGAAACTATTCTAGGTTCCCGGTTTGGAGATACAGGCGAAATGCCCGTGGAGGTGTGGGGTACTATTTTCAAACCTTTGGATGAAAAGGGGAAACCATTGCCGCCAGAAGGATTGCCCTTGGTAAAAACCCTAAAAGACCAACTTCCCCACCACAAAGTGTTTTGGATAGAAAGCCTGAAGGGCAAACCACAAAAGATATCTGTGACCTCCTATCCGATCATCGGCAGGATGGGGAAATTTCTCGGTGGAGTCGCTATTTTTTGGGAAAACAAAGACATATGAAAGTTTCCGTTCAAGGCGTAAGGGGTTCCATACCCACTTCAGGTTCGCAAACAACCCAATTTGGAGGAAATACCTCTTGTGTCACCCTTATGGAGGATGGCCGGATGATAATCTTGGATGGCGGCTCGGGACTGCAGAAGGTAACCCTTCCGGATCCGGAGGTCAAGAGGGTAGATATATTGCTGACTCATTTCCATTTGGACCATATCCAGGGACTTGGCTTTTTCAGCCCGTTGTTTGACCCTGACAAAGAGATCCATATTTGGGGTCCTTCCAGCATCACCCACAACCTGCATTCCCGGCTCAACAGGTTTCTTTCACCGCCTTTGTTTCCTGTGTTGATGCGGGATCTTCCATGTGAAATTGTCCTGCATGATGTTTCCAATAGCAGTTTTGAGATTGGTCCTTTCACCATTACTTCCCAATTTGTCATCCACCCTGGGGCCACAGTCGGCTTTAGGATCAAAGGAAAAAGCGCCGTGTTTGCCTATGTCCCCGACCACGAACCAGCACTTGGCCCTAAGGGATTGATCTTCGATAAAAAATGGATTTCGGGTTTCGAACTCATGGAGGAAGCCGACCTACTCCTGCATGACGGGCAATTCACCACCGAACAATATGGTAAAAAAATCGGATGGGGACATTCCAGTATGGAGGACGCCATCCAATTAGCTGAGTATGTAGGAGTCAAAAGGCTGTTGCTGACCCACCATGACCCGGCACACAGCGACACAAAGCTTAATGAGATCCTTGATGCCCTGAAGTCCAAGCATACAGGACAACTTGACTTTGACCTAGCCAGGGAAGGCATGGAAATTGAATTGGGGTAATTTATTTAGCGGGATGCCCGATAATATTAACTTAATTCTACCGGAACCAATACTTTACCTAAACGCTAATTCGATATAGAATTTACATTGCGAAGGACTTCACTTTTTTCAATAGGTATGTACAATACCTTGGTTTAAGGCTTCTTCATAATTTGCTTTATCAAACTGGTATAGGTAAGGCGAACGGTGTGGACCAATGTTTCTTCTTTCATCTAGTTTTTTGATAAGCCCAAGTGTCAAAAGTTTTTTGGAAAAATTTCTTTGATCCAGTTCTTTTCCCAAAATGGTTTGATATAAAGAGTGGATTTCAGGGATGGTGAATTTTTCAGGCAAAAGGTTATAACCGATCGGTTGATGATAAATCGCGAGCCTTAGCATTTTCAAAGCCATTTCTACCACTTCATTTTGATCAAACAAAAGGAATGGAACTTCATTCACATCACACCAATAAAAATCATCGGTAAAAAAATCTGTGGTAATATCCACTTTTGAATAATCTACTAAAGCGAAATACCCTATTGACAAGGTTCGTTGAAATAACCAGTTGTCTTCCGAAGTTATTGGACCAAATTTTTCACGGAATTCGGCCTGGCTTCTTTCCCGCACCCTATATGGCGAATCTCCAAATACATGAAACTGCTGCAAAAACAAATCGCTAAGCCGGGTTCTTTCTTTCAATATCCTGTAGGCAGCTTCCGTCAGTGGCTCCCGGCTTTTGATAAAACCTCCCGGCAATCCCCATCCACTATGTCCTATCCATTTTAACAGTAAAATTTTGAGTTGTTGGTGGTGATATCCAAATATGACACTGTCAATCGATACATGAGGAAGGTAATCTTTATGACCATTGATTACAAAGTCAATTACTTCTTCTTGTGCGTTCATATACAAAGCTAAAAAATAATTGCGTAAATATTACAGAATAGAAATAACAATGCCATATCTTTATTTCCTAAAACTTACATTAAGACAATTTCTAACCAAAACCATTAAAATTATGAAAAAGCTAAGCCTTATTATCGGCGGATTATTAATCTCACTTCTTTCACTCAATGCAAATGTATATGCGCAGTCTCCTGCTGATTATTTTGTCGGTAAGTGGAAGGTGGTTATTAAAGGAACTCCTAACGGAGATGCTAACATGATTTTAGTGCTTGAAAAGAAGGAAGATTCATTGACCGGAGTTGTGCAGGATGAGTCAGGAAATGAAATCACCAAAATCGATAATGCAGAGTTAGGCGTAGACACTGCTACTTTTTATTTCAATGCACAAGGTTATGACGTGACATTAGAATTGACGAAAGCTGACGAAGACCATGTGACAGGAAACTTATTAGGGATGTTTGAAGCAGAAGGAGAACGAATTATAACACCTAAACAATAATCAATAAGGCGGATTGCATGATTGCAATCTGCCTATTTAGATCCTACCGGACTTGGCGAACCGCTTTTTCCTCCGGTATTTGCGGCTTTAGCCAATTCCCTGTACAAAGCCATTGGAAGAAGATATTCCGACCAGCCTTTTGCCACTCAGCTCGAAATGCAGCATCTGAGAATGTGATTTCAAAAACCGGTAATGCTTAAATAAAAAAAACCGCGCCCAAGGGAAATGGGTGCGGTTTTTATTACCAAGAGATTTCCGCCTTTTTCTTCATCTTTTAATTTAGATATCCTGAAACCGGCTTTCTAAGAAAAAAATCAGCAAATGAACCTTGGGCATGATTATTCATTGAAGTTCAGATTCCGGGCTGTGGACTATGGACTATGGACTTTTTTTAACTCCTCTCAATCAAACTCATACGCGGCCTTTATTCCTTTCTTTTCGAAAATGGTTTTAACGGTTTCTTGATTGGCACCGAAAGCCCTGCGTTTGGAAATGTCTTCCAAATACTTGTCTATGTAGCTTTGACTCAGTTCTGAACTGTCGCCATATTTTTTTCTGAGTTCTTCCAATTGGGCGTGCAATTCTTTTTTGATATCGGTATAGGCAGGATCGTCATAGACATTTTTCATTTCATTGGGATCATTCATGCGGTCGATGAGTTCCCATTCATCCACATCAAAGTAATAATGGACCAGCTTGTATTCCTTGGTGACGATGGCATAATGCCGCTTGACCATGTGTACCGCCGGGTACTCGTAGTAATGGTAATAGACGGCTTCCCGGGTCCACTTTTCGTCATTTCCTGTCAAGATCGGCATGAGGCTTTCACCCTGCATGTCAGCAGGTGCAGGAATCCCTGCAGCTTCCAAAAATGTCTGTGCAAAATCCAGGTTTTGGACCATTTCATCTGATTTGGTTCCCGCTTTGATTTTTCCGGGCCATGAAACCAAAAGCGGTGTCTTGAAAGATTCATTGTAAATAAATCGCTTGTCAAACCAACCGTGCTCTCCCAAGTAAAAGCCCTGATCGGAAGTATAGACGATGATGGTATTTTCCATCAGTCCATTGGCCTCAAGGTAATCGAGAACGCGCCCCACATTTTCATCCACTGAGGCGATGGTGCCAAGGTAATCCTGCATGTAGCGTTGGTATCTCCACTGCATTTTTTCCTTTTCAGTCATGGTAGGAAATGCTTTTTTGAAGTCTTCATTCACTTTCATGTAAGCTTTATCCCAATTTGCTCTTTGTTCGGGGCTGAGTCTGCCAACTTCCCTTTCAAATGCACCTTTGTCCCATCCTGATTCGTCCGGAATTCCCATTTCACCCATGGTTTCAGGGTACAATTTGGAATCCCCTGACCAGTTCATATGCTTCAACAGGTTCATTTCTGCTTCCCTTGCAGCGGATCCACGTCCCGAATAATCGTCAAAAAGCGTTGTCGGTTCAGGGAATGTCTTGTTTGTAAATTCGGCCATATGCCGCTCCGCCATCAGCCATTCTCGGTGTGGGGCTTTGTGGAGGTACATCAACATAAATGGCTGATCGGCTTTGCGCTCATTCTGTAGCCAATCCAAAGTCATGTCCGTCACGATATCCGTCACGTAGCCATCGACTTTAATATTTCCCTCATTTTTGGTGATAAAATCCGGGTTGTAATAGGAACCCTGACCGGGAAGGATTTTGAATTGGTCAAAACCTTTTGGACTGTTGCCAAAATGGAGCTTGCCAAACATCGCAGTCTGGTAACCGGCACTTTGAAGAATTTGGGGAAAAGTAATGTTGGTCGTATCGAAAGGGAAGTGGTTGTCGATTTTGCCGTTGAGGTGGGAATGCTTTCCTGTCAGGATCGTAGCGCGTGAAGGTGCACAGATCGAGTTGGTCACACAGGCATTGGTGAAGAGCATGCCCATTTTTGCAATCCTGTCGATATTTGGGGTTTGGATTAACCTCGTATCATAAGCAGAAATTGCTTGGTAAGCGTGGTCATCCGACATGATAAAGATGATATTTGGCCGTTTTACTTCGGTTTCTTCAGGTGCTGTCTTGCAGCTGAAAATGAAAAATATTCCGAGTATCAACAGGAGGTATGATGGGTTTTGTTTCATGGTTGCTGGTTGGATGCTTTTTATAAATGTAAAAAAGATAAAGAATGATTTCTAGCCATTTGTAAAAAGTTGTGTTGGATTGTACTCAGGGTTCAGCCCCGAAGTGGTTTTTTAATGATTATAAAGATTCAGAGTGTTAATTCCAGATATTTTGTAAATGATCAGCCCCGAAGTGGGCGAAATATTTCTAGCCATGGGCAAGGTGCTTGTTGAATCTTTATATTTTGAAAAATTATCATGCACCGCAGCCCATGGTTTGAATCTCGCAGTATTTGGGAATTTCGGTCACGCATCTATTTAGGAAGAGTATACTCATTACCGAAATGGCGGGAGGAATTCTTTCGTTCTTTTTCAATCATTGAATCCGAATTTTAACGTTTTTTTCTCGTGTCACTTTTTGTCATGATACAAAAAGTAACCAATCCCTGATAGCTATCGGGACTAGCGAAATAATCCTCCCACACACAAACCAACGCCGGCCCGGAATTTCGCTTCCTCCCCACGGGTGTTCCAAAGGAGGATTTTTCAAAAGTATAAGATCTTTGATTTCCCTCAACAAAATTATTACCCCTCTCCATTTTCATCCCACCTCACAAGGCAAATCTTCCGGATATTTATTAGCTTGTAGCTGCCTAAATAGTCCCTTAACTATCCGGCGAACTCTCTAACCTTAAACCCAAGATTATGAAATCCAAAATCTGGAACCTCATCGTCCTCAGCGTACTGCTATTGGCGGTGATTTCTTTCTTCTTTCTCTTTCAGGAAAACAAACCTGATCCCACCCTGTGGGGCATTCCATTTATATTTTGGACAGGATTTTTGGTTACGGTTCTGGTTGTGGTGTTGACATACCTCGCCTCCCGGTTTTTTCCATATGAAGAAAAAGGAATCAAATGATCGGTTGGCTGGGGTTTTTCTTCTTCATCTTTCTGGCTTCCTTGGGCTATGCCTCCTACAAGTCCTACAGGAAAGACCGCTCCTCGGATGACTTTATCCTTGCAGGATCCAACATCGGCGCGATACTCGGTTTCCTGACTTTCTCAGCAGCATTGTTCAGTGCATTCACCTTTATGGGTATGCCGGATTTCTTCCGCGTTCATGGGGTGGGGGCTTGGGTTTTTCTGGGTTTGTCGGACGCATTTATGGTTTTCTTTCTGATCTGGTTTGGTTACAAGCTGCGCAAAAGGGCTTCACTTCAAGGTTATAAGGGAGTTGCGGGACTGATGATTTCCTGCTACAAAAACAAGTACGCAGGTTACCTTGTCTTTGCAAGCGCCTTCCTTTTTCTGATCCCTTATGTGGCCATCCAAATCCGGGGAATTTCAATTTTCCTGAATGCAGCATTTCCGGATTTGCTTCCATATTGGTCATGGTCAGCCATCCTGGTTTTGATTATGCTTGCTTATGCAGAGATCGGAGGGCTCAAAGCCATCATGTATTCGGATGCGATTCAGGGTGTGATCTTATTGGTGGTCATCTGGATTATCGGGGTCACTTGCCTTCAGATGAGTGGGGGTTTCCAAGCTGCCATGGCGCAGGTCAATGTAACCAATCCAGGCTTGCAAACATTACCCGGTCCAAAAGGGCTTTTTTCCCACCAATTTCTGATAGCTTCGACCATTGCGATTGTCATGATCCCTGTTTCCCAACCCCAATTCACCACCAGATTGATCGTCATGAAGGACTTAAAATCTGTCCATAAAATGGCTTATGCAGTGGGGATATTTGCCATTTTGGTAATTCTGCCTACAGCCTTTATCGGATTGTATGGCGCGGTCAAATATCCTGATGCAAGCACATCGGATTTTCTTGCGAAAGCTTTACTCTTTGACCAAGCCGTACCTGTGGCTGCTTTGGCCGTAGTCGGATTATTTGCGGCCTGTCTTTCTACTACCAATGCACAGATTTTCGCTTTGGGATCCGAATTGAGGTCCTTGCTCTCAGGTTCGGACAAGGCCATCATGAGGAGGACAAAAATCTCCATCATGGTGTTTTCCTTGATTGTTTTGGTGTTTTCGACATACATGAGCGACGAACTGGTCTTGCTGGCAAGGGTGAGTTTTACCGGGACCTCGATGGTGGCACCGGTGATATTGGGTGCGGTGATTTTCAAGAACCCTCCCCGAGAACTCATCTGGATTTCGACCGCATTTTTGGGATATTTTATCCTTTCCATCCTTGGTGTCGTACCAAATGGATTTGAAAATTTCCCGTTGGATTTTCTGATGTATTGTATATTGCTTGTGGTGGTGCCTGCCATCATGGTGCGTCACCATTTTATCCAAAAGAATAGCCATGAAGCTTGATTCGAATTTTGAAATAAAGCAGATAGAAAGTTCCTTAAATGGATTCTGGGAACTATCGGGGAAGAAAATCCTTTCGATCGAAAAGACTTTTGATACCTCCAAAGGTGCTCCTGTTTTTACCGAAAAGGGAAAATATGTCACCCGAGGATGGACTGAATGGACCCAAGGTTTTCAATTTGGTTCTGCCCTCCTTCAATATGATGCCACTGGCGAGGAGATTTTTCTCCATTTGGGAAAAGAAAATACACTGAAGAAAATGGCGCCGCACCTCACGCATACGGGTGTTCATGACCATGGATTCAACAATGTCAGCACGTATGGCAATCTTCTCCGGATGATCACAGAAGGGAAATTGGAAGCTACTTTTTGGGAAAAAGAATATTACCGCCTGGCCCTCAAAGTCAGTGGTGCCGTGCAAGCCTTACGCTGGACCTCCATCCCTTCGGGAGGATATATGTATTCCTTCAATGGACCGCATTCTCTTTTTGTGGATACGATCAGGACTTGCAGGGCGGTGATACTTTCCCATCAACTCGGCCATGTCCTACAGGGAGAAAATGACAAAAAGATTAACCTCCTTGGTCGGGCCATTCAGCATTTACTCAGTACGGTGCGTTATTCCATTTTCTTTGGGGAAGGTCGCGACCAATATGACATCGCCGGGAGGACTGCCCATGAAATCATATTCAATACCAATGACGGTAACTACCGCTGTCCAAATTCCCAACAGGGTTATACCGGATTCAGTACCTGGACAAGGGGATTGGCCTGGGCGATATGTGGTTTGGGCGAGATTTTGGAGATTTTGGAGGATTTGCCTGAGGCGGACTATGCAGGAATCATCTCCCAAGAAAACCTGAAGTTTGCATTATCCAAGGCTGCTACAGCCACTGCTGATTTTTACCTGGCAAATACTCCTACTGATGGGATTCCCTATTGGGATACCGGAGCACCGGGTTTGGCCATGATGGGGGATTACCTCAACCGACCCGCTGATCCATTCAATGCCTATGAACCTGTGGATTCCTCCGCGGCGGCGATTGCTGCACAGGGATTTCTCAGGATAGGGAATTGGCTCAAAACGAGTGATTCCGAAAAGTCCAACCGCTACCACCATGTAGGTTACCAACTCGCTAAAACCCTTTTCTCCGAACCCTATCTTTCCACTGATGAGGAGCATCAGGGTTTGATTTTACACTCGATTTACCACCATCCAAATGGTTGGGATTATCGGCCAAATCCGGGACAAGTTCCCCATGGCGAATCCAGTATGTGGGGAGATTACCATGCACGGGAGCTTGCCTTGCTCTTGCAAAGAATCCAAAACGGAGAGCAATACTACAGTTTTATCAATTGCATCGAAAAATGAGCAGCGGAAAATACAAACCATCCTTTCCCCGTGTCGCCCAACTGAAGACAGCCGAGCAGTTTCAACAACACCTGTCTGAGCAGGGAATTGATTTGCCTTTTGCAGAAAAACTGGTCCCAGGTTCAGATTCTCCTTTTGTCAAAGGCCATACTCTCCGCTCAGGAAACCGGATCGGAAATGCTTTTTGCATTTTGCCTATGGAAGGTTGGGATGGTACGACGGATGGAAAACCTACTGAACTGACGAAAAGAAGATGGAAGAATTTTGCAAGGAGCGGAGCCAAACTCCTGTGGGGCTGTGAGGCAGTAGCAGTCCGCCATGAAGGTCGGGCAAATCCCAATCAGTTGCTGATGAATCAGTCGAACTTATCTGATTTCGCTTCACTTTTTCAATTGATCCAAAATGAACACCGGAATGAATTTGGCAAAACCGATGACTTACTCACCGGATTGCAGTTGACCCATTCGGGACGGTTTTGCAAGCCCAACAGCAAAACCCAAATGGAACCCAAGATCCTTTATCACCATCCTATTTTGGACAAAAAGTTTGGGTTGAAGGAAGACTATCCACTTTTTACGGATGCAGAGATTGATGAATTAGTGTCTGACTATGTGAAAGCTGCTGTTTTGGCACAAAAAGCGGGATTCCAATTTGTAGATATCAAACATTGCCATGGCTATCTGGGACATGAGTTTTTGAGTGCCTATGAACGGGAAGGGAAATATGGGAAGTCCATGGAAAACCGCAGCCGATTTCTCAGGGAAATTACCGCTGGAATTAACACAGAAGCACCTGGATTGGAAATCGGTGTTCGGTTGAGCGTTTTCGATTGGGTGCCATTTCAGAAAGGACCGGACGACAAAGGAACACCTTCAGCAAATGGAAAGTATACTTTTGCTTTTGGTGGGGATGAATCAGGAACAACAGAAGACCTTTCCGAATCTTTTGAATTTCTCGAAGAACTCAAAAAACTCGGGATTGAACTGCTGTGCACTACCGCAGGAAGTCCATATTACAATCCGCATATCCAGCGCCCTGCCTTGTTTCCTCCTTCGGATGGCTACCTACCGCCCGAAGATCCTCTCCAAGGTGTTGCCCGACAGATCAGGGTGACAGGAGAGGTGAAAGCCGCATTTCCAGGTTTCTATGTGGTAGGTTCGGCCTATTCTTATTTGCAGGAATGGCTTCCCAATGTTGCTCAGGAAGTCCTCCAATCCGGAAAAGCGGACTCTATTGGATTGGGTAGGATGGTATTGAGTTACCCGGAAATGCCCGCAGATATCCTCTCAGGCAATGGACTGAAGCGGCAGAAGATCTGTCGTACTTTCTCAGATTGTACCACTGCCCCGAGGAATGGCATCGTGTCAGGATGCTTTCCTTTGGATCCGTTTTACAAAAATATGCCCGAACACAGTCAACTTAAATCCCTCAAAGAAATATGAAACCCGTCGCATTGATCACAGGAGGAAGCCGGGGAATCGGTTTGGGTATCGCCATTAAATTGGCTGAAAATGGCTATGACCTTGCTATCAACGGGGTACGGAAAGAATCCGAAGTGAAGACTGTTTTGGAGGAATTGACTGCGTTGGGTGTCAATGTACATTACATACAAGGAGACATCAGCAAGGCATCGGACAGGGAAAAAATAGTAAATGAATTGAAAATGGTTTTCGGGATAGTCCATGTTCTTGTCAACAATGCTGGAGTGGCACCGCGGACAAGGGCAGATGTGTTGGAAGTCAGTGAAGCGGATTATGACGAGATGATGGGGATCAATTTGAAGGGTACTTTTTTTTTGACACAGGCGATTGCCAATTGGATGGTAGACATCAAGAAAGCGAACCCCCATTCTGCCGTTTCGATAGTGAACATTACGTCCATCTCGGCAGTGATGGCATCGGTTAACAGGGCTGCTTATTGCATGTCCAAAGCAGGTTTGTCCATGCTGTCTAAAGTCATGGCAGTAAGAATGGCAGAGTTTGGAATCCCGGTGTATGAAGTCCGGCCGGGAGTGATTGAGACCGATATGACGGAGAAAGTAAAGGCTGTGTACCACGAAAAAATCAAAGCCGGATTGACACTCGAACCACGGATTGGACTTCCTTCCGATGTCGGAAAGGCCGTTGCTGCCCTAGTTCGTGGGGATATCCCCTATGCCACCGGGCAGGTGGTCACAGTGGATGGGGGATTGATGGTGGAGAGGATGTGAGTAATTGTTTTGTAAGTTGGAAAAAAAAAACTTACCACTTTAAACAAAAAGCTGGGTCAAAGTCTTCATTGAAATAAACATTTTTCCGCTGTCAGGCAATTTTATAAAATCATATTTCTCATAAAACTTCTCCGCTTCTTCGTCAATCGGGTCAACTACTACTGCGAATGAGCCAATTTCTTGTGAAATTTCATAACTCCTCTTCAAAGCGTCTATCAGCAAAATCTTTCCGATTCCTTTGCCCTGATATTTTGTGTCAATAGCCAATCTACCAAGTAAAGTAGTGGGAATTGAAATATAGGATCTAGGAAGCTTTTTCTGAATATATTCAGGAAAACTACTTAATGGAATGCTGTTATTGGAAAGGGTGTAATAGCCTTGGATTTGATCTGAGGTACTTTCTGCCAATACAAAACAAGCTGAAAGCTTTCTTTTGATGTCTTGTCCCGCCTGATTTTTTAAATAGTTGTTCAAAAGCTCTTTCCCACAGTCAAAATCATCTCTGTTGTGCTTTTTGTCTAAAAGTTCAATCATTACCTACTTTGAATTAGATAAAAAAGTCTTGTAATCATCTAAGGCTTTTCTCAAATTTTCAGATGGTTCTTTTGGATTGGTAATGGCATCGAAGAAAATTTCAGAATCTCTTTCTGAGGCAAGCACCTGTTCTTTCTCTTTGATAATTTTCTTGGCTTTTTCCTGAACAGTAAGGATAACAAAGTCAGTCAGATTACGGTATCCTCCCAAATAGGCAGCTTTCTCAAACAATTGTTTTTGTTCTTTGGGGAGTCTTGCATCAAATCTTGCATGTTCTTTTGTATCAGTACTCATGGCTTAACATGTTTTTTCAAATGTACGTATAAAATCCGTAAAAAAATTCCATTTCAACACCAGAAACTAGTAGAGGCAGGCAATTGTAAATTGGATTCTACAAAAAGGCCAATTCCAACAGATTCTTTTTAACTCAAATTCCTGAATTCCAACGGTGTCTGTCCGGTTTTTTGCTTGAAGAGTTTGTTGAAATATTGGGGATATTCAAAACCCAGATTATAGGCGATTTCATTGACGGTTTTGTCAGAGTTGATCAAAATGTTTTTCGCAGCTTCGATCAAGAAATAATGAATATGCTCTTGTGCATTTTTTCCTGTTTCCTTTTTGAGTAAGTCGCTCAATTAGCTTGCCGATAGATTGACTTTTTCAGCCAGGTATTTGACTGTCGGGAATCCCTTTTCGCTGATCTCGTCAGACGTAAAGTGTTGGTGGAGGATCCCTTCGACTTGGGACACGATGGTTTTGTTGGTATTACTCCTTGTGATCATTTGTCTGCCATAGAACCTGGAGCAAAAGTTCAACAACAATTCGATCGTGGAGACGATGATATTTTGGCTGTATACATCTATGTTTTCTTGCAGTTCTGTCCGAATCTGCTGTACGCATTCATACAGGATGTTTTTTTCCTTGTTAGAGAGATGAAGAGATTCGGAGATTTCGTAGGAGAAAAAACTGTAGTCCTTCATTTTCTCATTCAAAGACGTGGCCCGGATCAGATCGGGATGAAAAAACAAGCCCCACCCCATCATATTCTCCGTGGATTCCACTTCGTCGTCCATTTCGATCATTTGGTTGGGAGCAATGCAAATCAGACTACCATCGTGAAAATCGATGTTTTTCCGGCCATATTTGATCGTGTTTTTGCAGTAATTCTTAAACATGATCGAATAAAAATCAGTGCTGATCCGGGTATGCTTTTCAACCTGCTCACTAACTTTACTAAAATCCAACACAGCCACCAAAGGATGGTGATTTGGTCCCAAACCAAATAATCTGTAGAGGTCTGAGATGGTGGACAGGTGGATGATCGGCTTCATATTTTATCAATTAAACTGTTTAAATATTCCAGATAGAATTGACCTCTTCTTTCTGCAAAAAAATCCAATCCCAATACAATACCCGCTTTGATAAAGAAGCCCAAACCAATGCCTTGCCAGAAAGTATCGATTGGTGTGGTATACATCAATACGATGCCAAAGATAATCAATGCAATTTCCACATACCTGTAAATCACAAAATTACGCAGGACCGTTTCCATTCTCGGGATTTCATCTGTTTTGATTTTTTCCGGCTCGTTTTGGACAAACTTTTCTGCCCTGATCATGTCATTTTCACTGCGGGTTACAATCGTAAAACCCACGATAACTTCCAGGATCGCCACCACCACAAAAGGAATGGCAACCCCTTTCCAAAAGGATGTTTTTAAACCAAAAACGAAATAGAGTGCCATTGCCAATGCAATGACTCCGACAAGGACGAAGATATAGCTTTCAGCTTTTTCACCATTGAAATACTTGATAATCGGATTCATAGAGGTGTGATTTTAAAGTCCAAACTGTGCCTTGATTCCCCCTATAAATGTAGCATCATCATGTTGTTGGCGGTTGGCTATCAACATTTTGGCGTCTTCGCCCGCTGTATACCGCAATTGATTTTTGCCATCCGTGGCGGCTTCAAAGATCACATCTGCTACCACACTTGAGGGAGAAGCATTTTGTGCCATTGTCGGCATTGCACCCATCAATGCACCCACGATTTTTTGGTATTCGACCATCGTGTCATCATTGCTAAAGTCAAATGACCTGCCCGAAAATTCTGTTGCGATCATCCCCGGTTCTACAATTTTCACCTGTCCGCCAAACTGCTCCACTTCATAATGCAGCGATTCTGAGATGCCTTCCACGGCAAATTTTGTCCCGTGATACAATGCACCCAAGGGGAAGGTTATTTTGCCACCGATGGATGAAATATTGATGATCAATCCTTTTTTGTTTTGTCGGAAATGCGGAAGAACTGATTTGGTTACGTCCAAAAGCCCGATCACATTGGTATTGAACTGACGTAAAATTTTGTCTCTGGAAAATGATTCCAAGGGTCCGTAAGCGCCGTAGCCTGCATTGTTGAGTAAGACATCAATTCCCCCAAATTTTTGAATGCCTTCAGATACTGCTTTTGCGATAGAATCCAGATCCAATACATCAAGCTTGGTGACCCATACATTTTCCAATGTGCTTAATTCGCTTTCGCTGTCCGGATTTCGCATGGTGGCGATTACATTCCAACCTTTGGCCTGAAATAATCTGGCAGTTTCTTTTCCGATTCCGCTGCTTGCCCCTGTTATTAAAATTGTCTTTGTCATGTTGCTTAAAGTTTAAATCACGGGACAAAGTTGCCGCTATCTGTTTTCTGACAGGTAATACAAATTCAGGTTGTTAGTATACTTTTTGCGGTAATACTTCCTGTATTGGAGTCAGGTTGGATGAGGGAGAAATTTACCGGACGATATAGGATCGACTCAAAAAGTGCCACTGCACATCACCTGATGGCCAAGTGCTGATTTTTTTCAGAAAGGATTGGGTGTTTTTTCCAACCTCCGACTTAAAGGATACTGTGGATATACAATTCAATGTCGTTTAGTTAGGGGAGATTTGATAAACTTTTCCAAAGTTCGGAATGGATGTTTTAAGATTTTCATGGTCTGGTCCCAACTTTGGAAAAGGTTTGGATAACGCAATAGCTTATCTAAATGACATTGATATGCAATTAAAGAAGCCGATTGCCTAGAGGGGAAGCTTATTACCTTAGGGAAAAACTTTTTCCATATAAATTTTCGAAAAAACCTACGTCAAAGCCTCCTATACATCACATACGCTCCCACCAATTCCTTTTCGGGATGTCGGTAGGCTTCGGGGATTTCTCCGATGATATCAAATCCCAAGGATTGCCAAAGCTTGACGGCAGCTTGGTTGGTGCTTACTACAAAGTTGAACTGCATGGCGAGGAACCCCTCTTTTTTGGCTTCTGCCAAAGCAAAAAGTCCCATCTGTCTGCCGATGCTTTTGCCGCTTTCCTTTTCATCGACCATAAATCCTGCATTGCAGACATGGTTTCCCAAACCGGGTTGGTTTGGTTTCAGGTAAAAAGTTCCTACGATTTTACCGTCCATTTCTGCCACAAAAGTGCTTTTGTCCTTACCCATCCAAAAAGCCATCATTTCCTTTTCCGAGCTATCTAGCGAAAACACGTACGTGCCTCCTTTGCGGATAATTGGCCGGATGATTTCCCATAGGGCATTGAGGTCTGTTGGCTTGGCAAGTCTGAATTTTAAGATTTTTCTTGACATAGGTTTCGGAATAATTTCAAAAAACTGTCTTTTAATTAGGTTTCTTTTTTCAAAGAACCGCCATGAATTTAGAATTCCAAGAACACCAAAAATAAGTTATCTCTTTCACTAATAATTAAAAAGTAAAAAAGGTTGACCATTAAATTGAATGGGGATTGATAGTAACAAGACCTTTAATATGGTTAAAATCAGAAGTATTTCGACTGATTAATTTCAAATCATAAACCAATGCTGTGGATGCAATTATGGCATCAGGCAGTTTGATTCTGGTTTTCTTCCGTAGTTCGATACATTTTTCAACCACCTTATCCGATAAATCAAAAACCACTGAATCAGCAATAAAACTAGATAGAATCGCATATTGTTCTTCAGTTGTATTAAATCCAAGTAGTTCAATTTTTGAAATGACAGATAAGTAAGGAACTACGTCCACCACTTCGTTGAGGAACGACATTCCTTTTTTAGGAAGTTTCATACCTAGATAGTCAATTAGTGCATTTGTGTCTATCAAATATTCCTGCTTTCCCATTCTTCACGGCTTTTTGAAACGTACTCCTGCAATTCCTCTGTTACTTTTGGGTTAAGTTTTCCTGCATATTTTTCGGAGAGTTTTTCAGGAGTTTGCTCCTTTTTTTGAAGAACTTTGATGAGGTTGAGGTCTTCTAAATCTTCAAGGAGTTTATATGCCTTATGATTGGTAATCTGAATCAACATGGTTTCCATATGATCTATTTTTTGTTTACTTTATTTCTAAAAATACAAAGATAAGCCAAAATGTAATCGTCAGTAAAAACATTTCTTGGTTGCTTTTCGGAAATCAATATCAGGTCGATTACTTTTCCATTCAACTTTATATAATTGCATTTCAATCCTCTTCGACTTACTTTCCACTTTTGAATCTGATGCATGGAAGTAAAACCTACAAACCTTAGAACTGAAATCCTGGCAGGAACGAGCACTTTCCTTGCGGCTTTCTACATCATCATCGTCAATCCTGCCATCTTGGCTGAGGCAGGTATGCCTTTTTCGGGAGCATTGACAGCAACGGTTTTGGTGTCTGCTTTCGGCAGTCTGATGATGGGATTGTATGCCCGCAATCCGATCGTTGTCGCACCCGGCATGGGAATCAACGCTTTCTTTACCTACACCGCCGTCAAAGGTTATGGTCTGACATATGAAGAAGCTTTGGGTGCAGTATTTTGGTCAGGCGTGATCTTTCTGTTGCTTTCAGTTTTCAAAACCCGGGAGAAAATCATCGCATCCATTCCTGTTGCGCTGAGACATGCGGTATCGGCAGGCATCGGGTTATTTATCTGCTTTATAGGATTTCAAAATGCCCACTTCATCGTGGACAATACCGCCACACTCGTAGGAATGGCCGCTTTCAAGGATCCTATCAGCCTGACATTTATGACAGGTTTATTGGTGACGGGCGCCTTGATCAGCCGCAAGGTTTCGGGAGCGATCATTTACGGGATTATCTTCACGACCCTTTTGGCTTGGCCGATCGGCAGGTGGTGGGGAGATGCCTCTGCTGTCAATTTCGGTGTGGCCACCATGGTCAATTACACCGGTTTGTTTGCGTTGCCGGACTTTAGTCTGGTAGGAAAAGCTGACATTTTGGGTTCGCTCCGATACGCCTATGTGCCGGTGATTTTTGTATTTACGTTCACTATTCTATTTGACGGGATTTCCACTTTTGTGGGTTTGGCGGAAGCTTCGGGACTGAAAGATCCTGATGGAAGCCCAAGAAATATGCGCAAGTCTTTGCTGACAGATTCGATGGCAACACTTTTTGCCGGTTTGGTGGGAAGCAGTTCGGGAACAGCCTACATCGAATCTGCAGTGGGGATCGAAGAAGGAGGAAGAACAGGCGCCACAGCAGTTACAGCCGGACTGCTGTTTTTACCTTTTATGTTTTTCTCGCCGCTGCTTTCCATCATTCCCTCCATCGCAAGCTCTATTGCTTTGGTATTGGTGGGTTCCTTCATGGTGATGCCGCTGACTAAAATCAACTGGCGAAAACCTGATGAGGCGATTCCCTCTTTCCTTACAATTACTTTGATACCGTTTACCTACAGCCTTTCAGTGGGCATCTCGTTTGGCTTTATCAGTTGGACTGTTTTGAAATTATTGACCGGAAAAAAATCCGAAATCAACCCCATCCTTTTCGTCATCACCCTCCTTTCTATTTTCTTCCTTTGGCTATGAAAAAGTTTTTGCTCCTATTACTGATTGTTGGTTTTTCCTTTTCTGCCTCTGCCCAACGGATTGCGCTGATGGGCGCTTTGGATCAGGAGATCGCCATTTTGCTCGATTCC
Source organism: Cognataquiflexum rubidum (assembly GCF_022538115.1). Lineage (GTDB taxonomy): Bacteria > Bacteroidota > Bacteroidia > Cytophagales > Cyclobacteriaceae > Cognataquiflexum > Cognataquiflexum rubidum. The sequence goes on along the minus strand of NZ_JAKZAL010000001.1, from coordinate 126,911 downwards.
ATGCAGGGACAAAAGAAAGTAAGTAGGGGTGGAATTGATTTTTACAAAGGAAAACTGAAAGGCAAGAAGGTTGTCATCCTCAAAGCCGGTGTGGGCAAAGTCAATGCCGCTTACAGCACGGCCGTACTTACCGAGAATTTTAAAATTTCAACGCTGATTTTTACCGGAGTGGCAGGGGGCTTGGATCCTGAAGCATTGCCGGGAGATTTGGTAATCGGGGAAAAGTTGGTGCAATATGACTTCGGGAAAGTGGATTCTTTGGGATTTTCTGTTGCTCCATTCAGGAAATTAAGCGGGGGTGCGCATGACGAATTGTTCATTGATTCCGACAAGGATTTGCTCCGGATAAGTCAAAATGCAGCACAAAAGGTGGTTTTTGTTCCGATTGCCAACAGGCAGCCAAAGGTTTTCAGCGGGGTGATTGCAACAGGGGATATTTTTGTCAGCAGCAACGAAAAGGCAAAATGGCTCTATACCGAGTTTGAGGCTTTGGCTACCGAGATGGAAGGGGCGGCAGTGGCGCATATCTGTAGGACATTGGACATTCCCTTTATTGTCATCCGCAGCTGCAGCGACAATGCCAACAACCACGCCCGCATGAATTTCAACCAATTTGTAGGTCCCGCTTCAGAGAATTCAGCAAGGTTGGTTTTGGCGATTTTAGGGGAAATGGAGTAGTTTAAATAGTTATCAGATCCTTTGCCAGTAATCTTAAATTCCTATTCAGACTAGACAGAAGACCGAAGACGGATGACCGGTGTACCGGGAATTCCAGTCTCAGCCATGAACTAAATCAAATCATCATTTTTGCACAGAAGATGGTTCACAACTCAATTCCTTCCCAAAGTCGCTTTAAGGACTAAACGTGGGTAGAAAAAAACGATGGGCATTGATTTTTGTGCCTTTAGGTACAAAATATATTCCGTACCTAACGGCACGGAAAACCATCATGTGCGAAATCTTTCTACCAATATTTTGTCCCTAAAGGGACAGCAAAACCATTGCGATTTAATGCCCACTTATTCAATTCCTTCCCAAAAGTCCCTTTAGGGACTAAACGTGGGTAGAAAAAAACGATGGGCATTGATTTTTTTGCCTTTAGGTACAAAATATATTCCATACCTAAAGGCACGGAAAATTTCTTATATGTTGATTTTCTACCGATATTTTGTCTCTAAAGGGCCTTAAAAAGGCTGGCAATGACAAGTGAATCCTTTAAGTTCTAAACAGACCGAAACATCGGTCATCGGTCATTTTGCCATTTCCTCACCCCTTTTCCACCAATCAAAACCCCAAAAACACATCCCTGAAAATTTTTTAGCAGCAAGGAAAAATTTTTACTAAGTTGTTTGATCCTAAACCCATCAAACCATGCTTTCCCTCTACAAAACACATTTTCAATTCCGGTTAATTTTTGGACTTTTATTGCTATTGATATTTTTTTCCTGCAAAAAAACCGAAGATACTACTGTCAAACCTGAGGACAACCGGTTTACCAAAGTCGTCCTTACCGAAGGCATGGACGAGCCGATGGAAATGACTTTCCTCCCCCAAAACAAAATCCTGTTGGTCGAGAGAAAGGGCGGTATCAAGATTTTTGATGAGAAAACCGGGGAGATGAAGCTTATCGCCACCATTCCTGTCAATACCAAATACACCAACAAAGAAGGCAGGGTAAGGGAAGCAGAAGAGGGATTGATGGGTGTGATTGCACATCCTGATTTTGCCAAAAACTCCTGGATCTATATGTATTACGCAGACCCTGCGGAAGCCAAGCATGTCCTTGCAAGGTGGGAATTGCATGGCGATTCCCTGTATGCCGATACCAAAAAAATAATCTTGGAAGTTCCGACCCAACGGGAGGAATGTTGCCATACCGGTGGGGGGATGGTATTTGACAAGGAAGGAAACCTATTTCTTACTGTAGGTAATAACACCGTCAATCCACGAGTTGGATCCTCCAACCTTGACGAGCGTCCCGGAATGGAGAGTTCAGATGACCAACGCGCTCCTGGCAATACCAACGACCTGAGGGGAAAAATCCTTCGGATTCATCCTGAAGATGATGGAACCTATACGATTCCGGAGGGAAATTTATTTCCGGTAGGTACTGAAAAAACCAGACCGGAAATCTATACAATGGGTCACAGGAATCCATGGAGACCTACTTTGGACAGTGAAACAGGGTACCTATATTGGGGAGAGGTAGGGCCGGATGCCTCCATCGATTCTATTTGGGGACCAAAAGGATATGATGAATTCAATCAGGCCAAAGGTCCCGGATTTTTCGGTTGGCCATATTTTATCGGAAACAACCAACCCTACAACAAACATGACCTTGCGACCAACACTTATGGAGCACCATTTGATGTGAATAGTCCGGTCAATGAATCGGTAAACAATACCGGTCTCAAAAATTTGCCTACACCTGTAGTGCCTGCGATGATCTGGTATCCTTACGGGGTTTCGGAGGAGTTCCCTATATTGGGAAGTTCGGGTAGAAGCGCTACGGGCGGACCTGTTTTCCGCAAGGCAGATTTCAAAAAAGAAGCCCCTTTTGTATTTCCTGCTTATTATGAAGGCAAGTGGCTTATAGTGGATTTTATGCGGGGATGGATCATGGCGGTGACCATGGATGAAAATGGAGACTACAAATCCATGGAGCGATTCCTACCCAATGAAACTTTCAGCTCGGCGATAGATATGGATTTTGGTCCGGATGGTGCATTGTATGTCTTGGAATACGGCAGCGCCTGGTTTCGTGGCAATGCCAATTCCCGCATTGTCAAAATCGAATACAACGCCGGCAACCGCAAACCGAATGTCAGTGCTTCGTCGGATAAATATGCCGGTGGAGTTCCCCTGACTGCCAAATTCTCCGCTGAGGGGACTTCCGATTACGATGATTATGATCAGGGCAAACTGGGTTTTGAGTGGAGTTTGACTTCCGCCAGTGGATTCAAGCAGGTTTTGAAAGATCAAAATCCGGAATTTACCTTCACGGAAGCAGGAACATACCAAGTGTTGCTTACCGTCACCGATACCAAGGGAGAGAAAAATTCAGCCACTTTCGAAATCGTTGCAGGGAATGAACCTCCTGTTGTTTCGATTGATTTTGGGGGATTGAATAAAACCTTCTATTTCGGGGAAAAGGAATTTGAATATACTATTCAGGTTGAGGACAAAGAAGATGGGACATCCGCTGAAGGAAAGATCAAGGCCGAAGAAGTCGCTGTGACTTTTGATTATGTACCGGCAGGTTTTGACCCGATAGAGATCGCTTCCAAGCAAAGTGGCGCTGAGAACATGGCGTTTTTGAAAATTGGCAAAAACCTGATTGAAGCAAGCGACTGCAAATCCTGTCACCAATATGACAAAACTTCCATCGGTCCGAGCTACACCGTGGTGGCAGCTAGGTATCCCAAAACAGAAGAAAACACCAAATTGCTTATCGGGAAGATCATCAATGGAGGCAGTGGCGTATGGGGGGAACACGGGATGAGTGCCCATCCGCAGTTATCTGAGGCAGATGCACGGCGAATGGTGGATTTTATTCTCAGTATGAATGAAACAAAACCGACAGTGGCTTCTTTGCCACTCAGCGGAAAAGTGACACCTGTCGTTCCTGAAGGGGAAAATGGTCAGGGAGGCTATCTCCTGAGGGCGTCCTATGCTGATAAAGGTGCAGGAAATGTGGGTTCGCTTACCGGTGTGGATTACATCGCTTTGCGGAATCCTTTCCTTGACCCGCAACTTTCGGATATCCGAAAAGGGGTGAATATGATGACTACGCCAAGAGTCAACTTTTTTATGGTGGGTGACCAATCGCACATTGGGTTTAAAGCATTGGATTTGACAGGTGTCAAACAGATCGACCTGTATGTGGAGGTAAGTCCCCGCAATGATGCCATTGGCGGTTCGGTGGAGGTGAGAGTTGGCTCGCCGACCGGAGAACTTCTAGGCCAGAGTGAACAGATGGTTCCAAAGGAAGCTGAATTCCGAAGACCTCCCGAAGGAGTCAATCCTGTTGAGTGGAGAAGGCAAAATGCCACCAAAGCCCAAGTTGTGTTGAATCCCACAGCTGGAAAACAGGATGTGTATTTCATCTTCAAAAATCCAAAAGCAAAAGGTGAAGAAATCCTGATGAGTATCTCTGAGATTGAGTTTAGGGATAAATAGGATAATCCGAAATAGGGTGAAATAAGGATTTTGGCTTCATATGGTCGGATTATCGTCCACAGACCACAGTCAACAGACCATAGCTGCAGGAATTGAACTTCAATTCAGTTCCTAAAAAATCCGAAGATTATTTGGAGATACTCAAAAAAAATCACCCATTCAAAATTTTTAAAACAAAAAAGCAGAGGCCTTTGATGGTCTCTGCTTTTTTTTATACTGGATTTAAAGAATTTGGTTTAAAAACTAGCTAGGCCATAAAAACAAAAGCGGGAAAAATTCTTTCGAACTTTTCCCGCTTCACAACCTGAAGACCGTAATCTTCAAATTATGTCAAGCTGCAGTTATTGTGACTTTTCCCCCAGTTGCCCGAGTTCATAACCTTAGGTTTTCCGACTCTGATTCCGCCGCCTTTCGACTTTGGTTCATGATTCCAAGACTTCTGCGGTTGCCCTTCTCAGACTTTCTACGTTGCCGTTTTCAGCCCCTTCGTCTTTTCATCTTGAGTTTTTGACCCTAGTCTGAAATTTTACTTTCAGCCTTTTATCTCTCACTTGATAGAATCAAATTTATGCCTCAAATAATTGATTTCCAATAAATTAATAAAGAATTTCTGCACAATTTTTCCACTGGAAAAAAGCTTTAATCACAAAGTTATCCACATCTATTTTTCACTTAACTAAAAACAACCTAAAACCATCTTTATCCGTAAGGATCTCTATGTTCCTAAACCCCTGTTTTTATGAAAAGGCTCCTTCTTCTTTTGGTTTTTATCTTGGTTGCAAATTTCAGTTTTTCCCAAAGTAAAGTCACGCTCAAAGGGTACGTCATCCGGCCGTTTGGGGAATATGCTGTCGGAGATACGGTCACCGTTTATGGTACCAGAAAAAACATCAATACCGGAATGGTTCAATACTATATCAGGTCCTCATTTGGGGAATACCGGTATTTCAATGAGGACAGGATTTCCCTTCTTGGCAACGACCTTGATTTTTGGGAAAATGTGTGGATGGAAAACAGGGCTGAAACCATCAATAAAAAAGGTTGGGAAAGAGGACTAAGGCAGGAACTGATAGAAGATGCCATGGATTATTATTCCCAAGCCCTAGCCAATAATATGGTTTTGCAGGATGACATGCTCTATGATTATATCTATCAGTTGATCTATTCGATCCATCCGCTTTCCATGCTGAAAGACAGGGCTTCGGATTTCAGCCTGGTCATTTTGAACTCCACGGAGCATATCGCATTTTCATTTGACAACGGCATGATTGTACTGACCACAGGCCTGATTGCGAGTACAGATTCTGAAAATGAACTCAACCTGATTTTGGCCCAATGCATTGCCCATGCTGTCCTCGAGCATAATCTTGTCAACCTGAATGAGGTCATCCGAGCAGAGCGCCGGGCAAGGATTTGGGGAACAGTAGCAACCTTGGCTGCTGCTACGGCCATGGCAGTAGATGAGGCCAATAACGGGGTTTTACATGACTACACCTTGGCGACGGATTTCGGGATGGCTGTGTATTTCCTTTCCTCCCAAGTCTTGGATAACCTGGGTGCAGGTTATTCTTCCGAACAGCAATTGATGGCCAAAAGGATTGCTGCCCAATTTATGGATGAGCATCCTCAGGTTAATTTTTTAGATGACCAACAGTACCTGAACACCATCGCAAGTGCTGTTTCCATTACTGCATGGCAGGAATACCATTTGAAGAATTACTCCTATGCCCAATTGCTTGCCTTGAAGCTTGCTGACGCCAGGATGGCTTCTGATATTGATTATCTGCTCATGAGTAGGATTCAAAGGAGAAAATCCAATGAAATGGAATCCAACCAATTGGCTTTGGATTACCTTCATATAGCAAGGAAAATGGCATTGGATCCAATGCCGGAATTGGATAAGGAAGAGGGTTTGGTGTATGCGAGGCTTCAGCAACATGAAAAATCCAAAGCGGCTTATTTGAAATACCGGGATAGCTTGTTGGAGATGAAGGCGCAGGGGAGAAATGTGGATGCTGAACTCAGGATGATCAACCAATACCTGCAGCGGAATTTGAGTCAAGATGCTGCAGCGATGTTGAAGACAACTTTGGATATTGACTGATGAATGTATTGCCCTGATTCAATAATGAAAAAAGATGGGGAATAGAATTTGAAAAAAATTACTAGGGCTTAAAAACAAAAGCGGGAAGAAATTCTTTCGAACTTTTCCCGCTTCATCACCTGAAGACCGTAATCTTCAAATCATGCAAGCTACAGTTATTGTGACTTTTCCCTCAGTTGCCCAAGTTCATAACCTTAGATTTTCAAACTCTGATTTCTCAGCCTTTTGGCTTTGATCCATGATTTCAAGACTTCTGTGGTTGCCCTTTTCAGACTTTCTACGTTGCCGTTTTCAGCCCCTTTGCCTTTTCATCTCGAGTTTTTGACCCTAGTCTGAAATTTTACTTTCAGCCTTTTATCTCTCACTTGATAGAATCAAATTTATGTCTCAAATATTTGATTTACAATAAATTAATAAATAATTTCTGCACAATTTTTCCACTGGATAAAAGCTTAAATCACAAAGTTATCCACAATTAAATTGCTACTTCAATTTTGGATTGAAAGAATTGTAAGTTCTCTTCCAAGTAAAACAATCGTCTTTGAGGTAAGCTGAATTGATTTTCCTTTTGCTTTTTAATACCTTGAACTTTCCAAATGACCCTTCCATGAAAATCACCCACTTCTTCCTCGCATTCCTTTTCCTGAATTTTACGACCGAAGCTTTTTCACAGGAAAAACCTTTGAAAATCATCATGATAGGTGCCCATCCGGATGACTGCGACATCAAAGGGGGAGGAACCGCAGCCCTATTTGTTCAAATGGGCCATCAGGTGAAGTTTGTCTCTGTGACCAACGGAGATGCAGGGCACATGAAAGAGGGCGGCGGGATGTTGGCCAAAAGAAGAATGGCCGAAGCAAAAGAGGCGGGCCGGAGGTTGGGAGTCACTTACGATGTTTTGGACCACCACGACGGTGAATTGCTCGCCACGTTACCGATCAGGTTGGAAATCATCCGCCTCATCCGTGATTGGGATGCAGATGTGGTCATTTCCCACCGTTCCAATGATTACCATCCGGACCACCGGTACACTGCCATTTTGGTTCAGGATGCCGCGTATATGGTCGGGGTTCCCAATATTGCCCCTGATACACCGCCTCTTCGAAAAAACCCTGTTTTCCTTTATTTCCAGGACAATTTCCAAAAACCTAATCCTTTTAAAGCAGACATAGCTGTCGACATTACCCCTGTTTTGGATAAAAAAATAGATGCGATGGATGCCCATGAATCTCAGTTTTATGAGTGGCTGCCTTGGATCGGGAATTATGCAGCAGAAGTACCTACGGACAAAGGGGAAAGAAAAGCATGGTTAAAAAGCAAGCGCACCGTTGCTCCAAATGCAGCTGTCCATGAAGCTTTGAAGACTTGGTACGGGGAGTCCAAGTCCCTGCAAATCAAGTATGCCGAAGCCTTTGAAATATGTGAATATGGTAGCCAGCCCTCCAGAGAGGAAATTAAAAGGCTTTTTCCGATGCTACAATAAAGTGGGAGGGTTATTATTTCCCCGTTCCTACCTTTTCCATGGTGATTTCTTTCAGGTCAAGTAAGGCCCCATTTTCAAATTGGTCCAGAGATTTAAAGATTACTTTCTGATAGCCTGAATTCAACCTTATTTTGCCAATTGAAACTTTCTTGAAAGTTTCCCACGAACCTGATTTCTCTACTTTTCCCTGTATGGATTCACTCCCTGCTGACAGAATAAATTGCTTCCCCGCCTCTTCATCGGAAACAGACCAGTCCATCCACACTTCATAGATTCCTTCTTCGGGGATGTCGACTTCCCATACCACACTGTCTTTGGAAGTAAACCATCCAAAAGCCCTCCAATCCGGCATGTATTTGATGTCGGGACCATTTGCTCGTCCCTTTTCAGCGGTCAACCTTAACCTGCCATCAGCCGAACTCCTGACGAGTTCAGGGATGTTTGTGGTGTCTGAAGTTGCAAGACGGGTATCGAGAACATATTTTGCCACTGTTCCGATGGGAGCGATCCAGATCCCGTTGGCGGGGTCAGTGGCATATTCTGAAAGTTTTTTCAACATGTTTAAATAAGTGGTTTGATTTCCGGCATCGGCAGTTTCATGTCCCGCCAAAACCAACCATTGTCCGGTTTTTCGAGCCGATTCAATCAATGGCAAGATTTCATCAAAATCCTTATTGTCCATTTCCATTCCGGTCAGCTGAGCCATATCTGCATAGAATGGATCAGAGGGCGCTTCATCCATCCAACTTCTTCCGGCAAGAAACATTTCAGAAATCAGGGGAACAAAGGATTGGGTATAAATCCCCTTCCCAACGAAGGTTTGGCCACATGGATACGCATAAACTGTTGGCCTTACACCAAGTAATTCCTCAATTTCTTTATTGGCCTGATGCAATTCAGCTTTCATTCTGTCTAAAGTATAATTTTCCAATGCCCTTTCCCGGGACCAGACAAAATTTCCGCTGCAGGGATGCTGTATGGAATGATTTCCCATTTCATGGCCTGCAGCTACGGCTTTTTGCCAACCTTCCAAATCCCGTTTCAGGCTATTTGGCAATACAAAAAATGTGGCCTTTACTCCGTACTCATTCAAAAGTGGAATGCCCAGGCTTGTATTTGTAGCGCGGGCATCATCAAAACTCAGGCTCAGCGCCATTTTCTTTCCCTCAGGCCAAGGAAAAGATTGTTGCTGGGAAAAGGCCGCACTACCAAAAAGGAAAAGCAAAAGACACAGGGTGAAAATCGGTGGTTTTTTCATTTTGGGTTGGATTTAATTTTAAGGATAAAGGCCAGCAAATCCGCCATTTGCTGTGGGTTGATGGCTTCTTCCAGACCTGGGGGCATGGCCGAAATGTCCATGACATTTAGACTCTTGATGTCACTGCGTGAAATGTTTCTCTCTGTTCCGCCGCCTATCCTAAGGAGAATTGCATTGGGTGTTTCGGATCCGATGATGCCTTGCAAAACCTCTCCATTTTGCATTTCGATGGACCATAGGTCATAGCCATCCGCTATGGACAGGTTTGGGAATAGGATATCACTCAATATGTTTTCGGCCCTCCTGTTTTTAAGACTTGCGAGGTTAGGACCAAAATCCCGGCCCATATCTTCCCCCATTTTGTGACATGATGCGCAGTTGTTGTCAAAGATGATTCTGCCTTTTTCGAAGGTTCCATGTGATGTGAGTGCTGCTTGATACTTTTGCAATAATTCTTCCCCTTTGCTTTCATCTTTATTTATCAACAGGCGTGCTTTTGTCTTAATGGATTCATTGGAATGATTCATCAGTTGGACACTTCGCCTCCAGCCAAGATTAGAAGGCTGAACTGTTCCCTCCTCAATAGCTCCGAGCAATAATTTCATTCTTGTTTCATTTGACATCAGGGCATTGATAGCCTCCTCTCTGATTTCAGGAGTCAGGGTGGACCATTGGCTCAAAACAAATGGTGCTACCATGTCATCCGGAATATAGCTGAGTGTTTTTATAGCAGCTACCTGAACGGGCTTTGGTTCAGTAGGCTGAATCAGCCCTTTTAAGGATTCCAGATAGGGATAGGGGTTTTGTAACGAAAGGAATTCGATGGCCAAGACCCTTTCATCATCCGCCAAGGTTCTATTCCTTAAGTTCAATTTGGCATGCTCCATCCAAATTTTAGACTCATCATTTATTGAGAGACCAATGACCTTCAACAGTTGGAGGGAAGCTTGTCGCACAGCAATGGAGGGATTTTCGAAACAAGATTTGGCAAGCAGGTTTTCGGCTGGTTTAAGGGAGGAGTCTGATGCTTTTTTACTTTGAATCCCTTGCGCCAATCCTCGCAGCAGTGGAGCCTGCCAATCCTTACCATCTATTGGTTTTGAGGTTGCTTTTTGAATCAAATTTAGGATGATAGCATAATCAAGACTGGCACCTGTCATCGCACTCAACCGCTGCAATAGCGTGGTATATCCAGGATTATCAGGTTGAAAACCTTCCAAAACAGAAACCATTAACTTGCTGCTTTCCTCAAATGGGGCAGATAATGCCGCCACCTGCATCCATGGATCATCCATGTTTCCAAAAAGTAAATCCTGCCGGGCTTGTGCTGCTTTAGGACTATCCAAAAACCCAAGCGTACAAAGCAATTGAAACCTGACTTTGGGATCCTTGTCATCTTTCATTTTGGGTAAATAATCCTTCAATTCAGAAGCAGCATCCAAATGCAATTCAGCTAGTTTGATGGCATTTTCCCTTACGCCTGGTTCAGGGTTTTTCAAAGCACTTAGGATTGAGCCGGGACTAAGCTTGCCCAATCCTTCCAAAGTCCACAATGCATGAACACTTCCTTTGGGGGAATTTTGATTTTCAGCCAATAAAGTTAAGCCCTCGGTTGTCTCCTTTGATTTCTTATCCAAAAGGAGCCGCTGCGCATTTCTTCTCCACCAGATATTGGGGTCATTGAGTTTTTCTACAAGCTGTTCTGCGGAGAAATCCCCCAATTTGATGTTGTTTGACCAGTTGAGTGGTTTGGTACCCTTTGGCGTAATCCTATAAATTCTTCCTTTTTCAGTTCCATTATACAATGCGCCGGATTTGATAACTTCTTCCGCCATCCACTCCGGATGTTCGATGATTTGCCTGTAATAGTCCACCACATAGAGCGCCCCATCGGGTCCGATATACATGTTTACCGGCCGAAACCAAGAATCAGTAGAAGCCAGGAATTCCTTTTCAGCATGCTGTCTTCGGGCAGTGAAAACCGTTCCTTTTTCCTCCAAAATATCTATATGGATGATATTACTTACAGGTTCGGCTACAAATACAGCTTGGTCATACTCTGAGGGAAATGAGGCGCCAAGGTAGGCCGTTATTCCACAGGCAGAAGTGATGACCCCAATATCCGTCAACAGCTGGTGTTCAGGGTTTTTTGTTATGGGAAAGACTTCAGCTGCATTGCCGTGGTCGGAAATGGATTGGGTAGTTTCCGGTACAATAAGGAAGGGGTTTCGGTCAAGGTATTTTGCGGCCATCACATCCTGGATGATATGGTTGCTGTTGTTTACCACAAAGCGATGGCCCCAATTATCGAAAGTATGCCCAAACTGTGTCCTGCTGGCCAAAGCTTCCAATTGATGTGAATCAGGCTGGAAACGTACACTCCTGCCCCCGGCATTTTGGATAAGTTTTGGGCCGTCGGGTTGGGAAGGAAAATACACCTCTGATCCCCTGTCACCAAATTCCGCCTCGTAAGTCTTTGTAGTTACCGCTTGTTCATGTCCCAAATAGATCCAATTGTCCAATCCAAGCCTGGGACTATTGACGTTGTGCTGGGGATTGGAAACCGCAAATCCTGTCAACATTATCTCTTTAATATCAGCTTTTCCATCACCATCGCTGTCCTCGAGATAATAGACATGGGGAGGATCGGTTACGATTACTCCGTTTTTCCATCTCATAATTCCAGTCGGCAGCATCAGACCTTCCGCAAAGACAATGCTTTGGTCCATCATGCCATCTCCGTCCGTGTCAGAAAGTAATTTGATCTTGCCGGTACCACTTTTATCCAAAGGGTAGCCATGCATTTCAACGACATAAAGCCTTCCAAATTCATCAATTTCCATGTCCACCGGATCCGAAATCAAAGGCTCACCGGCGATGAGCTCAATCTGAAATCCATCCTCCAATTCGAAAGTGGAGAGCGCATTTTCCAATGACCTTTCTGCTCCTTGATTTTTTTCGTTGCGACAGGAGGGAAAGGTGATTAGGAGAAGAAAACAAAGGAAAACCGGGAATCTTAATAGGTTCATTCTTGCTGATTTTTTGAGATCCTTACCGGATAGGCTGATCTAACCAATGTAGTAATTGTAATGGTTATTTCAAATGTGAATTACTTGCCCTTCACAAGGCTCTTTTGGGGGGAAGATTAGAGATAGAAATAATTCAAATCTTCAGCTTAAAAAGTTTGGTCCCAATAAATCAAGAGCAAGATTTCAGGCATTTTCTTTTGAAAAAATTTAATTTTTGTATCTTGATGGGGTATGGAAAATGCTTCGAAAATCTCTGCTATGGATCAAATTATGAAACAAATATTCTACTTTATACTGATGGGCGCCATGATATTTTTCATTGGCTGTAATCCCCGAAATCCAACTCAGGAAAGTCTTTCGGAAACACAAGACTTTCGGGTACCCACTTTCAAACTGATAGAAACAGACACTTTCTTCTTCAATAATTTTGTCGACTGCAATATGGCAGAGGTGTGGGTAGGGGACACACTCAGGATTTTTCCCGGCAAATATGGTGAGGACCCTGTTTGGGGATTTGCAGGAGACCTGAAGTTTGCAAGCGGATCCAATGCCGATGAGGTCTTCAGTACACCTGCATCCGAATACATCGCCCCCAAATTGCCTACCAACGCCCCTGTCGGAGAACCCGGACTTCATGGGGCAGTATGGTTTGAGACGGTTTATCAGGATGAAAAAGATCCGAGCGGAAGGACCTTGTACGCTATCTACCACAATGAAAATTATCCTGAAACCCTCCCTTACAATGAAGCAACCGGAGAAGGATATATCGACAAGGACTGGCCCTTGGGTCTGACTGAAAGAATCACGCCTGCTGCGGTATGTAGAATCGGCGTTATGAAATCTACGGACGGCGGATGGAGTTGGGAAAACAAAGGGCTTTTTCTCGAAGACAAGCAGCCCCGAATGATTTTGAAACCACACAATATTTCCAAGACCTTTGCCGGTGGAGTAGGGGATCCTTCTGCCGTGGCTGTTGGCGAATATCTTTACCTTTTTTATGGAGAATATGGCTATCCTGGAGCTTACGATGCTGCTTCCTATGATCCCATCAAAGAATGGAGTGGGCAATGCATCAGTATCGCCCGAATCCGGATCGACGAACTCGACGACCCGCAGGGGAAAGCTAAGAGATGGGATGGACAAGGATTCAATGCGGATTGGGACGGAATCGGCAAACCTGTGGCTTCCCTCCAAATGCCTGTCGAAAACGGTGGGGGTCCGGCCTCCTCTCCAACAGGTGGATTTCATTGGGGACCATCTGTCAGTTGGAATACTTACCTGGAATGTTGGGTAATGATGATGGGAAAAGTGGAGGGCCAATCATGGGTTGGTGATGAGCTGTATATTTCATTCAATCCCCACAAGGAATTGGGAGAGGGGAATAATTCCCAAGCTTGGACAAAACCTCAAAAACTCCTGGAAAAACCCGGACATGTGCTTTGGTACCCTTCGCTGCAACCCCTGAATACCCCTGATGACATTGCCAACAAATACACGAGTTTGCGGCTTGGGAAGCAGGCAAGGTTGTTTTTCAAATATTCTGATTTGGGAAAATACATGTCGGAATATATCGTCGAGTTTGAAAAATAAGCCAAAATGCCATATACCAAATCGAAGATATCTTTTGTGTTAATTTTATTATTAACCACATCAATTGTCGGATATCCTCAATCCAAAAAACCGAATATCCTTTTTTTATTTGCAGATGACCAGCGGGCGGATGCCCTTGGCATTAGTGGCAATTCCTATATCCATACTCCTAACATTGACCAATTGGCAAGGGAAGGAAGTCGATTTACGAACGCCTATGTAATGGGGGGACATCACGGTGCAATCTGCGCCCCAAGCCGGGCGATGCTCTTGAGTGGAAAAAGTCTTTTTCAAGTTTATGACCGGCTCAATGGGGTCAATACCATGCCGATGGATTTTTCAAAAGCAGGCTATTCAACTTTTGGTACAGGCAAATGGCACAATGAAAAAGAGGCCTTTGAGGCGACTTTTCAGCAAGCTAAAAATGTCTATCTAGGAGGCATGGCAGATCATTATGCCATTGCACTTAGGGACTTTGATGAAAATGGGAAACTGGGAGATCCTCAAATAAGAGGATTTTCCACAGAGGTTTTTACAGAGGGAGCCATTGATTTCATCCAAAACCATTCAAAAAACGACGCAGGGAAGCCTTTCTTTTGCTATGTAGCCTTCACAGTCCCGCACGATCCCTATTCGCCCGCCCCGAAATTCATCAACTATTATCCTGACGGAAGCCTGCCACTTCCGGGAAATTATATGGGGCTTCACCCTTTTCAGTTTGATCAATTGAACATTCGTGATGAAAACCTGACTGGCTGGCCAAGAAAGCCCGAAGTGATTCAGATGATTCTCTCTGACTATTATGGATTGATCACCCACTTGGATCAGCAGATCGGGAAAATTATTTCCGTTTTGAAAGAAAATGGGCAATACGATAACACAATCATCGTCTATGCTGCTGACAATGGTCTGGCTGCCGGAAGCCATGGCCTGCTTGGGAAGCAAAACCTGTACGAGCACAGTACCAAAGTTCCCTTGATCATCAAAGGACCCGGCGTGCCCGAAGGAAAGGAATTTGATGCGCTTACGTATCTGTTTGATTTGTATCCAACTTTGTCTCAATTGGCAGGATTACCAAATCCCAAGGAAGTCACAGGCAAAAGTTTGGTTCCGATTCTTCAGGGAAAGGAAACCCAAGTCAGAGGGTCACTTTTTACAGCTTACAGAAATACAGTTCGAGCCATTCGGGAAGGAGATTTGAAGCTGATCCGGTACCCTGAGCGCGATTATACCCAGTTATTTAATTTGAAAAGAGATCCTTTAGAGTTAAATAATTTAGCTTATGAGGATGATTATGTAGAAAAAAGAGAAGCGCTCTTGAAGCTGATGAAACTTTGGCAAAAGGAAACCAATGACACCACTGAGTTAACAGCCAAAGTCATCAAGCCCATGGAATACGATCCTAAATCAATCTTAAGGCAACCTGATCAATGGCAGCCTGATTATACTTTAAAGCGATATTTTGAAAAAAACTATTAAAACTAACCGAACAGGACTATTTGTATCCCTTCTATTTCTTGGGATTTGGAGTCAAGGATTCTCTCAAGAAACCATTGTTTTTGAGGGAGGAAAAGAAGGTCACAAAATCTATAGAATCCCTGCTATCATTGACTTATCCAACGGGGATTTTTTGGCTTTTGCCGAAGGCAGGGTCAATGGTTCTGATGATTTTGGTGATGTCAATTTGGTATTGAAAAGGAGTGAAGATGAAGGAAAGACCTGGTCAGCCATACAAATGCTGGTGGATTATGACAAGTTGCAGGCAGGAAATCCGGCGCCTGTGGTGGATTTGCATGATCCTGCTTATCCTGATGGAGTGGTTTATCTTTTTTACAACACCGGAAACAACCATGAATATGATATCCGCATGAACAGGGGAGTAAGGGAAGTGTGGATGATGAAATCTTTGGATTTGGGAAAAAGTTGGCAAGAACCGGTCAATATCACGCAGCAAGTTCACCGTCCAAACAACCCTGCATTCAATGCCGCCTATGATTCCAAAGAAGATTGGAGGCACTATGCAAATACTCCCGGGCATGCGTTTCAGTTTCAGCAAGGCAAATTCAAAGGAAGGATTTACGTCGCAGCCAACCATTCAGTAGGACCGCCGCAGGAGGATTTTATGGAATACCGGGCACATGGATTTTTCTCGGATGACCATGGCAAGACGTTCCAATTGTCTGAGTCCATAGAAATTCCCGGTTCGAATGAGGCTATTGCCGCGGAACTTTCAGGCGACAGGATGATCATGAGCGTCAGGAATCAACGGGGCGATATCAGAAGCAGAATTTTGGCCTATTCTTCCGATGGAGGCAAAACTTGGGATGAAGCTTATTTCGAAGCAGCGCTTCCCGATCCGGTCTGTCAAGGTTCCATCCTTCCGCTAGGTGAAAGAAATGGAAAAACCATTTTGGCCCATTCCAATGCTTCAGATACCAAAGACAGGAATAACCTTACGCTCAAGATTAGTTTTGACGAAGGGAAAACCTGGGAAAAATCAATAGTAATTGACCGAACCGATGATCCAAATAAGCAAGCTTGGACTGCTTACAGTGATTTGGTCAGAGTGAATGATCAGACTGTAGGAGTACTTTACGAGCAGGATAATTACACAAAGATTATTTTCAAAAAGATCAATTGGAAGGATTGAATTCAAAGTCCTTTTCGGTAAGATTTGGCCTAATTAATAATTGCTATAAATTTTAAAACCCTAAAACATGAATACCCGAATCCAAGAATTGGTAGAAAAGTTACACCTCAAGGCGCATCCTGAGGGAGGCTATTATTCCGAAACATACCGATCAGATTTAGAAGCTGCAGGTGCTGAGCGTTCTTTGGCAACCTGTACTTACTTTTTGATGACGTCGGACAATGTCTCTAAATTCCACAGCATTGCAGGGGATGAGATTTGGTTTTACCATGAAGGCAGTCCGCTAACTGTGCATATCCTTTCTGAAAAAGGCTATGAAAAACTCTTGGTCGGCCCACTAGACCATCAAGGCCACCGACCGCAGCAATTAGTTCCGCCGGGCGTGATTTTCGGATCGACAGTTGAGCAGCCGGATTCCTACTCCCTTGTTTCCTGCATGGTCGCTCCGGGCTTTGATTTTCGGGATTTTAGGTTGTACAGTGCCGACGAACTCCTAGCCAAATGGCCGGAAGCAAAGGAGATTATTGGGAGGTTGACTTGAAAGTTATGTTTCGCTAACATCTTCCTTTTACATAATTTCTTACCGTTTAATTGAAAATCCCCTTTTTTTCAGACAACTTATTATCGCTTTAATTTTTGAGCAGTAAAATAATGAACCTATGAACCAGAAAAACTCCTTCTTCGAATTGAAAGCTTTTTTTGTTGGTATACTGGCAATGGGTTTAAATTTACCTATATCAGGCGCTTTTTCTCAAACCGCCTCTTTTCCCAAAATAGGTGCCTGTGCCGGCTATAAGGATGGAGAAATTTTAGCCAATGCCGGGTTTTCCTTTATCGAAGAAAATGTGCAGTCTTTTCTTGTTCCAACCAAAAGTGAGGAAGAGTTTGACCAAATTTTAGAAGCCTCCAAATCATCTCCTTTGCCTATCGAGGCATTTATTATTTTCCTTCCCGGAAGCTTAAAAAGTGTAGGTCCAAATGCCCTTCATGCAGAAATTCTGAACTATGCGGAGGTTGTTTTTCGCAGGGCACAAAAAGCGGGAGGGAAGTTGGTGGTTTTTGGAAGCAGTGGGTCCAGGTCTGTTCCTGATGGGTTTTCGAAAGAAGAAGCTACCGCTCAAATGATTGCTTTGGGAAAACTCCTCGGACCAATCGCCGCCAAGTATGATATCACCGTGGTGTTGGAATCACTCAATACCAAAGAATGTAATTTTATCAACAGCCTCAGTGAAGCCGGGGAGATCGTCAAAGCTGTCAACCATCCCAATTACAGGTTGCTTGCAGATATTTACCATATGAAAATGGAGGGCGAAGGACCCGAAAGCATCCTGAATTACGGCCATCTCATCAAACATGTCCACGTGGCTGAGAAGGAAGGCAGGGCTGTTCCCGGAACCCACGGAGAGGATTTGAGCCTATATTACCAGGCTTTACAATTGTCAGGTTATGAAGGTTTGGTCTCTTTGGAAAGCCGATGGGAAAACATGGAAAATCAGGCGTCCAAAGCCATTGAAACGATAAAAAAGCAGTGGTAAATAATATAATGTCAAAATTTTAAATGGATTTGTTAGATTAATCATCCGTTTTGAATTTCAGCTTTATTTCCTGGCTTTAAGAAGAAAAACCTATTGCGTGGTTTTATTTCTTTTTGACAAAACTTACCCTATGAAAAAACGCCCATTTAAATTACAACTATACCCGATTCCAAACTTCCAATTAACATGAAAAAACCCAAAAAAGAATCTTCTGACCAATCACGGCGGAATTTTATAAAAAACGCAGCCATAGCTTCTTCCATCTTTATTGTTCCCCGTCACGTCTTGGGAGGCGTTGGATTTACAGCGCCCAGTGACCAATTGAACCTTGCTGCTATCGGTGCCGGTGGAAAAGGAACAAGCGACATTTTCAATGCCTCTGTGAATGGACGCGAAAGGGTCGTTGCTTTGTGTGATGTGGATTTTTCAGGTTCTGCAAAAAAATCTGTGGAGAATTTTCCCAAAGCAAAACTCTATGCGGATTACAGGGAAATGCTGGAAAAAGAAAAAGAAATCGATGCCGTGACCATTTCCACTCCTGACCATGTGCATGGCCCGGCAGCAGCTTTTGCCATGGCAAGGGGAAAACATGTCTATGTGCAAAAGCCAATGACACACAACATCCGGGAAGCAAGAATGCTGACTGAAATGGCAAGGACCAACAAAATTGTCACCCAAATGGGCAATCAGGGTGCCTCCAATCCCCTGCTTGACATGGTCAAAAAATGGGTTGATTCAGGGAAATTAGGAGAAATCTCCAAAGTGCAGATCTGGACCAACAGGCCGGTATGGCCTCAGGGAGGACCTTTTCCTGCCTCTGATCCAAGCTCAAAGCCTAGCGCCCTCAATTGGGATCTTTGGCTGGGTCCTGCACCAGAGATTCCATTCACTCCCAACTTACACCCCTTCAACTGGCGTGGATGGTGGGATTATGGAACTGGAGCTTTGGGAGATGTGGGATGCCATTTGATCGATATTCCGTTCAGAACCCTTGGGCTTCATTATCCAAAAGATGCGGAATGCAGTGTAGGGTCGGTTTTCTCCAAAATGTGGACACCGGATTACAATCCTGAGGGTTGTCCTGCATCCTCTTTTATCACTTTGCATTTTGCTGCTACTGCCAAAAGCCAATCTCCTATCGAAATGACCTGGAGTGACGGTGGCATCAGACCTTCGCACCCTGATATCATTCCTGCAGACCACGATATCGGCGGTGCAAACAGTGCCAACGGCGTCATGATCATCGGGGAGAAGGGAATCATCACCACCAACATCAACGACAGCTCTCCGCTGATGCCAAAGTTGTATATGAACGATGGCACCACAGAATTTGGGCCGGACAGGTTGGGAAATCAGGAACCTGAATATGGCCACCAACGCAAGTGGGTAGATGCGATCAAAGCGGGGTTTGGAAGTGCCGAACACAAGGGTTTGACTTCCTCTTTTGATTATGCAGGACCGATGACCGAGACGGTTCTGATGGGAAATCTTGCCATCCGAAGCTACATGCTGAGAAGGGAAAACAGCAAAGGGCAGATGGAATTTTTTGGCAGAAGGAAATTGCTTTGGGATGGGGAGAACATGAGAATCACCAATCTTGAAGAAGCCAATCAATTTGTAGGCAGAGAGCATAGGGCAGGTTTTGGGATGTAAATCCCAAAACTTTCCCATTCCTTTTTTTCAATCAACCCAACCCAAAACACCACTATGCTGACCCTTTTGACCATTCTATTTGCATTGGCGCTCATCCTGATAGCCATTGTCAAGTATGATATCCATCCGTTTTTAGCCCTGTTTGTAGGCGCAATCCTTTATGGACTATTATCCGGGATGCCTGTGGATCTGATTCTCAAATCCATAACAGATGGGTTTGGGGGAGTTTTGGGAAGTATCGGTTTGCTGATATTGTTGGGCGTGATAATGGGTACTTTCTTGGAAAAAACAGGAGGGGCCTTGGTCATAGCAGAAAAGATACTTTCTTGGATAGGTGAAAAATCCGTGACTGTTGCAATGTTACTAAGTGGATATATCCTTTCTATTCCTGTATTTGGAGACAGTACTTTCATCATGCTGAATCCCATCAGCAAATCCCTTTCGCTCAAAAGCAAAGTTCCCTATGCTGCGACAACCATTGCCGTAGCCTTGGGCGCGACTGCAAGTCATTCTCTTGTGCCGCCCACTCCGGGACCTATAGCAACAGCAGGGATCTTGGAGGCGGACTTGGGCATGATCATATTTTGGGGTTTGATCGTAAGTTTGATTACACTGGTCCCAAGTTACTTTTTTATAAGAAAAGTATGTTTGAAAATCCCCCTTGAACCAAAAGTTGCTGAGGTGGAAGTCGGAAAGACAATCCCAAAACCTCCTACAGCATTTTCTTCATTTTTGCCCGTAATTGTTCCTTTGATTCTGATTATTCTTGCCTCAATAGCCAAATATCCAACTTTGCCTTTTGGGGAAAATATGTTTACTACTGTAATCCTGTTTGTGGGTAGTCCGGTAATCGCTTTGCTGATAGGAGCATTTTTGTCTTTCACTTTACCGGCAAAGTTTGACAGGAAGTTATTATCCTCCTCGGGTTGGATCGGTGAGGCCATGTTGATTGCTGCACCTGTGATATTGATAACCGGTGCAGGAGGGGTTTTTGGCAAAATGCTTCAAAACTCAGGGATCGGGGATATGGTAAGCGCCAATATGAGCAGTGCCAATTGGGGGATTTTCTTACCTTTTTTAATTGCCTTTGCCCTGAAAACCGCTCAAGGTTCATCCACTGTGGCGATGATTACCACAGCATCTATCATTGCGCCGCTGTTGGTGAGTTTGGGTTTGGATTCGGAGACGATGCGTGTTTTTGCGGCTTTGTCCATCGGTGCAGGGGCCATAGCGATTTCCCATGCCAATGATAGTTTCTTTTGGGCAGTCACCCAATTGTCAGGGCTTTCGATCAAGCAGGGAAATCAGACCCACAGTTTGGGAACGCTGATCATGTCGGTGACGGCGATATCGGTGATTTATTTGATTACGCTTTTTGTGTAAAGGACGGAAGACGGAAGACGGATGACCGAAGACCGATGTAATTTCTAGCATCTTTTGTGGTTAATTTTTTTACCGCAAAGGACCCGAAGGTATTGCAAAGGGTCGCAAAGGGATACATTAATATCTCTGAGTTAAACGGATATGATAGGCTCCTCTCACCTTTCACCTCCTACCTCTCAATCCTTACTACATCCTCTCTTTCCATTATAAATTCTTCATTCCAAATTAACGTGCTGTCCAGCCACCGTCCACCGTCAGCATCGAACCAACCATATATGTTCCGGCGTCACTTGCCAACAATAAGGCTGCACCCTGAATTTCTTTCAGGTGGCCCCATCTTCCCAAAGCAGTTGCTCCTACCACAAATTTCTTTCCCTCTTCGGTATCTGCAATAGGTAAATTCATTTCTGTGAGAAATGGGCCGGGGCAGATGGCATTGACCGTGATATTGAAAGGTGCCAATTCCAATGCCAAAGCGCGGGTCATTTGAACGACTGCACCTTTGCTTGAGGCATAGGGTGTCCTGTTAGCAAGTCCTACCAATCCGAGCGTACTTGCCATGTTGATGATGCTGCCTTTGCCGGCCTTTTTCATAAATGGCGTCACAGCCCTGTTGCAAAGCCATGTTCCGGTGACGTTTACATCCATTACTTTTTTGAAATCCTCCTCACTCAATTCGTCAATTGCGCCACGTATATTGATCCCGGCGCTGTTGATCAGGATATCTATCCTGCCAAAAGCATCCATAGCGGCATTGGCCATTGCTTCTGTTTGCTCCTTGGAGGATACATCAGCCGAAAAAGAAATAGCTTTGATGCCATAGGCTTTTTCCAATTCAAAGGCGGACTCCGCTGCGACAGCCCCGTCCCGACTGACCAACATGACATTGGCACCTGCTGAAGCCAAACCTGCGGCCATGGCCAAACCGAGCCCTTTGGACCCTCCGGTGATGATGGCGGCTTTGCCACTCAGGTCAAAAAGCTTGATTCCGGGTAATTCACTGACTGAAGTATTCATATTTTTATCTTAAATGAATGATGATTTTATGTTTTTATTCAACTATAATCCGAGCCCCAATTCGCTCTTGCTGTACCGGAGACTTGCGAGGACATTGACTTCTTCATAATCAAGCCGCTGCTCTGGTTCGAGGTTACGTGTATAAGGCAATTCCCCGGAAAAGGATTTCTCCCTTACCATTTTGAGAATTCCGGCAAGTTCAGGACCCGATATGTTATCAAAGGTGGCCCAATATTCTTCTTCCAGACAGGGGATTTCCAAAGGGTCTCTTGTGATCATTTCCAAGTTGAAGGTAATGTTGGGGTTATATTTCCTGCAAAGTTCAACTCCTTTTTTGAGGTCGACTATCCCTTCTCCAAGCGGAACCTCAGACAGCAAAAAGCCTTTGGAATAGGATTTAACGCCCATATCCTTGATGTGGGTGGAAAATGAATAAGGAGCCAAAAGGCCGATGACATCTTCCGATTTTTCAAGAAGTGAATAATTGTTTCCAAAATCCAGAGTCACCCCGATCCATTCGCTGTCCATTCTTTTGATGATTTCCACCAATTCAGCCGCACGCCAGTCTTTGTGGTTTTCTACTGCCAATTTTATTTTATGCTTCCTTACCACAGGCTCCGCCAACTGAAGCGAAAGAATAGATTTGGCTTTGAAATCATGAAATTCATCCTCAGTTTTGAAATTTTCATACCTCCTACCACTCAGGCAAACAGTCCTCAGGATTGTTGCCCCTGCTTCTTTTGATGCCAAAACTTCTTTCTCAAAATTGTCAATATCATCTTTTGATTTTGGTAAGCCGATGCTTCCTTCCAAGTACATTCCAAGGTTTTCTCTTTGGTCCCTGACTTTTTTAGCAAAATCCGAGGTCCAGTTATTGACGCCAACTTGTACGCCCCCGGCTCCGATCTGATGGCAGTGTTTGATGAGTTGGAGGGCATTTTCGAAACCGGGATATTTTTCACTCGGGACTTTCGAATTCCACCTTGCGCCATAGGAATGGACTACGATACCCATCGAAACCCCTTCAAAATTCATGGAAAAAGAAGGCAATGGAAAAGCCATCGCCAAAGCTGCCAATCCTGTTTTTTGTATGAAATTCCTTCTTTCAGGGGAAAAGGGGGATGTGTAATTATCGGAGGATCTCATATTGGCGGAATGGGTTTTTAGTTAGGTTTGAGGACAGACAAGGAGTCGGTATGCTTGATTAGTTCCGGGGCGGTCCATGGATACACCCTTCCCTGCGAGGTATGCCGGGTAGAGGAAACCGTTCTGCCGCTAATGGCAGGAGCTTGGTTTCCCCATTCATTTCGGATATAGGTCAAGATTGCTGCAATGGAAGCGTCATCCATGGTCGAATGGGCGGGCATGACGGGAAGGATTTCCGGAGCGTCATATTTTTTACCTGATACTTCCAATGGACCTTCCATGCCATGGAGGAGGATGAGGGAAAGCCGGATTTCATCACCGATCACCCATTCCGAAGCAGCCAACGGCGGTCCCATCCTGTTGACTCCAGCGCCGTCCGAACCGTGACAACCGGCACAGGTTACCAGGTATTTTTGCCTGCCCAAAGCAAACTGTTGCATCCCTTTTTCATCAAGAGAATTGGCTGACATTTCTAACAATTTTGGCGTATACCCCGGCCAAGAAAACATGGATTTCAGCATCTCAACCCTTGCAGGTTCGATTTTAAGGTCAGTTCTTTTAAATAATGGAGGTTCTTTTTTCAAAGCCAAAGGCCCTTTTGTTCTACTATTTGCTGCTTGGATGGCCATTCCGGTAAGGACGACCTGATGTTTCCAATCCGAATCCTTAGGAGAATCATCCAATATTGTCAGCAGGCTTTCCAGTTCTTTTGGATCTCTTTTCTTGACAATGGAAACAGTCAGCATTTCCAAAAATATCTCTTTGGCTGGGTCGGAAGTTTTCCAGTTTTCAGATATCCATAACTTATCCAAGAAATCAAATTCTCGGTTACCCAAACTACTCATGACCGCATCCCTGACCAATGCATTTTCCCCAAAGCGGGAAATTATTTTTTCTAATATTATTGAGGCATCCTCTGTATTCAGGGCATAAGCACTCAAAGCCATTTGCAGAGAAACTTCAATGGGAGCATCCATTACTTTGGAGGTCAATAATTGTCCGAGTTTGGTCTGAATGGTTTTATCTTGGAGTGCAAAAATTTCCAAAAGCCTTATTGCGGTATTTTGTAGCAAAATGGATGGATCATCAAGTAAGTCGAAAAGCAAGTCTGTTGCTATCAAACCCATACCTTCCAAAGTCCAAAGTCCGTGGAACCTGCCCAATTCGGATTTTCCGTTTCGGACCAAGTCTTCCAAATCCGATTTTATGGATACATCCTCCCGCTCGACCAAGAGTCTTTGGGCCATGTCCCTGTGCCAGCCATCAGGATGAGAAAGGCGCTTGATTAGGTCCATGGAGCTTTCTTTGGAAAGTTTTGGATTTGGAGAAGGTTCCCAATCTTCCGGAACAATCCGCCAGATTCTGCCCAGATGAACAGGAAACACCAAGTCTCGCTTCAATGTCTGCTCTCTCAAATAGGGGGTCACATAAGATCCATGTTGCACCATTCCCCTATACATGTCAGCAATATACAGTGCGCCATCCGGTCCGATAGTTGAATTAACAGGCCGGAAGCGTTCATCCGTGGAGGCCAAAAATTCCTTTCCGGGATTTGGGTCAAAAGCCTCTAAGAAAATACCATTTTGTTTGACGACGTTCCTTTTTACAAGGTTTCCTGCATTTTCACATACAAAAGCATTACCATAATATTCCTCTGGAAATAATGTGCTCCTGAATACGAGTGGAGAGCATGCTGATGTAAATTCAAGAAGTTTTCCTTCTTCATCCAAAGTACCGGGGATATAACCCCTGTTCACAGCAAGATTTGGTCTTATCGGAAATATCCGTCGGTCTATTGTCAGTCCGTGATCAATGCCCGTGGAAGGGGAATGGTTTTTGTTTCGGGTAAGGTAATTGGCAGGAACGAGATCGGCATGCAATTGGGACCAATTGTAATTGTAAAACAACCTTCCCTGATCGTCATGGCTGACACCCCATTGTCCCCGGGCTTCGGTGCTGTCCCGGACCCATTCTCCGCCTAGGTTTTTGTACCGCAACTTTGACTTCACATTGTAATACCAGTTGTCAATATTCCTCAACAGTCCATTGTCGGAATGCTCGGGAATGCCATTTTGGGAATAAGTAGAGTCCAAAAGTACTTTTGAATCTGCCTTCAGGTCACCATCTATGTCTTTTGTGATCCAAAGGGAATTGTTCTCTGCGACTAGGGCACCACCTTTTATAAGTCCCAAAGCCCTCGGCATGATGAGACTGTCAAGGTAGATGGTGCTTTTGTCCATCACTCCGTCGCCATCTTCGTCCTCCAAAACAGAAATTCTACCGAGAGGTTGCTGCTCTTCAGTACCATCGATGTCGGTCATAAAACCCCTCATTTCGACAACCCAAAGCCTGCCATCTTCATCGAATGTCAGGGCTATCGGATCCTGAACCATGGGTTCAGCTGCTACCAACTGGATTTTGAATCCCTTTTCAATTTCAAAAGTCTCGAGTTCTTCTTGGGGTGATTTTGGCGGAGAGGTATCTGCCGGAATAGGAGCCTTCTTTTCTGAGCAACGGCCCAGAATCAAAAGTGAAAGAAGGAGTAAAAATTTCCGAATAATAGGCATGAAAGGGTTTGTTGCTAATCGGAGCAAAATCTGATTTTCAAGCAATCAAGTCCCTGAAAATCATAATGTAGCTCAAACCCAAATTGCAATTTATTCCCCTGATACACAAGCATCTTTTACAGAGGCGGAAAAAAATCCGATTGGCTGATAATATTCCACCTGAATTAATTTAAACTCGTTTGGATTACAAACCTAAAATGAAGTACAGGCTGTGATTTCCTTTCTTCCAATTTTTGGCATTTCCAACCAATCGGTGATTTTGAAATCATTAGAATGGCAAAAAGGACAAGAATGGACCATTCCCAAAGCATCTACATAAAAGCTAAATTTCCCTCCTGACATACAACCAACTCGTCTTTGATGGTATCCATGATACATGACAGGAGGAAATTGGTTGTTTTTCGGATCGTGATTGAATTCCACAAACAACTCTTCCATAACAGTGATTTGGTCCGGTTGAAGCAGCACTTCTTTGTCGCGGTAATGGCCCTCTGCCCTTGGTTCGAGCCACTGAATAAAGTGAGCCCCCAAACTTTCACACAAAGACGTGTGTTTCGTCAAGAATTCCCTATTTGCATTTTCACGGGTGACACATACAGAGATGGCCAAAGAAAGTCCTGCATTCACTGTTGCTTCTGCTGCTCTGACAGCGTGTCCAAAAGCATCTTTATGTCCCCTGAATTTGTTGTTTATTTCGGCATAATGGTGGTCCAGACTCACGACCACACCTGTTGCCCCGGCATCTTTCAGGCGTTTTGCTTTAGCTTCAGTCAGGTTAAATCCTGAAGTCAAAATCCACCATTCGGTACTTTTTTCTCCTGACCTGATCAGTTCCACCATATCCTCAAACCGCACCATAGGCTCTCCACCACTAAGGGAAATATGGCCTAGCCCATCCTGTTGGAGTTTTTTTGTAATTTCCTGAAGTTGGGCAAGGGTAAAAGCTTCTCGAAGGTTGAGGTTGTCCCATTCGAAGCAATGTTCACAACGCATGGGACATTTGGTCGTAATCGCAAAATTTACCTGTTGATAGGCATTGACAGGAGTGGAATGGGGAACGTAGCGGTTTAACTCTGTCAAGATAAACCTGTCAAAATTTTTGGATGGAAAAGGCGGTACATATAGCCCAAACCAATACTGCTTGTTTTTGACACTGAACTTTCTCCTGCCATTTTTTGCAAATGCTTTCTCTTTGAATTCCTGTAATCCACGCAGCGCGGTTCTTGTTTTCTTAATTGATTTGTAGGCACGGAAGGCGAGGAGGGCCATATGGAGATTGACCCAAATACCTACCCATATCGTAAGGAAGTATCCCGGCACATTCCGCTTTTGCAAGGGAGTGGCTTCGGAAGGGTTAACTTCTACCATGTCCGGAAAGATTAGCCTTTTGACACCCGGAGTTTTGATTACAGTTTCTTCCATTTCCGGATTATTTAGCATTCAAATAAGCTGACTGGGTGACTTCTTGGTATTTGTTTCTGCTAAAATCTGGGAAGGCTCCCGGTTCCAGAAATTTGGTCAAAAACTTTCGGTCTGCAGGTCCTTCATATTCCCGGATCGGTTCATAATATCCTTTGGTATAAAGGAAAGCTGAATATGCCTTTTCCTTAGAATATTCTCTGACGTCATAGGTAAGGTAAGCCCTGTTTCCGATTTGGTGTTGCTCTAGGTAAATCCCGTCTTTTTCGAGTATGGGAGTTAAAATGTCTCGGTCTTTTTCATCTATTGCCTGTGAGGGCTTGAGGATCTGGATGGAGTTATCCGCAACTGCACCCACCTCTGTTAAGGAAACTCTGTCTATTTCCCAAAACATAAAACCTGTAGTGAGAGAGATTTCGATAGGGGCATTTCCCAAGTCAAAATCCTCTAGAGAAATGGCAACTTCCCTGTTCATAAGAGGACCTATCGTTTTTACTTTTTCGACCAATTTCCACCCGTCTTTGGTTTTGACAGCAATAGTCAACGGCATATTCTGTTTTTCCTGCCAAGCAATTAATTCTTGGGCAGGTCGCTTTTTTTGCTCTTCTGTCCAGCTTACATACTTACTGCCAAATCGGCTTGTGAAATCCGCCATCAAAAAGTCCAGCCACATCGAATTTCTCATATCGACCTGCAGACTCAGCTTCTTCCCTTCCCCCGGATTGTCAAATTTGAGTACAAGTTCATTGACTGAAGATGGGTGTGAAAGATCATTGAAAGAACAGGGGATATTGTCTGTAACTCTGACTTGGTCAAGCATGTCAGTTCTGTCATTGAGAACTGCAGAGGTGGGAGCAATATTTTGTTTGACGAGGTGTAATTGACCATTTGGACTGACTGTAATTTGGTCACCGGGCTGATGCTCTACCAAAATCAGGTCAGCCATGTCTGTATATTGTCTTTCTTTCAGTTCATTGCTGATCTGGACTTTTACCTCATTGCCAATCGCCGCAGCAGGTAAAGGGACGAAATCCTCCCGTGCCAAAGAAGGATAAATAGCACCCCCAAAGGTTTCTCCCTGTAGTGCGTAATTTTGTCCATCATATACGCTTACAAAAGGACAAGAACTTTTCGTCAAAACATAAATCGCCGAAATTAAAGCGAGTGTCCCTATGGTGATTCCAATTACTGCCAAAACCGTATTGCCATCACTTCTTCCCTTGTCTCTTTCGATCAACTCAATTTTACTGATGTCAGAGAGAGGAATAACTACATTGGTTCCCACTTCGCCGATTTCGTCCATATCTGTATAGATATGGACTTCATGGAGCACAGCAGGTGCACTGGATTTATACCTGAATTTTCCATCAATATCATTGATGTATGTTTGGTGTTGTGGAGGAACTACATCTAAGGTTGCCTCCAATTCTTGTCTTTCCTTGTTGATCTGCATATTTCGCATCAAAAAAATACCTTGGCTGCTGTGCACGATAAAAGTCTTTTGGTTGAGTGAATCTATTTGACTTGCTTTGGTTTCCGGGGTGGCAGATGCCGATTTGGGGATAGGTTTATAGTAATTGCAGCCAACAGACATCAGAAATCCAAAAATTAAAATGAGGCCTGGGATCCGGTTCAATAGTTTCTCTTTCATAACTATTTATTTTGGGTTAGAATATATTTGGTAAGTCAGAAAAAAAATGGACAAACACGATACTATATTCTAAATCTAACCAAAGTATAGAGGACATTAAAGAGTTTTTTTTGGCAAAAAATGCAAATTCAAATAGGAATTGCTGCCAATTATTCTTTCAACTAAATATTATCAAAATCTATTTGGATACAAAAAAATACTCCCGATTATTCTTTTCAAAAGAAGGAAAAGGAATCCGATGAGGATTCCTGACTTTAACTTACAAGCTATTTTTATCTATCAAACACTCCACATTGGGATGCATCCAAAGGAAAGATGCGGGACATTGTGTTGATATTTTTCTTTCCAAAATCTGTTTGATGGCTTCCTGTTTGCCTTTGCCTGTGATGAGAAATATTATTTTTCTTGTCTCAAGAATATCCTTCATGCCCACACACAATCCATAAGCTGGTTCGGGACCTTGGGATAAGGCCGGGTCATGCTGTATCGTGGATGGAGCCAAAGTGGCTTTGTGAAAATCAGGCTGCAAAAAATCTGCAGGTTCATTGAAAGCAATGTGGGCGTTTTTCCCAAATCCCAAAATACAAATGTCAAAGGGCCCTTGTTCGCTGATAAAGTTTTGCATTCTCGTGCACTCGGCCGCTACCGATTCGGGTGCAGTATCAAATCCAACATACCTTTCAGTCGGGATTTCCATAGGTTCCAACACATGTTTTTTGATGTAGGATTCGCAGGAATCAGGATGGGAGAGCGGAATGATTCCCCACTCGTCCATTTTGACGACGCGCATCCGGTCAAAGAGGGATTTGTTTTTTGCCATTTCGGCGTACATTCCCGTAGGAGAATTTCCCGTAGCGGCACAAAACAACATGTCTCTTTTTAGCTGAACTTCATCCATGACAAGTTTTGCAGCATATTGGCTTAAGGAATCGTAATTTTCAAGATAGGTGATTTTCATAATCCAAATCTATCAAAACCATCAATGAAATCAGAAAATCCAGTCAGGTAATTGCCCATGATGGTTTCCTCTATTTTGATTTAATGAATGTACACAATTATGCCAGTAGATTGGATATCCATTTAAATTTTTGTCTGCAGACTGAAATATCCAGTACATCGGTCTTCCGACTTCCGTCTTCCGTCCCCATGAAGAAGAATATAGGGTTACTGGCAAAGAAGCGTATATCCATTTTTGATTTTCCCATTCAAGTATAAATTCTGGCAAAATTGCTTCAATTGGATATATTTGTATAGATGGTCAAAATCCATTGTCTGATTTGGATTCCTGTTTTTGATCCTCACAGAAATCCGTTCAAGGCCTTGCTTTCTGCTTCAAATCCAACCCCAAAAACCCATGAAAATCAAACTGTTCCTGCTTTCTCTCCTGATGCTTTCTGTTTCGGAAAAAGCCATAAGCCAAACCGGATTGGTCAGGTTGACACCTGTCAGTTACTCGGAAGTGACGATCACAGATGCTTTTTGGAAACCAAAACTGGAGAAAGTAGCTTCCACCGCCTTGCAGGTTTGTATTCAGCAAACTGAAATCGAGACTGGCCGCATTCGGAATTTTGAGAAAGCTGCGAGAAAAACAGGGGAGACCCATGAAGGGATTTATTATGATGACAGTGATGTCTACAAGGCCTTGGAGGCCATTGCCTATTCCCTCAAAAACCAATCTGATCCTGCACTCGAAGCCAAGGCGGACGAATGGATCGATAAGATCGCCGCAGCGCAAGAGGCCGATGGTTATATCAATACTTTTTACACCTTGACAGGCTTGGAAAACAGGTGGAAGGACATGGACAAACACGAAGCGTATTGCGCAGGCCATCTGATCGAGGCGGGTGTGGCTTATTACCAAACTACCGGAAAGAGAAAACTTTTGGATGTCGGTATCAAGATGGCTGACCATATTGATCAGACTTTCAGACAAGCCAACAGGCCTTGGGTAGTTGGCCATCAAGAGATCGAACTGGCTTTGGTCAAATTGTACAAGTTGACCGAAGAGGAAAGGTACCTCGAACTTTCGGATTGGTTTTTGGACCAAAGGGGCCGTGGCCATGGAGTAGGAGGGATCTGGGAAAACAAGCATTGGGGTCCCAAATATGCCCAAGATGACGTGCCTGTCAAGGAACAAAAAGAAATTACAGGACATGCCGTCAGGGCCATGTATCTCTACACCGGTGCTGCAGATGTCGCTGCAGCAAAAAATGACGATGGGTATATGAATGCCATGAAAACCGTGTGGGAAGATGTGGTCTACCGCAACATGTACATCACAGGGGGCATTGGTTCCTCGGGCAGCAATGAGGGTTTTTCTGTCGATTATGACCTACCTAACGAAAGGGCTTACAGTGAAACCTGCGCCTCAGTAGGAATGGTTTTCTGGAATCAGCGCATGAATTCTCTGGAAGGAGATTCCAAATATATCGATGTCCTGGAGAGGAGCCTATACAATGCAGCCTTGGACGGCTTGAGCCTTCAGGGCGACAGGTTTTTTTATGGAAACCCCCTTGCTTCCAATGGGCAACATTCCCGCAGGGCATGGTTCGGAACTGCCTGCTGTCCTTCCAATATTTCCCGCTTGGTGGCTTCGGTGGGGGATTATATCTATGCTACTTCGGAAGACGGTATCTGGGTCAACTTATTTATAGGAAGTCAGACCAATATCCAAATGGGAAAGGTAAATGTCTCGGTCGAAATCAAAACCAATTTCCCGATGGATGGGGTGGTGAACATCGCCATGAATCCTGAGAAAAAAACAACCTATAGCCTCAATTTAAGGTTGCCCGGATGGGCTAAGGAACAGCCGGTACCCGGGGATTTGTATCGATTCGAAGGTACAGCCAAAGAAAAATTCACCGTGACACTCAACGGCAAGCCTGTGGAATACACCCAGGAAAATGGATACATCACGATCTCAAGAAAATGGAGCAAAGGTGACATTGTCCAATATTCATTGCCGATGGAAATCAGGAAAATAAAATCAAGAAATGAGGTAGAAGCCAATCGGGACAGGATTGCTTTGCAAAGAGGACCTTTGGTTTATTGTGTGGAGGGTGCGGATAATGCCGGAAGGGCTTGGAACATTGTGGTTCCGGCGAATACCGAATTTCAGGAAGTGGAATATCAGGTTTTGAATGAAAGGGTGATGGCCATTCAGGCAAATGTGCCGGTGGTGACCGTTTCGGAGGATGGGTCCACTGTAAAAACTGAAACCAAGAGCATCACCGCCATTCCCTATTACACTTGGGCTAACCGTGGAGCAAGTGAAATGCAGGTTTGGCTACCGACCAAAGTGAAAGAACTGAAGGTGAATTATTGAAAAACATTTATTGGTTAGCCAATTTCCTGCCAATAGACAGATTTTTAGTAATGGACGGGACGGAAGACGGAAGACGGAAGTGTCCTGCTTTTTACTACTATTCATGGATTTAATTTTAATCAGCGATTAATGGCATAATTGAGTAGTTGCCTATTATATTCAATAATTTATGGAATCAGTTTTCTACCTCTCCTAAACCCAAAATGAAAAAAAGAACCTTCCTCAAAAACTCTTCTCTCCTCGTAGGAGGGGTTTTGATCCAACCGATACTATCCTGTTCCCCTCAAAAACCTGATGAAACGATGACCTCCGAAACCTTGAAAAACTGGGCTGAAAATTTTGAGTTCGGCACGACCAATGTTCATTATCCCAATACAGTGGAAGAAGTTCAGGCCTTGGTTAAAAAATGTGAGAAACTGAGGGTATTGGGTTCGAGACATTCCTTCAACAGGATTGCTGATAGCAACGATAACCTCATTTCTTTCCAAAACCTGAACAAAATCATTTCCTTGGACAGGGAACAAAATCAGGTTACGGTTGAAGGTGGCATCAAGTATGGGGAACTATGCGCCTACCTCCATCAAAACGGATATGCCCTCCACAACCTCGCTTCTTTGCCACATATCTCCGTTGCCGGAACAATAGCCACAGCAACCCATGGCTCGGGAGTCGAAAACGGCAACCTTTCCACGGGAGTTGCTGCCATCGAGTTTGTCAACGCCAAAGGTGAGTTGGTACAGCTTTCAAAGGAAACAGATCCGGATTTTTTTGGTGCTGTAGTTGGATTGGGAGGATTTGGGCCTGTGACCAAAGTGACTTTGGATCTGGTTCCCACTTTTGAGGTCGCTCAGGTCGTGTATATGGATATGCCGATGGCCACACTGAAAGACAATTTCCAAGCAATCATGGCATCGGGGTATAGTGTGAGTTTGTTTCTTGATTGGAAGAGTGACAATGTCAACGAAGTCTGGGTAAAGAGAAAAGTAGTGCTGGGCGGAGCGTTGGATTTTCCTGAAGAGTTCTTTGGGGCAAAACAGGCTAAAGTGCACATGCATCCGGTACAGGAGATGTCAGCCGAAAGTTGCTCTGAGCAGCTTGCGATTCCGGGTCCTTGGTATGAGCGCTTGCCACATTTCAAGATGGAGTTTCAGCCAAGTGCAGGCAAAGAACTCCAATCAGAATATTTTGTCCCAATGGCAAATGGATACGAAGCACTCATGGCAGTGAAGGAAATGGCAGATCAAATCTCTTCTCACCTTTTCATTTCCGAAATCAGAAGTATCAAAGCGGATGAATTGTGGATGAGCACCTGCTACCAAAGGGATTCCATTGCAGTCCATACCACTTGGAAACAGGAAATTCCAGAAGTCATGGCACTTTTACCTCAGATGGAAGCCAAGTTGGAACCGTTTAATCCAAGACCGCATTGGGCGAAGTTATTTACCATTTCTTCCGAAAAACTCCAAGAGCGGTACCCAAAAATGGGAGAATTCAAATCCCTTCTCGCCAAACACGACCCCGAAGGAAAATTCCGGAATGAATTTATTGATCAAAATATTTTTGGGAAATAGGCGAAGAAAAATAAATATTACGTGCTGTAATAGATTATTTTCGGTAAATTAAACCACCAATTATGATATTATCTCTTTGAAAATGGATTACTTTCTTTTCCTCAATCTGGATCACAGTTAAAATTTATCAAAAATCAAACTGTAGTTGGATTTGGCTCGCTTTTATTCGGGTTTATTTCTTTTCCAAGTTTTTTGAATAGATACTGTGTTGCTGTTTTAGGCTAATCACCTTGATCAGGTAGGGGGCGCAATTGTTTTACAGGATTTTTAAAAAAAGCACGCCATGGAAAAATTTTACATCAAGGATTTCAAAGCTTTTATAGCCCTTCTCTTATTTTTAATTTATAGTCAGTCTCAGGCGCAGTTGATGCCAATGGAGATTATTCATTACAGTGGTTCCCCAAATGAAGTAACCAACATCGTGATAGTGGGAGATGGGTATACAGCATCACAACAGGACAAATTTCTCAGTGATGCCAAAAATGCGACTGCCGGGATGCTTGCCCAACCTCCGTGGAGAAATTATCGAAATGGAATTAATGTATATGCTATCAAAGTAAATTCAAACGTGTCCGGTGCAGCACAGAATCCTAATAACTTGATTGATAACTATTTTGGCAGCTCTTACTGGTCTTTTAATATTGAGCGCTTGTTGGTAGCATGGCGTTCCCAAAAGCTATCATCTGTTTTATTTACCAATACTCCGTTCTTTGATATAGGAGTCCTTGTGGTCAACGATCCCAAATATGGAGGTTCAGGTGGAGCCTTTGCCATTTTCTCAACCCATTCATCTGCAACGGAGATCATGATTCATGAATTGGGTCATTCCTTTGGAGATCTGGCGGATGAATACTGGGCTGGCCCCCAATATGCACGGGAAAGGCATAATATGACCCAAAATACCAATCCACAAACAATTAGATGGAAAGACTTTTTGAATAGAAACGGTATTGGGATCTACCCTCATGCTGAATCGCCCACTTGGCAAAGACCTCATCAAAATTGTAAAATGAGGTTTCTTGGCAGAAGTTTTTGTGATGTTTGTTCCCATCAATTGGAAGGCAGATTGAAGTTTCTATCCACCCCCGATTCACCTTCAAGACCCACCGCTTTATTTGGGGCAAATAAGTTGGAAATCAAGCCGGCAGAGAAGGTTAAATTTATTGACTTGTCAACCAGCAATCCCACATCCTGGGAGTGGACTTTTGAAGGGGGAATACCTGAAGTAAGCAATGAAAAAAATCCTGAGGTTTCTTACCGAACTCAAGGAAAGTATAAGGTTACTTTAAAAGCACGTAATAATTTGGGCGAAAATGTTTTTTCCCGAGAAGAGTTTATCAAAGTTACGGCACCTTTTCCAGACCGTACCCCACCTGTTTTGGTAACAAAAAATATAACAATAGATCTTGATGAAAAGGGAGAGGCCACTGTTTGTGCAGAAGATGTTGACGAGGGTACCTATGATGATGTGGAGCTCGTAAAAATCAGCATTTCAAGGGAAAATTTCACATGTGCGGACATTGGGAAAAATAAGGTAATTTTTAAAGCGAAAGATGCAAGTGGTAATGAATCTCAAAGGGAAGTGATCGTTACGGTAGATGATAAAATCAAACCTACTATCAAAGCAAAGGATTTTGAAATCTTTGTCAATTATGAAGGAACTGCCGTTCTGATTCCTAAAGAGGTAGATAATGGTTCATTTGATAATTGTGAAATTAAAGAAATGACCCTGTCAAAAACCGAATTTACTAGAAATGACGCCGGTGAAAATAAAGTGGTATTTACCATTTATGATTCCTGTGATAATTCAGCCTCTGTCGAAATTACGGTTACTGTAAATATCATTCTCACAGAAGAAGAGGCCCTTTCAAACGGGCTTAAATTATATCCCAATCCTGCTGATGATATAGTCTATATCGAATACCTAAAATTGATTGATCATCAATTAGAATCAATTGAAATCTTGGATATCAACGGCAGAATTTTGAGAAGTATAAGTTCATTTGAAAAAAATGTAAATGTCATACCAATAGACGTCAAGGGATTCCATTTAGGACAATATTACATCATATTGAAATCTCAAAAAACCTTTAAAACCTTAAGGTTTAGCATTGTCAGGTAATGGAGCAGCTAAATTCAGGAAAATCTGAACATTTGATTTAAAATGTATGAAAAATAAGAAACTATTTGCTTTTGTAGTTTTCGGATTAATTTTCTTGGCAGGATGCAAAACGGCAAAAGAACAAGTGAATGATGAAGATGAATCAGAAATATTGACCGTGCAGAATACACCTGAAATCCTTATGGTGAATTTTTCAATGGATTCAAGAGATTCGGTAAAAATCGTCAATTTCTTAAGAAACCCAGGAAAACTGAGAGGGGCAATGGAAGAAATTGGTGAACCCAGAGAGGGAGATTTGATTATTTCGTTTTTGAGTGAGACCAACATGGTATGCTCCAAAACCATAGTAGAAAACCCTTTGAATAAAAGGGTGGAATACTCAGAAACCGATGACTTATCGACCCTAAAGGCCAAAACAATTTCCCTTGACAGTGCTGAGTTTTTTATCAGGGTTCAAATAGACGCCTGTTTTAAGCGCATTATGGTTGAAAAATATGAGAACGAAGTAGTCAAGCGTTTAGGTGTTTATGAAATTTCAGCATACTTTTAAAAATGTAAAGGTGATGAATCAAAATTGGCTTTCTCCATTGCTGAAAAAAAGAGGGATTCCCATCTGAGAATCCCTCTTTTTGATTGTTCAAGATTTATCCTTTTTGCCAAGAGCATATTGAACAGGTAGCCTCATTCGGGATCTGACTAATTTTCCGTCTTTTTTTCCGGGAGTCCAGTTTGGAGAAGCTTTGACTACTCTCAGGGCCTCTTCGTCACAGCCTCCCCCTATTCCTCTCAGAATCTCCGCATCACTCACCGAACCATCTTTATTGATTATAAAAGTGATGTACACCGTCCCTTCAATCCCTTTGTCTTTGGCCAAGGTTGGATACTTGAGATTGTCTTTCATGAAGTTGCCCCAAGCTTCAATCCCGCCCGGGAATTCGGGAACTTCATCCACCACATCAAAGACTTCATCGGATGAACTTTGTGGGGAATTCTCTCCCATCGGAATGTCCATGGTTTTTGAAAAAGCGGAATCTTTGGAGCTTTTGCAGGAGATGACAAATACCATCATGGACAATAGAATGATGACCAACAGAAAATTGTTTGTACTATTTGATTTTGATGCGCTGATGTTCATTTAGGGAAGGTGTTTGATTGCTGAAATTGATTTTACAAAAGGTGATTTATTGAAATGGTTTATGGACTTTAAGCAATTACTTCTTTGTCCCCAAGTTTGAACTTGATCGGAACCCTCATCCTGACATTGACGATATGTCCGTGCTGTTTGCCGGGAGTCCAGTTTGGCGATCTTTGGATGATGCGTAGTGCTTCCTCGTCACAACCGGCTCCGATACCTCTGAGCAACTCGGCATTTTTGATAGAACCATCTTTCCTGATTTCAAAGACGACATACACCGTGCCTTCGATTCCCATT
Source organism: Cognataquiflexum rubidum (assembly GCF_022538115.1). Taxonomy (GTDB): domain Bacteria; phylum Bacteroidota; class Bacteroidia; order Cytophagales; family Cyclobacteriaceae; genus Cognataquiflexum; species Cognataquiflexum rubidum. Next base: position 89,797 of record NZ_JAKZAL010000001.1, on the reverse strand, counting down.
TCTCTGGCTTGTTCAGGATATTTGAGGTTTTTTCCCAAGAATTCTACCCAAGCTTCCATGCCACCTGGAAATTCCGGGGAGTCTTCCACTACATCAAAAATTTCATTGGTTTCTATGGTCTTGCTTGTCACCTCGCCATTTTCCAGTACTACTTTCTCGTCATATCCCTGAAAGTCACAGGATAAAAATACGATCATCAGTCCCATAAGAGGGAGGGCAGTGAGAGGCCTGCTTTTGTAATTTGGGGTTGAATTGTTTGCTTTCATCTTGTGGTTAGTTTATATGGTTGATTTATTTTGAAAATCTGGTTTGTTTTCTTGATTAGGATTTAACCCAATTTGAACCTGATCGGTAACCTCATCCTGACATTGACAAGCCTTCCTTTTTGTTTTCCGGGAATCCATTTTGGAGAAGCTGCTATCACTCGCATCGCTTCCTCATCGCAGCCAGCCCCGATTCCTCTTAACAATTCAATATTGTGCACACTGCCATCGGTTCGGATTTCAAACACGGCGTAGACAGTTCCCTCAATTCCCATACTTCGGGCCTGCTTTGGATATTTGAGGTTCTTTCTCAAGAAATCATTCCATGCTTCCATTCCTCCGGGAAACTCCGGTGACTCTTCCACGACATCGAAAACTTCATCTGCACTTAAAATTTCGACTATTGGATCATCATTTTTTGGTGGGGCAAACTCCATTGTCATGGGGATATCCATGTTTTCGGAAAAGGAATTCTCGGAGGTCTTGTCACAGGCAAAAACAAAAACCATCAATCCCAAAAGCGGCAGTGCAAGCAAAAACCTTCCTTTATGTACCAACCCGGATTTGTTGGCATTCATCATCAGGATTCTTTTTTTGAGCTGAAACTGGTTGAAGTTGTTCACAAACTGCTGTTCTTTTTTGGTAACAGTTAGGTTAAAAAGCAACTGCGCATATTCCTTTTTGGGATGGACATTGGTCACTTTGGTGTCCGCCTGGAATTCATGGACTTCATGGATACTGGATTCAAAGGCTTTGATAAGCGGGTGAAACCAGAAAATCGCTTTGCTTACTTGCACAAAAATCAGATCCAAGGTATGGAGCTTGGAGGCATGTTCCGATTCGTGAAGAATGATCAGTTCTTGTGCTTTATTTCCTGCCTGATATGCCGGCAAAAGGATGTAGCTGAAGAATGAGGAAGGTGGAAATTTTGGGTTTACGACGATAGTCAATCCGTTGTGGCTGAATTTTTCTGAGGACCTGATCAAACTGAAAGTTTTGATAATCCCTGTTGCCAACCGTGCGGCAGTCCAAAGGAATCCGGTGCCATAAAGAAGGATTGCCGTATATATCAGAAGGGATTTTGCCGAAATCCCTTCCTCAGGAGTCAGGGCAAATTCTGGTAAATAAAAGGTAAATGCTTCCGGATTTAATCCTGAAACTGAACTTTGATTGAGTTCAAAAGAAAGTAGAGGAAGTACCAATGCCGATCCCAAGGAACCCAAAAGATATGCCCTGTTCCATCCAAAAAACGTAAGTTTGGAAAGAAACGCAATGTAGAAGGCGTATAGCAAAAGCAGGATAATGCTGCCTTCCAAAAGGTAATTGAATATTGTGGTCATGGCTGAGAGGAGTTACCCATGTTGTCAATCAATTTTTGAAGTTCTTCCATATCTTTTTCAGATAACCCTTTTTCTTTTACCATAAAGGACAAAACATTCTCTACTGAGCCATCAAAATAGTCTTCCACCAATTCATTGAAGGTGTTTTTGCGGTAATCAGATTGGGAAATAGTAGGAAAATACTCAAGTATTTTTCCGTAGGATTTGTGGTCGAGAAATCCTTTTTTTTCCAGCAGCTTGATGTTGGAGGCGAGTGTCGTGTAGGGGGGCTTTGGTTCGGGCAGTTCGTTCAGAACATCCCTTACCAGAGCACGCTTCAGCTTCCAAAATATCCGCATCAGAGTTTCTTCGTATTTTGTCAATGTTTCCATAAAATAAATATAAAAGAAAGATTTTAGACTTCCTACGAAAAATTCGTAATTCTACGAAAAAATTATAATTGGCTAAATCACAGACATTATAAAAAAGTATCCAATAAAGATTTCCTCAATTTTCTTTCTTCATCAGTTCCTTACCCAATCCTGATTCTGCCGACCAAGTTTGTATATGGGTGGGCTTTTCCTGATATCTGAGTATGTATGAATCTCTGTAATAAATCAGGTCAACCAATTCTATGTTGTTTTCAAAAAGCTTTGGCATGGTTTCCCCTTCCATGACAGATACAGCCTCCAATAGAATAGGTTTGTCTGTTCCTCCATAGAACACCTCTGCCTGTGACTTGTCATTGGAAAGAACCACATAAGCCACTTTGGTAGAATCCATGGCACCGGTAGCCGCATCATACGTGACAAAAGGAGTTCCTAATTCAAATATCCTGATGCATTCCTGTCTGGCTTGCGACCATGAATATCCGGCCGAACCAATACATCCATTTGGATCCTTGTCACTGCCCACCAAAGTTTCTTTGCTGGTTTGGTTTTCTTCCTTTGAGTTTTTCGAGCAAGAAAAAAGTGAAAAAAGCAGGATGGAATAATATAATAAGGAAGTCCTCATGTTTTTTGGATTTTGGAGGGTTTGAAATTACCCCGTCCATTATTCCAAAGATCGGAGAAAAAAGGAAATTGAACAATTGGTTATTCTATCTGCCGGGAGAATTACTATTCCTCATTTTCAAAGTCTTTTTCGATAGATGGCTTTTATCGGACATTTATTTTTTAGGCTTCCATACCAAATTTTGATTACTATGTAATAGGTGTGTAGGATTTAAAAAACTACGGGATACTGTTGAATCCCCTGCTAGACAGTGGGATATACATCATGTTTCGGATTGATTTATGTCATGTTTTTTTGGTGTTTGATGTGGTAATATCGTGCATCAATAAACAAAAAACCTATGGATCAAACTTCCAGATTTACCTCATTGCAAACAGGCAGCCTGGTGCTGCTTCGATTGCTGATCGGTTGGCACTTTTTGTACGAAGGTGTCATTAAATTATACAGTCCCTCCTGGACAGCAAAAGGATACTTGCTCAGTGCGAGTTTTATGGAGTCTTTTTTCAGGTGGATGGCAAGTGATGCCATCATTCCTGTTATCGATACGCTCAATATCGGCGCTCTACTCCTCGTAGGATTTAGCCTGATAATCGGTTTCAAGACCAATTGGGCCAGTATCATCGGAATTGGGTTGTTGTTGCTGTACTATTTGGCACATCCACCATTTCCCGGATATCCTCAGGGACCAAGCGAGGGAAGCTATTGGCTGGTCAACAAAAACCTCATTGAAGCCGCGGCGCTCTTTGTGATCTATTTATTCCCTACCCAATATGCCTTCGGTTTGGCTAAGCTTTTTGCCAAGCAGAAGACAGTATCCACTAACCCAATAAACTGAAGCACATGGCAACTGACAAGAATTTATTCAAAGGCTTTTCCCGAAGGGAATGGCTCAAAATACTCGGAGGTATTCCGATTTTTGGTGCAGTATGGACAGCAGGTTTCAGGTCTAATGAAAAGGCATTGAGCGAGCGCAATCTCTTGCTCGAAACCCTTAACATCAAAGCTTCAGCACCACCTGCCTCAGGCCCTATGACCGGGGAACCGCTACGTGTTGGCCTGATTGGGTTTGGGATAAGAGGCGAGCAACTGATGCGGTCTTTGGGTTTTGCCACCACAGAATGGATCGATGACATGGTCAAATCGGCTGCAGAAAATCCTGATGACAAAAGATTGGCTGAATTTCAGGCACAAGAAAGCCTCAACGTCAAACTGACTGCAATCTGCGATATTTTTGACGTGAGGGCAGAAAAAGCGTTGAAATCATTCGATACCAAAGAGAACCCTTGCAAGCGCTACAAGACACATTTGGAATTATTCAACAGCGGTGAGGTGGATGCAGTCATCATTGCGACACCGGACCATTGGCATGCACCTATGGCCATTGCTGCCATTGAAGCAGGCCTGCATGTATACGTTGAAAAACCCATGACCCATACCATTCAGGAGACTTACGACCTGAGGGAGGCATGCCGTAAAAATCCGGATATCAAATTTGCTGTCGGACACCAGCACCGTCAAACCCAGAGTTTTTTGACAGCACAGGATGCCATAGCAAAAAATACCTTAGGGCATGTGTCTTTGGTCGTGACGGCTACCAACAGAAATGACGACAACGGTGCCTGGCAATATGACATCCATCCGGATGCTTCTACCGAGACTATTGATTGGAACGCCTTCTTAGGCACCGCTCCCCAAATCCCATTCAATGCCGAACATTTTTTCCGATGGAGAAAATGGTGGGCTTATGGTTCAGGTTTGTCAGGGGATTTATTGACACATGACTATGATAGGATCAATTGTGTTTTGAAAATGGGAATTCCCAAATACATCACAGGTTCCGGAGGAGTTTACACCCACAGGGACGGAAGAAATGTTCCTGATGTGATGCAGATCAATATGGATTTTCCGGAATTCAGTACCGGTACGAGTCAGACGCCCGGCAAAGAAAAAGGGATGACCTTGGTCTACAGTGCTACTTTGGGTAATCAGTTTGATAGGGGCACGGTATTGATGGGACACGATGCTTCCATGGAGTTGGGTAATATGGTCACGATCTATGCCGATCCAAGGTCCACCAAGTACAAAGACCTGATCAAGGAAAACAGGGTTGATCCATCCGTACCGATATACCAATATGACCCAAGTGCCAATGGCGTAGATGCGGTCACTTCCGCCACAGCCAAATACTTTGCCAACAAGGGTTTGCTTTGGACTTATAGGGATGGCAAAAGAGTGGACTCAACTTTCCTTCACCTCAGAGAGTGGATGAGCTGTATCCGTAACGGCGGCAATCCAAGCTGTGGGATCACTGAGGGATTTGAAGAAGCCATCACAGCGCATATGGGTGGCCTTTCTTACAAAATCGGCAGACGAATAGAATGGGATGCCGAGAATGAACAAATCATCGCTCTTCCCGGAGAAAATCTTGATGAGATCCTTCTCAACAATGACGATGTTTTTATTTCTTGAAAAACGGGATTTTAAAAATTTCCTTTAGAAAAAAGGGGTTGTCCGTAAATGGCAACCCTTTTTTTATGAGCTACCCTTTGATCCAAATAGTATAAAAATTTTAGTTTAAGAAAAATTAGTTTTACTTTAAGCTGGTCTATTCAAATTTTGAATTTTTTTGAATCTTCATTGGATATACTGGAAGTTATAAAGTTTGGTTTTAATGAAGCTTGGGATAAAGTAGGAAATGAGAGTATTCATTGGGATGAAATAGAAGAATTCCCAATAAAATTAGATATCTGAAATTTATAGGATTCGATATGTTTAAAAGGAAGATTCTAGAGGTTTTGAAAAGTTGATAATGATGAAATTAAAATAATGAAAGCTAGAGACTTACTTCTATACCATACAGAAGATCAGAAAGTTAACGTATCTGTTTATTTTCAAAACGGGAGTTTTTGGTTGACGCAAAAGGCCATGGCAGAGTTGTTTGGCGTAAATGTACCTGCCGTGAGCAAGCACCTTAAAAATATATTTGATACAAAAGAATTAGATGTTGATTCAGTTGTTTCCATTTTGGAAATAACTGCCTCAGATAGTAAAACATATTCCACCAAATTTTATCGGCTTGAGGCAATCTTGGCAGTAGGATATCGTGTGAATTCAGTCCAAGCTACCGATTTTCGGAAATGGGCCAACAAACTCTTCCTTCATTTAAGGGTATGGATGAATTGTATCCGGAATGGAGGCAATCCAAGCTGTGGGATCATTGAGGGATTTGAAGAAGCCATCACAGCGCATATGGGCGGCCTATCTTACAAAATCGGCAGACGAATTGAATGGGATGCCGAGAATGAACAAATCATCGCCCTTCCCGGAGAAAACCTCGATGAGATCCTTCTCAACAATGACGATGTTTTCATTTCTTGAAAAACGGGAAAATTTGGATTAAACAAAAAAAGGGTTTCCGTTAGCGGAAACCCTTTTTTTTCTTAAATATTTTAAAATTCAACCTAAGCAAAAGGCTTATCAATCGCCGGACTCGGAGCGCTGAAGAACTTGGGGCCTGAGGCAGACATGTAAAAACAATCTTCCACCCTGACGCCAAACTCACCCACGATATAGATCCCGGGCTCATTACTGAAACACATTCCTTCCTGAAGTGGGGTATTGTTGCCACGCACCAGATTGGTCCATTCGTGGACATCAAGGCCGATCCCGTGCCCAAGCCGGTGGCTGAAATATTTGTAATCAGGTCCAAATCCACCTTTGCTGACAATTCCCCTTGCCACAGCATCCATTTGCTCACAGGTAGTCCCCTGTTGTGCTGCAAGTTCTATCGCTTTTTGCTGAGCCTCTCTTGCGATGTTCCATACCTCCGTGTGTCGGGCTGTTGGTTTGCCAAAAACAATGGTTCGGCTGATGTCTGAGGTATATCCTTCTATTTTGCAGCCGCCGTCGGCCAAGATAAGATCGCCTTCTTTGAGTTTCTGCGGGGTGCTGCTTCCATGTGGGAATGCAGACCATTCCCCAAAATTAGCACCTATGGAGCCTTTTGCTCCCAAAGCCAGATGTGCCTCAGTGGCAACCCTGCTGAAATCCGCTTGGGTCATGCCTTCATAAAGCGAATCAAAAAGTACTTTGTAGGCAGCAATCGTGATGTCATTGGCTTTTTGCATCAGCGCAATTTCAGCTGGGGATTTATACATCCTGCATCCCGCGGTGATAGGATCTGCAAGGACAAAATTCAGCCTTCCACTTTCTTTTTTGATACCGTCATAAAGGAAAAATCTGGAGCGCTCTTCAATTCCGACGGTCTGATTGGGAGTGCCTTTGTCCTTCAAGATTTCCGCAACCACCTGATAGGGGCTTTCATGCTCTTCCCAAGTGCGTATGTCTGAACCGAATTTTACCAATTCTGTTACTTTGTCTTCTTCAAACTTTGGGCAGACATAAGCAATTTCTCCTTTGGCAGGAATCACGGCTGCCACCATCCTCTCGGAGAGAAAAAAGTCGAAATCCAGAAAATACGCCATGCTCGTCCCCGGTTCGAGAAACAGCGCATCTACTTTGTTTGCTATCATCAGGCTTTGTGCTTTGGCTATCCTGCCCAACCTTTCTTCACGACTGATGGGAACAATGTCCGCGGTCATGGGCTTTAACCCTTTCAAAGCCTTTGGAAGGTCTTTTTCCTGACTGTTTGCAAAACTTAAAGAAGGGATAGCCAGGCCGGGGGCCAATGAGGCGAGTTTGAGGAAATTACGTCTGTTGAATGTCATATGGATGAGGCTAATAAATTCTTACTAAAATAGGCTTTGATTGTTGAATATTGCAATCAAGTTGGATCAAATAAATGATCGCCTTTTGGAACTCGGACCATTTTTTAGCTTCGACACCAACAATCGATTGAATTTCGGTTTAATTTAAGCCTTCCAAAAAAACCTATTATGCTTCGACTTATTGAAAATGCCAAAAGGTTTGCAACCAAGTGCGCCATTGTGGACCAATCTGATTCATATTCTTTTCAGGACCTTTTGGACAGGAGTGAAGTGATTGCCTTGCATCTCCTTCAGGGAAAAGAGGACCTTGGCCAAATGCGGATTGCCTTTATGATAGCGCCGGGGTTTGATTATGTGGCGGTGCAATGGGGCATTTGGCGGGCAGGAGGCATAGCGGTACCGCTTTGTGTCACTTATCCTTTGCCTTCCCTCCAATATGTGGTGGAAGACACGGTTTCGGAAATGATCATTTGCGGACCGGAATATGAAGATATCCTGTCTCCTTTTTCTATGATGCCCAACATCCGATTTATCAGGATGTCAGGTTTATCTAAAAATGAATCCGGGAATTTACCTGAAATAGAAAACCAAAGAGGCGCGATGATTCTTTATACCAGCGGGACGACAAGTCTTCCAAAGGGAGTCCTGACCACCCATGCGAATATCGAAGCGCAGGTCAGTACCTTGGTAGATGCCTGGCATTGGAGTTCTTCGGATTACACCCTTTCGATCCTGCCCCTGCACCATGTTCACGGTATTATCAACGTCAATTCCTGTGCGCTATGGTCTGGGGCAACGGTGCAATTTTTACCAAATTTTGATGCCAAAAAGGTTTTTGAAATTTTCATGGAAGGCAAGGTCATTGTTTTTATGGCGGTTCCCACCATCTATTTCAAGTTGATCGCTTACTATGAAAACCTCTCTCAGACTGAGCAAATGAAGGTTACGGAAAAGTTGAAGGAATTCAGGCTGATGGTGTCGGGTTCGGCGGCGTTGCCGGTATCAGTGATGGAGAAGTGGCACGGGATCTCGGGACATTACCTGCTCGAAAGGTACGGCATGACCGAAATCGGCATGGCCATCAGCAATCCCTACGAGGATACACGGCGTGCGGGTTATATCGGAATGCCACTCAAGGGAGTGGAGATCAGATTATGTGATGAGGCCGACAGGGTAATTCCATTAGACCAACCCGGTGAAATCCAGGTCAGGGGCGGCAATGTATTCAAAGAATATTGGGGAAAACCAGAAGCAACAACAAAAGCATTCACATCAGACGGTTGGTTCAAAACAGGAGATATCGCCGTCGTGGATGATGGGTATTTCAAGATCCTCGGAAGGGATTCGGTGGACATCATCAAATCCGGAGGATACAAAATCTCCGCTTTGGAAATCGAGGAAGTCCTTCGGAAATATCCGGGTGTCAAGGATTGTGGGGTCATAGGAATTCTGGATGAGGAATGGGGGGAATTGGTAGCCGCGGCTTTGGTAACAGAAAAGAATATAGATGTCAATGTCCTGAATGCTTGGATAAGAGAAAGGATGCCTGCCTACAAAACTCCAAGAAAGTACCTTTTGGTGGAAGATTTACCACGCAATGCTATGGGGAAAGTCACCAAAAATGAATTGAAAAAGCTGTTTTAATCTGAAATCATGAAAATAATTTACGGAGTCGCCCTTTTGGCACTTTCCTACCTGATCGGGCAGTGGTTGGGTGAGTTTTTTGGAAACCTGCTCGGAATTAATGCCAATGTCGGGGGAGTAGGATTTGCCATGATCATCTTAATGATCCTGAAGGAATGGTTTATCAAAAACAATTGGATGAGTCCGGATATAGATTCCGGCATAGACTTTTGGAACAAAATGTATATCCCTGTGGTCATCGTAATGGCGGCAAGCCTCAATGTTAAATCCGCAGTTTCGACAGGTACTTTGGCCATTGTTGCCGGAGCGGTTCCTGTGGTGGTTTCTTTTTTTGTTTTTCCCATGATTCTCAAAAACTTTCACAAAAACTGAGATGGACATATTCCTGAATTTAGTGGAAAAAAACGGCCTGATTTTTGGCTTTTTGGTGATTGGGATCATTGTGGCCTTTTCTGAGCTTTTTTCCAAAAAAGTATTGAACTCCAAAATTCCGGGATCGGCAATTGCCATTTTCTTAGGCTTGGTTCTCGGGTATGTGGGAGGAGTATTTACGGGGGGAGAAAAAGGGTTGTCAGACATTGCCATTTTCAAGGGAGTCGGGATCTTGGGCGGCGCCATGTTCCGTGACTTTGCGATCGTCGCCACTGCGATCGGAGCTAGTTTTTATTTGGTGCGCAAAGCGGGTTTGTTGGGCATGATTTCGTTGTTTTTTGGTATTGGGCTTTTCTTCTTCATGGGGGTTTTGCTCGCCTATGCATGGGGATACCGGGATGCTGCGAGTCTGTGTACAATTGGGGCGGGAGCTTGTACTTATATCGTGGGCCCGGTGACGGGTGCCGCTGTGGGTGCGAGTTCGGAGGTGATTGCGCTGAGCATTGCTGCAGGCGTGGTCAAGACCATCGCGGTAACCATCATTACGCCAATTGCTGCCAATAAAATAGGCCTGAACAGCCCGGAATCAGCTATGGCATTTGGAGGATTGATGGGAACATCAAGTGGAGTGGCGGCCGGATTAGCGGCAACAGATCCCAAATTGGTGCCCTACGGCGCGGTGACTGCGACTTTCTATACGGGATTGGGTTGCCTGATTTGTCCTTCGCTGTTTTATATTTTGTTGGAAATGATTTTTTGAAAAGAGAATTAAAAGATGATAATCAAAGAAGTTTCTATAGACCAAATCCTCCCCATCCGCCAACAGGTCATGTGGCCTGATAAGCCCATTGATTTTGTACGGGTTCCGGAAGATGAAAACGGGATCCACTTTGGGTTGTTTGTGGAGGAGAATCTGATTTCGGTAGTTTCGGTTTTTATCCACGGGCAGGAAGCCCAATTCAGGAAGTTTGCCACGGTGAAGCAGTTTCAGGGAAAAGGATATGGATCAAAACTCCTTCAGTACATTTTTGATTTTTTGGAAGAAAAAAACATCAGCCGAATCTGGTGCAATGCAAGGATTTCAAAAGCAGGTTTTTATCAAAAATTCGGAATGACCACCACCGATGCCACTTTTGAAAAAGAAGGGATGGAATATGTGGTGATGGAAATGATTTCCGAAAGGCAAGATTTTTGATTTTATCCAAAAAAATTTTCACTGATTTTTGATTTTTTTTACCAAAAAACAGTGGATGTCCATTCATTTTCCGCAACCGTTATAGATCGGTTAAAAAGCGGGATTTGGGTTTGGTACTTCCTCAAAAAACGCTGTCTAAGTGCTGTTTAGCCATTTCATTGCTTTTCATAGGATGAATTTTTAGAAGATTATTTTTCTATTTTAGAATTCCCAAAATGGGGTTTCCCCATTTAAGGATAAAAACTCAAAGTTACCTGACCCAATTAACCTCCCTTGTATGAGTAAACCACGGCTTTCCTTTCAACAGATCATCAATATGAATGTCGGCTTTTTTGGCATTCAATATAGCTTTGGATTGCAGCAGAGTGCAGTCAACCCGATCTATGACATGCTTGGCGCACAACCGCATGAAATTCCCATCCTGAACCTTGCAGGACCGATGACAGGATTGCTCATACAGCCGATCATCGGAGCCTTGAGTGACAGGACATGGAGTCCAAGATTTGGCCGAAGGAAGCCTTTCTTCTTCATAGGCGCAGTTTTTTGCAGCATCTGTCTCTTTCTTTATCCGTTCAGCAGTTCGCTTTGGATGGCAGCAGGCTTGCTTTGGGTCTTGGATGCAGCCAACAATACCGCGATGGAACCTTACCGTGCCTTGATTGCTGACAAACTTCCCGAAGAACAGTATGCCACAGGTTTTCTTTCCCAAAGTTTCTTCACCGGATTGGGGATAACCCTCGCCAATATTTCGCTATTTATCTTTCAGATGTACATTCCGGGAACTGCCGGTTCTCTCCCGGTTTGGGTGTATGCCTCCTTCTTTTTAGGTTCAATCTGTTCGATTACCTCTGTGGGATGGAGTATTTACAAAACCCCCGAGATTCCACCAACAGAGCAGGAATTGCTGGTTTTGAACGAGAAAAACAAAGGACTTCCTCATCCTGCCATCCAGTTTTTCCTCTCCTTGATTACCTCCTTATTGGTGTATATTCTCTTTGCCCTGCTTTTGATTCCTTCGATTTTTGACAGGACTTTGATTCCTCGGTTGATTACTTCGATGGAGAAAAACAAATATTCCCGCATCCTTTTTGGCGAAAACCTGGAAATCATCCACTCCGTCGTCGACATGCCTTCGGTGATGTGGAAACTGGCATTGGTGTACCTTTTCCAATGGTATGCGCTCTTTGTCTATTGGCAGAATGCCGCCAAAAGTATCGCCCAATCAGTATGGAAAACTTCTCCCGCTGAGGATATGAAACTTTTTGAAGAAGCAGTAGGATGGACCGGTCTGGTCAATGGCTGGTATAATGTCGTCACTTTTATGTCTGCTTTCGCCTTGGTTGGCGTAGCCAAAAAATTTGGTCCCCGCAAAGTCCATTTCATCTGTCTGATTCTGGCGGGACTTGGCTTGCTGGCTTTTCCCCATATAGAAAACAAATATGCTTTGCTCGTTCCCATGACCGGATTTGGGATAGCTTGGGCGAGCATGATGGGAATTCCTTACCTGCTTGTGGTCAATGAAATCCCCAAAGAAAGATACGGAGTCTACATGGGCATCATCAACATGATGATTGTAATTCCGATGATCCTGCAGACCTTGAGTTTTGGTTTTATATCCAAATATATCCTCAGCAACAATCCTGGGTTTGCCATCACTTTTGCCGGGGCATTGTTGCTGTTGGCAGCTTTGGCCACCTTGCGGATCAAAGAAACCCATGATATCGATACCGCATCAGCCCCGATGGGAGGCGGACATTGATACAGATACCGTTTTCAATTACTTAATCAAAAAGAAAAAATACCCTTTTCCATGGCCACAGACCATTCCTTGACAGACTTCATCCGTAATATTCTTTCCGCCAACGAGCTTAAATTATCCCTCAAAGACAAAGCTTTTATTGCGCGGCTGAATGCCGGAATGGCTTCCATCACCCACTTATACTATCAGATTTACAGTACCCATCCCAAAAAGGATGAACTCTTTGAGCAATTGATTGCGACGCTAGTGCGTGCCTATCAATCCCGGGAAAAAGACCTTCGCAAAAGGGATGAAGAAAAAGCCAAGAAAGGACATTGGTTTTTGAGCAATGAACTTGTCGGTATGAGTCTCTATGTGGACCGTTTTGCGGGGAATTTGCCGCAGCTTAAAACCAAACTTCCTTACTTGGAAGAATTAGGCGTTAACTTCCTCCACCTGATGCCGCTATTTGAAAGCCCTGAAGGCGAAAGTGATGGTGGATATGCTGTTTCGGATTTCCGAAAGGTGGATAAGAAGTTTGGTACATTGGAAGATTTGATTGGGTTAAGAAAAGAAATGCAGCAAAAGGGGATGTACATGATGCTGGACATTGTCCTCAACCATACTTCCCACAGGCATGAATGGGCCGAAAAAGCCAAATCCGGAGATCCTTATTTTCAGGATTTCTTTTACATGTTTGACAACAGGTGGATTCCTAATCAATATGAGGAGAAGATGCCTGAGATTTTCCCCGAAGCCGCTCCCGGTAATTTTACCTATGTCGAGGAATGTCAAAAATGGGTCATGACGGTCTTCCACAATTACCAATGGGATCTCAATTACATGAATCCTCTGGTCTTTAGGGAAATGTTGGACAACGTCCTGTTTTATGCCAATCTCGGCGTGGATGTGCTACGGGTGGATGCACCGGCATTTATCTGGAAAGAAACAGGAACCACTTCTCAAAATCTCCCTCAGGTACATACACTCCTACAGTTGATCAAGGAATGCGTCCTCGTGGCCGCTCCCGGAATGGCGATATTGGGAGAAGCCATTGTCGCACCAAAGGAAATCATCAAATACTTTGGGACAGGGGATTACACTGCAAAGGAATGTGATTTTGCCTACAACGCCACCCATATGGCGTTGCAATGGGACATGCTTGCCACCGGCGAAACCGATGTGATGCTTGCCGCCCAACATGCGATTTTGGAAAAACCCTTTGGAACCTCCTGGATTTCTTACACCCGATGCCACGATGATATTGGGATGGGTTATGAAGATTATATGATTGAAATGACCGGAAAATCACCCTTCAGGCACCGCAGGTATTTGATGGATTATTATTCCGGAAACCTTTCCGGCACCCCGGCTAGAGGAGCACTATTTTCTTCCAATCCCAAAACCGGCGATGCCAGGATTAGCGGCACCTTGGCTTCTTTGTGTGGGCTTGAAAAATCACTGTATGAAAATGATTCCTACGGGCAAGACATTTCCATCCAAAAAATCATCCTGATGCAGGCGCATTCCCTATTTCTTGGCGGCATGCCGATGCTGTACTACGGAGATGAAATAGGGTATACCAATGATTACAGTTTCAGTGATGATCCCGGAAAAAGCTACGACAACAGGTGGCTGCATCGGCCATTGATCGATTGGGAAAAAGCAAACAAAAGAAAAGAAGAAGGAACTGTCGAAAACAGGATTTTCTCGCAAATGCAGGCCCTGATCAAAATCCGAAAGAACCTGCCTTTGATCGGAGATTACAAAAACCTCACTTGGATATCGCCGCACAACATCCACATCGCGGCTTTTTTAAGGTCTTTTGAAGGAAAGTCATTTTATGGGGTTTTCAATTTCAGCGACAAATACCAAAACCTGACTTGGTATGCATTTAGGGAAAAGGGAGAGTCACCCGAATCACTCTTCGATCATTGGTCTCAAAAAGAAATTCAGGTAGGTCCTGACCATGAATACCTTTGGCTCGAACCGTATCAGTTTTGTTTGTTGGAGCCAAGACAGTAGGCGTAGGATTTTGTGATTTAGGTTTTTGCAATTGTATTTGTTTAAAAGTAGTGAAACAGTGTAAGGGAGTCTGAAAAATTCCACTGATCAAAAATCAATACTTTCGGGTTTTTTAAAATAATATATTGCTTACAAATGATAGGAGAGAATATCTTTCTTATTCATTTCAAGCCTATTTGATAAACCTAATTCCAGACCTTACTTTGAATCCGCACCTGAAGCAACCAAAAACCCGATCCAAGGTTTTGGTTTTCATCATTACCTCGATTTTCCTTTTATTCTTTTCTTCCCTTGAAGCACAGCAGGGAGGCAAGGGGAAAGTGACAGGGAAAATCGCAGATGCCAATTCAGGAAACCCCCTTTCTTTTGCCACAGTAGCCATTTACAAAAGTCCCGAGCAGCTTGTCGAAGGGAATATCACGGATGACAAAGGCGAATTCACCATTGACATTCCTTTTGGGACGTATTATGCTTTGATAGAATTTATGGGTTTTGAGCCTTTCAAAAGTCCTGAATTCCAGGTTTCAAAAGAGCAGCCGGTATACCGTTTTGAGTCTCTGAAGCTCAATCCGACCATGAGCAACTTGTCAGAGGTGGTGGTGGAAGGTGAGAAGGCTTTTATGGAGCTTGCTCTGGACAAAAGGGTATTCAACGTCGGACAGGACCTTGCCAATGCCGGTCGGACGACAGCTGATATTCTGATGAACCTGCCTTCGGTGTCGGTAGATACGGAAGGAAACGTCAGCCTGAGAGGATCCGGAAATGTGCGGATACTGATCGATGGGAAGCCTTCAGGTTTGGTCAGTTTCAAAGGCAGCCGTGGCCTGCAGCAACTTCCTGCGAGTATGGTCGAAAGTGTCGAGGTCATTACCAATCCCTCAGCAAAGTATGAGGCCGAAGGGATGGCGGGCGTGATCAATATCATTCTGAAAAAAGACAACAACCAAGGCTTCAACGGTTCTTTTGAAGCAACTGTGGGCGATCCGCTCAATCTTGGATTGGCTGCCAACCTGAATTACAGGCACAAGAAAATCAATTGGTTTGTCAATTATGGCTTGGCCAAAAGACGACAGCCGCGCAACGGCACCTTATTTCAGGAAGCTTTTGGAGGAGATACCCTTTTCATTTCTGACCAATCCACCACGGGCGTAGTCAATAGCCTCAACAACAATATCCGGGCGGGATTGGATTATTATTTCAATGAAAAAAGCATCCTGACAGGTTCGTATCTGTGGAGGAGAAGTGATGCGCACAGGATCACCGATATCAGGTATGACGATTACATTTTCTCCAAAGACAACCTGCAGAGCTTCAGCAAAAGAAGGCAGGACGAGACCGAAATGGAACCCAATTCGGAGATAATCGTGAGCTACAAGCGCTCCTTTGAGCAGAAAGGTCATGAGTTCGTGGCAGCCTTTACTTATTTGGACTATTGGGAAAATTCCGATCAGTTGTTTACCGAGGACACTTTTTCTCCCGAGGGAGTGATGGACCCAAGCCAATCTTTGGTACAGACTTCCATCAATGATGAGTTTGAAAAGCAATACCTCATACAGATCGATTATACCAAACCTATTGGCACCGGCGGCGGAAAATTTGAAACTGGATTGAGAAGCAGTTTCAGGAATATGGAGAATGATTTTGTTGTGGAAGAGAAAAATGAAAATGGTGATTTTTTCCCGCTTCCGGGTTTGGATAACATTTTTCTCTATGAAGAAAACATCCATGCCATCTACGGCATTCTTGGAAATAAGTCCAACAAATTCAGCTACCAAGGAGGTTTGCGTGCGGAACTGACAGATGTGACGACAATTTTGGTCAAAACCAATGAAGTCAACCCTAGGAATTATGTCAACCTATTCCCAAGTGCACACCTCACTTATAATATTAGCAAAGAGGATGCCATGCAGCTAAGCTACAGCAGGAGGGTTAGAAGGCCGGTTTACAATGATCTGAGTCCGTTTGTGACTTTTTCAGATGCAAGGAATTTCTTCAGTGGAAATCCAGACCTTGAACCCGAATTTACCGATGCTTTTGAATTGGGCCATATCAAGTATTTTGAGAAAGGATCACTCTTCTCGACCGTGTATTATCGTGATACCAAAGATAAAATCGACAGGATCAGGACAGCCGATAACCAAGGAAATGCCATTACCATCACAGAAAACCTCAATTCCGAAAGGGCTTATGGGATTGAATTCACGACCGATTATGCCATTTTCCCTTGGTGGAAGGCAGATATCAATTTCAACTTTTTCCATGCCAAAGTAGACGGGAGCAACATTCAGGACGATTTTGTGGCAACGACATACTCATGGTATGCACGGCAAAATTCCCGGTTTATTTTTGGGAAAGGATATGATATCCAGTTGCGGGCAAATTATCAGGCAAGACAAAAAACAGCACAAGGTGTAAGGAAATCGATCTTTTTTATGGACTTGTCAGGAAGCAAGGATGTGTTGAAAGGGAGGGGAAAACTGATTTTGACCGTTGCAGATATTTTGAATACACGCAGGGACAGGTATATCGTGGAAGGGACGGGTTTTGTTACCACGGGTGATTTCCAGAATGTGGTCAGACAAGTCAATCTTACTTTAAATTACAGAATCAAATAGGTCAAATCTTTCTTGTCCTTTTTTCCAGTTTTCCGATTTTTTCCTGAAACTGAAGCTCCAACTCATTGATAAAAGTCAATGGATTGTCGTAGGTTTTGAGGACGTGGTATAGGTAATTTGCTTCCAGAGATTTAAGCTTCCTAGCCAAACTCTCCTTTTTGGTCTTCAATGCCTCTAACCTGATTTTGGGATTTACCGTAACTGTTTCTGCCAAATTGCTTGTTTCGCCGGAATATCCCTGAATATTGATTTGGTAAAAGTTGAGCAGCTGTTCCAGGTCCCCATTTTTATAAATATTATTGAGTTGGGCGGTAAGGTCAGTGGCTGTTTTGACTGCATCTTCTTCATCGCTTGGTCCAAGTTTGTCGGGGTGTACCTGTACGATAGCTTCTTTGTAGAGGCGCCTCAATTCCTGCTTTTCATCTTCGCTTGATTCGGGAGTAAATTTCTTGGTAGGTTTTGGTGAAAGTACTTGGACAGGTTCCTTATAATTTTTCCCCCGCTTCTTTTGCTCCAGCCTTTTGGCTTTTTTCAATTGCTGCTTTTCCTTCATTTTTTCATTGAGGGACACCAGCCTGGAAATCAGTAAACCAAGCTTTTGGCGGAGGGTATTTTCGAAGGTGGAGATTTCCCCTCCGATGATGCTGATGTTCTCTTCCAGAACGGAAATTTCCGCCAACAATTTTTGGATGGAATCCTTATTTGGAACAGAGTTTTTTTTGGCTAATTCACCCATGCTTTTTTGGAGAGAAATTGTAAAAGTAGCATTTCGTCTTTCGGGAATTTGGTTAATTTTTTAGTAAAAAAATCTGAAACGACTTTAGGTTGAAAAAAAAATTATTTTTTTTCAAAAATTTTTTTTGACCGAAATCTTCAGAAATCAAGAATTTGGAAAAAAGTCCAAAAACTGGTTTTAGCACTTTTTTGGAATTCGTCACAAGTACTTTGTACTTTATGCTCCTACTGCTCAAAAAGGGCATTTTGCCTAAAAATAATTTGAACGATTTCCTTTTTTCGTAGTCCTTTTTTGATAAAATTTCCATAAATAAGATTCTTGTAAAAATATTATTATTTCCAAACTATATATGTACTTTAGCCCAACAAATGATAATCTTGTCATTAATTGGCAAATCACCCGAAGCGCCGATAGTGGGAAATTAGCCTAAAGCCCCTAGTAAAAACTCGACCTAACTCTATCTAAATCGCCTAAAGCGAAGTTTGTTTTTCTTAATTAATTTCTATCTAAAATAGATTGTTCATGAAGCAATTTTGCAAACAATCTGTATTGCTTGTCATCCTGTTTATTTCATGGTTTCAACTGCAAGCATCAGCAGATTTTTTTCATTCTTCCGCAGGGACTTCCGATTTTTCAACAAAATCCGGATCAGGAACCGATGTGCTTTCCGGCACCACAGTACGCAGTGCGGAAAGTAAAGGGAATTTCGATGCAGTAGCAGGACTTGAAGTATTCAAGGTTTCCAATGTTATCATTGTACAGGCTGGTGGAGAAATCTTATACACCGTAAGTGTTTTCAACGGTGGCCCTGATGCGGCTACCAATGTGACCGTGACAGACGTGCTTCCGGTAGGAACTTCTTTTGTGTCTGCTACCAATGGAGGTGTTTTCCAAACAGGGACCGTGACCTGGCAATTCCCAACCATCGCTGCCGGACAGACAGAAGTGCTGACAGTTAGGGTTCTGGTAAATCTTGGAGTGGTAGAAGGAACAAAACTCACCAACGTAGCACAGGCATCAAGCCCTGATGACCCGGCTTCACCAAAGACTTCCAACAATGCTGATGTAACTGTCCTTAAAGGAATTTTACCGATTTTGGGCATCAACAAGATAGCTGATAAATCCCGAGTGAGATTGGGAGATAATATCACTTATACGATTTCGGTTTCTAACACGGGAAATGCCTTTGCTACCGGAGTCAACATTTCGGATGTACTGCCGACGGGAACAACCTTTGTCTCTACCGACAGGGGAGGAACCCATTCCAATGGCACAGTCAATTGGTCCATAGGGCTTCTTTCGCCTGGTCAAACCTTGGTTATTCAGCTTGTAGTCCGGGTGACCGGAAGTTTCGTAGGTGGCGAAGTTATTACCAATACAGCAACTGTTGTCAGTCCTTCTGATCCGGCTACACCAAAAATTTCAACTCCAAGTCAGGTCATTGTCGAAGAAGTCAAACCTGAAATGGCAATCACAAAGAAGGCTAATGCCCCCACCGTGTTTGCTGGAGAATTAATCTCCTATACCATTCAAGTCACCAACTCCGGAACAGCACCTGCCACCAACGTGACCGTGACAGACCAATTGCCGACCGGCACATTTTTTATCTCCGCAGATAATTCTGTAACCCATAATGCCGGCCTTGTGACCTGGACATTGGGAACTATCGATCCGGGGATAACCCGTACATTGAATCTTGTGGTTCAGGTTGGGTTGACCGTACCAAACGGAACAGTCATCATCAATGGTGTGTCGGTACAAAGTCCGAGTATTGCTGCACCGGTGCTAAACGCTCCTGATCCAGATAATGAGGTAACAGTAGTTTCATTGCCGGAACTGACGGTTTCCAAATTGGCGGCGGCTCCCAAAGTCAATCCAGGAAACGATATTACTTATACAATTACTGTTTCTAACCTTGGCACTGCCAATGCCACGAATGTAACCGTGACAGATGTCCTGCCAACGGGGACTACTTTTGTGAGTGCCAGTAATGGAGGTGCCCATGCCAATGGTACAGTAACCTGGACAATTGCCAGTCTACCCATTGGGGAACAGGAAGAATTGTCACTTGTCGTTACTGCTGCCACAAACCTTACCGACGGTACTCAGCTTTCTAATATTGCTTCTGCGGTTAGTACCCAGGATCCAACAAATATTGTCAATTCCCCTCCAAGTATTGTCACGGTAGAAGTCATTGCTCCGGTTCTTGGCATCACCAAACTCCCGGGAGCCTTTACCGCAAATGCAGGGGAAAACATCACCTACACCATCACGATCAATAATACAGGAAATGCTCCGGCAAACAACCTGATCGTTACAGATCCCCTTCCTGCAAATACGACTTTCGTATCAGCGGACAATGGAGGAACATTTGCCTCAAATCTGGTTACATGGAATTTGGGTGCATTGCAGGCAGGAAATTCGATTAACCTTGTATTGGTAGTAAAAGTAGATCCAAGTACACCTGCAGGCACTAGGATTAGAAACATAGCGACAGCCAATAGCCCCGAAAACCTTGCAGGGCCGGTCTTAAGCAGCAATGATCCAACTCTCGAGGTGGTTATTCAGAATTTATCCAATTTAGTAATTTCCAAAGCCGCAGATAGGCCTACTATCCGTTCAGGACAAAACATCATATATACCATTAATGTAACCAACAATGGCCCAAGTGATGCGCTTGCTGTGGTGGTAAACGATGCCCTTCCGGCTGAGACCACTTTTGTCAGTGCTACAAACAGTGGAGTCTTTGCCAATGGAAATGTCAGTTGGTTGATTGGTATCATTAAATCCGGAGAGCAGGTTAGCCTTCAGGTGACCGTCACTTCATCAGCAGCTTTGGTTGATGGGAATGTGATCACCAATGTGGCGACAGTGGTCAGTCCATCTGATCCGGCAAGCCCAAAAACATCGCCACCAAGTTTGGTCACAATAGACAACAGCTCTCCTATCCTTGAAATCAATAAAACACCGAATACTACGGCGGTCAATGCAGGGGAAGAAATAGTATATACCATCAATGTCAGCAATACCGGAAATGCTCCTGCTACCAATGTGGTCGTCACTGACCAATTACCGGCGGGGACTACTTTTGTCGCAACAGGGAATGGGGGTACACATGCGGCAGGAACAGTGACTTGGCCATTGGGGACAATTGCGCCGGGTGACTCCATCACATTGGTATTGGCAGTGAAGGTCGGGGAGGATGTCTTGGCGGGAACTAAAATCAAAAACATCGCCATCGCAGACAGCCCGGATGATTTTAATGATCCGGTAGAAAGCAGTCCAGATCCGAATCTAGAGGTTAACATTTCCACTTTGGCAAATTTAACCATCACCAAGTCGTCTTCTGCCCCCGAAGTATTGGCAGGCGGAGAAATCGTCTATACCATTTCAGTGACCAATAATGGTCCAAGTACCGCCAGAAATGTGGCGGTCACCGATGTGCTGCCTGTTGAAACGACATTCGTCAGTGCTGATAATGGAGGCACCCATGCAGCAGGAACAGTTTCTTGGACTATTCCTACCATTAACTCCGGTCAAAAAACTGATTTAACATTGACAGTAAAAGCGCTTGAAAGTTTGCTTGATGGTCAGGTTATCAGCAATGTCGCTACGGCGACTTCCCCTACAGACCCGGCAGGGCCTAAGGTTTCTGCTCCGAGTCTGGTCACGATAAACAATTCTTTGGAAGATACCGAGGTGGCTGTTACCAAAAGTGCTTCAGTGCCTTCTGCTTCACCGGGAGAAATTATTGAATACTCTATCGTAATTACCAATAATGGTGAATTCGATGCAAAAAATATAGTAGTTACCGATACCTTGCCTGATGGGCTGATCCCGATGGAAGCCTCCAATCTTGGGGTGATTGTAGACAATATCGTTACTTGGAATATTCCGATTATTACTCCGGATCAATCACTCACTTTGACCATCTCCGTGATGGTGACTTTGGAAGAAGGTTCGGTTGTCAATGAAGTATTGGTGTCAGGTACCAACTTTGATGACGTAGAAGCTGCTTCCCCTGCACTCTCAGTGAATCAGGTAGACCTGAAGCTGATCAAAGAAGTTTCATCCAACATTGTCGCCAAGGGAAGTACTTTCAAATACAAACTTACTGTTGAAAACCTGAGTGACACCAAGGCCACTGTGGTCATTCTCAGCGATACTTTGCCTGTAGGAGTCAAATACAAAAGTGCAACAGCCTCGATCGGAGAGGTAAGCTTCGATATTGCAGAAAATGCCGTCATCCTTGAAATCGATGAAATCCTTCCGGGTGAAATCGTCACTTTGGAGATAGAAGTCACTGCGGAGTCCATCGCTGATATCACCAATATCGCCCAGGTCGTTTCCAATGAGAAAGACTCCAATCCTGTGGACAATACCGCCACGGTTTCACACCGACAGATGGAGTTTTCGATTCCAAATGCTTTCTCTCCAAATGGCGATGGCATCAATGAGGAATGGATAGTCAAAGGTCTTTTGGATATATATCCAAACAACAGACTTGTCATCGTCAACCGTTGGGGTGTTGAAATTTTCAGAGCAAGCAATTACCAGAATGATTGGAATGGGCAAGGTGTGGGTGAGGGGACTTACTTCTACCAACTGACCCTAACCACACAAGATGGCAAAGAGGAAGTGTTCACCGGTTATCTGACCGTAATCAAGTAGAATTATGAAAAAATTATCCATTCTATTTTTCTTTGGGCTGCTGCTTTCCCAAGATCTTTTTGGTCAGCAGGTACCTCAGTTTAGCCAATACATGTTCAATCCACTGTTTATCAATCCTGCTTACACAGGATATAAGGAGCAGCTTTACCTTCAGACTTATTATCGAAAGCAATGGACAGGCGTCGAAGGAAGCCCGGAGACATTTGCTATCGGTGCAGATGGTTATCTGCCTGAGTCCAGGATCGGAGTGGGGATTGTCGGTGTTTCGGACAAAATCGGTGCACAGCGTACCAATGCTGTCTATGGTAACATTGCTTACCACCTCCATATTGCACAGTCAAGTTACCTGAGTTTTGGGATGGGAATAGGGTTGATCAATTCAATGATTGACGGATTGGCACTCTCAACAAGCAACCCCAATGACCCCAGCATCCCCGCGGTAAAAAACCAGGTTTCCTATCCGGATCTCAAATTGGGAATGTTCTATTACGATGACAGCAAGTTTTTTGGGATGGCGGTAGACAACATGATTTCTCCTATGAATCAATCTGAAAACACGGATATCTTCATGGATCCAAGAACGCATTTTTACCTTACAGGTGGTGGATTAGTAGAATTATCTCCTGATATTGCGTTCCGCCCAACTTTCATGATGATTGAGGATTTCAATGCACCCGCAAGGCTTGACTTGACTGCATCCATGGTTTACAAGGAAAAGTTGTGGTTCGGTACCACTTACAGGACTGCTTTGGATTACGCCAACAGGGCAACTTCTGACAATTTGAAAAAAGGAACAGCTGTAGTTTTATTATTTGAGTTTTTTGTAAAAAACGGACTCAGGGTAGGCTACGCATATGATCATAATATTTCAGGCTTTGATGTCCGAAACTTCTCCACCCATGATATTTCTATAGGGTACATGCTAGCACCAAACCGTGTCAGGGTGGTCTCTCCCAGACATTTTTAAATACCAATACAATGAATAAACGATACATACACCTCCTATTTTTAGTCCCGATTATGGTTGGGACCTCCTGCTCTTCATACAACAGTAGTATCAAAAGGGCTAACCAACAGCTGGAATTATTCAATTTCAAGGATGCTTCTTATGAATTTGGAGAAGCTTGGGAAAAAAAGGAAGACAGTGAAACCGCCCGCGGTCTTGCCTATTCCAATTACAAAATGAGGGACTTTGGCAAAGCAGCGGCCTGGTACAGGTTTTTGGAAGACAAGGACGAACTGACTACAGAGGATTCCTACCAATATGCCGAATCACTGATCGCCAATTCCAAATTTGACGAGTCTGCCAAGATCCTCGACAAGATGATCCTCAAAGACGGTGAAGTAAGCAAACAACCAAAATGGATGATGCTGCGCAAATCCGCAGGTGAGGCAAAAGAGATTTTGAACACCCCAACAAAATACCAGATCAAACCCCTAAAATCCCTGAATACAACCTATTCGGAATTTGGTCTTACAATAGACGAAGGAGTGATTTTCTTCAGTTCAGATAGGCTGTCTGACAAAAAAGGGGCAGTTGGACTGACTGATAACCAAAGGTATGGCTGGACCGGCAATGGCTTCCTAACAGTATATGAAGCCAATTTGAATAAAACCAATGATGACTTGGAAAATATAGTTTCTTCCAAAGTTTTCCAAAATGAAAACCATATCGGCCCGATCCATAAGTCGGGTAGCATGATGTTTTATACCGTGACCGAAGCGGGAAACGAAACCAACAAGCGGGAAGGAAGGAAGTTTGGATTGACCCTATACCCTGAAATACTATACAAGGAAAAGAAGGCAGACGGAACATTTGGTGAAGCCAAGTCGCTTAGCATTAATTCCAATTTGAAATATGGTGTCGCTGATCCTTTTTGGGATGAAAGCAAAAAGAGATTGTACTTCTCCTCCAATATGCCCGGCGGTTTTGGAGGAAGTGATATTTATTATCAGGATTATTTGGGAAATGACAAATGGACCAACGCCGTCAACCTTGGAAAAGACATCAACACCTTTGGCAATGACAGGTCACCGTTTATTTATGATGACATCTTTTACTTTTCTTCCGAAGGATTGGGAGGATTGGGAGGATTGGATATTTATAAGTCCAATATGGTGGGGACCTCATTTTCTACTCCCGAAAACCTCGGTGTCCCATTCAATTCCAATAAAGATGATTTCTTCTTTTTCAAGGACAAATCCAACAATGGGCAGGTTTTCCTTACCTCCGATAGGAATGGAAGTGTAGGTTTGGATGATATTTATTTTGTAGAACAATTGGAAGATGAGTTCTTTACCGTAACCGGAGTTGTCAAAGACAAAGAAACGGGGACCCCAATCCAAAATACGGTTGTGACCCTTACAGATACTGCCTCAGGTGTGAATACCTCAGTCGTGAGTGATGACGAAGGAAGGTTTACTTTCTTTTTACCACTCAACAATACTTACACCATTGAAACCGTAACTTCAGGCTATTTCAATCAGGTGAAAGAAGGATTTTCGACCAAGCCAAACCAAAACAACAAACTGGATCTGAATGTATTTTCCGAGAAAGTATCCTTCGACAAAGGCATCAGGATTTTTGATATCTATTATGACTACAACAGTGCAGCCATCAGGTCAGATGCTTCCGTAGAGCTGAGGAAAATCATTGAAGTGATGCGTGACAATCCGCAGTTTAGACTTCAGATGTATTCCCACACAGATTCCAGAGGTAAGGCAGAATACAATGTCAAGCTATCAGAAACAAGAGGTCTTTCAGTAATAAATTACCTGAATACTGAAGGGATTGCTTCCCGTAGGGTAAGGTCTGAGGGAATGGGAGAATCAAGGTTGGTCAATGACTGTGTGGATGTAGTGGAATGCGACGAAGAGGAACACCAAAGAAACAGAAGGACGGAATTTGTCATCATGAACCTCGCTTCTTTTGAAAAGAACCTTCCTTATGAATCTTTCAAATTTGAAGATCCGGACCAAAAAGAAAGGATTGAGACCCTGGCCGTTCCTGAACTTCAAGCTGTACCGGTCAATGTAGAAGTGGTCGTTTCTGAAGTGGAAGATGAGGAAATTGATCCTACCATCGAAGGGGCTTATACTGTCGCGCCATCAGGAAGTTATAACCATTATATCATCATCGAAAGCTGGCAGACAGAGTATATGGCAAGTTTGAGAGCCAAGGAACTTTCCGGCACCTACAAAGTCAACGTGGTACCGCCAACAGACGGAACTTCCAATTACAGACTTTCAGTGGCAGTGTATCCAAGCATGGAAGAAGCCGCAAGGAATGTAAACAGGTTCAGAAAAGAATTCAATGACGAGACAATCTGGATTTTGGCTTATTGATGTGAAAATAATTCCATCCTAAGCACCATCTAAAAACACAATTTCCCGCAGTTCCCGGATCTAAAAATTGGATTCGGGAACTGCGGGAATTTTTATTTGAATCACTTTAAGTGAATGCGGAAAAAGCATGATCGTTAACTGATGCTTACTTTTTTAGTAATGTCATAGAAGATAGGTGTTGAATTTTTTGTCCTTAGCAATGATACTTATTACATTCTATTCAATGAAGATTTTAGGGCTAAGTCATTAATGGACAGATGTTTTTATCATGAAGATTGTATTTTGAAATTTTCACCACTATTTTCATTAATAAAAGTATGATCAATGTCATTAAAATACTGAAAAATTCATATTTAAACATTTAATATTTGTTAAATAAAATTTTTTACATTATATTATTTTGAAATTTTTCATTTAACCAAAATAATCTTAAACCAAAATTTTATGAAACAGATTTTGTTAACACTGATTGTAGTAATTATTGTCGGGGTGACTGTCCATGCACAGTCAACGGCTACAGCCACACCTGACCCTGGAATTACGGTTTACATGTATCGCAAGGTACCTGATGACAAACGTGAAGAGTTTATCAAAAGAGAGACTACGTATTGGGCTGAAATGTTGCGCAAAGAAATACCGAAAGGTAATATCACATTCTGGGCACTCCTAGAAAAAGTGGGTGGTTATGATATGGAAAATTCTTCGAATTTTCTTTTTATAAATACGTACAGGAACATAGACGCGATGAACGAAATCTGGGCTAATATCACAACAGCATTTCCGAATGTAACTATGGATAAGATGGAGACCAATTCCATTAGCACTACTACGAGCGTTTTATTTCTTCGGGATGCCGGTTGGCAGGAAGCGACCGGTGTAGTAGCAGACGAAGAGTACAGATTTATTAATATGATCTATCACAATTCGTCGGATCCTAATGCGTTCGTTGATCTGGAAAATAAACATTGGGCACCGTTCATTAAAACAGTCATGGACAAAAAGCAAACCAGCATGCGAGGATGGGGAAATGCTGTTGTTCTTTCTCCTCATTCCAATAAAATGAATTTTAATTCAGTCTCCTATGATCTTTATCCAACATTGAAAGAAGCACTGATACCTACATGGGATTCCCAAGTCGTTGTTCCCGAAAGTCTTAATGAAGGTATGTCTGAAATCAATAAATTGGAAACAGCTCCAAGAAGTCAGGTAATATATCGGATCGTCAAAGTGGTTAATTAATTTTATTTCTCCTGACAGGAAGACTACATTTCCACTGAAGTAGTCTTTGTTATTTAAGAAAGCCCATAAAAAATGGGCTTTCTTTTTTCAGTCAATTTGAATGTTAGAGTTTCACATGCCCTTCAAGTCGGCCTCAGTTCAATTTGTATGAGAGATCAAGAGCCTTTGAAGAATAATCACAGATTTTGACAAAATAAAAAAGCCAGGTTCTCACCTGACTTTCTATTCTTCTTTTTAGAATTTTCAATTTAAACCTCACCAAACAAACTCTGAAATTCAATAGAAACCACAGTGGACAGTCGTCTGTGGACTGTCAAACTATCCCTCAATCATCCACCAAAGTGAATACCATCTGACGGAATTTCCAGCCTGTTTCCTCGCTGATTTGTTGGGTTTGTTTCATGAGGATGCCGATGATTTTTTCCTCCGGATCGGCAAAGTATTGGGTATTGAAATAGCCTCCCCAATCGAATGTTCCCACACTTCCTTCACCTCCTTCTGCGATTCCTTTCTCATTGACCACCCCAAATGCCAACCCGTAATGCTTTCTGCCGCCCCAAAAATTTTCTATTTGGATTTGCATCATTGTTTCGATGGTTGTTCGGCTGAGGATCCTGACACCGTTAAGTTCGCCGCCATTGAGGTACATCTGAAGGAAAGTAGCGTAATCTTTTGCCGTGCTCGAAAGTCCTGCCCCTCCCGAGAAGAATTTTTTTGCACCTGTGATTGGGTAATTGGGGTCATAGAAAGTGGTCGGAAAACCTTCCCATTTGCCATTGGCTTTGCGGTGGATGGTAACCAATCTTGACGATTTTGCCTCAGGTAAGTAAAACCAGGTATCCTGCATGCCCAAAGGCTCAAACAATCGCTCTCTCAAAAACTGATCGAATGGCTTGCCTGACACGATTTCTACCAAATATCCCAATACATCCAATCCTTCGGAATAAGTGAATTTTTCTCCCGGATTGTGGTGGAGTGGCAGTTTGGCCAATTTTTTCACATTGTCCCCGATGCTGATATTTTGGGTGGTGTAGAGGTCAATGATTCCGGCTTTGTTGTAAATCATCCGCACCCTTTCGTCTCCATCAATCACGCCATAACCCAAACCTGAAGTATGGGTCAGCAGGTGGCGGATGGTGATTTCCTTGTTGGCGGCAACAGCCGTGTAGGAAGTGTCGCCATAGCGGAAATTCTGCAAAACCTGCGGATTTTTGAATTCAGGGATAAACTTCGAAATCGGATCGTCCAACCTGAATTTTCCTTCTTCCCACAGCATCATGACCGCGGTGGAGGTGATGGCTTTTGTCTGGGACGCGATCCTGAAAATCGCATCTTTCTGCATGGCTTTGCCGGATTCCACATCTGCAAAACCTTTGGCAGAGTGGTAGACGATTTTACCGTTGCGGACTATGAGCGCTACCAAACCTGGCAATTCTTCATTTTTGACGGACTCTTCCAACATGCCATCCAATTTCTTTAAGCGCTCGGGGGAAATCCCCGCACTTTGGGCTGCTGCCTCAGATAGAGGAGGGGATTTTTTGATGGAAGTGGTTTGGGCGATGCCATGCATGCAGACAAGCGGGAATACAAGAACCAATATGAATTTTTTGAATATCGATGTCATGTTAATTTTGTTTTTAGTGATTGGAAGATTAGCAAGAACCTTGAAACTTAAAATTGAAATTAATCATCAATCAGAGAATAAACCATTTGTTTGAATTTCCATCCTGTGGGTTCATTTCCGCCTAATGTTTGCTTGAGAATGATGCCAATGACATTTTCTTTCGGATCAGCGAAATATTGCGTATTGAAAGCACCGCCCCATTCAAATGTCCCGACACTTCCCATTCCTCCCTTTGCAATGCTCTTCTGTGAACTGACTGCGAATCCCAATCCATGATATTTCCCTTCGTTGCCATCCAAATCAACCATTTGGTACGCCATCATGGTCTCTATCGTATTCCTGCTCAGAATCCGGACTCCATTGTATTCTCCACCATTAAGGTACATCTGCAAAAACTTAGCATAATCCATGGCCGTACTGCTGAGTCCTCCCCCTCCCGAGAAATGGGTTTTTGATCCTGATATCGGAAAGTATGGGTCCCCGCCCATGTTTGGACCAGCTTTGACCCATTTTTCATCGTGGGGGACATGAATTTCCACCAAACGAGGGATTAGGTTTTCAGGTAAATAGTACCAAGTGTCCTTCATCCCCAAGGGTGAAAAAATCCGGTCCTTGAAAAATCTGTCCAATGGCATCCCTGAAACAACTTCCACCAAATACCCCAAAACGTCAATGCTCATAGAATAAATAAATTTCTCGCCCGGATTCTGATGAAGAGGTAGTTTTGCTAATTTCTTAATGTTTACCTCATTCGTCATTCCCTTGGTATCAAAAGCCTCAACGATTCCTGCTTTTTGATAAATCATCCTCATCCGCTCGTCTCCATCGATCATGCCATATCCCAAACCTGAAGTATGGGTCAACAGGTGGCGGATAGTTATTTCCTTATTGGCGGCAACAGTAGTGTAAGAGGTATCGCCGTAGCGGAAATTCTGCAAAACCTGTGGATTTTTGAATTCAGGGATAAACTTCGAAATCGGATCGTCTAACCTGAATTTCCCTTCTTCCCAAAGCATCATGACCGCAGTGGAGGTGATGGCTTTTGTCTGGGACGCGATCCTAAAAATGGCATCTTTCTGCATGGCTTTGCCAGATTCTACATCTGCAAAGCCTTTGGCAGAGTGGTACACGATTTTACCGTTACGGACGATAAGCGCTACCAAACCCGGCAATTCTTCATTTTTGATGGACTCCTCCAACATGGCATCCAATTTCTTTAACCTTTCTGGAGAAATTCCCACACTTTGTGGAGTAGCTTCAGATAAGGGAAGGGATTTTTTAATCGAGGGGGTTTGGGCCAATAAGCTTGAACTGACCAAAAAGCAGAGCAAGAATGGTAAGATTGATCTTGGGTTGATTCTCATAGGGACGGGATTGGAAATGAAGTTTTAAGATAATCAAAAAGTCTATTTTATGCTGTCATTGATATTTGTACGGTGGTTTATTTTGGTTTTTTGTTCTCAATTGCTTTTTTGATAATGGGGACACATTGGAAATCAAAAAAAATGAAAGTAAAAAATGGTTTTTAGAAAGTTTTGTTATCCGCTTTTGTATCATTAGCCAAATATCATTTTTCTTCACCTCGGCAAGCTCGGTGAACGGATATCTAGACCATAGGGGGTAGGGGAAATGCGGCTTTGCCGCATTTCCCCTACCCCCTTAAACATCTGTAATTCCTAGTGGTCGAGCCTGCCGAGACCATTCTGTATGTAATCTGATACTGGTAAGAAGGGATATACATATTAGATGTTCTCTCATTTATACAATCGGTAAAATCCATAGGGTTCGTTTTCTTATTTTTAGATTCAAGAAATCCAAAGCAGGCCTATGTATTTGATCCAATTTATTTTCTTCTTAACCTTCATTTTTAGCGGAAACGAGACTGTCGAACATTCCCAAAACGAAATCCACATCCGCATCAACCAACTCGGTTACCTGCCTTCCGATACAAAAGTTGCGGTTGTTTTCAGTAAGATTCCAGTCAAAGAAAACTTCCAACTTGTCAACCAATCCACCGGAAAAGTAGCTTTGGAAATCAAACCCGAAAGACTCCAAACCAACGAATGGGGAGGCTTCCTGTATTGGGAAGCGGATTTTTCTCAAGTCATCGAACCCGGTGCCTATTTTCTCCAAGGGAAAAAAAGCAAAACCCAATCTTCGGTTTTCCCAATCGGGGAGGGAACCTACACCGGACAACAGGAATCTCTCTTGGAATTTATGCGGCAACAGCGCTGTGGTTACAACCCAACTTTGGACATGGTCTGCCATGCAAAAGACGGACGGACTTTCTTTGGTCCGATGGCAGACAGTACCTATGTGGACCTGAGTGGCGGCTGGCACGATGCCGGCGACCAACTCAAATACCTCATCACTTCCAGCTATGCGACTGCACACATGCTGATGGCGTATGAATTGTATCCCGACAGGTTTGAGGACATGGTAAATGCCTTGGGTCAATCCGGCCCAAACGGAATCGCGGATGTATTGGATGAAGCCAAGTGGGGCCTTGATTGGATTCTCAAAATGCACCCTGCGCCAGACCAACTTTTCCATCAGGTAGCTGACGACAGGGACCACAGGGGTTTTAAGATTCCAAACAAAGACAATGCGGATTATGGTTGGGGTGCCAATTCCTACCGGGCAGCATACTTTGCTACAGGAAAGCCACAGGGCCTAATGAAGTACCAAAGTGAAGCAACCGGAGTGGCAAACCTTGCCGGAAGAAGTGCTGCGGCTTTGGCTTTGGCGGCAAGGATCTGGGAAAAGGATTTGAAAGACCCGGAATTTGCGGGGACATGTCGGAAAGCTGCAATTTCACTCTACCAAATGGGCAGGAAGCAGGAAGGCTACCAACAGGGGAACTCCTACGGTGCGCCTTACCGCTACAATGAAGAAACATGGGCGGATGACATGGAGTGGGCGGCTGCCGAATTGTACAAAACCACCAAGGACAAAACCTACCTGGAACAAGCCAAAAATTATGCTGTGCTGAGCAATACGGCTGACAGTTGGACGGTCAAAGATTCTGCTTCCCATTACCAGTTGTATCCCTTTATCAACATGGGACATTTTGCACTTCATGGCGTGGTGGATGCTGATTTTCAAAAAACCTTGGAGGGATATTACCTTGACGGAATCAAATATACCCTGAAGCGGGCGCAGCAAAACCCTTTTCATGTAGGTGTGCCTTTCATTTGGTGCAGCAATAACCTTTTGACAAGCTTGGCGACTCAGGTGATTTTGTATGAAAAAATGAGCGGGGACAAGCAGTTTGAACCCTTTTTGAAAGCGCAGCGGGATTGGCTTTTTGGTAGAAATCCATGGGGAACATCGATGTTTACCAAAATGCCGGAAGGAGGAGAATATCCTGTGGAAGTGCATACAGCGCCTTATGTGTTGTTGGATATGCAGGTTCCCGGAGGTTTGGTGGATGGACCGGTCTATACTTCGATTTACAATAACCTACTTGGTTTGAGGCTTTTGAAACCGGATGTTTTTGCTCAATTTCAAAATGAACATGTCGTCTACCATGATGATGTGGGCGATTACAGCACCAACGAACCTACGATGGACGGCACCGCCGGATCTATTTTGATGATGACGCATTTTAGTAGGTGAAAAAATGGTTGAAAGTCCATGGTCCACAGTCCATAGTCCACCAACATCAATTCTTTAGAAATCTTGTTTCTAAAGATTAAGCATAAAAAAATGTTTCCCTAGGGTAAAAATTGAAGAAAGAGTAAGAAATAGAAAAAGCCCCAAATCGGGGCTTTTTATATAGTTATACGGGTTTACAAAACGACTAAAGCAATTAAATGATATTAGTGGATATTTGGATAAAATTTGAAATTACTTTGATCAAGCGTGAATATCCAACAATATCAATTTTTGAATATCCATTAATATCTTTTTAAATTGATTTACTGAATCCAAATTTCCTTTCCTCCTTTTCCTGCATCCTGAGGTCAAAAACCATGCATACGTTGCGGATAAATGGAAGCCCTGTAGGCAGGATTTTGATTCCCTTGGCGTCAAATTCGATGATTCCCTCTTCGGCAAATGATTTGAGTTTGTCCCAATTCCTCTTTCCCAAAACGGAATAGTAGCAGAAGTTCCAATCCGCTTCATGGTTGCAGATCAGTTTCAAAATCAGGTTTCTGGTTTCGATATCTTCCTTGGACATCATGTGTCCTTTGCTGATCGCAAAATGTCCCAAGCTGATTTGTTCTTTGTAAAGGTCAATTTCCTTGGTGTTTTGGGCGTAGGCATAATACACATCGGAAATGGAACTGTTGCCCAAGCCAAGCAAAATTTTGGAAGGAGATGTAGTATAACCCATGAAATTACGGTGGAGCGTTTTGTTTTTCTTGGCGAAATAAAGCGGGTCATTTACCAGTGCAAAATGGTCCATCCCAACCTCAAGGTATCCCATCTCTGTGAGGATCTGTTTTCCTTTTTCGTAGAGATTCCTTTTTTCTGATTCCTTGGGGAGAAATTGCTCAAAACTTTTTTGGGCAGGAAATGCCGATGGCAGGTGTGCGTAGCTATAAAAGGCAATGCGGTCCGGTTTGAGTTCGGCGACTTTCTCAAAAGTAGCGCTGATCGTCTCGGCTGTCTGATGCGGCAAGCCATAGATCAAGTCAAAATTCACTGAAGTATAACCGATTTCCCGTGCCACGTCGGTGGCTTCCTTGACCCTTTCAAAAGGTTGGATCCGGTGGATGGCTTTTTGGACTTCTTCATTGAAATCCTGAATGCCGTAACTCACCCTGCGGAAACCCAAATCAAACAAAGTCTGCAAATGTCCACGTGTGGTATTGTTGGGATGTCCCTCAAAACTGAATTCGGCATCGGGCATGACTTCCGAGCTTCCGATGATTATTCCCAACATTTCTTCCAATGACTCAGGGGAAAAAAATGTGGGTGTTCCCCCTCCAAGATGGATTCCGGCAAGTTTGGGTTTTGTGTCCAATATTTTCAAATAAGCATCCCACTCATTCATGATTGAAGTGATGTAGGGCGTTTCTACAGCGTGGTTTTTGGTGATCCGCTTGTTGCAGCCGCAGTAGGTACAGAGGCTTTCGCAGTAAGGAAGATGGATATAAAGGGTGATTCCTTCCGATTCGCCAAAGTCCTCATAGGCCTTTTTGACCAAACTGATCCAACCCCGTTCATTGAGGTCGTCGGCCCAAAGAGGTACTGTCGGATAGGAGGTATAGCGTGGTGCCGGGACGTTATATTTTTGAAGAAGTCGTGGTGAGATTGCTGTCATTGTTCCAAATATTTCCTACAAATTTCACTTTTTAGGTTGCGGATTTTCATGACCAATACTGCAGTAGAAGATGATAAATGTCATGGTTTTATTTTGCAAATGGTTCTTGGAAATTATCCTTCGAATTTGTGTAAAAAGGGACTGACATATTTCACTTTGATATTCTTTAAAAATATGGGAGACATATTTTCACACCAATCCCGAATGGGATTAAATACCATCAGGTTATTTACCCCGGATAAAATCCGGCGGCGGCCCAAATCCTGAAAATGGCCGACAACCCTGATAGGGGTTGAATAAACAGCAATTACAAATTTTAAACCTTACTGAATCTTCCTTTACAATTCTTTTTTTAAAAAAGTAAAAATCCTACCCGAAAGAAAAGGATGGACATTAAAACTTAATTTGATATTTTTAAGATCAACCAACAGTCCAAACCCATGAAAACCCATTCCACTGATTCTTCACGAAGGAAATTTTTAGCAAAATCCGCGACACTCGCAGCAGGTTCTGTTTTTCTCAATGGCATAGCAGAAGCACTCACGCTCCATGACAACCCTGCTGCAAAAATGAAAATTGCACTTGTCGGTTTGGGTGTACGTGGTGCCAATATGTTTGGGAGAGACGTCCAAAATGTCTACAAGGATCAGATCGAGTTTGTGGGTCTTTGCGATATCAATCCCGGTCGCTTGGAATTTGGGAAGAAGTACCTTGGGGTGGATTGTCAGCTGTTTACCGATTTTGACCAAATGCTTGTTGAGCGCAAACCTGACGTAGCCATCGTCACCACAATGGATTCGACCCACCACATCTTTATCATCAAGGCTTTGGAAGCAGGGATCAATGTCATCACTGAAAAACCAATGACTACCGATGAGGACAAGTGTCAGGCTATCCTTGACGCCGAGCGCAAATCCGGCAAGAAAGTAATCGTCACGTTCAATTACCGCTATTCACCCCACCGTCAACGGATCTATGAAATTCTCCGCAATGGTGAAATCGGAGACATCACCTCTGTGGATTTTCATTGGTACCTGAATACTTCCCACGGAGCAGATTATTTCCGCAGGTGGCACGGGTACAAAGCCAAAGGAGGTACACTGCTCGTCCACAAATCCACCCACCACTTTGACCTGCTCAATTGGTGGTTGGACTCGGATCCGGAGGAGGTTTTTGCTTATGGCGCTTTGGAGTTTTATGGAAAGAACGGGCCTTTCCGAAGTACGAATTGCCGACCATGTCCGCACAAGGCCAAATGCGATTTTTATTGGGACATCACAAAAAGCAAGCACATGGTGGATCTCTATGTCAACAATGAACACCATGACGGTTACCTGAGAGACGGCTGTGTATTCAGGGAGGATATTGATATTTATGATAAAATGGCGGTTCAGATCCGGTATATGAATGGGGTGCAAGTCAGTTACTCGCTGACGACATATTCACCCTATGAAGGTTACCGGATTGCCTTTAATGGGACCAAAGGCCGCGTGGAGGCTTGGATCAAAGAAAGCCAACCTTGGGAGGAAAAGGAGGAGGACGAAATCCGCCTGACCAAAAACTTTGGAGAAACAGAATTGATCGTAATTCCACATGGAGGTGGAGGTCATGGAGGCGGAGATACCCGGCTCAAGGACAAACTTTTCCTAGATCCCAACATGGCCGATCCTTACCGACAATCCGCCGGAACCCGTGACGGGGCCATGTCTATCCTAGTCGGCATCGCCGCCCGCAATTCCATCGAATCCGGCAAACCCATCAAAGTCGCCGATCTGACAGATATTGAATTGAAGAAGAGTGGGAGGGGGAGATAGAGGAAAGGGACGGAAGTCAGAAGACGGAAGTAGAGTGGTGTGTAGAATTGGACCGAGAATTCAATTGAGGATTCAATAATTGATTGTCCATTTTGAACCCCGAAGGGGTGATAGTATTATAGATAAAAATTATTGTTTTACCACCAAAACCCCGAAGGGGTGATATGCTATATGCCTGGAACATTTTCCCAAATCTATATCCAATATGTTTTTGCCGTTAAAGGGAGAGAAAACCTCTTGCTAAATCCTTGGAGAGAGGAAGTGTTTAAATACATGGCAGGAATAATTAAAGGCAAAAACCATAAACCTATAATTGTAAATGGTGTAACTGATCACGTACATGTTTTTGTTGGACTCAAACCTGCGATGTCAATATCCGATCTTATTAGAGATGTTAAAAATAATTCTTCCAACTTCATCAATGAAAATAAATTTGTAAAAGGGAAGTTCGAATGGCAGGAAGGATATGGTGCGTTTTCTTATTCCCATTCCCAATTGGATAATGTTTATCAATATATTTTAAACCAAGAAGAGCATCACAGGAAAACATCCTTTAAACAGGAATACATTTCATTTTTGAATAAGTTTGAAATTGAATATGAAGAAAAATATTTGTTCGATTGGATTCATTGAAACATGTCACCCCTTCGGGGTTTTGCGAATTATGATCTTTCTTTTCTATAATCATTTCACCCCTTCGGGGTTTTTGGAAATGTGATATTGGTTTATCCTATAAAAATGACACCCCTTCGGAGTTGATCAAATATTGATTTTTTTCCAAATCCTTCAATATTCTTACACGGTAAAATAAATCTATATCTAATCGGAATTCATTTCACCCCCTTCACCCTCCCATCCATATCCTCCCTATCTTTTTCTGGGAAAAGGGGGAATTTGACAGGTTTGTTGTCGCGGGTAGAGCGGTAGATGGCGGTGAAAAGCTCCACAGTTTTGCGTCCTTCTTCGCCTGTGATCAGGGGTTCTCGTCCTGCTGTCAAGGCATCCAAAAATTCTTCAATCTGCTTTTCGATATAATGGACCGTGGGATCGATGCTGTTGAATATCTCTGTGTCTTCTTTGGTCCATTGCTCGATCAGGTGTTCCTCTCCCGGAACAGTCCATAGGTCATTTACCGGAGGCCCTGCAATGCCGGATACACCTGCGATAAACATGGCGCCGGCTTCAGGGGTGACGCCCACTGAAGCGCCGTTGCTGCCGTGAATCTGTACCTTGGTATGGATTCCCGGTTTTTGGCAATTGCTGAGGAAGATGCTTCCGAGACCGCCGTTCTTGAATTTGACTATCGCTAAAGCTGTGTCTTCCACTTCGATATAAGGATGGGTCATATTGGCCCAAGTGCCATATACTTCATCAATGTCTCCCATCAGCCATACAAGCAAGTCAAGTTGATGCGGTGCCTGATTAACCATCACGCCGCCGCCTTCATGTTCCCATGAACCTCTCCAAGGGTCGGATTTGTAGTATTTCTCATCCCTCCAACTCAGCATATTGATGGTGCCGAGGATGGGTCTGCCGATTTTCCCATCGTCAATCGCTTTTTTTAACCTTATGACCGGTTCATAGAATCTCCTTTGGCTGATCGTCCCAAGTTTCCTGTTGTACTTTTTTCCCGCAGCAATCATCACATCACAGTCCTCCAAGGTTGAAGCCAAGGGTTTTTCGACGATCACATGTGCGCCTGCCGCCATGGCTTCGAGGGTGGGGTCAAGGTGATTTGGATGTGGCGTGCAGACCATGACAAGGTCGAGTTTTTCCTTTTCCACCATCTCCGTGATATTGTCATAGGCATTGACGCCATATTCCGAAGCAAAAGATTTTGCTTTGTCCAAAGTCCTGCTGTAGACTGCCGCAAAATCCGAGGTGGGAAGGTGCTTCAAAGCTTTGGCGTGAAGGTGGGCTACTTTGCCGCAGCCGATGATTCCGGTTCTATACATGTTGGTTAGGTTAGGGTTGAAGGATTACTTTGTTCAGTCCTGGTTCTTTGGCATACAGTCTTCTGAACCAATCTGCACCATCTTCCAATGGGGCTATAGCACTCAGTAAGGAGTCCACATCGACAAGTCCTTTTTCGATCAATTCGAGTACGATGCCATATTCTCCCGCGATGGCACAACTGCCTTGCAGACGGACTTCCCGTGTGACAACAGCCTGAAGCGGGATTTCTACTTTTGGAGAAATATTGCCCACCAAAGTCACCGTCGCTGCTTTTCTTACATTTTCAATGGCCATTTTGATGGTCGCACTGACACCGACAGCTTCGAAAGCTACATTAGCGCCTCGGTTGTGGGTGAGTGCCAAAATGGATTCATGGATATTGGAATCGGTTGCTGAATTGAAAGTATGGTCTGCGCCGAATTTTTTGGCAAGGGCCAATTTTTGGTCATCGATGTCAATGGCGATGATAGTACCTGCATTGGAAAGTTTGAGCAACTGTACCAAAAATAGTCCGATCATGCCTGTGCCCACTACCAAAGCCGTGTCACGGAGATTGATGGGGGTGAGGTCGATCGCATGGGCCGCGACAGCTACTGACTCCACCATGGCCGCCTGTTCAAAAGTCACCGAATCCGGCAAGTGGTAAAGGATGTGCTCAGGGACAACGACATATTCCGCAAAAGCGCCATGCCTTTTATATTCTTTGGGAGAAACGCCAAGCACCATCCTGCTATCACTGAGGTTGTATTTTCCTTTGAGTGTGTACCAATCGTCAAGATCGTAAACCGTGGAGTCGAAGGTGACCCGGTCGCCGACTTTATAGTTTTTGACAGCGGACCCCGCTTCCACGATAACCCCGGATGCCTCGTGTCCCATGATCAGGGGTGGATTTCTCCTCCCCGAGCTCCCGTCAAAACCGTGGATATCACTTCCGCAGATTCCGCAGGCCTTGACCCTGACCAATACCTCATTGGCTTTGTATTCCGGTTCGGGCATGTCTTTATACACCAGATTATTGTAGGATTCCAG
The DNA here is from genome assembly GCF_022538115.1 of Cognataquiflexum rubidum. Taxonomy (GTDB): domain Bacteria; phylum Bacteroidota; class Bacteroidia; order Cytophagales; family Cyclobacteriaceae; genus Cognataquiflexum; species Cognataquiflexum rubidum. The sequence continues at coordinate 51,199 of NZ_JAKZAL010000001.1, read as the reverse complement.
TACCAGCGCTTTCATATTCAAGGGTAAAGAGTTTGAAATTAAAAATAAGGGAAATTTTGAAGAAAAGTGAAAGCATATGGTCGAATGGAACAATTAGATGCGGAAAGGATTCCGTTCCATTTCATTTTTCATCTTTGGCTGATCTTCTCAGACCAAATAGCTATGGTCTTACCCGCAATATTTGCATTACCTGATCAATGAAAAATGAACGTTAATAGCTGGAGCAATATCAATAAGTATCCATCCCGATAATTATCGGGATCAATTTGTATCTGATAGTTTTTGTTTTGCCAAGACATTGTACCCAAATTGCAGATAAACCTCAATAACATAGAATTTCAAAATATGCCCTCCTATTTCCAATCCCAAACTTTCACCAGTACTGATTTCGAATCTAAATTTTTCATCAAAGGAGAATATGAGTCATGTACATTCAAGGGTGCCGATCTGGCAAATGCAGACTTATCGGGGTCGGTTTTTATAGAATGTGAATTTTTGGGTTGTAACCTGAGCATGGCAAACCTTTTCAAAACAGCTTTCAGAGAAGTCAAATTCAAAGATTGCAAGTTATTGGGTTTGCGTTTTGACAAATGTGAAATTATAGGTCTGGTCTTGGGATTTGAGAATTGTGTTTTGGACCATTCTTCTTTTTTCAAGACAAAATTGCAGAAGACGGTATTCAAAAATTGCAGGTTGAAGGAAGCTGACTTTTCAGAAGCGGATTTTAGTGCATCCGTTTTTGACGGTTCTGATCTTTCGGGGGTTGTTTTTGACAATACCCTTTTGGAAAAAGCTGATTTCCGGCTTGCTTCCAATTTTAATATTGATCCCGAGAGAAACCGGATCAAAAAAGCAAAGTTTGCCCTTGACGGACTTCCTGGATTATTGGGAAAATATGGGATTGAAATTGGCTAGTTCAAGCATAGTTCAAGTCTTCAGACTTGGACTGATATAATAAAGTCTCCAGACTTTGATTTTCTAACCCAATAGTTCAAGTCTCCAGACTTGGATTCCCAATCTTAAATTTTTTTCGAAATAGCAGTCCGAAGACTGCATTGTTATGGTCCAAGACTAAGTCTTGAACCACGCAGACACACTAGTTCAAGTCTTCAGACTTGGACAACCAATTTCTGATTTTTTTACCGCAATGGACACGAAGGTTTCGCAATGGTCGCAAAAGGGGATTGAAGATAATTTACCACAAAGTGACCAGAGAACTCAGAGATAAGGGGGCATCATTCATAATTCTGAATTCATCATTTATTTTTCTCTCCGTCTTTGCGTGAGCAATAAAAATCACATCAAGTCTTGTTTTTTCGAAATAGCAGTCCGAAGACTGCATTGAGAGGGTCCAAGACCAAGTCTTGAACCAAAAATCACATTTCCTTAAACTCCACTTTGCTGATGATATCCAAGGTCACGTGCAGCATCACTGCCGCCACGATAAATATCCCCATACTGACTCCAACCATGGCATAGATAAATTGACTGGAAATGATGAATCCAAAAAGTCCTGCTGCAAGTGAAGGCAAAATCCCAAATAAAAACACCCCGCCGATAATAACCGGTTTGATGAGTTTGCGGTCCCAACCTTCTTCAAATCCTACCTGCGTTGTGAGCGTAATGGCAAAGCCCGTTAGATAAAACGCCACCATGCAATAAGGAAACAGCAACATCAATCCCCAATTCAGGTCTGCTATCAGCACCGTGGGTATTATCATAATTACTGCAAAAATCAAAGTCTGATAAATGTCCAACTTGATCATGTTCCAAAACTTGGATGACCATGAAGCCGGAATCAAGATAAAAAAGGGTTTTTTCAAATCCCCAATACTCGTCCTGCCCATTCCTGCCATAAAATAGAATCCCACCATCATGATCAAATAGCCATAAATGATCTTGTGCGAAAACCAATCAAAATTGGACAAGATGGCCATAATGATGGCAATGGCTGTAAATCCCAAACCATACAATCCAAAAAGTGGATGGAAATCCTGTCTCGAACTGTGGACGTAATTCCTCCAATACAAAGCCGTAGCGCCGGTTCCAAAGTCTTTCAGTTCCAATTTTTTGTTGACATTGAGGCTTCCGGTAGACTCTGAAGCATTCTGTTTGCCCTTTGCTTTTTCTTTTACCTCCTCATTGGATTGGGTCGAATCGAGGACATCTTCATAATAATACCCGGCATGGGTCAGCACCAACTGCACAATGATCAAAAATGAAAGAAGATAAACGCCGATGAAGCCCATTGAAATCCAAACATTCTCATGGCTTACAAAAGTGATAATCCCTCGGCTCCAACCCACAAGAGGAAAGAAATCAAACCAGGAGGAACCGATCCATCCAAACATTCCCTGCCAAAATTTCTCAGCCATCATACCCGGAATCAAAATCATCAAAAAGAGGATAATGCCAAGTGCAAAAACCCCACTTTTTATATATCCTAAGATATTGTACTTGGTGTTGAGGGTATAGATCAGAAATTTGATTGGGGAAAGAATAAAAAAGAACAGGGTCACGCCGATGGACATTAAAGCCAAATTCCAGAAGTTGAGGTCAAAGACATCATTGAGCTGAGCGGTACTGTAGATGACAAACAGGAATGAACCTCCCAATGAAGGGATAATGGATCGAATCATGTAATACATCAATAATTTCTGGGGTGAAACGGGCGAGGTAAAAAGGAGATTTACATCAGCCATACTGAAAAAACTGATGTTTTTCTTGGTAGCCCGATAAAGCTGAAACATCAGGAATGCCAAAGCCAATAGGGTTATTCCCCCGGCAATATTCTGAACCGCAAAGTCCACCTCTTCAATTTGACCGGCAGCATCCTGAAGGTTTCCGATTTCATCTGTGTTGATTTCTGTCTTTTTACCGGTTCTCCGGAAATAAAAGAAACTGAAATAGCCCAATACAAATACATAAGGCAACAGCCTCAGGGGATTTCTGAGGATCAGCTTGATATTGTTGACCAGAATAAAAAGGTCTTTACGGATTAGAAGTTTGAACTCATTCATCTTTGGTCAATTCTAAAAAGAGGTCTTCTAAACTTGAATCGCCGGCACTGCTAAAGGCTGTCTTGAGATTGGATATGGTATCATTGCCGATGATGTTGCCATCTTTCATGATCATGATCCGATCTGCGATGGTTTCCACACTATCGATGAGGTGTGTACTGACTAAAATAGTTTTTCCCTGGTCTTTGAGTTCCTTGAATATTTTTTTGGTGTTTTTGATGGCTTTTGGATCAAGTCCGATCATAGGTTCATCAAAAAACAGCAACTGTGGATCAGGCAGTAAAGCACAACAGATGGAAACTTTTTGGCGCATACCTTTTGACAAATCGCGGCCAAGCTTGTCCGCTTTGTCAGTCAGGTCATAGATTTCCATCAGTTCGGCTGCTTTGTCTTTCCAATCCTTGATGCCATAAGCCTGGGCGATAAACTGCAGGTGTTCTTTGACAGTAAGAAGGTCATAGACATGGGGTGTTTCGGGGATATAGGAGAAATATTTTTTTGCCGCTACAGAAAGATGGTCATGGCCGGCGATCTGAATTTCACCTGCGGTTTTGCGAAGGAGACCCACGATACATTTCATCGTGGTACTTTTGCCGGCGCCGTTTGGACCTAAAAGCCCTACGACTTCCCCGCCCTGTAATGAAAAGCTGATGTTGTTGACGGCATTTTGTTTGCCGTATTTTTTGATTAATCCCGAAACTTCAAGCATGTTGAGATATATAAAAGAATTAGACTTTCGGCAAATGTAACGCCTTAGATGGATTTTGGTTTAAGACTTGAAGATAAACGTGGATTTTCTTACATTAACCAACATAATTCAAGATCCATGTATTAATCATGCTTCGATTTTGCAAGCTATTTTTCAATATCTTGGAAATGGGCCATTGATCAGACTATACTTTTGTACTAAAATCCGATCTTTAAAAATTCTCTAGGAATTCTTAATCGCTGAATCACCCTCGCATACATGGAGATTGAAATACGATTTGAGTAGGTGTTTTCCTTAATTCCTTCATGTTCCGGTTGGTTTTTGGATATCATTTTTGTAAAGCCTTTTTTTTCGCTTTTTTTCACAAAATATTTACATATAAATTTTTAAGATGATATTAATTCACATTTTTAAGCGAACCTTCCACATTTTTTTTACGTAGGTAACACCTAAAAATCATAAAAATTTTCTTAATTCTTTTCTAAATTATTATTTTAATAAACACTATGAAAAAAGCAATGTTTGTTTTATTCTTACTGGTTTTTTGTTTTATAGGATTGGCGAATGCCCAGGAAAAAGGGAAATTCAGGGTAGGCCTGGATTTAGGATACACCGTTCCAAGTGCAGGTGGGGGCGGGATTTTATATTATTTGGAACCCAAGTACAATATTCAAGAAAATATGAATATTGGGTTGAGGATTGGCGGTGCCACCATGGCAAGAGATGTAGTTTATATCCAATCTACAGATGATGCCACAGGAAAACTTTCTGCCAACGGCATTATTGCCTTGACCTATGATTATTATTTCAAGAAGCCTGGGAGCAATTTTGCACCATTTATTGGAGCTGGGCTTGGTTGGGCACGTTTTGGCAGTTTTGAGGTAGATACAACAATAGATCCAGACGATTATGGGACTTTGTCTACAAATTCAGCTATTGCACCCATGATTAGGGCAGGATTTGAAGCAAGGAAGTTTAGGCTAGGACTAGATTATAATTTTATACCAAAATCTGATTTGGTGAATTTACAGGGGGATGTAATTGGGACAAGTGCCAACAGCTATCTGGGTATCGCCATTGGATTCTATGTGGGTGGTGGTAAATGGAGGAATTAAACAGAAAACAATTAAAATCAGAAAAGGTATTTCCATTTATGAATACCTTTTTTGATTTTAAAATATTAGTCCCCATTTGAAAACCAAGCTATTGAAGACATATTCTTCTTTGCGTATCGAAATGAATCCCGGCGGGATGGAGGCATCTCTGAATGAGGAAAAACCGATTTCTTTTGATCCCTCATAAAAGTTTGCTTCCTGCCTTTTGTATCCAATACTCAAGACAGATGCATGTTTCCCTTTTTTTGATTGGCGTCGGATTCCTATGCTCGGGTTCAAAAACAATCCTCCTTCATACCAGGATTCTGTCCACTCTGTTTCTACTCTTTTTTCCAACATGGCTGAGGCAGCCCCCAAATCCATTCCTGCAAATAAGGTATGTCTTTTCCCTTTGTCCATGAAACCTCTCCAGCCTAAGCCCAATGGCATCAGGGTGAGATTAGGATAGGTATCCACTCCTACCAAAAATCCCGTTGCATGGTATTTATTGATTCTTACTCCGTTCAATGTTTGGAATGAAAAATTGACCCTTGTCGTGTATTCTTCAAAAAGGGTCTTCGCCTGCCCGAACGAAGTGCCAAAATCAGTTTGGCTGAAAAAGGTTTTTTCTTGGGAATAGGTTTTTTCCAAAAATGAAAAAAGGATAAGCATAAGGAAGAGTTTTTTCATTTTCTAAATTTGATGGAGAATAGGTAAGATGGGAATTAAACTCTCCAAGGGTTTTGAACCCTTGGAGAGTTGCTTTATTAAACAATTACAGGATTTTTGACCTGAATGCAGCTTAGCGGTTTGAGTACGGTGGGAGTGGAATAATCAAACTGACATACGCCATCAGGCCCGATGACGATCAGAGATTTTGGACCGGGAATGATGTCCACGGATTTCATGGATTTCAAAAATTCAAGCTGATTTTTATCGATGTTCATCACATCAGCCACATTGAAGCTTTTGAGTCCGTGTTGTCCTTCAGCGATATAGAGGTAATCACCTGCAAGTCCCAACCCATGCGGATTCAGCATGGCATAGGATTTCAGCAGCTTTGGATTGTAAGGGTCTTTGATGTCCAAAACCTGCAATTCATTCACCCCCTGACGGCAAAATTCGCCATTGCGGAGCGTCACAAAGGCATAATTCTCATTGACGACAACAGGATCGCAGGCTGTGAAATGGGAATATTCAGCCATTTTTTTCGGATCGGAAGGCGTACTCGCATCATAGATATGCATGCCGGTGGTTGAACCGATGAAGAGTTTTTCCTGAAAAGGAAAAATGGTTTCGATTCCCCATCCTAACTCAATGTTTTTGATAAATGTGGGCTCGTCTTCTTTGGTGACATCAAATACCCTCAAGCTGTATTGGTCTACTGCGTATAAGTGCGCACTCATCAGGGTGAATCTCGCCATGGAACCACCCTGACCATAACTTTGGCCCCCTCCTTTGCTGCCGGAATCATTGGCAAATGACGAGAACTCCGGTCTTCCCCACCATCCTCCCCAACCCCACATCCTATCGGATTCGCTCGTTAGGACAGTATCTTTCCAAGTGATGATTTGTCCAGTGTCAAAATTGGAATACATGCTTTTGAATACATCTTCTTCCCTTCCTACCATTTTGATGCTCCTCACATCACTGATATCAAAAGACAAGAGGTCCACATAATTGTCGGCATAAAGAATATTGCTGTTGATGGCCAGGTCTACATTGCCCGGGATATTGATAAAATTGAGGTTCTTAGGAGCAGCCGGATCGGAATTGTCCAGTATATGGATTCCCTTTTGGGGTTCATTGATGAATAGGTAATCCTCATAGATGTAGATTTTGCCGGGATTATCCAATTCTTTACCGGGTTCTATGATGATGTCTGCCTCCCTTACAGTACTCATTTGGAGATAGACAGGAATAGTGGTTTTATAAGTGTAGGTGTTGGTGACCTCGTCATGACAGGAAGGCAACACCAAAAACATCATAAAGGCCAATACTAGATGGAGACTTTTACCAATAGTGGGATTAGTGTTATTTTTCATAGCGGTAAAATATTTGGTGTAGGAGAAAAACAGTTTGTCAAAAGTTTGTACCCCCTTGACGGTCCATAGTATAATAGTGCTACAATGGGTATTAAAAAAATTGCAGAAATATTCATTTTCAAAAATAAAGTTCGTGTTCGGACCAATAAACAGATTGATATTTTGCAGCTCACCCTGTCATTTTCCAATCCTAATCCAGCTTTTTACTCAATTTACGCTCAAAATTTTCAAGGAGCTTGATGAACTTTTTGGCAATTTCTTCGGCAAACTCGCTTTGGAAATCTTCTGTATAAAGAGGGTTAAATTTGATTCTTTCGATGATCATATCGAGCCAACCCTTGCCATCGTCGATCAGTTCTTCATTAAAAGCCTCTACGGTAGCGTCTCTTGAACCTGAAAAAGGATGTTGCCGGCCTTGTTTTTTGAAGAATTCCGCAATGGTTTTCAAGGCTAGTTCGTGCGTCAGTTCAAAAGTGCGGATGACCTTTTTTTGCATTTTCGCATCCAAAGGGGCTGTTTTATACAGCCTTACAACTTCTTGCAATTCATCAAGAGCATCCTTGTAGTCGTCAAAGCATTTTTCGCAGGAGGGAGGAGCTATTTTCATAAGTAGTGGTGTCTATTTTGGAGTACAATTCATCTTGTAGATGTGGATTGCAAAACCTTAATTTAGGAAAATTATCTCACATTATAGGACTGCATAAAGGGTTGTCCGCTTGGAGTAATTCCCTCGAGTCTTAACCTTCCGCTGAATTTTTCTAGATAAAGGCCAACTTGCTCCGGATTTTTGGCGGGTTCTCCATTGATCATTGTAATTACAAAACCATTGTTCAAACCAAGATCTCTCAAATATCCACGCGAAATCCCGGTGATTTTTATTCCATAATTGATCCCGAACTTGTCTTTTTCAATGGTATTGACGGACTCTAACCTTGCACCAAGCAAATTGGAAGTGTAATATTCCCTTTTGATGACTCCGGTAGTCCCTTCCAGATTTTGAAGGGTGAGAGTCGCAGTCTTGAGTTCATTTCCCCGCTTGAACTGTACACGCACTTTGTCTCCGGGTTTGTAATAGGAAAGCACTTCCTCAAAGCTTCCTTTTCCTGTAATGTCAATATTTTCAATCCAGGTTACCACATCATTTTTTTGCATGCCGGCTTTTTCTGCGGCACCTTCCCTGACCACATGTGTCACGATGACTCCATCCAAGGATGGTAATTTCATGTCCTCTGCGAGTTCGGGAGTGATTTCAACTACTTCCAATCCGGGGATAGCTTTCTGTACTTCACCGTACTTGATTAGGTCATTGGCGATTTTCATCGCAATATCCACCGGCACTGCAAATCCATAACCTGTGTAAGAACCCGTCCTAGAAAGAATCGCAGTATTGATGCCTACTAATTCACCATTGATATTGACCAAAGCACCGCCTGAATTTCCCGGGTTGATAGGTGCATCTGTTTGGATAAAAGATTCCAAAGGAAATTCACCCCCCAAAATATTGATCTGCCTTTCTTTGGCTGAGACAATACCGGCTGTGACGGTGGAGGTCAGATTGAATGGATTCCCTACAGCAATCACCCATTCTCCGATTTTGAGGGAGCGGCTGCTGCCCATAGATATTGCAGGCAGACTCACCCCTTCGACTTTCAGAACAGCAATGTCTGTGTTCTTATCTGTTCCGATCAATTTGGCAGGATAGGTTCGTTTTTGGTGGACGATTTCGATGGTTTCTGCCCGGTCAATGACATGGTTGTTGGTAATGATATATCCGTCAGCGCTGATGATTACTCCTGAACCTGTACTGACTCGTTGTGTTGGTTCTGTCCCAAAAAAATAGTCGAACATGCTGTAGCGCCTTTGGTCCGTACCGGAAAAGTTTTTGATAAATACCACTGAAGGAGTGCTTTTTTCTGAAGCTTCGACAAAAGAGACAGGTGCATTTGCATATGCAGCCGCCTCGCCCGAATTATTGACTTGATAGGAAGTGCTCTTCGGTATTTCCAAGGCAGTATTTTTGGGAAATTCCTCCCTTGGGCTGAATTCATGAAAAGCCCATGCGCCCATCAGACCTGCTGAAAAGGCCAAAAGAATTGTCTTTGCATTTTTGATCATATTCCCCATAACGGTGTGCTCGGAATTTGGGTTGGTCATGTTTTTCTTCAATTAAAGTTGCTACCGATTTGCATGCCAAATTTAGCCCTTTTCAAAAAGACTGAAAAATTTGGAGGAAAAGTCCATTAACCTTGTAATTTTGTCATGTGTATAAGGGGATTTATCAGACAGATAGACTTTGTCCCTTGCTAATGCAAAATGAATTGATGTCAGGAAAGAAGAATGTAGCCATCCTTGGCTCTACAGGAAGTATAGGAACCCAGACCCTAGAGGTCATCAGATCACACCCCGAAAAATTTCAAGTAGAAGTCCTGACTGCCCAAAACAACGCAGATTTATTGATCCGTCAGGCTATTGATTTTCAGCCCAATTGTGTTGTGATAGCCAATGAGAGTCTCTATGAGAAGGTGCGGGATGTTTTGGTTCCTTTGGGTATCAAAGTTTTTGCGGGAGAAAAAGCATTGTCCGATGTGGTCACTATGGAGACCATCGATATAGTGCTGACTGCTTTAGTCGGATACTCGGGGTTGATCCCCACCATGAAGGCCATCGAGTCAGGAAAAGCCATTGCCCTTGCCAACAAAGAGACCCTGGTGGTCGCAGGTGAGTTGGTAACGAAATTGGCAAGTGAAAAAGGAGTGAACATTTATCCTGTCGATTCCGAACATTCGGCGATTTTTCAGTGTTTGGTTGGTGAATTTCATAATCCAATCGAGAAAATTATCCTCACTGCGTCGGGAGGACCATTTAGAGGAAAAGACAGGTTGTTTTTGGAATCTGTGACCAAAGCCCAAGCTTTAAAACATCCCAATTGGGATATGGGAGCAAAGATCACCATTGATTCTGCTTCTTTGATGAACAAAGGACTTGAGGTAATCGAAGCCAAATGGTTGTTTGGACTTTCCAAAGAGCAGATTGAAGTGGTGGTACACCCACAATCGATCATCCATTCTTTGATACAGTTTGAGGATGGAAGTATCAAAGCACAACTTGGGCTACCGGATATGCGTATCCCTATTCAGTTTGCCTTATCCTACCCTGACAGGTTAAAGGCAGATTTTCCAAGGTTTGATTTTGCCAAATATCCAAACCTGACTTTCGAGCAACCGGATATGGAAACTTTCCGCAATTTAGGTTTGGCTTACGAGGCACTTGCAAAAGGAGGAAACTCACCTTGTATTTTAAATGCTGCCAATGAAATCGTTGTGGCTGCATTTTTGAGGGAGGAAATAGGATTTCTAGAAATGTCAGACATTATCGCCGAAGCAATGGCCAAGGCAGATTTCGTCAGGAACCCGACACTGGAAGATTACATTAATACGGACAAAATGTCCCGTATCATCACTCAAGAATTAATAAAGAGTAAAGTATAATGGATACACTGATCATGGTAGCCCAATTGATATTGGGGTTGTCAATTTTAGTAGGCCTGCATGAGTTGGGCCACTTGCTTACCGCCAAAATGTTTGGCATGAGGGTGGAGAAATTCTCCATTGGATTCCCTCCAAAGATCATCGGATTCAAATGGGGTGAAACGGAATATTCAATAGGGGCAATTCCTTTGGGAGGATTTGTCAAAATCTCCGGGATGGTCGATGAATCTATGGATACAGAGCAGCTTTCCACCGAACCTCAGCCTTGGGAGTTCCGCTCCAAACCTGCTTGGCAGCGTCTTATCGTCATGCTTGGCGGTATCATCGTGAATGTCTTTACAGGAGTTTTGATTTTCGTAGTATTAGTATACCAAAGAGGCGAGACTTATTATTCAAGAGACCAAGTCATACAAAATGGGATTGTTGCTCTGGAGATCGGTCAGCAAATTGGATTTAAGGATGGCGACAAAATATTGGATATCAATGGATTGCCATATGAAAGCATCAATGAATTAAGTGGCGGAGAAGCGTTATTGAGCAGTGGGGGTTTTTATACTGTTGACCGTGGTGGAGAAATCATCAAAATTGAAATCCCAAGAGGTTTTATCAATTCTTTCAACAGTGAGCAGGCTATGTCCAGCTTCATCAATATCAGGGTTCCTTTTGATGTAAGAGAGGTCTCTCCTAACAGCACCGCGGAAAAGATAGGATTGAAAGCAGGTGACAAAATCGTAGGAGTCAATGGCTCACAGATCGCCTATTTCAATGATTTGCAAAGTTCCCTTGCTGATTTGAAAGGAAAAGAGGCTATTTTGTTGGTGGAAAGAAATGGTGAAACATTAGAAAAATCTGCCCAGATTTCTGAGGAAGGAACGATTGGAATTGCTGTAAATCCATTGCTTGAACCTGTTGTCAAAAGATATGGTGTAGGTGAATCCATCACCAAAGGTACACAGCGTGCATTTGGAGTGGTTATTGTCAATGCCAAAGCTTTGGGAAAAATGTTTACCGGAGAAGTTTCTGCCAAAAACGTAAGCGGTCCGATAGGGATGGCAAAAATTTATGGCAACAATTGGGATTGGGTAAAATTCTGGAGTATTACAGGTTTGATATCTATGATCTTGGCATTTATGAACCTTCTTCCCATTCCGGCACTAGATGGTGGACATGTGGTATTTTTGTTATATGAAATGGTGTCAGGTCAGGCCCCTTCCGATAAGTTCTTGGAAAATGCACAGAAAGTAGGGATGGTTCTGCTTCTTGCCCTGATGGTATTTGCCATTGGAAATGATATTCTAAAGCTGTTTACAGGACCATAATTTGGTTTTGTGTATAAATTTTAAAGGGGAAGGAAATTATTTTCTTCCCCTTATTTTTTAATATTACTTTTTTGGGTATCATTGTTCGGTTAATCACCCTAAAGCCCAATTATGAGAATTAATGCTACCCTGATTTTGCATCTGGCACTCTGTCTGATTTCATTTTCCCAAGATTCTTTTGCCCAGTCTGGAGATTTCATCCTTACTCTGGATGGCACCAAAGTATATGGGAAAATTGAGAAAAAATTTGATTATGAATCCTATGATAAAATCCGATTTTCAAAACCCGGGGAAAAGTCTAAAACACTTTTCCCGAGTGATATAGCAGGATTTGGTCTGGATAACGGCTGGCTTTATGTGGTCAAGAAACTGACCGGTGAAAGAGAAGCGGAATTTGTGCAGGTGTTGGTTTCCGGCAAACTTACTTTGATCAGAAGCCGGAATATCTTTTACATTGACAATGGTACCGAACTTTTAGAACTGGTGGCACGCTACGAGCAGGAGGAGATTAAAGGAAGAGAATTTACCGAACTCAAAAAACCCTATATCGGCACCCTGAATATGCTGATGGCGGGAGATTGTACAAATGAATTGTATCAGGACATCTTCAATTTAAAATATGAGGAATACGATTTCATTTCCGTATTGTCCAAATACCATCTTTGTGAAAACCTACCTTACGAACTGCATTTCAAAAAAGAACCATTTACTAGGGTTTCTCCTGTAGTCTCGGCAGGGATTTCCTCAATAGTCCTGACTCCTTCAATCATTACAGGCAATAGAAAGGATGCTTTTGAAACCAGTATTTTTCCCATTTTTCAGATTGGAGTCAAAGCCCATCAGTTTAGAAAATGGCCCCGTTTGTCCATAGATGTTGCAATTGCTTACATGAATCAGGACAATACGGTGAAATCGGAATATGTTTCAACGGAACAATACATGACTGCAACAGAAACATATACTGCCAGAGCAATCATGGTTCCTGTTACCCTCAACTATACTTGGATCAGGGTCGGGAAGGTGGATTCCTATATTGGACTGGGTGTCGTGTCCAATTATAATAAGATCGAAAGCGAATTTTCGATCATTGATCAAACATTGAATTCCAATGGCATTACAACACTCTATGAGGAGCCTTTGACAGATATCAAAAGGAGGTTTGTCAGTCCTGTCGCAAAGCTCGGCAGTGTCATCAATCTGAGTAAAAGCATAGGGTTGGTAGCGGAATTTCAAGTCACCCAAAACGCAGAGGTGATGAGCGTAAGTCTTCCCTTCAATGTGGTTATTTATGACAGATTGGTCAGTTCATTTCTTATCGGATTACGTTTTTAATTTTGCAATAATATGAAAGCAAGAATTTTAGCATTGTTGGTTTTGACGGTTTCATTGATGTATTCCTGTCAAAAGGACGAAGATGTCAAGCCTGCCACTAATCCGAGATTCAGTGTGGCTTTTATCCAGGAATTGGACGGTGATGGAGTTCAGTTCGCCGCCAATGTGTATGATTTCGGTTCCGACGAAATTCTGGAATATGGCTTCGTATATAGTCCGACTCCGGTTCCGAAAGTTGAAAAAGATGATATCGTAAGCCAAACAGGAAAACCTTCTGCTTCTTTTGAGCTTAGGGGGACACACTCAATGAAACTTGGCGAAAAGTATTGGGTCGCTGCATTTATAAAAACCTCCAAAGGAATTGTTTATTCCAAAGTGATTGATTTTGTGAGTAAAGGATCTTTGGGATTTTTGTTTTCGGAAATAGTAGGCCCGGAAACAGTTTTTTTCGGGGATACTCTTGAAGTCAGAGGCAGTAGCTTCAGTAAAATACCCGGGAACTATAGAGTTACAGTTCAAGGAGTGCCCGCAAAAGTTCTTGAGGTGTCGGGATTGGGTTTCAAGTTTGTTTTACCGGATCTGTTTCCAATTGGTGAAAAACAAGTTACACAAGGTTTGTATGCCTTCGAAATATCAGTTGCCGGAAAAGTTTTGGAATTAGAATATCCCTTGGATTTTCGTCAAGCAAATTTTGAAATTGATCCAAACCAAGTTGTCAATTATGAGGATACACTGATAATTGAAGGATCTTACCTTTCTTCAGAATCAATTGAGGTAAAGTATTTTGCGGAAAATGGGAATGAATATAAGCTCCCCGTAGTGGATTTTTCAGCATCTAAAATCAGATTTATGCCCATAGCAAAATTTCAGGAGTCCAATCCAAAAATTCAGATAACTCTTAGAGGAAAAAAATATATTGTATCTAATTCCTTTAAATTGAAAGCGCCTGAAGTTGATTCAGGTCAGGCTTTTTTGAGAAAAACCTTTGAATGGACTACATTAAAAGGGAAAAATTTTAACATTCATTATCCAGAAATGAATAGTTTGAGCTTTGGAGGTTTAGATTTGAATTATGAAATCCAAAATGTAAGCTCGACAAATTTGACCTTCAGGATATGGGCGGGAAATGATCAATTTATCCCTAGAAATATTGAAGTTTATCCCAATAATTCAGGACAGAATTCTATTAATTCTGTCAAGCTAACTTTCACAGACCCTGTTCTTCCTTTTTTTAAAGCCGAAGGAGTCTTCAGAGAAGATTACGGCATTGGTGGAGGAGTTTCTATGGGAGATTATGGCTACTTTTTCAGAGTAAATTCAATATACAAGTTTACTCCATCAGCAAGGAAAATGGAATTGGTGGCAGAAAATAAAAACTCTGACTCATTTTTAGCGAATATATTTACCCTAAAATCTCCAAACGGTAAGATTTATTCTGGCGGACATTCCGAAAATGTTTTTTCAGTCCAGTCTAGTCCTCAAATTTTTGAATTTGACCCAAGCAATAACACCTTGATTAAACTTCCTAAAATACCCTCAGATGTAATTCAACCGCTAAGCGTTTATTCAACTGACAAATATTTGTACTATGAAGGAGGTTTTAAAATCACTCCAGCTGTTGGTTATGTTGAGGTGAATGAAAGATGGAGGTATGAGTTCGCAACAAGGACTTGGAAAAAATTAGCAGGTCAAACTGAGATAAAGGATTATTCATTAAGACTCAAATCTTTTTGGTATAAGGGAAAGCTCTATCAAATCGGAGTGGAAAATAGAGAGGATAATGTTGTCGCGTTACAAAAGTTTGATCAGCTTGAGGAAACTTGGATTACCGTGGCCAGTTTTTCTTTTGGTGATGTGGTTGAATCTGAAGTAATCCCGATAATAGCGAATGAGGCTTTTATATTTACCCCAACTCAAATAGTTAAAATTAATCTTGACACTTATTCTGAGTCAATTGTCCAAAATATAGGTGAAGAAAGTTCAATGTTATGGTTTAGCGCTATGCAAGTAATGGGAATCAATGGGAAGATATATTCGACACTTTATGGATCTGAGGTGGTGGAGCTAGATCCTGATTACTTCACTTATTAACCTGCCAATTTGTACAGAAAATATCCTTGGCATATTCATTGATTTTAATAGAAGAACCTTCTTAATTTGAAGGTTCTTCTTTATTTTATTATTTACTTGACAGCTTGTCTGTCATATTGTCCTTTATGAAGAATTTTGAAAACCAATTATATCAATCGATGATAACAGGTGACTATGCCGGCGAAGGCGACTTGATACAACTGATCGCTGACGATGAAGATGAAAGTCTACAGCAGCCGGAGAATTTTTCCACTGATATCCCGATTCTTTCAGTCCGTAATACAGTCCTTTTCCCCGGGGTTGTCATACCGATTACTGTCGGAAGGCAACGTTCCATAAAGCTCGTCAAAAAAGCCCAAAAAGGGGACAAACTCATTGGGGTCTGTGCCCAGGTCAATGCCCAAAATGATGATCCTTCTTGGGAAGACATTTACCATGTGGGAACTTTAGCCAAGATCATCAAAATGATCATTCTTCCTGATGGAAATACCACTATTATCATCCAAGGCAAAAAGAGATTCCGCATCACGGAAACCGTTACCGAGGATCCATATTTCATGGCCAAAGTGGAATACCTAGAGGAGAATTTTCCTAAAAACAGCAAAAAAATCAAAGCTTTGGAAGAATCCCTGAAGGATTCTGCAGCCAAAATCTTGCACCTCAATCCTGAGATCCCAAGAGAAGCCCAAGTGGCTTTGGACAATATAGACAATACCGCTTTCCTTACCCATTTCCTTTCTTCCAACATCAATGCACCCGTGGAAGCCAAGCAGAAGCTGCTTGAAATCAACGATGGCGTCGAAAGGGCAACGATTTTGTTGGAGTTTATGATGAAAGACATTCAGATGCTCGAACTCAAAAGCGAGATCCAAAAGAAAGTCCATACCGATATCGACCAACAGCAGCGGGATTATTTTCTTCGCCAGCAGATGAAAGTTCTTCAAACCGAATTGGGCGAAGAAGGGCCTGAAAAAGAAGTTGAAGAGCTCCGTGCCAAAGGAATGTTGAAAAAATGGCCAAAAGAAGTTGCCAGACATTTTGAAAAGGAATTGGATAAAATCTTAAGAATCAATCCCTCCGCTGCTGAATACCCTATTGCATTGAATTACGCCGAAACTTTGGTTGAACTCCCTTGGAATGAAACTACAGAAGATAACTTTGACCTCAAAAGAGCCAAAGCCATTCTGGACAAAGACCACCACGGCATTGAAAAAGTCAAGGACAGGATCATCGAATACCTTGCAGTATTAAAACTTAAAAAAGACCTCAAAGGACCGATTCTTTGCTTGTACGGACCTCCCGGAGTAGGAAAAACCTCTTTGGGTAAGTCCATTGCTACAGCTTTGGGAAGAAAATATATCCGGATGTCTCTTGGAGGACTTCATGATGAAGCCGAAATCCGGGGACACAGGAAAACATATGTGGGCGCCATGCCCGGCAAGATTATCCAGAACATGAAGAAAGTCAAATTCTCCAATCCTGTTTATGTATTGGATGAGATTGACAAGCTGAGTTCTGATTTTAGGGGAGATCCTTCTTCTGCGTTTTTGGAAGTTTTAGATCCCGAGCAGAATAGCACTTTCGTTGACAATTATTTGGAAGTCGAGTATGACCTTTCCAAGGTTCTGTTTATTGCCACCGCTAACTCATTGGATACCATACAGCCTGCACTCAGGGACAGAATGGAGATTATTGAAGTGACAGGTTATACCTTGGAAGAAAAAATTGAGATAGCCAAAAAGCACCTCATTCCCAAGCAAAGACAGGAACATGGTCTAAAAGCGAAGGATATTTCGTTTGACCGGGCCGCAATTGCCAAAATCATCGAGGACTATACAAGAGAATCCGGCGTAAGGAATCTTGAACGAGCAATCGGGAAAGTGGTCAGAAATCTTGCGAAATCCATCGCGATGGAAGAAGAATATGATAAAAAAATCACTATCGATATGGTGAGAAAAATTTTGGGAGGAGAGGTTTTTGATAAGGAAATGTACCAAGACAACAGCACGGCAGGTGTGGTGACTGGCTTGGCTTGGACTTCTGTGGGAGGTGAAATTCTCTTTGTTGAGACTTCTTTGAGTAAAGGAAAAGGCAAATTGACGCTTTCAGGCCAATTGGGTGAAGTGATGAAAGAATCTGCCATCACTGCGCTTTCCTACCTTAAATCCAAATCAGATAAATTGGGAATTGACGACAGGCTTTTCGATTATTACGACCTGCATATCCACGTGCCTGCCGGGGCAGTTCCGAAAGACGGCCCTTCAGCCGGAATCACGATGCTGACTGCGATCGCTTCGATATTTACCCAAAGGAAAGTAAAGGCCAAGGTGGCTATGACAGGGGAGATCACCCTCCGTGGCAAAGTGATGCCTGTAGGTGGAATCAAGGAAAAAATACTGGCTGCCAAAAGAGCAGGGATTAAAGAAATTATTCTTTGCAAAAATAACAAAAGAGACATCGATGAGATCGACAAGGAATATATCAAAGGCGTGGAATTCCACTTTGTAGACAAAGTGGAGGAAGTGCTGGAAATAGCCCTGATGAAATCAAAAGTAGATGATCCGATGGTCTTTTCTTTTCCAAAAGAATCAGAAAACAGCAGGCAAATAGCCTAAATAAATTCCTATCATAGGCAACTTAGCAATATTGAATAAATACCTTTTTGGTCGATATTCATCATGTCAATCGCCAAAAGTCAAGCGTTCTTCCCATTTCAGAATGTTTTATGGTATATAGGGTGGATCAAAGATTTTGAAAATATCCACCTCAATAAATGAATGGAGAACGTTTTAACGTCAACAATATGAGAAACGATTTTAGTGATTTGACCCCAAAACAGATTGTCGCGGAGCTTGATAAATATATCATCGGTCAGCACGATGCCAAAAGAAATGTAGCAATAGCCCTGCGCAACAGGATCAGAAGAATGAATGTTAAAGGCGATATCCAAAAAGATATTGTACCAAACAATATACTTCTTATTGGATCTACAGGGGTTGGCAAGACAGAAATTGCAAGAAGGTTGGCGAAAATTGCCAATGCTCCATTTGCCAAAGTGGAGGCTTCCAAGTTTACCGAGGTGGGATATGTGGGAAGAGATGTGGAAAGTATGGTCCGTGACCTTGTGGAGCAATCAGTGCATTTGGTAAAGGAAAAGAAAAATGAAGAAGTCAAAGGTAAAGCCGCTGACGCAGTGGATGAAGCTATCTTGGACATCCTGATTCCACCCGTGAAAACAGCGGGATTTGCTCGTCCGGCAGTTTCAGGTTCGATAGATTTTAACTCCGAACAGGCACCTGACGATGAGTTGAATGAAAGAACCCGTGACAGATTCAGAGAGAAACTGAAGAATGGGGAGTTAGAAGATCGCAAGGTGGAGATCAATGTCAAGCAAAGTCCCCCGGTAGGAATTGGAATGATCGGTAACGGCATGATGGATGATGCCAGTATGGCGGGAATTCAGGATATGATCAGCGGGATGATGCCGAAAAAAACCAAAAAAAGAAAGGTTACCATTGCCGAAGCACGAAAGATACTGATGGAAGAGGAAACCTCTAAGTTGGTGGATTTTGACGAAGTGAAGGAGGAAGCCCTTCGATTGGCTGAAAATAATGGGATTATCTTCATTGATGAAATCGATAAAATAGCCTCAAAAAGCGGTAAAGGCGGATCCGGACCGGATGTGAGTAGAGAAGGTGTTCAGCGGGATTTACTACCCATAGTAGAAGGAAGTGCTGTCAATACCAAATATGGAGTCATTAATACCGACCATGTTTTGTTCATCGCCGCAGGAGCTTTTCATGTCGCAAAACCATCGGATTTGATCCCCGAACTTCAAGGAAGGTTTCCGATTAGAGTGGAACTGAACAGCCTGACAGAGGATGATTTCTACAGGATCTTGAAAGAGCCTAAGAATGCCCTGACCAAACAATATCAGGCGTTATTTGAGTCAGAAGAGGTCTATCTTGACTTCAATGATGATGCCATTCGAGAGATCGCCAAGTTGGCTTTTCAGATCAATGAAGATGTGGAAAATATTGGTGCCAGAAGGCTACATACAGTCATGAGTCACCTGCTCAACGATTTCCTATTCGAAGTGCCTGATACCATAGAAGCAAATTCCAAAATCATGATCACCCAACAAATGGTGCAGGAGAGATTGACGTCTTTGGTAAAAAACAGGGATCTTTCTCAATACATTTTGTAATCGGGATTTAGCTATTCCTGATTTTAGATCCAGACTTCAGCGGGATAAAGCCTTGAAGTCTGGATTTTTGTTTAATGGGCTTTTAATAATATTTAAATTTGACACATGAAAGCAACATCACTTTTTATCATCACAGGCACAAGCAAGGGAATTGGCCAGGCTTTGGTTCGGCTGGCACTTCAGGAAAATCAAAATAGGGTGATTGGAATTTCGAGATCAAAAGCAGAAGTGATTCATCCAAATTACCTTCACTTAGCCTGTGACTTGGGAAAAATAGAAGAGATCGAAAACAAGCTGAATGAAATTTTTCCGGAAGGAGAATTTGAACGGATTGTGTTGATAAACAATGCAGGAGTGATCGGGGAAGTCGCACATTTGGGTAAGTTATCCAATCAAAGCATCGGTCAGGTATTTGCGATCAATACCATTGCACCTGCCATTTTGATGAATGCTTTCGTAAAAAAGTATGCACAATCTAAGGAAGCGGAAAAAATTGTCGTGAATATTAGCTCTGGGGCAGCCACCAAAGCAATAGATGGTTGGTCGGGCTATTCTGCTTCCAAGGCAGCACTGAACATGCTTACCCAAGCAGCACAAGTGGAATCGGATCTGAATCTAAGCAGCATAAGATTTTTTGCAGTGGCGCCTGGCGTGGTGGATACAGCAATGCAGCAAGAAATCAGGAATTCCTCCTCCGAAGATTTTTCTTCTTTGGGAAAATTTATCGGTCTAAAGGAAAATAATCAATTGAGTAGTCCTGAATATGCAGCAGAAAAAATAATGTATTTAATAGGAAAAGAAGCAAAATTTAAGGAGGTAATCCAAGATGTGAGGAAATTTTAATTTGAAAATTTATCCCAATTGTCCTGTTTCAGTCTTTTTTGGGGTAATCGAAAAACCAGATCTTGGCATTTTTGGGACTTATTTCCTCCCATTTTTTCACATCAAATTTAAACCCAAACTGGCCGGCAGTTGGAAGATTGTCTATTTCACCCCCAAGCTTCCAGATCAGGTCATTCAATCCCGGATTGTGGCCGAATAAGAATAAAGTTTTGACACTTTCATCGGTTTTTTTGATTTCAGATAAGATTTGTGCTACTGATCCGTGGTACAGTTCCTTGTTAAATTGAATCTTTTTAGGTGGAAAATCAATCACTTCAGCCATGATGATTGCGGTGGCTTTTGCCCTTTCAGCATCAGAGGAGAGGATGGCATCAGGAAAGATATTTTCTTTTTTCAACCGCTTTGCCATCTTGGGCGCATCTTTTAAACCTCTCTCAGCAAGTGGTCTTTCATGGTCGTTTAAGAAGGGTTCATCCCAAGAAGATTTGGCATGCCTGATAATTACAAGCTTTTTCATAAGGGCAATTTAGCAAAATAAATTTTTGTTTTGTCAACTAGTATATTTACATTTAAAGGACATTTATCCACAAAATCTTAAAATTTATCATGCTTACCGGAACAGTAAAATTCTACAACGATGCAAAAGGATTCGGTTTTATCGTTGATGACGAGTCTCAGAATGACGTTTTTGTCCATGCCACAGGATTGGTGGACAAAGTAGCCCAAAATGACAAAGTAACCTATGATGTTAAGGACGGTAAAAAAGGACTTAATGCTATTAATGTAAAAAAGTTATAGTAGTAGCTTTGCTTTGAAGTGTAAAAAAAGGTCCGAAACTTCAGTTTCGGACCTTTTTTTATGCGCTTGTCGGAGTGACCTTTTTGAGTTTTGTCCTTTCGAATACGGATATGGATTCAAATTTCTCATCGATATCCACTCCTGACAGGTAATCATTGATCAATTCACGCAATTCTTGAAAAGAAAGGTTGTGAAGGATTTTTCCGTTTTTGGCAAGGGATACCTGACCGGTTTCTTCGGATATTATCAAAACCAAAGTATCTGTAGCCTCAGACATACCTATCCCTGCTCTGTGTCTCAGACCAAACTGGGCAGGAACTTCACGTTCGGTCACGGGAAGAATGCACCTCGCGGCTTTTACTTTTCCATTGTAAATGATCACAGCCCCGTCATGTAGCGGACTGTATTTATTAAAAATGGAGATCAGCAATCTTTTTGAAATCTGCGCATCAAGGATGTCACCGCTTTCTGCATAAAATTTCAATTCCGTATTGCTTGATAAGACCATCAAGGCACCAGTATTTGTACCGGAGAGACTTTTGGAAGCTTCGATTATTGGGTTGATATTAAAGGCATTACTTTCCCGTTTTTTCCAAAAAAGCAATTCCTGAAAGAAATTTTCATTGGATAAGAAAGAGGAACGGCCGATAATGAGAAGGAATTTCCGGATCTCGGGAGCGAAGATAATGATCGCTGCAATGACACCGACCCCCATGAATTGGCCAAGGATAATAGAAAGGAGCTCCATTCTCAAAGCACTTACCATGAGGTAAATCAAATAAATGGAAAGGAATCCAAGAAAAATTTTGATGGCAACACTGCCTCTCAACAATTTATAAACTTGATAAATAAGGATACTCACCAAGGTGATATCGATGATATTCACGATGGATATTTCTAAAAATCCTATTTTGAAAAGTAATGTCAAGGGTAAATTTCTTTATATAATTTTATCGTTTCTTTTGCCTCTTTCACGTCATGTACTCTCAAAATGTTTGCACCGTTAATAAGCGCGGCCATGTGGAGTGCGGTGGTCCCGTTCAATGATTCCTCGGCGGTGACTCCGAGTTTTTTGTGAATCATGGACTTTCTCGAGACACCCACAAGAATTGGAGCTTGGATTGTTTTAAAATAAGCCAAATTTTTGAGAATCCAATAGTTTTGTTCCAAAGTTTTAGAAAATCCAAATCCAGGATCAATCATTACATCTTTAATGCCAGCTTTCAGGCATAGGTTCAGTTTTTTAGAAAAATAATGCATAATTTCTGTTAAAATATTTTGGTATCCTGAATTTTGCTGCATCGTCTTTGGAGTGCCCTTCATGTGCATGGCGATATAGGGTACGTTTAGCTTCCCAACTTTTTCTATCATCAAAGGATCAAGTTCTCCGGCGGAAATATCGTTGACAAAATCAGCTCCCGCTGCCACAGCCTCCTCTGCCACTTTGGACCTGAAAGTATCAATCGATATCAGGATGTCAGGAAATTCACTTTTGATTTTTTCAATCGTAGAAATGGTCCTCGCCAACTCTTCATCAATTGAAATATCCTCAGCCATTGGCCTGCTTGAATAGCCTCCGATATCCAAAATGTCCACCTCTTCGAGGACCATTTTTTCCGAAACTTTTAAAAAAACCTCTTTTGAAGAAAGAAGCCTGCTTTTTTCAAAAAAAGAATCAGGTGTGAGATTTAAGATTCCCATTATCCAAGGTCTATCCAAAACCAATAGCTTTCCTTTGGAACAGAATGTTATTTTTGTAGGAAATAATATATCTTCGAAAGTCGAAGTTGGGGGGATACCGGAAATCATTAAAATTGTAAATACATTGAAAACGCAAACAGTCAGCGAATATAATCAAGTTATCGCCCATTGTAAAGAACTCTTTAAGAAGAAAACCCAGGATTATGGGACAGCGTGGAGAATCCTCAGACTTCCTTCTATTACAGATCAGATTTTCATCAAAGCGCAACGGATAAGATCCATTCAAGAAAAAGGCAACCAAAAAGTCAACGATCCGATTGTTGATGAGTTTGTAGGTATTATCAATTATTGTCTCATTGCTTTGATTCAGATCTCATACCAAAACGATTCTAGATTGGAAATTCCCTACTCCGAGTTTGAGCCATTATATGATAAATGGGCAGAGGATACAAGAAGCCTGTTGGAAAACAAGAACCATGATTATGGAGAGGCTTGGAGAGATATGCGGGTATCTTCCATGACAGATATCATCTTGATGAAACTTTACCGTGTGAAGCAAATTGAAGACAATCAAGGAATGACGGTGGTATCCGAAGGGATTGAAGCCAATTACCAGGATATGATCAATTATGCTGTTTTCTGTTTGATAAAATTGAATTACCATGTTTAAGCAAACCATGTTATATATCGTCAGGCTTTTGGTTGGAGGTCTGTTTATTTTTTCCGGTCTGATCAAAGTAAATGATCCTGTAGGTACGGCTATTAAACTGGAAGAATATTTCGATGTTTTTTCAAATGACATCGCTTCATTCTTTTATTTATTCAAAGATTATGCATTGCCGATTGGTGTGTTTCTGGTTGTGTCAGAAGTCGTATTGGGGGTGATGTTGATTTTGGGAGTAAGGCTAAGGTTTACGGTTTGGGCATTGGGAATCATGATTTTATTTTTCACTTTCCTTACTTTTTATTCGGCATATTTCAATAAAGTCACTGATTGCGGTTGTTTTGGTGACGCGATCAAATTGACACCTTGGGAGTCATTTACCAAAGATGTGATCTTGTTGGTTTTGATAGGCGTTCTTTTTCTTTTCAAAAAAGACCTTTCCAATGACGGTCCATCATGGGCCAAATGGACAGTTCGTGGCAGCTTGGTCCTTTCAGTGTTATTGGCGATAACGGCCATCCGGAACTTGCCATTTATCGATTTTAGAGCCTATAAAGAGGGGGTAAATATTACAACAGCGATGAAGCCTTCGGCACCTTTGCAATATAATTATATCATGAAGAAGGATGGTCAGGAAGTGGTATTGGACCAATATCCTACAGACGAATCCTACGAATTTGTGGATATGGTTTTGATCAATGAAGATGCCCTCCCCAAGATTTCTGATTTTGCGGTATGGAACGACGAAGGTGATTTTACGGAAGGAATTTTGACCGGGAATAAGGCTGTGATTTTTGTGACTTATATGGGAAAAATGAACACAACTCACCTCGAAACAATTGATGCCATGGTTCAGGGGCTTCAAGGGAGTGAGATATCGCCCATCCTTGTGGCGGCGTCTTCAGTGGATGAAATCGATGCTTTGATTTCTGACAGAAAATGGGACATAGAGGGGTATCAGGGTGATGCCACTGTTATTAAAACCATCATGCGTTCAAACCCCGGCATTATGCTGATCCAAGACGGAGTGGTCTTAAAGAAATACCATTACCGGAATACACCAAGTCCGGAGGAAGTGAAATCACTTTTTGCACGATGAAATCCCCTTTGAAGATTGTTTTGGTAGGAATGCCCGGATCCGGAAAATCTACTTTCGGAAGGCAGATAGCCAAAGAACTCAATTTTGTATTCATTGATTTGGATCATTTGATTGAAAGAGAGACGGGGAAAAAAATCAAAGACATTTTCAGTTCCGAGGGTGAAGGTAAATTCAGGGAGTTAGAAACCTTCTACCTTGAAAAAACGCTCGATGGTCTAGATGGTTTTGTTTTATCTACCGGTGGAGGCACCCCTTGTTTCAACAACAACATGGAGTTGATCAATCAAAAAGGAGTATCTGTATATCTAGACGTTTCCTTGGAGGAAATCAATAAAAGATTGATGAAAGACCAAACGGGGAAAAGGCCGATGTTTGCAGGTTTGGAGGTAGGTGAAATCACATTAAAATTAAAAAACCTTCTTTTGCAACGTGAATATTTTTATCTCCAGTCAAAAATAAAACTCAGTGGAGAGGATATATCCACTGAGCATTTGATGTCGGCATTGATGGGGTTTTTTAGAAATTAAAACCGAATGTCATCGTTCCGGTAGTGATGTTGTTACGTATCTCGGTAAATGGTCCAATGTTAAAACCACCTTCCTCCACAGGGAATGAATTGTAAAGCTGTCTAAAATTGGTCGAAGACAATGCAAAATCAAAGTACATCGCTTTTAACCTTACCCCAAAACCTCCTGAGAATTGTTGTGTTTTTCTGTCAAAATCACTGTTGACAAATGGGTCTCCGTACAATCCATAGCCTCCTCTCAATCTCCATATATCAAATCTGAATTCGCCACCGACTCTATAATTTATTGTTTGGCCGAATAAAGACCGAATTTGTTGGTTGTCAGCCCCTGCATTAAAATCCCGTGAATTGATGCGGCTCTTGCTGTAATCTAAGTAATCGATGTCCGCAGAGATAAAACCACTTTTTCCAATGAATAAAGTTGCTCCTCCACTCAATCTCAAAGGGGTGTTGAGGTTATAATTCCCTATCGTAATTGGCGTTTGTGCTTCTTCTGTTCCAAGGGTAATATTTTCTTCTTCAAAGAAAAAGTTGTCAAAGTTGTTAACCATTCTGGCTTCGTATTCTTCATTAAAGGTATACCAAGTAGGGGATTGGAAGTTTACACCAAGGTTCAATTGATCCACTGGTTTGAAGATTACACCTAGATTAATATTGGCTCCAAAACCACTCATGGAAAGTCGTTCATTTATCGTAGAGTTCAATAAAGGTTCATCAAAAAATTCTTCTCTATAATTTTTTCTTTGGTTATAAATTACCGAAGACAAACCCAATCCCGCACCCACAAAGAATTTGTTAAGGAAGTTAGCTCCGTAAGAAACTGAAGTTTGGCTTATTCTTCCTTCTGAGGTTACCGTCTCATCTTGAAAAGGAAAACCGAGTACGAAGGAATCATATTGGGTAGGATTGCTGATTGGGTTTCCGTTTTGATCCCTGGTAATGGGATTAATCAAGAATGTCTGGTAAGCCAAACCTGTCAGACCAAAGTTTTCTATCTGACTTTCGGGAATACCATTTGCCTGCTGTAGGAAAAAATCAATGATAGAAACGTCCCCTTCAATGTCTGAGAAATAACCAAATTGAGTGTTAAAGTGGTTCATTCTGTTAAAACTGATACCAAACGATCCACCTTTGAATGCACTCGTATTTAAGGCTCCCTGCCTTGGATTGCTGATTACCAAACTTAGATTAGGTATGGAAAAGTTTCCTGTCCTGTCATCCTGGATTTGGCCCAGATAATTCGCCTCTGTATTCCAAGTCCCGAATGAGGGTGAAAAACTAAATTCAGACCTTCTGAAAAACCCAAGTCCGGCAGGATTGGTATGGATATTCGAAATATCGCCACCCAATGACATTTGGGCACCGCCTAATCCAATTATTCTCGCAGACCCGGTTGATCTAAACTGGCTAAACCTTAATGCATCTTCATAATATCCAAACTGAGCAAATACTGACGAAGAGCCAAAAAAAATCAAAAAAAATCCAAGCAATGAATGTTTTGTCGAAATCATATAAGAAATATAGAAATTTGACTTATAGTTTTTAAGAAAGAGGATAAATTTTCAATAACAAAGTCTCTATAAAAAAAGGGGAATTACCTTCCCCCTCTTCCTCCTCTAGATCCTCCGGAGCTCATACCACCTCCACGGCTTGCCCCTCCCATACTTCCTCCGCTGCTCCTACTTGGAGAACTAAAAGAAGGTGAAGAACTTCTGCTTGGTGCTGACATGCTTCCGCCCCTTGATGGGGTAGACATGCTACCACCTCTTGATGGTGTAGATGTCCTGTTATTATTCATTGTGTTTCCCCCTCTGTTGTATGAAGGATTTGCACCTCTGTTTGTATTGGTAGTGCCTCTGTTGTTGAAACTAGGAGAGGTTGAAGTGCCTCTGTTTACAGTTCCATTTGATACACCTGAATTTCCTCTTGAATTATAAGTTGGACGGGCATTGTCAATGCCGGTTCTGTTGGTAGGTCTTGTTGCTGCTGCTGACCCAACATTTCTGTTACCTGCTGCAGCTGAATTTGCAACCCTACTTCTTGAGCTGTTATAATAATCATTTTGTGATCTGCTGAAATCTCTCCCTGCTGTTCTGTTGTTTGCACCAACTGATCTGTCAGGGCTCACAGCATCTCTCCTTGCTGATCTTGCGGTGGACGGATAATTTGTTCCCGGTCTATTTCCACCTGAAGCCATTCCTGAATCTCTACCTGGTCTTCCGCCTCTTACAACCTGACGACCATTATCACCACCCCATCCTGGAGCACCCCATCCTGGCATACCCCAACCTGGTCTTCCCCAACCCCACATTCCGCCACCCATCCAAGGGTTCATCCATGGATTCATCCAAGGGTTCATCCATGGGTTACCCCACATTCCACCCATTCCCCAGCCCATACCCATACCCATTCCCATATTCCAACCCCACATAGAATTCCATCCTATTCCCATTCCCCACATTGGCATACCCCAGCCCATTCCCATCATTGGCATTCCCCAGCCCATACCCATCATTGGCGCTCCGAAACCCATGCCGAAACCTACGTTTACATTCATTCCACTATTGAAACCTGCACCGTTTACGCCGGCACCGGAACCATAGAAGTTGTTGTAAACATTCACATTTGGATTGGATTCTTGCGCTTCGTTATCATCGAAATAAACCTCACCCGTGCTAGGGGTTGCAGCTTGAGATTGATATTTGGCTATGTATTCCGGGTTAACGTTCCTTGCAGAAAAATTTTCCTGTTCAAATTCAGCTGGATTAACCGTATTCAACTGATTGAAATTTTGGGGATTGTTATTTGATACTGCAAACTGAGTGGCGACCTTGACATCAGAAGCCATAAAGTAAAGATCGTCGGTTTCCCTACCTCTTGTAGCGGTCTGACTTGTGCTGCAAGAAGAGAGCATAAGTACTGTACCTGCTCCAAGGATCAATATTTTGTTAAAGTTTTTCATTTGTTTGGTTTTACTATTTACCGTTATATACGAGTCATATAAGAGAGGGTTATCATTTTTTGGATTATATTTGCCCCCTACAGTAATTAGCGAAGATAATTAGATTTTTGAAATCAAAAAACACTATGAGTAAAGGATTACCAAAAAGGAGTGAAGACTATTCTTTGTGGTACAATGAATTGGTAAAGCGAGCTGACCTGGCCGAAAATTCTCCAGTAAGGGGTTGTATGGTGATCAAGCCATATGGCTATTCGATCTGGGAAAAAATGCAGGCGGAACTTGATAGGATGTTTAAGGAAACAGGGCATGTGAATGCATATTTTCCACTTTTTATCCCAAAATCCTACCTTTCCAAAGAAGCCAGCCACATTGAAGGATTCGCTAAAGAATGTGCGGTAGTGACCCATTACCGACTCAAAAATTCTGAAGACGGAAAAAGTGTGATAGTCGATCCTGAAGCGAAGCTTGAAGAGGAATTGATTGTCAGGCCCACTTCCGAAACTGTCATTTGGAGTACATATAAAAACTGGATCCAATCTTACCGTGATCTGCCTCTTCTTGTTAACCAGTGGGCGAATGTCGTCCGGTGGGAGATGAGAACTCGTTTGTTTTTAAGGACAACTGAGTTTTTGTGGCAAGAAGGACATACTGCCCATGCTACCAAGCAAGAGGCCATCGATGAAACTGTTCAAATGATGAACGTGTATGCTGAATTTGCAGAAAATTTTATGGCACTCCCTGTAGTTAAAGGGATTAAAAGCGCCAACGAAAGATTTGCAGGCGCTGAAGACACGTATTGCATTGAAGCGTTGATGCAGGATGGAAAGGCTCTTCAAGCCGGAACCTCCCATTTTCTCGGACAGAATTTTGCAAAAGCTTTTGATGTCAAATTCGCCACCAAAGAAGGTGGTCTGGAATATGTATGGGGGACTTCTTGGGGTGCCAGTACCCGATTGATGGGGGCATTGATCATGGCACATTCTGATGACAATGGCTTGGTGCTTCCTCCAAAGCTCGCACCAAATCAAGTAGTTATCGTACCGATTTATAAAGGAGAAGAAGAACTTATCAGGATTTCTGTAAAGGCAAAAGAAATTATAGCCAAGCTGAAAAAGAAAGGGATTTCTGTACATTTTGATAACAGGGATACCCATAAGCCTGGGTGGAAATTTGCTGAGTATGAACTCAAAGGTGTTCCATTAAGGATAGCTATGGGTCCAAGGGATCTGGAAAACAATACCATTGAACTGGCTAGGAGAGATACGCTGACCAAAGAAACCGTCAACCTTGGAGAAATAATCCTGGAAGATCATATCAGCAACCTACTTGACGAAATTCAGGAAAGCATTTATAAAAAAGCCTTCAATTTCAGAGAAGAAATGACCACAGAGGTCAATTCATGGACCGATTTTGAAGAATTATTGGAGTCTAAAGGGGGTTTTCTTTCTGCGCATTGGGATGGTACTCCTGAAACAGAAGAGAAAATCAAAGAACTTACCAAGGCAACAATCAGGTGTATTCCAATTGACAGGAAAGAAGAGGAAGGGAAATGTATACTTACCGGCAATCCTTCGAAAGGCCGCGTTTACTTCGCAAGAGCTTATTAAATTCTCATTTACTATTCAAATGCCTTCTCTATTTTGGGAAGGCATTTTTTTGACTTAATTATTATGTTCAGTTTTTTCCCAAACAAAAAACTGACTAATTTCATGAAAAATAAATAAAATGGTCTGGTTTATCTTGAGTACCCTTCTTATTATTGGATTGATCTTGGTGATCGCAGAGATCCTCTTTGTTCCGGGTACTACCATTGTCGGAATTATCGGTGTTTTGGTGACAGCAGTCGGAATCTATTATGCCTTTGTGACTTTTGAAAAGCAAGTTGCCGGAATGGTTTTAGTAGCAGCACTTGTTTTGAATTTTGGCGCCCTTCTTTATGGATTCAGGACGGGAGCATGGAAGAAATTTGCCTTAAAAAGCGCCATCAAAAGCCGTGCGTTCGATGACCGGCTCAAAGGATTAGTTGTCGGAATGCAGGGAATGACCGTTTCTGATGTCAAGCCATTTGGGAAAGCAGAAATAGGCGAGGGGATTTATGAGGTAAAATCCGAATCGGGATTTATTTCTGTCGGCACTACTGTTTTTATTACTAAATTGGAAAATAATACCATCATAATTAAATCATAGTTTATGGACATGTCTAATTCGGCTATTGTTTTGTTTACAGCCTTTGCCGCGCTGATTTTACTCTTTGTGTTTTTATATTTTATTCCTGTCAATCTTTGGATTACTGCCATCTTTTCAAATGTAAAGGTCGGAATCGGAGAATTGATAGGAATGAGAATCAGGAAAGTGCCACCGGGAGTGATCGTCAACTCCCTGATCACAGCTACCAAAGCTGGACTTGACCTGACAACCAATGATCTGGAAACCCATTATCTTGCTGGTGGAAATGTTCCAAACGTTATACGGGCATTGATTTCGGCAGACAAAGCAAATATTACCTTGAGTTTCAAGCAGGCCACCGCCATAGACTTGGCGGGTAGAGACGTTTTCGAAGCGGTTCAGATTTCTGTCAATCCCAAGGTGATCAACACGCCAAATGTTGCAGCCGTGGCTGCTGATGGCATTCAGTTGATTGCTAAAGCAAGAGTGACTGTTAGAGCAAATATTGCCCAGTTGGTGGGTGGTGCAGGTGAAGAAACTATTTTAGCTAGGGTGGGGGAAGGAATTGTAACCTCGATTGGTTCATCTCTGAATCATAAGAGTGTGTTGGAAAATCCTGACAAAATCTCAAAATTGGTACTTCAAAGAGGTCTTGATGCCGGTACAGCATTTGAAATTCTATCAATAGATATTGCTGATATCGATGTAGGAACCAACATCGGTGCCAAGCTTCAAATTGATCAGGCATCCGCCGATCTTAAGGTAGCAGAAGCCAAGGCGGAAGAAAGAAGGGCCATGGCTGTTGCTCTTGAGCAGGAAATGAAAGCTAGGACAGTCGAAATGAGAGCTCTTGTAATAGCTGCTGAGGCGGAAATCCCTAAAGCTATTTCAGAAGCATTCAGAAGTGGAAATCTAGGCGTCATGGATTATTATAAAATGGAAAATATCAAGTCCGATACGGAAATGAGGGCCTCCATAGCCGGCACAGATGTCGCAAGTGGTACCGAAGGAGGTAGAGGGAAACAAGGAGATAAGAAATAAATCCAAGTACAAAAAAAGACTGACTTGATTTAAAATCAGGTCAGTCTTTTTTTTATGCTTATTGATAAAGGAATCAGGCGCCTTTCTTCTTTTTTATATTTATGTTTTCGATAGGATCGACCGGTGCAAACTGATAGTCATCTTCAGCCAGGATTTGATTATTGCCGCTATCAAATACTATACTTTTGTAATAGACCGGCAATACATAATCTCCATTCTCATCCAAGATGCCATACTTATTGCCTAGTCTGACAAGAATTTTATTCAAATCCTCTCTTCTCAATTCTTGGAATTTGGGTTCTACAATTTCTTTACCTTCAGGTGAGATCAAACCAAATTTGTCCTCATTTTCGGAGATGTAATAATTGTCGGCAGCCAAAGAAATCCGGTCATAAGTTTTTTCCAGGATTGGTTTTCCATCCTTCCCAATCAGTAAGTGCTTTCCTTCCTGTTTAACAATTGCCTTGCCTTTGTGGAAAAAAGAGACTTGCTCATAATCAGCTCCTGTGATTTCTGTCCCTTGGTTGTTGATAAATCCCCATTTTTCATCCTGTCTAAAGGCTGCAATACCCTCCTTGAATGTTCCAACCTCTTCATATTGGTTTCCAATTATCCAATTCCCGGAATTATCGATAAACCCAAATTTTCCGGATTTTTTGGCAGGAAATAAACCTTCACTCCCGGGAAGAATCAAATCGACCTCAAGTACTGGCTGCACTTCCCAACCTTTCTGTCCAAGCAATCCTGTTTTATTATCTCTCAAAAAAACATTGTAATGCTTATCTCCGACATGGGTTACTTTTTCCATCCCGACTTGATCCAAAAGAATCCCTTCATTATCCATCACCCTGCGCAATTTTCCATGAATATACTCAAGGAGCATTCCGTCTTCAAGAGTAATTTTATGGTAGGATGTATATTTGATATCTGCTCGCTCCTCTAAGCATCTGACCAACATGTATTGATTTCCATCGAGTGCATAAAAGTAGTCTCCCTCGAGGTAAACCATATGGTCGATGATGGGTTCTAAGATGTAATCTCCCTGCCTGTTGATCAACCCATATCCCGAACTTTCTTTTGATATCAGGAAATTCCCATTCACTTCTTGAAGCTCGTCATATATTTTTTGGGGGTTGTCCGATAGTGGAAGATAATACCCATCAGGATTTTTCGCGATCACCTGCCCGTTTAAAGCAAGTTTGGCTTCCTGAAACGTTCCTATTGCCGTTGTCTTTCGGGTCGAATGGTCATATACCCAAAACTGATTTCCTTTTCTGGCTAGAAGTCTGGTATAAAAAACCTCAATTTGGTCGTATTCAGGTGCAAAAATCTCCTCCCCATATTCATGGAAAGCGCCTTTCCCTTGCGGACCCTGGACTACTATCCACGGCTGGTCGTAGTTGTGTACCGTTAGTGCTTTGAGATCGACAAATGGTTTATATTCTTTGCTCAACAGCTTAAGTTCATTGTTGGCTGAACTGATTCTGACCGTTTCTCCCAAAATACTGATGTGGTCAAATTCGATTCTGGATTTTAACCTGAGATTATGGTCATAAACCTCATACGTTTGAGAAT
Source organism: Cognataquiflexum rubidum (assembly GCF_022538115.1). Taxonomy (GTDB): domain Bacteria; phylum Bacteroidota; class Bacteroidia; order Cytophagales; family Cyclobacteriaceae; genus Cognataquiflexum; species Cognataquiflexum rubidum. The sequence goes on along the minus strand of NZ_JAKZAL010000001.1, from coordinate 18,519 downwards.
TTGCCGGTATAGCTGGGAGTATTGTAAAAGTCAAATAGAGGGGAAATATCCAATAAATTTTAATCTTCATAAATTTTGAAATTGACGAAGGTAAAATAAAGGGATTGAATCCGTAATTCAAGTAGAAGAGGGATTATTCTACGCCTTTTTTTCTGAATCCTTTTCAAGATCAAAAAGGTCAGATAGGATGTCAATCATTTTATCCGCATCATCCCTTTGGCAGGCGGCACGAAGTTGGACCACAGGGACTTTGAGGATTTTTTGCATCATGCTTTTCGTGATTTTGTCAATGATGGCTACCTGTGCTTCATCAGCATTTTTCAAAAACCTCTCCATCTCCTCTTGACGGATTTGCTCCAATGCATTTTTAAGCTTATTGATGGTCGGGGAAACCATCATTTCTTTCTTCCAGTTAAAAAAGTCTTCAATACTTTCATTGATTATTCTTTCAACCTGCGGAATAGACGCAAGTCTTTTTTCAAGGGTTTCGGTGGCCTTGCTTCGAATATTATCCACATTATAAAGCATGACTCCCGGGATTTCCTCCAGGTTTGTTTCTATACTTCGGGGTACAGAAAGGTCAACAAAAAGCTTATAGCTATGGATTTCCATTTTGGACACCAATGATTTGGTGATAAATGGCTCAGATTTCATGATGGAAGAGACGATAACATCTGCTTCTTTCATCGCTTCAAAGCAATTTTCGAAAGGAATAACCTCAAATCCCATCTCATCTGCCAAACCCTTGGCTCTTTCAAAAGTCCTGTTTGTGATAGTAACTTTTGCATCAGGGATATGCACCATGTTTTTGGCTACATCTTCTCCTATTTCACCTACTCCTATGAGCAAAACCCTGGGCTGGTATGTGTTGGAGGTAAGTTCTTCGATAAGCTCAACCGCTGCATAGGAAACAGAAGCCGCACCGTCTCTAAATGCAGTTTCCTGAACAAGTCTTTTGCTGGTAAAAAAAATCATGTGCATCAATCTATGCAGGAATGGTCCGGCCATATCCAAGTCTGCTGAAGCCTGATAGGCTCTTTTCACTTGATTGGATATCTGCATGTCACCCACTACTTGGGCCTCAAGTCCCATAGATACCCTAAACAAATGCTCAATGGCATCTCTGTCATCATTATGGATTTTGAAGTAGTCCATATATTCAACCACATTGGTCAAGCCTTTTTCAAGTCCAATGAGCTTGATAATTTCTTCATTTAAGTCGATTTCGTGTGAGTAATAAACTTCGGTCCTGTTGCAGGTAGAAAGAATGAGCGTGTCGGTAATGCTGAAAAAATCTTTCAGTTTCAATAAAAGAGAATGTATGGAGCCCTCATCAAGTGCGATGACCTCCCGTATTTCGACAGGGGCACTTTTATGGGATAAACTGATGGCTCTAAACGTTTTTTGCATTTTAGATACTTTTCTGACACAAATTTAATTCAGATTAGATAGCAAAGGATAATTTCTCTTTACTTCCGTTTAATTTAAATTCGGTCTAAATAAAATAAGTAAAAATTAAAATTTTGGTTTTCATTTTCAAATTTCGTAATAATTGTAAAATAATTCCAATCGTATTATTTTATCGGAGATAGATACGATTTATCGGTTGCGATTGGGTTATGGTTTTTAATAATAATTCCTGATGGCTAAAATTTATTTTTTTCTGAAATCGTATTTTGGATTCTCCAAAAGGGAATCTAGAGGTTTTGTTTTGGTGATACCGGCTCTTATTGTTCTTTATTTGATACCGTTGGGCTATGATTGGCTGGTTCGAAAGAAAAACGAAGAGCATTATTCAGCTTATTCCCATAAGATTGACAGTTTGGTCCAGGCCGGTTGGAAACCTTCTCAAAATAACTATCAAAGTCAATCAATAGGTTCCAAATCAGATACGGTCAAAAGAGCAAACGCTTATCAAAAACCCAAAAGTCCGCAGCTGAATAAAATGTCATTTTCTGATGCTGACTCTGTTGTACTTCAAATTGTTCCGGGGATAGGGCAGACCATGGCCGGAAGAGTAGTAAAGTTCCGGGATAATATCGGAGGTTTGCATAGCAAGGACCAACTATTGGAGGTTTACGGCATGACTCCTGAGGTTTTGGAAAGAGTCTTTGATTATTTTGATTTTGAACCTGGTGTCAAAAACAAAATCCCCATCAATCAAGCTGATGTCAACACTCTGGCTAAACATCCCTATATCAACTATGGATCAGCTAAGGTCATTGTGGCCTTCAGGGATCAGCACGGTCCCTATCAAACTTCGGATGATTTGCTAAAAATCAAAATCTTCAATGCTGAATGGGTGGATAGGCTCAAACCTTATCTGGAATTTTGACGATATTTGATCTCATAAGTTAAAAGACTTTTTTCCCACCAACAAAGGTTCCTGAGATTTTGATCTCACGGAGTTCGTTTTCGGGAGCTGTCATGATGTCTTTTTCCAAAACCACAAAGTCAGCAAGTTTTCCCGGTTCAATACTTCCTTTTAGGTTTTCCTCAAAGTTTGCAAATGCTGCCCAAATGGTCATACCCTTAAGTGCATGTTCCCGGGTGATTTTGTTTTCAGGTTGAAATCCGTCATCGGGCCAGTTTTTGGCGTCTTTTCTGACAACACCCGAATGAAAGCCAAACAGAGGATTGATATGTTCTACAGGGAAATCACTACCTAGTGCCAGCATGCCATTTTGGTCCAGGAGGTCTTTGTATGCATATGCTGTTTTGATCCGGAAAGGGCCAAGCCTTTGGCCGGCCCAATACATATCAGAAGTAGCGTGGGTAGGCTGGACAGAAGGAATGATGCTATACTGGGCAAATTTCGGCATGTCTTCCTTGCTCACTACCTGGGCATGCTCGATTCTCCACCTGAGGTCGTTTTTGCCTTTGAGATATTTGGCATAGATGTCCAAGAGTGTCCTATTTGCAGAATCACCAATACAATGGGTATTCATTTGGAAGCCGTTTTCGTACATTTTTTTAGCCAACTCATCAAATTCCTCAGGGTTTTTGAGAAGAAATCCATAATTGTCAGCGTGGTCATGGTAAGGTTTTAGGAGAGCGGCACCCCTTGAACCCAAAGCCCCATCTCCATATATTTTAAAACTCCTGACTGTGAGGTTGTCGTCTTGATAAATCCCCGTTTTGAAATAATGGGCCATATTGGCTTCTGTAGGATTTACCATGGCATATACCCGCATTTTTAATGTATTGTCTTTTTGCATTTCAGAGATGAGGTCGATTGTTTCCTTCTCTAGACCCGCATCTACTACTGTCGTCAGACCGACTGCAAAACAATTTTCCTGAGCCCCGAGTAATGCAATCCAGGATTCCTCCTTACTCGCATTAGGAACCTTGGATGAAACCAGATCAATCGCATTGTCAATCAAAACCCCTGAAGGCTTGTTTCCTATAAGTATAACTTTTCCTCCGATCATGGATGTTTGGGCAGTAACGCCTCCCAGATCCAAAGCCTTTTGGTTGACCAGGGCAGCATGTCCGTCAATCCGGGTAAGAAGGACTGGCTTGTCAGGGAATAGGGAATCCAATTTGGCTTTGGTTGGAAATTCTTTTGACTCCCAAAGATTCTGATCCCAACCTCTTCCCAATATCCACGCCGCATCAGGATTTTTTTCAGCATGAATCCTAACCCTTTCCACCAGTTCTGCTTCTGATTCGGCTCCAAGCAGATCAGCCACTTGCAATCCTAATCCATACCTGTAAAAATGCGAATGGGAATCTATGAACCCAGGATATACTGGTTTGCCTTGCAAGTCAATAACTTCTTCGGATTCATATTTCGAAAATATGGCGTTTTCATTGCCCACTGCCACAAAACGGTTATCCTTAATTGCAAATGCATTTGCTATCGAAAAACCTTCATCAACAGTATAGATGGTACCGTTATGTACGATGAGGTCAACTTTCTCCTTTGTGGTGCAGGAAAAGAAGAAAATGGTTGAAAACAGAAGTGAAAAGAAAATAAATTTCTTCATTTTAGACGTTTTGGTTGATGTTTCTAACAAGAAAGCGGACATATTTGCGAAATGATGGCGGATAGGTATGGATTTATGCAGTTTTCCCTCAATTTTCCTGAATTTGAATTCAAAATTCAGGAGTCAGAGGGTAAATTAAGCATTTTCGATTCCCTTCGAAAGAAATATTTGATATTGACCCCTGAAGAATGGGTCAGACAGCATATGGTTTCTTTTTTGGTCCATCACCGTAACTATCCAAAAGGACTTTTCTCTTTGGAGAAAGAAGTGATTTATAATTCCCTTCAGAAAAGATTTGATATTTTGGTTTTGGACAGAGTCGGAAATCCATTCCTTTTGATCGAATGCAAAGCCCCTGAAGTAAGATTGTCTAAAAAAACAGTCGAACAGGTAGCAGTCTATAATAAAACCATAGGTGCTTCCTACATGGGAATCAGCAACGGCAGACAGCATTTATTCTTGAAATATAATTCTGATGTTAAAAATTATGATCAAATATCCGATTTGCCTCAATTTCAACCTTGATTAATGTGATATTTGTCATGTTATCTGTTATATTTATGAAATAAGTTTGTTCAGCGGTCTTAACCTTTTGATATGAAAACTATAGAAAAAAGCACTCCATGTGAGCTTTGCATGAGTAGGAAATTTTCACTCTTTTCTAATCTCACCGAGCCCCATTTATGCCATTTATCTGATCACAAAAACTTTATTACCCATAAAAAAGGTCAGATATTATTTTATGAAGGAACCAAGCCTCTTGGAGTTTTCTGCATCAATGATGGAGTTGTCAAGGTTTTCAAAACTGCATCCAATGGAAAAGAGCAGATTATCAGACTTGCTAAAAAAGGTGATTTTTTAGGATATGCTTCCCTCTTGGGTGAAGAATCGTATTCCAATTCAGCTACCATTGTGGAAGATGCCAAAATATGTTTTGTCCCTAGAGAATCATTTTTAAAGGTGTTGGCAGAAGACACGGAATTCCATAGGAGGGTTACCAAAGCACTTTGCCATGACCTCGGTATTATGGAAGACAAACTCACGGATGCCACACAAAAATCAATCAGGGAAAGGCTTGCCTTTACTTTGCTAAAACTCAGTGAAACTTATGGAATAGACGGAAAAGAAGGAGAGAAGATTGACATCGTCCTGACAAGGGAGGAAATCGCAGGTTTGGTTGGAACTGCTACAGAAACAGTAATCAGACTTCTTTCGGAATTCAAAAAGGACGAGTTGATTGATTTTGAAGGAAAGAAAATCCTTGTTCTCGACAAAAGAGGATTGGCCAGGCTGTCTGACTTCTATGGCTGAAATTCCTTTTTCTCAGTAAAAAATAATCCAACGGAACAATTCAAATTGAAAAATTGATTTTTTTTGAGGCCAAACAATCATTTCTGAGTATTTTTTGTTTGAGAGATTGTACCTCCCTGAACAATACGAATTATGTTCATTAATAAGCCCAAATTCATGCTAATCCGTATTCCTTTTATTTTCCTCCTGTTATTTTTGATACCATCACCTACTTTCAGCCAAAGTTTGGCTTATAAAACCATGCTAAGCGGGATATATGAAAAGGATTTTCCTTTGGTGTATTTAGACCAAGGTGAAATTCTTGGCAAGTCTGTTTTACTCGATACCAGAGAAAAAGAAGAGTATGAAGTGAGCCATATCAAAGGCGCGAGATGGGTTGGTTTTGATACTTTTTCAATGGAAAGCGTCAGGGATATCCCAAAAGACCAGCCCATAGTGGTTTACTGTTCTGTCGGTGCAAGAAGTCAGGATATAGGAAAAAAACTCAAATCCGCAGGATACAAGAAGGTATACAACCTTTATGGAGGGATTTTTCATTGGGTGAATGAAGAGCAGCCGGTTTACAAAGACCAAAAGACAACAAACAGAATCCATACCTACAACAGAGCGTGGAGTATTTGGGTAAATAAAGGAGAAAAGGTGTTCTGATGTCCTCTTTTGACCCTGTTGGGATATAAGTAAGAAAAGACCCTTTCCTACTTTAAAATTATCTCCCTATTTTTATCCGCTTAATTAAAATCACGACTATGAAAATTCTGGAAGTTAACAGTCCAGCACTTGAAAAAGAATTTTTGGAAATGGCCGTGAGGCTATATAAAAATGAGGAAAACTGGATTAGGCCTCTAGATAAAGACATACAGGGTTTGTTTGAACCCGAAACAAACAAGCTGTTTAAGCAAGGAGGAAAGGCCAAGCGTTGGTTGGTACAGGATCAAAAAGGAAAATCTGTTGGAAGGATTGCAGCTTTTATCCATCCCAAATGGAAAGAAAAACAACCTACAGGCGGAGTCGGCTTCTTTGAGTCCATAGATGATAGCAAAGTTGCTTTCCTGTTATTTGACACTGCAAAATCCTGGCTCCAGAAAGAAGGGGTCGAAGCCATGGATGGACCGGTCAATTTTGGTGAAAGGGATAAATGGTGGGGCTTATTGGTGAAGGGTTTTTCCCCTCCCAATTACAACATGCCTTGGAACTTTCCCTATTATCAGAAATTCTTCGAAGATTATGGTTTTCAGCTGTATTTCAGGCAATACACCTACATGCGGCCTGTTCAGGGTGGAAACTTTGACTCCAAAATGGTGGAAAGAGCCAACAAAGTTTTGGCTGATCCTGATTTTTCATTTCGGTATATGAAAGGAAAAGAGCTTTCAGAGAAGGCCCCGCAATACTTCATGGAAGTGTATAATAGAGCTTGGGCAAAGCATATGGGAAAAAGCCTTACCATCAGGGAGACCCAATTGATGTTTGCTAAATTAAAACCGATACGTGACCCAAGGTTGCTATACTTTGGTTTTTATAAAGGAGAACCTGTTTCATTTTTTATTAATATTCCCGAGATCAACCAAATATTCAAATATGTAAACGGGAAGTTGGATCTGATTGGCAAGCTCAAATTCCTTTGGTACAAAACCTTTCATCCACCCAATAAAATGTTGGGTTTGGTCTTTGGTGTTGTGCCGGAGTTTCAGGGAAAAGGTGTAGACAGCGCCATGATTATGGCATATAATGAAATATTTGCCCGCCACGATTCTTTTCCCTACAAAACCATCGAAATGAATTGGATCGGAGATTTTAATCCTAAAATGATGCGTGTCTGCGAACAGCTCAATGCAGAAATATACAAAACCCATCATACCTACAGGTATCTGTTTGACAGATCCATACCTTTTGAGAGGCATAAAATTTTTGAATGACCTGATGGTCTTCCAGGTGGAAGACATTTTATTTACTGAACAAAACATCTAATTGATAAAAAAAACATGAAAAAGTACGATGTAACGGGCATCGGTAATGCCCTCGTAGATATAGAATTCAGGGTTTCTGACCAGTTTTTCTTAGACAACCATGTTGAAAAAGGCCTGATGACGTTGGTTGACGAAGACCGTCAAAACTCCCTGATGCAAGTCATCAATACAGAAGAAGCGAAAAAACAATGCGGCGGTTCTGCCGCAAATACAGTTATCGCTGTAAGCCAATTTGGGGGAAATGCTTTCTATTGTTGTAAAGTGGCCAATGACGAACTTGGACATTTTTACCTTGAGGATTTGAAAAACTCCGGTGTGGACAACAGCTTGGAAGGAAAAGTCCCTGAGGACGGAATTACCGGCAAATGTCTCGTCATGGTCACCGAAGACTCCGAAAGGACGATGAATACATTTTTGGGAATCACCCAGAATTTTTCAGTCCAAGACCTGAATGAATGGGCTATCAAAGATTCCAAATACTTATTTATAGAAGGGTATCTTGTGACTTCTCCGAATGGGAAAGAAGCCATGGTAAAAGCAAAGAAAATCGCAGAAGGTGCCGGCACAAAAGTAGCATTGACATTTTCAGATCCGGCTATGGTGAAGTATTTCAAGTCCGGATTTGATGATGTCATCGGACCAAGTGTTGACTTGTTATTTGCCAATGAAGAAGAGGCAATGTTGTTTACTGCTAAAGATACCCTTGCAGAAGCCAGGGAGGAATTGAAAAAGGCAGCAAAGCATTTTGTAATCACCCAGGGAAAAAACGGCGCGATGATTTGGGATGGGGACACCTTTATAGACATTGAGCCTTATAAGACCGTGGCCATTGACAGCAATGGGGCAGGAGATATGTTTGCCGGAGCATTTATGTATGGCATTACCAATGGTCACAGCTATGCTTCGAGTGGAAAATTAGCATCTATGGCAAGTTCCAAAATCGTCAGTCAGTTTGGACCAAGGTTGAAATGGCATGAAGCCAAGGAAATACTCAGCAGGCTGACTCCTTGATTCCAACATATGATTTACAGATTTCAATATTTAACTGAAAATAATTAGTTATAGATTTGTTCAGTTATTCGCTTTGTTATATTTTTCGCAGATATAACTTAACAATTTCCTCACCGGTATCCAATTTTATTCTTTTATCCATTTTCGATAAACAAATTTGATTTAAAAAAGTAAAACTTACATGAACCAAAAACTAAATCCAAGTATATGAGAAAGTTTACCCTTACGCTGTTGATGGGAGTCTTTTTGACACTTTCAGCAATAGCCCAAAACAAAATCGATTTCAAGGAATTTACCTTGGACAATGGTTTGCATGTGATCCTCCACAGGGATGTAAGTACACCAATTATTGCGAATACTGTATTTTACCATGTAGGATCCAAGAATGAAGATCCCCAAAAAACAGGATTCGCTCATTTCTTCGAACATTTGATGTTTGAAGGTTCTCCAAATATTGAAAGGGGAAAGTTTTTTGAAATAATTGAATCAGCTGGTGGAACATTGAATGCAGGAACATCCCAGGATTATACATTTTATTATGAAATTTTGCCCTCAAATCAATTGGAATTGGCGTTGTACTTGGAGAGTGAGCGTATGCTTCAGGCCAAAGTAGATCAGATAGGAGTAGATACTCAAAGGGAGGTGATCAAGCAGGAAATGAAGCAGGTGATGGAAGAGAGGCCTTATGGCAGTTTTCAGAGAGAACTTCCTTTGAGATTATACCCGAACCATCCATACAAATCCCCAATCATTGGATCTGCTGCACACTTGGATTCAGCCAAATTAGAGGATTTCAAAGATTTTTATGAGACTTTCTATGTTCCAAATAATGCGACTTTGTCCATTGCCGGAGATATTGATTATGTAAAAACAGAGGAATTGGTAAGGAAATATTTTGGTGAAATCCCAAAAGGAACCGTTACTCCTTACAGGCCAAATATTGAAATAGAAAAACTCGGAGCAGCAGTTAATGATACTATTTTTGATAACATTCAACTTCCTGCTGTATTCCAGGGATACTTAATGCCCAAAAAAGGCCATCCGGATGCTTACGCCCTTGACTTATTAAGTACTTATTTGCTTTCTGGCAAGAGTTCTTTGCTTTATAGGGAGTTGGTGGATGGAAGCCAAAAAGCAATTCAGGCAGTGGCATTCCCCAATGACCTAGAGGATGGAGGTATGTTTTTGATTCTTGCTATAGCCAATATGGGAGTAGATATCAATGAGCTAAACTTGTCGATTGATAAAATTCTGGAAAGTGTGAAAACCAATGGAATTGATGACGAAGAATTCCAAAAACTTATAAATATAAAGGAAAGTAGTCTGGTAAATGAATTGGGAAGTGTGGCTAATATTTCGCTTTCTCTTGCCCAAGGGCATGTTTTCTTCGGCGGAGCCAGTTCTATAAATTCTAAGTTGGATTTATATAGGAAAGTAACCCCTGAAGATATCCAACGTGTTGCTAAGAAATATTTAGATCCCAAAAGTAGAGTTGTATTAACTTATTTGCCCAAATCAGCTCAAACAACCGAGTGATTTATCCCCCAAAAAATATCGATATGAAAAATATAATTTTATACCTCTTTTTATCTCTTTTCGCCACCTCAGCAATCTCACAGGTGGACAGGACTGTCATTCCTGGTCCGGGGCCGGCACCTGAAATCAAATTTGGAAATGCGGAATCATTTACTTTAAAAAATGGATTGAAAGTTTTTGTAATACAAAACAACAAATTGCCTAGGGTAAGTTATTCATTAATCCTTAACAGGGATCCCATTTTGGAAGGTGATAAAGCAGGAATGCTCAATTTTGTCGGAGAAATGATGACAGCTGGAACCACGAATTTGTCGAAGGATGAATTCAATGGAGAAGTTGATTTTTTAGGAGCAAGTATTTCAGCTTCTGCAACCTCCATTTATGCTTCTACATTAGTAAGAAATCAGGAAAGAGTCTTGGAACTAATGGCGGATGTTTTGTTTAACCCTTTATTTCCTGAGGAAGAACTTGCAAAATTAAAGACCCAAACAAAATCAGGATTGGCTTATGCAAAAGATGACCCAAATTCAATTTCGGGATATCTTTCTTCTAAATTGGTATTTGGGACCGATCATCCTTATGGTGAATTTGAAACTGAAGCCACAGTGGACAATATTACTGTCGAGGACATCAAAAAATATTACCAGACTTATTTTAAACCCAATATTGCGTATTTGGCGATTGTTGGGGATGTGGATTTGGGCGAAGCCGAAAAGCTCGTCAATAAATACTTCGCAAAGTGGGAAAGTGGTGCGATCCCTAGTTTCAAATATCCAATGCCTAAGGCACCTCTCAAAAACACCATAGCAATGGTGGATAGATCTTCCTCCCAGCAATCAGTTATAAATATTACCTATCCTTTGGAAAACAGTCTTGCATCTCAGGATTATCTGTCAAGCAGGTTGGTGGGATTTGTACTTGGCGGAGGAACTTCTTCAAGACTTTTTATGAACTTGCGGGAAGATAAAAAATTCACCTATGGAGCAAATGCCGACATCGGTGCAGACAGGCTAGTGGCAACTTTCAGTGCCGGAGCAAGTGTACGAGGTTCAGCAACTGATTCTGCTGTCCAGGAAATCATATATGAGATTAGAAACCTGCGTGAAAAGGGTATTAATTCAGAAGAATTGGAATCTGCAAAAGCAAACCTTAGTGGATCTTTCGCCCGTTCATTAGAAAATCCTGCGACGATTGCAAACTTTGCTATCAACATGGAGCGATACAATCTCCCAAAAGATTTTTATTTGACATACCTGCAAAGATTGAATGCACTATCAGTTGAAGAGGTAAATGCCGCCGCAAAAAGATTGTTAAGACCTGACAATTTGTACATTACTGTTGTAGGAAATGCTGCTGAAATCGAAAAAGGATTATTGGCTTTGGGAGAAGTAAAAAGATTTACCAATATGGGAGATCCCGAGAAGCAAATTGTTATGAGCGCTGAAATGACAGCTGATCAAGTCATTAAAAACTACATTTCAGCAATAGGTGGCGAAAGCAATGCGAGAGCCATCAAGACCTCCAAAATGGAATCTGTTGCAGAAATTCAGGGAATGAAACTGAACTTTGTCGCAGTCTATGATGAGCCTAAAGGGGCATTTGCACAAAGAGTGATGATGATGGGAAATGTGGCTTCCAATACAGTAATCAAAGACGGAAAAGGTTCGGTCTCTGCCATGGGACAATCCAACCAATTGACAGACGAACAGTATGAAGCTGCCAAAATGAGTATGTATATTTTCCCTGAATTGCATTACGAAGAATTAGGTTATTCATTGGTTTTGGAAGGAATCAAAGATGTAGAAGGGGAGAATGCGTACAAAGTCATCGTCTCCAACCCAACCGGTTCCAAGCAGATCAACTATTATAGTGTGGAGACAGGTCTGAAAATCAAAACAGAAAGTGCCGAGGCCGGCGACATGTTTTACAGTGGTTACGAAGAAGTAAAAGGTGTCAAATATCCTATGATGATGTTGTTGAAATCTCCGATGATTCCAATGCCTTTGGAAACCAAAATTGAAAAAATCGAATTCAATGTTTCAATCTCGGAAGACGATATGAAATAAAGTAAAAAGAGGGATTGAGTCCCTCTTTTTTTTGTTTAAATTTCAAAAATTAAAACCATAAATAATGAAAAAAATATTTGTTGCAGCACTCGCATTGGGGATCATTTTGACAGGATTCAATGCCAAGGCATATATGGCTGATAAAGCAGTATTGGCAGCCACCACTCTTGTTGAAAACGATCCTACAACTATCATTGATAATTATATCAAAGCGGTAGGAGGAAAAGCCAATGTGTCGAAAATCAAGAATTCGGTTTTAGTGATGGAAGCTGATTTTCAGGGAAATGCCATTGTTATCCGCGGGATTTCCGACCAGGAAAATGGAAGGATGCTACAGGAAACATCTGTAATGGGTAATGTTGCCCAAAAAACAGTACTTGCCAACGGAAAAGGAAAAATGTCAGGTATGGGACAGGAACAGGAACTCACTGAGGAAATGGTATCTGTATTGAAATCCCAGACTTATGTGTTTCCTGAGATGCATTACATAGATTTAGGGTATGTTTTGGAAGCACAGGGAACTGAAAAAATCGATGAAGAAGATGCCTACAAATTGATCATTACTGCGCCAAACGGGATGAAGACAGTAGAGTATTATTCAGTTTCCTCGGGGTTGAAATTGAGAACAAGTTCGGATGCTACAGGTGAAATTTCCTACTTGGATTATACGGAGATCGAAGGCGTAAAAGTCCCTACCAAGCTTGCAATCAAAAATCCAATGCTGCCCGTTACCCTTGAAGCAAAGATGGTTTCGATGAAATTCAACCAAGTGCTTTCTGACGAAGATTTCAAATAAATCCAGAAAGGCGTATATACCAAAAAGGGCTTCCAAATTTCAGGAAGCCCTTTTTTTTTTAGTGACCTATCTCTTATTCCATTTCATTTTTTTGGAAAATTAACCAGATGGAAGTCCAAAATATGAGCAAGAATAAAAAATGCTTACTCAATCCATAAAGACCGTCATTCCCCAATAAGTCCACGGAGACTCGATCTGTGGTCTCCCTTTGCCTGCAGTATAAATTTTGGGAAATACATTTTCTGACACTTTGGGAGTGTTATAGGAAAGGTTCTTCCAAACCTTTCAATTTTGAGATGGACTTGGTTACCGCTTGTATTGATAGTATCATGATCCAGAATCCGGTCATTTTTCATAAGAATGTTGTATGCCTCAGTATTCGGATGAAGTTGGGTGATGATGCCCGATTCTTCTTTTCGGATTCCAAAGAAATGGAGCAGGTCATTGTTTTCGAAATTTTCTAGGAGTTCGATATTTATAGTAGTCAACAAGGATTTCAAAAAGGGAAGCAAGTCGTTTTTACCCCAAACAAAATCCCGTAAGAAGTCTGTCATCGATTCTTTTTCTTTTGTATGAGACACCACCAATTTTTCAAAATCCACAAGTCCATAACCGATCTGAGTATTTCCGAATTTTTCCCACATAGCTTTCATTACTTTGGCAAGCGAAGAACCTGACTTCCGCAACATCAGATCCATACAAAGTGAAAGCAAAGCGCCGCGGTTGTAAATACTGACTTTTTTTTCAGGGATTCCACCTTTATAGCCATCTAGCCACAGGTCAAAACTTGATTCAACAATGGATTGATTTTGCCATCCGAAGCTGTCAAACTCACGTTGAATCTGTTTTTGAAGAAACTGTAGGTATTCTTCCAATTTCAAATATCCTGATTTAAGCAAATAATAATCTCCCATATAGGTAGTGACTCCTTCCATGACCAAGCCTTCCTCCAAATACACTTCCTTTGAAAGATCATAGGGAAGAATGCCTTTTGGCCTTATCCGGCAGACATTCCAAAAGTGGTAGAGTTCATGGGAACATACCCCGATAAGTTCGTCTAATTCGGATTTTTCTGATAATGCGTGGGCAGGTCCAAAGGTAATGACTGAAGAATAGGCGTGTTCGACACCGTGATAGTGCGTATAAGGCAACAGCTGAATAATAAAATGGTAATCATCAGCTGGAAATTCTCCAAAATCTTCGATTTGCTTTTCAGAAAAGGAATGAAATACAGCAATCAGGTTTTCAATTTGAAAATGAATTTCCCCTTGAATCCAAATATGGAATGTCGAACCTTTTACGGAATAGGAAAAATGTTTTAATTCTGCACTTGCCAATAAAGGACTGTCCATCAAATGTTGAAAAGACTCGGATTCCCATTTATTTATACCCGTTTTTTTAAGGGCAGTTGCAACTTTATAATCACTTGGTAATTCGATTGAAATGCTTATTTCTTCATTTTTCCTCTGTAAAACCTCAAAAATGAAATTACTGAAATTGAGATATAATTGTTGGTCATCAGACCAACAGCCACCTGCGTCCATCTGATTACAATAAAACTCATAATTGATGAAATATTGTCCGGACCCTGTAGCTGTAAATTCCCAAAGGTCTTTGCCCGTTTTTTTCCAAGCAATTTCCGATGCGTTGGCACGTACTTCAAAAGCCCTTATTTTTTGCGCATAGTTGGCCAATTCATACCTTCCGGGCCTCCAAGATGGCAATTGGAGACAGATTGTTTCCATTTCTTGGCAGGAAATTTCCAGTTGGATTTGTATAAATTGGGAAGTGAGTGAATTCCTCACAATCGAATAATGCATTGGCCAAATTCTTTGGATTCAAAACAAAAGTAAATCTACGGTTTGTAAATAAAAAAAGGTTATCTATCTTTGCAGTCCTTTAAAGGGAAACCTTCAGGAATTCAACAAGCAAAGCACAAAATATTAAATAGATAGCGTCATGAAAAGAACATTTCAGCCTTCTCGAAGAAAAAGAAGAAACAAGCATGGATTCAAACTTAGAATGTCCACTGCTAACGGTAGGAGAGTATTGAAATCCAGAAGAGCAAAAGGAAGACACAAACTTACAGTATCTTCTGAAAAGACTTTGAAGAAGTAATTTTGAGCATTTAGTTTCGTATGTTTAATACGTAAATCAAAATGCAATGAATTCCGAACTTCACAAGAATGAAAGATTGCATTCTAAAAAGTTAATAAAGGAACTTTTTGACAAAGGTTCCTCTTTTTTTTTATATCCCTTTAAGGTAATGGTTTTGGAAATCAATTTTGATATTCCAGAAACCAATCAGGTATTGTTTTCCGTTTCAAAGAAGAAGCTCAAAAAAGCTGTCGATAGGAACCTGATCAAACGTAGGATGAGAGAGGCCTATAGACTTAACAAGCAAATTCTTGGGGAAATGGCTGAGGGCAAAAAAATAATCGGCCTTATTTACGTTTCTTCAGAAATCGTTACATTTCAGGTCATCGAGACCAAAATCAAAAAAATACTCACCACTATTAAGGAAAAGCCACTTTCCGACAAAAACCATCCATGAACAGAAATTTCAAAAAACCTGTAATCCTTATTCTCTCAGCAGTTCTTACAGTAGGATTGCTGTTTTCATTTGTCAACAAAAATGACAAGTTATTTGCCATAGCAAAAAACCTGGACATTTTCGCATCCCTGATTAGGGAATTGGATTCCTATTATGTCGATGAAATCAATGCGGAGGAGTTGGTAACAATCGGAATCAACGCTATGCTCGAAGAGTTGGACCCATATACTGAATTCATTCCGGAAGAGAACTCAGATGATTTCAGACTGATGACCACAGGTGAATATGCCGGAGTAGGTGCATTGATCGGAAACAGGACTGGAGCCAACATGATTTTGATGCCTTACAAAGGTTTTCCTGCACAGTCGGCAGGATTGAGGATCGGGGATGAGATTTTGAAAGTGGATACAGTCGATGTTGTCAATAGTCTGACTTCTGATATTTCTAAATTATTGAAAGGTCCTGCCAATACCAATGTCTTTGTTCAGGTAAAAAGAGGCACGGACACCATTTCAGTAAATTTGACAAGAAAGAAAATTGTCATCAGTAACGTTCCGTTTTATGGCAAGCTCGATGACCAGACAGGATATATCAAACTTTCTGACTTCACTACCAATGCTGCCTCGGATGTCAGAAATGCATTGGTTGATCTAAAATCCCAAGGAATTACCCGTCTTGTTTTGGATGTGAGAGACAATCCCGGAGGAATTTTGAAAGAAGCGGTGGATATAGTCAATCTATTTATCCCCAAAGGAAAAGAGGTGGTAAGGACAATTGGAAAATTGGAAAATGTAAACTCTGTTTATAAAACCACCAAACCTCCAGTTGACAAGGATATCCCGATGGTGGTTTTGATAAATGAAAGGAGTGCATCGGCTGCGGAAATTGTAGCAGGAGCTCTTCAGGATTACGATAGAGCAGTATTGATAGGAAGAAGAACCTTTGGTAAAGGTTTGGTGCAGACTACTGTTCCCCTTTCATACAACTCCCAAGTAAAAATTACAACTGCGAAGTACTATATTCCAAGCGGCAGATGTATTCAGGCCATTGATTATAGCCAAGAAAACAGGGATGAGAATGGGAATTCCATTTCAATTCCTGATTCCCTTAGGAAAGAATTTAGAACCAAAAATGGGCGAATAGTACTTGATGGAGCTGGTATCGAACCTGATGAGAAAACAGAAACCAAGTCGTTTGCCCCTATTACATACAGTTTGGTGGCGAGGAACCTTGTTTTTGAATTTGGAAACAAGTTTTTTTTAGAAAATGAGATGATTTCCAATCCCAGGGATTTTGTGGTTACAGACGAAATCTATGCTGACTTTGTAGCTTCTTTGGAAGGGAAAGATTACGATTACACCACCTACGTAGAAAAAACACTTGAAGATCTGGAAAAGTACGCCTTGAGGGAGAAATTTTTTGATGATATCAAGCCAACGATAGATGACCTTAAGAGAAAAGTAAGCCATAATAAAGAACAGGATTTAGTGACTTTCAAATTCGAGATCAAAGAAGCTTTGAGAGAGGAGTTGGTGTCAAGATACTATTTTCAGCAGGGCATAGTGGAAGCCTCCTTGGTAAACGATGATGATGTCAAAGCTGCCTTAAAAATTCTATCCAATACAAATGAAATTAACAGGGTTCTATCAGCCTCAGCAAAATAATTTAGCTCTCGTATGGCATTGATCCTTTCGATAGAATCCGCAACCTCCATTTGTTCTGTGGCATTACATGGAGAGGGGAAGTTGCTGATGTTATCTGAGGTTGACCAAGAAAACGCCCATGCCAGGCAATTGATGCTTTTGATTGAAGACTTGTTTTTGCAGTCAGGGGTGAAAACATCAGATCTTGCAGCGGTAGCAGTTTCATCAGGCCCCGGTTCTTATACAGGTTTGCGCATTGGTGTGTCAGTAGCAAAGGGTTTGGCCTTTGCAAATGATTTGCCATTGATTGCGGTAGATACATTGTCAGCATTGGCTTATCCGGCTTTTGGCTTATGTGGGGAAAATGATTTTGTGATTCCATTGTTGGATGCCAGAAGAATGGAAGTTTACACCAGTGTGTTTGGGGCTACGGGGAAAATGATTGAACCATCACATCCTCTTGAAATAGATGTAAATCCTTTTTTTAAGTATTTGGAAAGAGGAAAAGTTTTTTTTCTTGGAGATGGATTAGAAAAACTGAAAGGTGTACTTGTTCATGCTAATGCTGTTTATCTTTCCAACTTAAATTCTGCAGATCCAGTAGGTCAATTGGCTTACCAAAAGTACCTTGATAAGGCATTTGAAGACATTGCCTATTTTGAGCCGAACTACTTAAAAGAATTCCGAGTTTTAGCTTCAAAAAAGAACCCACTTCTAATATGAGCGAAATTGTCAACAGAGTAGCATCAAGTCCTATCATTACCATAGACCTTGAGACCTTTTACAGAGAGGAAGAAAGAGTAGGTTTTGACCTCAAAGAATTTCTGTTTCAGGAATTGGTTTTGAGGGAAAAGGAATTTCGGGCAGATCTGAATAAAATAGATTGGGATCAGTATAAAGGTAAATTGGTGGCTATATTCTGTTCAGCAGATGCCATTGTGCCAAATTGGGCATTTATGTTGGTTGGGACTTATCTATCTAAAGCCGGGGTTGAATTTGTGATTGGAGGAATGGATGATTTGGAACAATACCTTTTTGAAAAAGCAATTTCACAAGTCAATCCTAGGGACTATGAAAATAGACCTGTCGTCATCAAGGGTTGTAGCAAATACCCTGTGCCATTATATGCCTACGGGAGAATTCAGTCTATAATTCAACCTTACGCAAAATCCATTATGTATGGAGAACCTTGCAGTACGGTACCTTTATACAAGGCCCCCAAGTAAAAACATTCTTCTTGTATACAGATACTTAGGTTACATATGCAGTTTTTTTAACATCACAGTTTGGTAATATTCGATCAGTCTGCTAAGTTTGCAATCCGATTACGCCGAAGATCAACCAAAAGAGGTTTACGTAAGGTGTACAAATGGATAAGCAATAAATAGTCAAAAATAAATTTGGTCTTTTTTTGATTAGAGTTTTGCAAGTTCAAATTTATATCCCGATATTTGCACTCGCTTTTAAGACAAGGGTCTTACACTACTGCCAAAAAGGGCAGTAAAAGTTCATTGAAGTACTGGAGAAATAACACAAAAAACTATTTGTATGATTCATACAGATAGAAACAATAGGGCTAGGAAACGAGCCGCAGCGATGCGGCAAAAAAAACTATACAATGGAGAGTTTGATCCTGGCTCAGGATGAAC
>NZ_JAKZAL010000019.1 GCF_022538115.1 Cognataquiflexum rubidum | reverse complement strand
ATCTTTAACAAATAACGATTGTCACTAGCTGTCACTTTATATTTATTTGGCCACTGGTATCATTGCGGATATACATATAACCAAATAACCATTAACCAATTAATACCTCCTCCTCTGCCCTTGCTTCGGTTTTTTCTTGGCCAATTCACCGGCTTTTTCGGATAGAATTCCTTTGAAGGGATAAGGATGGTCTTCTACGACCGGGATTTTTTTACCGATCAGTTTTTCGATATCCTTGAGTTCCTTGACAGTTTCTTCATCACAAAATGAGATCGCAATCCCCGAATTTCCCGCCCGGCCTGTTCTACCGATCCGGTGAACATAGGTTTCAGGAATATTGGGCATGTCATAATTGAAAACATTGGCAAGCTCATCGATATCGATACCACGCGCTGCGATATCTGTAGCGATCAAGACTTGGATTTTGCCGTTTTTAAAATCACTCAAAGCATTCTGACGTGCATTTTGGCTTTTGTTTCCGTGGATAGCAGCAGTTTTTACATTTTCCTTTTGAAGTTGTTTTACCACTTTATCCGCGCCGTGTTTGGTTTTGGTAAATACCAAAGCAGAACCGATTTTCTTCTTTTGCAACAGGTGAAGCAAAAGCTCAGGCTTGTTTCCTTTGTTGACATAGTACAAGTGTTGGTCGATCTTGTCAACAGTAGAGGAAGGTGGAGTCACTTCCACAAAAGCGGGCTTGGTCAACAATGAATCTGCCAATTTTTGGATTTCGGGAGGCATGGTAGCCGAGAAAAACAAAGTCTGTCTTTTGGCCGGAATAATCGATATGAGCTTTTTGACATCATGGATAAAACCCATGTCAAGCATCCTGTCCGCTTCATCAAGCACGAAAATTTCCAACTGTCTCAAATCAACAAAGCGTTGATTGATCAGATCGAGTAATCTTCCCGGAGTGGCCACAAGCACGTCCACGCCTCTTTTGAGGGCGTTGACCTGATGGAGTTGGGATACACCGCCAAAGATGACGGTATGTTTGATATTGGTGAATTTGCCGTAAGCGGCAAAACTTTCATCAATCTGAATGGCGAGTTCACGTGTTGGCGTCAGGATCAAAGTCTTGATTCCTGATCGGATTTGCTTTTTCTCAGCAATGTGTTGGATAATTGGAATGGCAAAAGCTGCTGTCTTGCCTGTTCCGGTTTGAGCACATCCGAGCAGATCTCTTCCCTGGAGAACCAATGGAATCGCTTGTTGCTGAATGGGAGTGGGGGTAGTGTATCCTTCATTGGCGAGCGCCTTGAGGATAGGATCAATAATTCCTAAATTTTTGAATGCCATGTTGGCTGAGTGTAATTGGGCCGATGGAGATGTTGTATGTTCTGTATCAGCGGGGAGATTTATTAAAAGCGGCTTACAACTTGCCGTGCTTTTTTACAAAGTGGGACAAAGGTAGGCTTTTTTTGGGAGGAAAGCACTATGATCTTAACTCACGCAGAGCCGCGAAGACGCAAAACAAGAAACAATATAGCCCACAGAGACACGAAGCCACTAAGAAAAGTTTTCCTGTTATCCTGCTTCTCCAGAAGCTGGATTCCTTTTTTATTCCCGCGAAGGCGCGAAGGGGCAAATGAAAAACACTAATTTCCTGCTTTGGCTATTATTGATCAGGAAGATTGAAAGGCATTTTGGTGGATGTTTTTCTAAAGTAAAAACGTCCGATTTTTACCAGCATCCTGATCTTGGTTCAGGGTATTTTTGTCCATAACCTTTAACCACAATAATTATGGAACGGAGAAAATTTATTGTCACTACTGCTGCGCTTGCTGCCTTCGGGTCAGATCTGATGGCATTTCCTTTTTCAAAAAATGAAGTAAAAAACGGATTTTTGGTCAAATCCGGTGAGGCGAGATTCGGGAAGCATACACCTTTCAGAGGAATCAATCCCAATGACCTCAAAATTTCCTCCAAAGATACAGGTGGACAAATGTCAGCATTTGAGTATATTGGAGTGGAAAAAACCGGACCCTCGCTTCATGTTCACTTGGAGCAGGATGAGGTTTTTTATGTAGTAGAAGGAGAGTACCTCTTCCAGTTGGGAGACAGCCAGCATCAACTCAAAGCAGGAGATACCATTTTTCTGCCAAGGAATATTCCACATACATGGATTCAGACTTCGGATAAGGGCAAGTTGTTCTATATCCTGCAGCCTGCTTTCAAAATGGAGGAATTTTTCCAAACCATGAATGACCTTGGGAGACCTCCAACAGAGGAGGAAGCGCAAAAAATTTCCTTGGCCCATGGAATCAAAAATGTCGGGCCGCCATTAACGTTAAAATAAATACAAATGATACTTAGGGATTTTTTGCCCAGTCCTTCTTTGAGAGATTATGTCAGGAAGCACCAGGTTATAAGATTTGAATTCGGGGCAGGGGAGATTGTTCCATGCAAAATGTATTCTCCCCGCCCTGAAACCTGTCTGGTATTTTACTTGAGGGACTTGCAAGACATTGGTTATCTGGATCAGAATCAGCTTACATCACATCCAAGGTGTACAATCAACGGTCAGCATACTGTTGTTACAAAAAGATATAATGGCAGGGATTTTTGGGCAGTCCAAATTGTACTGCAACCGAGCGCGCTTTATTTGCTGACAGGGATTCCGGCGCAAGAGCTTACCAATACTTTTATAGATGCCGAGGATGTTTGGGGAAAAGAAATCAGGATGGTGCATGAACAGATGTGCAACACTGATGGTGTGGAAGAGGTAATCCGAATTGCTGAATTGTTTTTGGAAAGACTTATCAGACGGCCAAAATACAGTTTGCAGGGAATAGATAAGGTGAGTGCTGTAATTTTGAACCAAAACCGATCGCTTTCTATGGACAAACTTGCTGCCGATTCCTGTCTGAGCAACAGGCAGTTTCAGCGGAGATTTACCGAAAGAACCGGGATTGGCCCAAAGCTTTTCGATAAGGTTGTCCGTTTTGAAAAAGCATTTTTTATGAAAAACGCCAATCCACATTTGGATTGGTTGAGTATCGCCTTGGCCTGTGGGTACTACGATTACCAGCATTTGGCTAAGGATTACAAGTATTTTACCAATCTGACCCCAACCGGGTTTTATGAATTGGATACCAAAGCACCCGAAAGGACTTTTGGGGTCGTGGAGGTCAAGCAGGAGTTATTGGTTTGAGCCACTTATTCAAAATCTATCTCAAAGTATTTCAGAAGGATTTTATATTGATCTTGGGCTGTGAGACAGGTGTCCAACAGATATTCCCTTACCTGATTCCATTCCTGTAAACCTCTGTAATTAAAAAGTTTCAATTCGTCGGATATGATAAAGGGTACAATGCCATTAGCTAGACATTCTTTAAACATGATTAATCTTCCTACCCGTCCATTTCCATCCTGAAAGGGATGAATCACCTCAAACCTATGGTGAAAATTTAAGATGTCTTCTAGGGATTTTCTTTCTAATTGGTGGTAGTCATGGAGTAATTTCTTCATTTCATTCCCTACCTCTTTTGGGTGGCAGGTCTCATTGCCCCCAACCTCATTGGGAAGGAGTTTGTATTTGCCAACATTAAACCAATCTTTACTACTGTCGGAAGTTCCCGATTTTATCAAAAAATGCAATTCCTTAATCATTGATTCAGTCAGTTTGGACTTTGCCTTTTCGATGATGAAATCAATGCTTCGAAAATGGTTAATGGTCTCTATGATGTCATCAACATTGATGTTTTGATCAGAAACTCCTATTGTATTCGTATCAAAAATAAACCTAGTCTGATCATGCGATAGTTTGCTGCCTTCAATTTTATTTGAGTTGTAAGTCAGGTCAATCTGGGTGCGGTGGTAAATTCCACCTTTTAATTTCATTCCTTTTTCTGCTTTCAACCGATCAAGCAATGGGTTGTCAGTGGGTTTTTTATCCTTATTTTTTTCGGTCAAAACCGCATCTTCAGGGATATTCCATGTTTTACCTGTAAGAAAAGCCCCTTTAATTTTACCTGAAGTACAATAATGCCTGACTGTCCTTTCAGGAATATTCCATTTTTTGACAAATTCCTTGACTGAAATGTATCGCATGTAAGTGTTGATCTAAACAGTTATCGGCAAAGAAATATTTTATTTTTGTAAAATAGATCATTTTTTGCCGATATCGGCAAGAATTTTCAGTTTTCTATTTTCCTTCAGTTATCCTGCTTCTCCAGAAGCAGGATCGTTCTTGTTTCCCGCCAAGCCGCAAAGAGAAAAACCGAGTCTTTATATTAATTGATCGAATTCGAAGTCTATATAAATATCAAAGGGTATTTATAGGGATTGGATATCTAACTAAAAGAGATTAAGTTTAAATAATTGAAAAATATCCGCAATGGCTGCTTGAAGGAAATTGTTAAATGCAATTTATAGAACCCCATTTATAGGTCATTTTACGAAAAATAAATCAACTTTTATGTTTCACTATAGGGAAACCTTTGTAATTTCGTACTGTGGACAAAAATCAGAAACATAGAAAGATAACATTTTACAAGAACTACTTTCAACACTTCTTTTCCAAACAAAGTAAAAAAGTAAAGGCGAAAATTGTTTGGACTTTTGACTTGGTTGAGGATTTACAAAGAGTTCCAGAAACATATCTCAAACACATAGAGAATACAGATGGGCTTTTTGAAATTCGAGTTCAACTTGGAAGCGACATTTTTAGGATTTTTTGTTTTTTTGACCAAGGAAAATTGGTTGTTTTAGCGAATGGTTTTCAAAAGAAAACACAAAAGACACCGAAGAAAGAAATAGAAAAGGCACTTAATATAAAAGCAGAATATGAAAGCGAAAAATAAAAATTTAATGACTCTTGAGGAGTTTAAAGATAAGAACTTCGGCAAACGTGGGACAAAGGAGCGTGACGAACTGGAAGCAGGTTATGAAGCATTCAAAATAGGGGCTTTAATTCATGATACCCGTGTTGAAATGGGAATGACACAGGAACAACTTGCAGAAAAAGTTGGAACAACAAAATCATACATTTCAAAAATCGAGAATAACATTAAGGAAGCTCGAATTTCAACACTCCAAAAAATCATAGAACTTGGTTTTGGCGGAAAACTTGAATTAAATATAAAAATTTAACTAGTGACTTGACCGAAAGCAGGAAAACCCCCTATAACATCACCTAAGAAAACATAGGGCAGTCAGTGGTTTCCGAAAGGTTTGTTCCCCGAATTAACTTTACATACGGTGGACAACTAATCGCTCCGAAATGCCCCACGTTTCTTGGCTGCGGACTGTAGTGGCCAATGACAAAAGGCATTCCAATCGAAAAGACAAAACGATAAAAAATATGAAACAAAGGAGTATTGATAAAATTCGTATCGGCTTAATGTTTTGGTTCATATTAAGCCCATTTGTGTCAAATGGACAACAAACAGAAAAAATAACTAACAACCTTAATGTTGCTTCAAACATTCAATTACTCGAGACTTGGCTACAAACCCAAATACGTTACGGGAAGATTCCTGGTGTTTCAGTAGGAATTGTTTACGACGGAGAATTGATATATCAAAAAGGATTTGGATATGCAGATACTGATAAGAAAATATTATCCACTGCTGAAACGAGGTATCGGATTGCTTCTCAATCCAAAATATTTACTGCAATTGGGATTATGATATTGAGAGACGAGGGGAAACTGAATCTTGATGAACCAATTGAGAAGTATCTTACTTGGTTGAAGTTAAAGCAGTTAAATGAAAGTGATCCGCCTATTACTATTCGTCAGTTATTGACACATTCATCGGGAATGTCTCGTGATATTTCGACATCTTGGACAGATTTTAATTTCCCAACGCAAGAAGAATTTAGAAAATTAGCAAACACACAATTAGAATTTGTGTATTCGCCTTACACCAAATGGAAATACTCAAACAATGGCTATACCCTTCTTGGAGAGATTATAGAGGCTGTTTCTGGAAAAACCTATAGCGACTTTATTACTGAAAGAATTTTGTTACCCTTAAATATGTCATCTACCAAAGTTATTCAGGACGAAGACTATCAATCAACTTTAGCAGTTGGTTATGGTAGAATATTATCAAATGGACAAAGAGAGAAATTTGGCTACGTTGACGCGAGAGCGACTGCTCCAATGGCTGGATTATCTTCTTCTGTTACAGATTTATCCAAATTTATTTCTTGGCAAATGAGGCTGCTGTATCAAAACAAAACTGAAATTCTTAGCCCAAATACACTTAAGGAAATGTACCGGACGCATTTCATTGATGAAGATTGGCGTTGGGGCTTAGGGTTTAGCATTTATCAGAAAGGAATAGACCAACTTATTGGTGCAAGCGGCCTACAAATTGGATACAGGACATCTTCTACCATTAATCCTAAAGAAAAATTGGGTGTTATCGTCTGTATAAACTCAATAGACGGTGAGGCACATCAAGGCACACCGTGGAGTGTTTCAGAAAGGATATATGAATGGTTAACTCCAGCTATTAAAAATGCCTTGACTGTACCAATTCAAACCGATGATATACAAAATTTTAAGGAATTTGAAGGGATGTATGAAAATATATGGTCTGAATCGTATGTCATTTTTGTTGATGGTAGTTTAAAAATTATCACTCCTTATTCCGCGGACCCGAAGAATGGTGCTATGGTATTGGAACCCATTTCAGAAAATAATTTCAAAATCATAACTGCACCTCGCTATAAAGAGGTTGGAGAAACAATTACGTTTAAAAAGGATGCCCAAGGTAAAGTAATTGGTTATACATTAGGTTTTGGAACCGAGTTAAAGAAAATGAACGAATAATAGCTATCAAAAGGCACTGGCCACAACATTTAGCCCACTAGCCGAAAGCCCATAAAAAAGCCCTGATTGATGCATTCATCGATCAGGGCTTTTTGCTAATCGCCGTTGACTGACATCCGCTGGGAGAAACGGCTATTAAATGGATCAGAAATTTTTTCTCTTTTCTTTCCCTCAGAAATCTGGATATCTTTAACATAAAACCCAAAAACCATCTGAAACGAAAGGCAAATCTTTTTTCCCAATAAAATCTCCTTCAACCTTTATCCTTCCTCCCTCATCCTTTTCCCTTTTACCTCTCACCTTCTACCATTTACTTTCCACCCCCTTATCCTTCATCCCTCATCCTTTAAAACATTCCTTTAATCTTTTGACCCAATTGTTTACCTTTGTGCCTTCTTAAAAAAGGCTCCAAAAAACGCTCATGATCCTCTTTTTCCAATCTCCCAAAGCCCTGATTTATGCTGTTCAGGCCAAAAACCCTCTCCCTCAACAAGATATTGACAAACTGAATTGGCTCTTTGGCGAGTCCAATTTGATCGGGACTGATAAAGTCTCCGGGAAGTTTGCCGGACCTAGAAAGGAAATGATCACGCCTTGGTCTACCAATGCGGTAGAAATCACGGTCAATATGGGGATTTTGGGAATCCAAAGAATGGAAGAATACTTCCCGATAACCGAAAATGACAGCATCGACCCGATGCTTCAAAAAGTATATGCGGGATTGGATCAGGATATTTTTGATATCCATTTGCTGCCTGAAAGAATCATCCCGGTTACAGACATCAAAGCCTACAACCAAAAAGAAGGTTTGGCGCTTAGTCAGGAAGAGGTGGATTACCTTGAAGGAGTAAGCAAATTATTGGGCAGACCTCTCACAGATTCAGAAGTTTTCGGATTCAGTCAGGTCAATTCAGAGCATTGCCGCCACAAGATTTTTAACGGCACTTTTGTGATTGATGGGGTTGAAAAAGACAAGACGCTTTTTCAACTCATCAAAGAGACTTCCAAAAGACATCCCAATAAAATTGTATCCGCTTACAAAGACAATGTGGCTTTTGTAGACGGACCCAAAGCACAGCAATTTGCGCCAAAAACTCAGGATAAAGCGGATTTTTTTGAGACTGAAACCATCCAAACTGTCATTTCCCTCAAGGCAGAAACCCATAATTTCCCGACTACAGTCGAGCCTTTTAACGGTGCAGCTACCGGCGCCGGCGGAGAAATCAGGGACAGGTTGGCAGGTGGAACAGCCTCCATTCCTTTGGCGGGAACTGCTGTTTACATGACTTCCTATCCAAGGTCGGAGGCCGGAAGAAGTTGGGAAAAAGACTTAACCGAAAGGAAATGGCTTTACCAGACTCCGATGGATATCCTGATCAAAGCTTCCAACGGAGCTTCAGATTTTGGAAACAAATTCGGTCAGCCCTTGATCTGCGGTTCGGTATTGACCTTTGAGCACGAGGAAGATGGTAAATCGCACGGGTTTGACAAAGTCATCATGCTGGCAGGTGGAGTCGGATTTACAAGGAAAGAATACGCCAAGAAAAACGAACCTAGCAAGGGTGACAAAATCATCGTCATGGGCGGGGACAACTACCGCATCGGGATGGGAGGAGGAGCGGTTTCTTCCGTGAATACAGGGGAATTCAGCAATGCCATAGAGTTGAACGCCATCCAACGTTCCAATCCGGAGATGCAAAAGCGGGTTTCCAATGTGATCCGCGCCATGGCCGAGTCTCATGAGAATCCGATCATTTCCATCCATGACCACGGAGCTGGAGGGCATTTGAACTGCCTGTCTGAATTGGTGGAAAGTACAGGAGGAACAATCCATTTGGATAAATTGCCGGTTGGCGACCCCACACTTTCTGCCAAAGAAATAATCGGGAACGAATCTCAGGAAAGAATGGGAATGGTGGTGCATGAAAAGGATGTGGCTACACTTCAGCGGATTGCGGAGAGAGAAAGAGCGCCATTCTATGTCGTAGGTGAAACCACCGGAGACATGCATTTCAAGTTCGAAAATTTTGAAACGGGCGAGAAGCCTGTAGATTGGGATTTGGCCTATATGTTTGGAAGTTCACCAAAAACCATTTTGGAGGATACTCCGGCAACGACAGACTACGAAGAACCAAAATACTCAGCCAACGAGCTGAAAACATACATTGAGCAGGTTTTGCAATTGGAAGCTGTGGCTTGCAAGGATTGGTTGACCAATAAAGTTGACCGTTCTGTCACGGGAAGAGTGGCCAAGCAGCAGACCACGGGTGAAATCCAATTGCCTTTGAACAATGTGGCAGTGATGGCTTTGGACTTTACAGGAGAAAAAGGAATTGCAACCTCCATCGGGCATGCACCCGTTGCGGCCTTGGCAAATCCTGAGGCAGGATCAAGGTTGGCGATCGCCGAATCTTTGACCAACTTGGTTTGGGCACCGATTACAGACGGTTTGGCTGGGGTTTCCCTCAGTGCCAATTGGATGTGGCCCGCAAAGAATCCCGGAGAAAATGACAGGCTTTACCGCGCTGTTGAGGCCATTTCAGACTTTTCCATTGCTTTGGGAATCAATGTGCCGACCGGAAAAGATTCCCTTTCCATGACACAGAAGTATCCCGGAGGCAAGACGGTTTATTCGCCCGGAACAGTCATCATCTCCACAGTAGGGGAGTGTTCAGCTCCGAAAATGACTGTTTCTCCGGATTTGAAGCCTATTGCGGGAAGCAAGGTTTATTACATTGATTTTTCAAGAGACACCTCCAAATTGGGTGGATCCAGTTTTGCCCAGGTATTGAATACCATCGGAAACGATACCCCGGATGTGAAGGACAGCCAATATTTTGCGAAAGCATTTACGGTGATCCAAAAGCTGATTGAAAAGGGCGAAATCCTTGCAGGTCATGATATTTCCTCAGGAGGAATGATTACTGCTTTGTTGGAAATGTGCTTCCCATCCACCGAAGTTGGTCTGAAAGTGAAAACCGAAAGATTGGCTGAAAAGGACATTGTCAAAGCTTTGTTTTCCGAAAATCCCGGTGTGCTGATTCAAGTGGCAAATCCGGAAAGGACAAGAGCCGTTTTGGAAAACCATGGTGTGGAATATATTTCATTGGCGGAAGTGACCTTGGACGGAAAAGTGGAGTTGTCAGGAATTGATCTGACATTGGAAGTTGCCGGCATGAGAGATACTTGGTTTAAGTCATCTTACTTGCTTGACAAAAAGCAAAGCGGGGACAAACTTGCTTTGGAGCGGTTTACCAATTATAAAAAGCAGCCATTGGCATACAGCTTTGGAGAGAACTGGAAAGGTTCTTTGGACGCATTTGGGTTGAATCCATATAGAAAAGAAGCTTCAGGAAAGCGCGCTGCCATCATCCGTGAAAAGGGTGTCAACGGCGACCGTGAGATGGCTTATTCACTTTGGTTGGCAGGTTTTGATGTGAAAGATGTCCACATGACAGACCTGATAGCAGGACGTGAAAACCTCGAAGATGTACAGATGATCGTTTTTGTAGGAGGTTTTTCCAACTCGGATGTATTGGGTTCCGCAAAAGGTTGGGCCGGAGCATTTCTTTATAATGAAAAAGCGAAACAGGCCTTGGACAATTTCTATGCAAGAAAAGATACCCTGAGTTTGGGTGTTTGCAACGGTTGTCAACTGATGGTTGAGCTTGGTCTTGTCACACCTGACCATGATGTCAAGCCAAAGATGCTTCACAATGCAAGCCATAAGTTTGAATCGATCTTTGTCAATGTGAATGTTCCTGAGAATGAATCTGTGATGTTCAAATCCCTTTCAGGCAAAAGATTGGGTGTTTGGGTGGCCCATGGAGAAGGTAAATTCCAAATGCCAAAACCGAAAGAGGCTTACCAAATCGGAATGACATACAGCTATGAAGGCTATCCGGGCAATCCTAACGGATCTGATTATGCTGTAGCTGGAATTGTATCCGAAGACGGCAGGCACTTGGCGATTATGCCGCATATTGAAAGATCGCTTAAACCTTGGAATTGGCCATATTATCCTTCCGACAAATCAAGCGACGAAGTCAGTCCATGGATAGAGGCTTTTGTGAATGCATTTAAGTGGGTGGGGAGACACTGATTATTCCCACAAAGACACGAAGGCGCAAAGAAAAGGAATAGGAATCCCGCAAAGAAGCCGCTTTATGCTCCCACTAAGACACGAAGGCACAAAGAATATTTTTTTCTTTGTGCCTATTTTATTGATCAAAGCACCTATAAGTATCCGTCGATTTTTCGATGGATTCCTTCTTTGATCAAATTGACTTTGAAATTGATAAGTAATCCAAGCTTGATATTTTTTAATCGCATGTAGGTCAACAACATTTTATGGTGGACCTTCTCGATTGTTTCAACAGATTTTAATTCAATAACCAGTTTGTCCTCCAAAATCAAATCTGTCCTAAATCCTTTTCCAAAAGACAATCCTTTATACTTAACGATCACTTTTTCCTGTCTTGTAAAGGCGATATTTCTTTCTCGCAATTCATAAGCAAAAATCTCCTCGTAAATACTTTCAATTAAACCTGGTCCAAGTTCTTTATGAATTTGATATGCGATATCTACCGCTTCGGTGGCCAATTCATTTTCCGTCATGTTCCAAAAGGGATTATTAAGTTATTTCTTATAGCTTAGTTAAATATAACCTTATTCAATTAAATCAAAAATTCCTTCGTGCCTTCGTGTCTTTGTGGGCGAAAAAATTTTTGCGTCTTTTCTCTAAGGATTTGTGGGCTTTCTTTCTAATTTTATCCCATGCTTTGGACTACTTCTTTTGATATCCCTGAGGGGGAAAGTAAGATTAATCACCACAAACCAATCTTTTCTATCGGTTCTTGTTTTTCGACCATGATCGGGGAGAAATTGGCCGAAAGAAAGTTTCCCATTCTCAATAATCCCTTTGGAACGCTTTTCAACCCCATCTCCATCGCTCAAGTAATGGAAGATGCCGCATTAGAAATGCCGATCAATACGGACATGATATTGGTCAGAGATGGATTGTACCTGCATTTTGGGATGCATTCTGATGTGGTGGCGTACAGTCAGGATTCTTTGGAAAGGTTGATCCATAAAAAACAACAGCACACCAAACAGGTTTTGGAAAATGCATCTCATATCCTGATCACTTTTGGTACCGCCTGGATTTATGAATATGGAAATGATGGTCAGATTGTGGCCAACTGTCACAAGCAGCCTGCAGATCTATTTGAAAAGAGATTGCTTCACCCTGATGAAATCCAAAAAGC
This sequence comes from Cognataquiflexum rubidum, assembly GCF_022538115.1. Classification (GTDB taxonomy): domain Bacteria; phylum Bacteroidota; class Bacteroidia; order Cytophagales; family Cyclobacteriaceae; genus Cognataquiflexum; species Cognataquiflexum rubidum. The sequence goes on along the minus strand of NZ_JAKZAL010000019.1, from coordinate 89,497 downwards.
GTTTAGCGGTTTTTTCAATATTCTGAGGCAAATCAATCCCGATGTACAGGTATTGTTGACCGTCAGTCCTGTCAGACATATCAAAGACGGCATTCCTGAAGACAGGTTGAGCAAATCCATCCTGCGATTAGCAGCCCATGACCTCACCGAAACCTATGATTTTGTGCAGTATTTTCCTGCCTATGAGATCATGATGGACGATTTGCGGGACTATCGCTTTTACAAGGAAGATATGATCCATCCCAATGCGCAGGCTGAAGAATATATTTGGGAAAGATTCAAAACCGCTTGGGTTGATCCAAAGACGTACCCGCTGATTTTGGAATTTGAAGGGATCAAAAAAGACCTTGCCCATCGGCCTTTCAATCCGGACAGCCCTGCCCATATTAAATTTTTAGACAATCTTCAGAAGAAATTGGAACGATACAGCCGGGATTTTGATTTTTCAAAGGAAATGGATCTGTTGAGAAAACAGGTGCATTCTAGGGGGAAGTGAGGGGAGTTAGGAAGTTTGAAGTAGGAAGGAAGGAAGTTTGAATCAGAGTAAATACTGGTGTTTTTGACCGATGAAGGATGACCGATGTTTGGATTTGGGTAGGGTAGATGTTCTTTTTTGTGTTTATAATCTTAGAGAAACAAACTCAAGGAGATTCTTCGTTTCACTTTAATTGACCTTCATTCGTCACCCTGAGTGTAGCGAAGGGTCTCTGGTTAAATAGATTCTTCACCTCCGCAAGGTCCGGTTCAGAATGACGGAACCAACCTGACAACAATGACAACCTGATACCATTTTAAACAACTACAACCATTACAACAACTACAACCATTATAACCACTATAACCATTCCAACCACAACCCTTACAACCACTACAACCCTTACAACGAACGAAATGTCCAACCGCCTCATACACTCCCAATCACCCTATCTTCTCCAACATGCCCACAATCCTGTGGATTGGTATCCTTGGGGAGAAGAAGCATTAGCAAAGGCTAAAATTGAAAACAAACCGATCATAGTCAGCATCGGATATTCGGCTTGTCATTGGTGCCACGTGATGGAAAAGGAAAGTTTTGAAGACGATGCTACGGCTGCCATCATGAATGCCCACTTTGTCTGTATCAAAATCGACCGTGAGGAGCGTCCTGATCTTGACAATATTTATATGGAATCGGTACAGGTCATGGGCGTCAATGGCGGTTGGCCGCTCAATGTTTTCCTGATGCCGGACCAAAAGCCTTTTTATGGGGGAACTTACTTTCCCAACAAGCAATGGAAAGCATTGCTCACCAATATCGCGGATGCGTATGAAAAGCATTTTGACCAACTCGCTGAAAGTGCAGAAGGATTTGGTAGGAGCCTTAACAGGTCGGAGTTGGAGAAATATGGATTGGAGTCTGCCAGGACTGAATTGTCAAGAGAGGAGTTGGCTTATGCCATCAAAAAATTGGAGGATCAGTTTGACTTGGAATGGGGTGGAATGAACAGAAAACCCAAATTTCCCATGCCGGCCATTTGGTCTTTTGTGTTGGAATATGCAATCCTGAAAAAAGATGAAGCCTTGACGGAGAAAGTACTTTTTACACTTCGCAAGATCGGAATGGGCGGTATCTATGACCATCTTCGGGGAGGATTTGCGAGGTATTCGGTGGATGGGGAATGGTTTGCACCGCACTTTGAGAAGATGTTGTATGACAACGGGCAGTTGATGACGCTTTATGCCAAAGCCTATCAGGTAAGTGGCGAGGAACATTTCAAGGAGAAAGTGACCGAAACCATCGCTTGGTTGGAAGCTGAAATGCTTCAGCAGGAGGGAGGATTCTTTGCCGCACAGGACGCGGATTCTGAAGGAGTGGAAGGAAAATTTTACACCTGGACGTCAGACGAGTTGGAATCCATCCTGGCCGAGGACATGAGGTGGTTTGTCAAATTATACAACATCAAGTTCAAAGGAAATTGGGAAGATGAAGTCAATATCCTTTTCCAGACAAAATCATATGAGGAACTTTCCAAGGAAGAAGGTCTTTCAGTTTCAGCTTATGTAAACAGGCTTAACCGAATCAAAACCAAGCTGTTGGAGGTGAGGAATAAAAGGATTTATCCGGGTTTGGACGACAAGGTTTTGAGTGGTTGGAACGGACTCATGGTGGAGGGACTCGTACAGGCTTATCTATCCTTAGGGGATAAGAAAGCATTGAAGTTGGCTCTTGCCAATGGAAATTTTATTTTGGACAAGATGTTCCAAGGCGGGATTTTGTATCGGTCCTACAAAAACGGGAAAGCATATACTCCCGGATTTTTGGAAGATTATGCCGCGGCGATCAGAGGATTTATCTCATTGTACAAAGCTACTTTTGATCAGAAATGGCTACACACCGCCAAGGAATTGACAGAGATTGTTTTGGAGCAATTTTATGATGAGACTGACGGTTTTTTCTTTTTCAACAATCCTACAGCTGAAAAACTGATAGCCAACAAGAAAGAATTGTTTGACAATGTCATTCCGGCTTCCAATTCTATGATGGCAAGAAATCTTCAGGATTTGGGTCTGTATTTTTATGAAGACAGGTATCTCGAGATTTCAGAGAAAATGCTTGGAGCGATGAAGAAGCTGATCATCACCGAACCGGGTTTTCTGTGCAATTGGGCATCGCTGTATCTGAGTACTTTGGTGCCAAAGGCCGAAATCGCAATTGTGGGCAAAGGGGCACTAGCGAAAGCCAAAGAGATGCAATCTTCAAATTCATCCAATTTTGTCATTGCCGCGTCGGAAACTGTCGCAGAAAATATCCCATTATTGGAATACAAAACGGCGGATTCTGATGGAAAAGCCTTAATTTACGTTTGCTTCAATAAGGCTTGTCAAAAGCCTGTTTCTGAAGTTGCCGATGCTTTGGCTCAGTTTCCATCTTTAGCCTGACCTACCTTTTGGAGAGTTTATTTGGTGATTTATACCCGCAGGAAGACAGCAAATCCAACTTATTTGCGGATATCATATTGCCGGTACCCATCCCCAAGATGTTTACCTACAAAATTCCGCGGAGTATGGCGGAGCAGATCGGCATCGGTTTTCGGGTGATTGTACAGTTTGGAAAAAAGAAAGTACTTACTGGCATTATCGGGAAAGTCCACCAAAAGCCGCCTTCAGCTTACGAAGCCAAACCCATCCTTGACATTCTTGACAACCACGCTACGGTCAATCCATTGCAGATCCGTTTTTGGGCGTGGATGGCGGAGTATTATTGCTGCCATATCGGTGAAGTGATGAATGCGGCCTTGCCTTCAGGACTGAAACTCAGCAGCGAAAGCAAAATCCAACTCAATCCTACCTTTGATTCAGACACATCAACCTATCCGCTTGATGACAGGGAGGAAATTTTGCTTCAGGCATTGGCTGCCAAAGATGATATGACCTATGAGGAATGTGAAAATGTCCTCGGTCTCAAGTCAATCCATAGCATCATCAAAAGCTTGGTCATCAAGGAAGCCATTTTGGTTTTTGAGCAATTAAAAGAAAAATATACGCCCAAAGTTGAATCAAGAATCAGGCTCTCTAAAGAGTATGCTTCAGACAAGAAAGTCTTGGAAGCGCTTTTCAACGATATCGCCAATAAACCCAAACAAGAGGAAATCCTACTCAAGTACCTGCAGGAAATCCCTGTGTACAAGCAACCTGATCTCAACCAAAAAGGACTGGACAAAAAAGTAATTACCGAGGCAAACCTATCGGTATCCTCTCTCAAGACCTTGATCAAAAACGGCGTGCTTGAAGAGTTCAAAATTATCATCAGCCGTTTTGAGGAGGAAGAAGGAAATGGAGAAGAAATTGTCCTTTCAGGCCTGCAGAGCAAAACTCTTGGAGAAATAAAAAGCCAATTTGAAGAAAAAAACACAGTCCTTTTTCATGGAATAACCGGAAGCGGCAAGACTGAAATTTATATTACCTTGATCAAGGAAGTCTTGGCCGGAGGTTCCCAAGTATTGTTGCTTTTGCCCGAAATTGCCCTTACCACCCACATGGTAGGCAGGCTTAGGAAAGTTTTTGGGAGTAGCATGGGGGTTTACCATTCCAAATATTCGGACAATGAAAGGGTAGAAGTTTGGAATGGGGTTTTGAGTGGAAAACTCTCCTTTGTAATCGGGGCAAGGTCGGCTATTTTTCTTCCATTTGACAGTTTGGGAATGGTGATAGTCGACGAAGAACATGAGTCATCCTACAAGCAATTTGACCCGGCGCCGAGGTTTCAGGCAAGGGATGCGGCGATCATGCTTTCCTGGATTCATCAAGCCAAAACTTTACTCGGTTCGGCGACACCTTCCTTTGAATCTTTTTACAATGCAAGGACCAAAAAGTATGGTTATGTGGCTTTGGACAAAAGATATGGAGAAGCACAACTTCCTGATTATCAGTTGGCGGATATGTTGGTGGACAAAAAGAAAAACCTGCTGAAGCTTGATTTTACGAGGCTACTCAGGGAGAAAATACAGGAGGCTTTATCCAATCAGGAGCAGGTTTTGATTTTCCAAAACAGGCGTGGCTATGCGCCTTATATTGCCTGCGAAGATTGCGGATGGATTCCTGAATGTGAACATTGCGATGTCAGCCTGACTTATCATCAGTTTGGGGAGGAGATGCGCTGCCATTATTGTGGGTTCAAGGAGAAAGTTCCGCATGCATGTCCTGCCTGTGGAAGCAATAAATTGGGAGCGGTTGGCTTGGGAACAGAGCGGATTGAAGAAAGTCTTTCCTTACTTTTCCCTGAAGCCAGAATCGCAAGGATGGATTTGGATACTACCCGAAGCAAATACGGCTACCAGCAATTGTTGGAAGAATTTGGAAGTGGGAACATTGATATTTTGGTCGGTACCCAGATGATTACCAAGGGCCTGGACTTTGACAGGGTGACAGTCGTAGGGATCATGGATGCAGACAGGATTTTGTATTTTCCGGACTTTAGGGCCGGGGAGCGTGCTTTTCAGCAAATCACCCAAGTGGCAGGCCGGGCGGGACGGCGCGACAAAAAAGGTGCCGTCATCATTCAAACACGAAAACCTGAGGAAGCCATTTTTGGACAGGTGATTTCCGGGGATTACAAGAATTTTTATATCCAAGAGATGGGGGATAGGCAGCGGTTTTTCTACCCTCCATTTGTCAAAATCATCAAAATCACGACCCGGCATAAGGATTATAAAATCGCTGAAAAGGCTGCAAGACATCTCCATAACCTGATGGGCGAAATCGATGTCAAGAAGATTATGTTGGGGCCGGAGAAAGGATTGGTCGGAAAAATCAAGAACCAATACATCTTCGAGTCCATCGCCAAGCTGGACAAATCAGGAAATGCCCAAGCACAATTCAAACATGATTTGCTCCAGTTATTGGAAGAAATGCAGGTGCATAAGGACTTTAGAGGAGTGAGGTTTGTGGTGGATGTGGATCCGTATTAAGTATCAAGTACTAAGTATCAAGTATTAAGTACCAAGTATCTAGAAAAAGTCCTGAGTACCAATTCTGAGCTTTGTATTCAAAATCAGTTAAGCAAATAACCAATTACCAAATAACCATTAACCATTTAACCATTTAACCAATAACCAATAACATAATAACCAATAACCAATAACATAATAACCAATAACCAAATGGAAATAGAATCATTAAAATTCCCTGTTGGCCGCTTTTCCGCACCAAAAGAAATTGCTGCCCAACAACTTGAAGAATGGGTTGGAATCATAGAAGAATTCCCCGCATTGCTCATAACTGAAACCTATAAACTTTCAGAAGAACAATTGGACACACCTTATCGGCCTGAAGGTTGGACGGTGAGGCAAGTGGTGCATCACTGTGCCGACAGCCATATGAACAGTTTTATCCGGTTCAAATTGGCCCTGACTGAGGATAACCCAACCATCAAACCTTATCATGAAGATTTGTGGGCGGAATTGGCTGATGCCAAAGACTTGCCTATTGGACCAAGTTTGAAGATTTTAGAGGGATTGCATCACCGTTGGGTTGCTTTGATCAAATCCCTATCTGCTGATGACTTGCAGAAAACCTTTTTCCATCCTGCCAACCAAAAAACGATGTCACTTGCCACCACCATTGCTTTGTACGCTTGGCATTCCAAACATCATTTGGGGCATGTGAAATTGGTGAGTGAGAAATTTAGACAGGAGACTTGAGATATGAGACAAAAAAAGCGAGAGACAAGAAGCGATAGGCTAGGGTTTAATTTTTAATTCTGAATTCATAATTCATAATTCTGAATTTAGCAGAGCTATTGCCTTTTTCCATTTATTTTTTTAACTTTTACCTTGATTTTTAGGGTGTTATATATTTTTTAAAAGAGTGTATTCATTTTAAACTTTGGACTCAAATGAAAAAGTCATTTCAATTCAAGCGTATTTCCTTCCTGATTCTTTTCAGTCTAATCTTCTATTTGACTTCATGTGCCAATCTGAGGATTGTATCCAATTATGATTCCGATAATCCCGCGCCGGTTCAGGTAAACAGAACCACTTATTTTTGGGGTTTGAGGCAGCCTGTAGATGTCAAAACCGAAGCAAGCTGTAAATCCATTTGTCAAATTACGGTCAAGACCAATGTTGGTCATGTCCTGATTTCTGTCATTACATTGGGGATCGTCGTGCCCCAATCTGTCGAATATTTTTGTTGCCCGGAGGTACCGATTCCGGGAGAAATTTAAACTCATTTTGCCATGACCTATCCTGCAGGAGTTATTCCTTGGAAAATCAAGGAATTCACCAATGTCCACCAAAACTATACCCAGCCTTTGGATGAAGACCTTTCCTTTGATATGGTCTTGGATGATCCATCTTTCCAAAGCCTTGACCAGTTTTCCCAATACAAAAAGTGTACGGCCAATTTCCAATGGATCATCAAGTATGCCTTGGAAAACCAGCTCAATATCCGTGCATTAGGAAGTGGATGGTCTTTTAGCAAAGTTGGGATGAGCGAAGATGCCATAATCAACACCAAGAGACTGAGGCACAAATTTGCCTTGGGAAAAGAAAATTTCCATCCCGATTTTTTGAATGCAGGCAATAAGCCTGAAAATTTTAAGTTTTTGCAGTGTGGAAATACCATCATCCAGATCAATGAATACCTGGAAAAGCAATCACAACCTTCCAAAAGTCTGATGGTGAGTGGCGGAAGTAATGGCCAAACCATTGCGGGTGCCTTTTCCACAGGAACCCATGGGGCAGCAGTATTTAAGGGTTCTTTGCCCGAAATGGTTGTTGGCATGCACGTCATTACCGGTCCTGACAGGCATATTTACGTAGAGAGGGCTTCGAGACGGATTACTTCCGATGCTTTTCATATGAAATTGGGAGCTGAGACGATCATAGAAGATGACCTTTTCAATGCTATTTTGGTGAGTTTTGGGAGTTTTGGGATTATCCATGGAGTCTTGGTGGAGGTGGAAGACAAATTCCTTTTGGAGCAAAAAATGCAAAGAGTGCCATTTGACAATGCCATGACCGAAGCTGTCACCAAGATGGATTTTTCAAAAATACAGCATCACCTCAAATACCCATGGAACGATACGCAAAGGCATCTTTATCATTTTGAGTTGGCAGTCAATCCCCATGATTTCGCATTTAACGATCCTGAAAAAGGGGTGTATATGCGGTCTATGTTCAAGGTTGCTTACAGGGAGGATTATAAGAGAATTGAACATGCGACCTCGGGATTTACTTATGGGGATGATACGCTTGGGCTGATACAAACTGTTTTGGATCAAGTTCAGGCTAAGGTTGGATTTTTGAATAGAATCTTGGTTCCCCAAATCGTGAATTCAATATTTGGGTTGGCGTATAGTAGGCCTGAAGATTTGGTCGGCACGATAGGGGAGACATTTACCAATACAAGATTTCGAGGAAAAGCCTTTAGTGCTGCGATTTGCCTTGATGTCAAATATGTAGTAAAGGCCATAAATATCTGTCTGAAAATAAATGAAACAGTGAAATTGGCAGGTATTTTAGCTTTCCGCTTTGTAAAAGGAAATGAGGCAACTCTTGCCTTTACTCGGTTCAAGCATTCCGTAGTGATGGAACTTGACGGAGCCGATGCCGCGGTCAACCATCAGTTTTATCAAGCGGTTTTGGAATCTTTGGAAGCCGCTGCGATTACTTATACCATTCATTGGGGAAAACTAAACCGCATCGTGGACAAGAACCGCCTGAATTATATCTATGGAAATGAAAAGATCCAACAATGGAAAAAGCAACGTTCCAAGGTGATGACCCAAGAAGTGCAGCAATTGTTCAACAATGAATTTATGCAGCAGTGTGGATTGGATGGGTATGTTGATTATTGAGAAATCTACAAACTTATCGAATTCCAAATCATTCAAATCAGACCTGAAAGGGCAAAATAACAAAGGGATGGGTGTGAAGCCCATCCATAATTCATTAGATAATTACCTCAAGCCCTGAAAGGGCGGGATCATTTCCTTTCTTGTCCTTAGAGATATTTCGCCCTTTCAGGGCTTTTCCGAACATTTCTTGCTATTACGATGGGCTGCACCCATCGCTAAGGTATTTCGCACCTTCAGTGCTGTAACTTTTATACCAACATTTTAACATCCTGCCTCCGATCCAATTGTATTCAAAAAGACAACCAAGACCCATAATATTGGCATTTCTAAATACCAAGCCTATCTAGATAGTTTTTGATAAAATTGCTAATTGCCCGTTACATCCGTCTTCCGTCTTCGGTCTTCCATCCCAAAACCAAGGATTTTCCTTCCAAGAAATGTAGTGGAGGCGCATGTACTCTTTCACCTATACCCCGCATTGATCTCCTTCAAAGCCTCCGTTCCCGGACAAAGTTCGGCTTCTTTCAGTTTATTCAAGGGTGTGCTGCAGGTGCTTAATGTGCCGTGAAGGTCTTTCCATTCGGTATTGACATAGAGTAAGCCTGTCAGGATTTCATTTTTTGTTCTAGCATGCTGAAGGGCATTGGCTACTGAAACCCTGTCTTCGGGATTCCAATCTGTTGCCAATTTATTCAGTTGGATCAAGGTGCCATCGTGCATGGCCACTCTGGTGGATTTACCTTTCTCATAATTGGTTTTGATTTCGGGCATTTCAGGCACAAAGTCCAATGTCGAGGTAGCTTCAATATGTTCCCTCACATAGTCGTAGGATTTGGTAGAACCGGGATTGTTGTTGAAAGTCACACAAGGAGAAATCACATTGAGAAAGGCAAAACCTTTATGGTGCATGGCAGCCTTGATAAGCGGAACCAATTGTTGCTTGTCTCCGCTAAAACTCTGAGCCACAAAGGTTGCTCCCAATTCTATCGCCAAACTCGCTAGGTCGATAGCTTGAAATGGATTGACTGAACCGGCTTTGCTTCGCGAACCCTGATCTGCAGTGGCAGAATCCTGTCCTTTGGTCAAGCCATAGCAGCCGTTGTTCATCACGATATAGACCATATTCAGATTTCGCCGGATGACATGGACAAACTGTCCCATTCCAATAGAGGCTGAATCCCCGTCCCCTGAAACTCCAAAATACACCATGTCCTTATTCGCCATGCTCGCACCGGTAGCGACGGAAGGCATTCTGCCGTGGACAGAATTGAAACCATGAGAATTACCCAAAAAGTAGGTAGGTGTTTTGGATGAACAACCGATTCCGGAGATCTTGGCCACTTTATGTGGTTCTACAGACATTTCAAAGCAAGCCTGCACGATGGCTGCGCTGATACTGTCGTGTCCACATCCTGCACAGAGTGTAGAGAGTGAGCCTTCATATTCCTTTTGGGTATATCCAAGTTTGTTTTTCGGAAGTTTCGGATGTCTAAAGAGCGGTTTTAGATAACTCATGGTGTTGGGTATTTTCTAGGTTTAAATGCTTTAAAATCTGGTTTTTGATGGCATCAGCCGTGATCGGCATACCATCATAATTCAAAACAGGGATCAATTTGGCCGGATTGGTTTCAAGTTCCATGATCATCATGCTGCGCAATTGGGCATCCCGGTTTTGCTCTATGACAAAAACAGTCGAATGGGAATGGATGAATTGAACCACCTCTTCCCCAAAAGGGAAAGCTTTGATCCGGATCGCATCTACTATGATTCCATTTTCTTCCAAAATGTCTTTAGCTTCCTCTGCCGAAAAAGTGGATGTTCCATAAAATAAAATCCCGATTTCTGACTTGTTTTCCTTTTGGTACAAATGGGCTTTCGGAACGATTTTCTTCGCCGTTTCCCATTTGACCATCAATCGGTCCATGTTTCTTTTGTAGGCAGCACCATCTTCGGTATAGGCAGCGTATTCATCCCGTGAAGTTCCTCTGGTAAAGAAAGAGCCTTTGGTAGGATGCGTGCCCGGATAGGTCCTGAAAGGAATGCCGTCACCATCCACGTCAAGGTATCTACCAAATCGCCCGATATGCTCCAACTCCTCCGCATTGAGTACCTTTCCCCGGTCATATTTTCTTTTTTGATCCCAATGAAAAGGCTCACTGATGTGGTCATTCATTCCAAGGTCAAGGTCTGTCATGACCATGATTGGTGTCTGCAGGCGCTCGGCAAGGTCAAAACTTTCGGATGTCATCTCAAAGCATTCATGCGGAGTAGCGGGGAAAACCAAGACATGTTTGGTATCACCGTGAGAAGCATAAGCAGCGAGGAGAATGTCCGATTGTTGTGTTCTCGTGGGCATGCCTGTACTTGGGCCTGTTCTTTGGACATCCACAAGGACAGCAGGTACCTCCGCAAAGTAAGCCAAACCTAGAAACTCATTCATCAAAGAGACTCCGGGACCGCTTGTTGCTGTAAATCCCCTTGCACCGTTCCAGTTGGCTCCGATGACCATCCCCATAGCGGCAAGTTCATCTTCAGCTTGGATGATGGCAAATTTTTTCTCGCCTGTTTCAGGATCGGTCCTGTATTCTTCACAATAATGCTCAAACGCCTCCGCCACCGAAGTGGATGGCGTGATCGGATACCATGCCATGACAGTGGCACCTCCATAGACCGCTCCAAGGCCACAGGCAGTGTTCCCGTCAACGAGAATTTTGTCTTTGATGAGGTTCCTTCTTTCAAGATGGAAGTTTAAAGGGTACTCGAAATTTGCATCGACATAATCCATTCCAAGTTTCAGAGCTTGGATATTGGCGTCTATCAGTTGCTTTTTGCCTTCAAATTGTTCTCCGACCAATTTTTCGATTTCGGAATAATCCATGTTTAACAACTTGGCCAAAGCTCCTACATAGATGATGTTTTTAAGGAGTTGCCTTTTCCTTGGATCTGAAAATGCCTCGTTTGACATTTCCATCATAGGAACACCGAGATAGTGGATGTCTTCTCTGAAGTAGGGTGCAGGGAGTTTTTTGGTACTGTCATACATAAAATAACCGCCTGGCTTGACACTTTTCACATCCTGTGCCATGCTTTGGGGATTGACAGAAACCAAAATATCGATACCTTCCCTTCTCCCGAGATATCCCTTTTCACTGACACGCACTTCATACCAGGTAGGAAGTCCCTGAATGTTGGAAGGAAAAATGTTTTTTGGAGTAACCGGTATTCCCATTCGGAAAATGGCTTTGGCAAACAGGTAGTTGGCGCTCGCCGATCCGGTGCCGTTCACATTGGCAAACCGGATGATAAAATCATTGACTGCTTTTGTCATTTCTCTATAAGGGGTAACGGGGTGATCATTTGATTGGCTTTGGTCGTGTTGTATAGGAATTTTTGCATATCCCATGCTGAGGTTGGGCACCTTTCTGCACAAAGTCCACAGTGCAGGCATACATCTTCATCTTTGACCATGACACGTCCTGTTTTTAATTCCTTGGAAACCAATAAATCCTGGGTTAGATTTTCTGCAGGAACCAAGAGATTTTGCCTTAGTTCGGGTTCTTCTGCATTGACCGTAAAAGTGATACAGGAAGTTGGGCAGACATCCATGCAGGCATCACATTCGATACACCTGTCTTCTGTAAAAACCGTCTGCGCATCGCAGTTGAGGCATCTTTGGGTTTCTTTGTAAGCTGTTGCGATATCAAAACCCAATTCAACTTCTTTCTTTCTGTCTTTGAGGGTTTGGGATTTCTTGGCTTGGGGTACGATGTACCTTTGGTCAATTGCGACACTGCTGTCATAACTCCACTCATGGATACCCATCTTTTGGCTGACAAGGTTGGTGTAGGGAGAAGGTCTGTCATATACATCCAATCCTTCACAAAACAGGTGGATCGATACTGCAGCATGATGGCCATGGGCAACTGCCGTGATGACATTTTTTGGACCGAAGGCGGAGTCACCGCCAAAGAATACTTTGGGGTTGGTGGATTGGAAAGTCGTTTCATCCACCACAGGCATTCCCCATTGGTCAAATTCCAGCCCTATGTTTCTTTCTATCCAAGGGAAACTGTTTTCCTGGCCTATTGCAATCAATACTTCATCTGCTTCAATGAAAACATCATCTTCTTCCGTTGGAAGAAGTTGCCTTTTGCCGTTTTCGTCATAGACGGGTTTTACCTTCTGGAATTTCATCCCGATGAGTTTTCCGTCTTTGACTTCAAAACTCAGTGGAACGTGGTTATCAATGATATTGATGTCCTCATGAAGGGCATCTTCTTTTTCCCAAGGAGAGGCTTTCATCTCGTCAAATGGGCTACGGACTACCACTTTGACTTCTTTCCCTCCCAATCTCCTTGATGTCCTGCAACAGTCCATGGCCGTGTTGCCACCACCAAGTACAATGACTTTTTGGGCTATGGATTTGGTGTGTTCGAATGCAACTCCTGCCAACCATTCTATCCCGATATGGATATTTTTATCAGCTTCTTTTCTTCCGGGCAATTTTGGAAGGTCTCTTCCTTTTGGGGCTCCCGTCCCAACAAAAACCGCATCATATCCACCCTCCAAAACATCTTTCAAACTCTTGACATAAGTCAGGAATTGGGTATGGATCCCAAGGTCAAGTATGAAATTCACCTCTTCATTGAGCACTTCTTCAGGAAGTCTGAAGGAAGGTATCTGACTGCGCATCATTCCTCCGCCTGCCTTCTGTTCGTCAAAAAGGTGGATTTCATATCCCAGAGGGGCCAAATCTCTTGCTACTGTGAGTGAAGCCGGGCCACCGCCGATCAGGGCGATTTTTTTTCCATTGGATGGTAATGGACCTTGCGGCATGTGCTGTTTGACATCGCCTTTGTTGTCTGCGGCCACTCTTTTAAGCCTGCAGATGGCGACCGGTTCTTCTTCAACCCTTACCCTGCGGCAAGCAGGTTCACAAGGACGGTCACAGGTTCGTCCGAGGACACCCGGAAAAACATTGGATTCCCAGTTGACCATATAGGCTTCAGTGAATCTTTCAGCAGCGATAAGTCTGATATACTCAGGTACAGGGGTGTGGGCAGGGCAGGCATATTGGCAATCCACTACCTTATGGTAGTATTCGGGGTCTTTGGTATTGGTAGGCTTCATGGTTAAAATGGGTTTGATGTCACTTACCTGATTTTTGATGAAAAAAGGCAAAGCTTCTTAAAGCTAAGAAATTTCAGAATTTAATACAGATACTATAGATATAAAATTATAATTTATTTTGGTGGTTGTTAAATATACAAAATCACGCATATTTTTGATTTAGTTTATCAAACATCAGACATAGGAACTTAGCCATGAAACTCCATCAAAAAACATTTATCATCACAGGGGCTACAAGTGGAATGGGAAGGGCCATTGCATTGGATTTTGCCAAAGAAGGTGCAAACCTGGTCCTGAGTGGGAGGGATGAATCCAGAGGAAAGAATTTATCAGAAGAAATAGAAGAAAATGGTGGAAAGGCTGAATTTTTAGCCGGGGATGTCGGAGATATGGATTACAATCAGCAGTTGGTCGAATTGGCAATTAAGTCATTTGGACAATTGGATGGATTGGTGACCAATGCCGGAATGCTTGGGTTGGGTTCAGTGACGGAATTGGAGCCCTCAGATTGGGACATTACATTCAGAACCAATGTGGATTCGGTCTTTTATCTTTTGAAATTCGCCTTGCCAGAAATGCTCAAAAGGCCATCTGCAGCTGTTGTGGTCAATTCTTCCATCGCAGCCTACAAATCATTTCCAAACCATCCTGCCTATTGTGCTTCCAAAGCAGCTTTATTGGCATTGGCCAAACAGGTGGCAGTGGATTATGGTCCCACGGTCCGTATCAATACAATGTGTCCCGGTCCCGTAGATACGCCTTTCATCCATGCTTCTGCTGTTGCATTTCCTGACCCCGCCCAAGCAGTGGCCAATGCAGGAAAAGCTACTTTGCTCAAAAGATTAGGCTTACCGGCAGACATTTCCAAACTTGCGCTTTTTCTAGCCTGTGACGACTCTTCCTGGATTACAGGAAGTGCTTTTACAATTGACGGGGGGATTTTGGCAGCAGGTTAAAAAGTGAATTTCTTAAACCTTATTCAATAACCGGTGCAGGTCTTCTTTAAACTGTTTTCCTACCGGAATCAATTTGCCCTGAATTTCCACATGTGAATCAGCAACTGCATCAAGTTTTGAGAAATTGACCACGTAGGACCTGTGGATTCTGATGAAACTTTTTTGGTCCATTTTTTCACAAAGTTTGCTTAACGGACTGACAATCAAATATGTGAGGTTAGATAGAAATATGTTACAGTAGTTCCTTTCGGCCTCGATGTAAAGGATTTCATCCAATAAGACTTTGATTAGTTTATTTTGGCTTCTGATAAAAATCCTATCTTCCTGGTATTCAAATGAAGTTTCATTGGATAGGATTTCCTGATTTTTCTCTTTGATTTTTTCCTCTACCAAAGCAATGGTTCTCTCAAGGTCTAGTTTCTTGAATGGTTTTGCGATAAAAGCAAAAGGATGTGTTTCTTTTGCCTTTGTGAAACTCGCATCATCCACATTGGCCGTCAGGTAAATCACGGGGATGTCGATAAACTTTTTGATGGCTTTTGCTGCATCTATGCCACTCATTTTGCCCTTTAACTGTATATCCATCAATATGATGTCCGGTTTGTTTTCCAAAGCATGATGCACTGCCTCTTCTCCTCTTGATTCCAGTCCGGTTACTTCATATCCCAGATTGCTGAGCTGCAAACCAATGTTGGCTGCTATAATCATGTCATCTTCTACAATTAAAATTCGGGTGGTATGGTTCATGCTGCTTTTTGGGTTTGGAATTCAAAGAAGATTTCTGTTCCTGAATTGGTAAATAAAGTCATTTTTCCGTCAAGTTGGCGGGTCAGCAGACTGATCAATTGAGTGCCGAATCCTGATCCACGGATTTCCGGTTTTTCTCCAATACCTATTCCGTTGTCGGAAAAGTGAAGAATAAGATAGGAATTTTTTTCCGAAAGGGAGACTTTGATTTTCCCTTTGTCCCCATTCGGAAAAGCATATTTAAGGGAGTTTGATAGCAATTCATTGACAATCAATCCGATAGGAATTGCCCGATCTATATCCAAGCCCAGGGGTTCCATTTCGCAATGAAGCTCAATTCGGTTTGAGGCATTGAAGGTATCTATGATGTACTCACCCAATGTCAAGAAAAAATCCTTCATTTCTATTGATTTGATGTCTTTTCCCTGATACAGTTTCTGATGGATCAATCCGATACTATGAACCCTGTTTTGGGTTTGTTCCATGATACTTTGAAATTCTTTGTTTTCAATCTTGGCAGTCTGCAGGGCAAGGAGACTGGAAATTGTCTCCAGGTTGTTTTTGACACGGTGGTGGATTTCTTTCAATAAATATTCCTTTTCGAGATTCTGTTTTTCCAAAAGCAGGTTATAATTTTTTCGTCGCCTCATTACGATAAAAAGAATGACAAGAATGACCACCAAAAGTCCGGAAAGTGTCAGGATGAAGGTCTGAAGGATTTTATGTTTTTCTAACCTTGCCTGCTGCAGGTTGATGGTGTTCTCTTTTTGGGAGACATTCATTTCGGTCTGCAATTGGGAAATCCTCTGATCCGCCTCAGTGGTAAATACACTTTGTTTGAGTTCATCATACTTTCTGTTGGCTTCCAGAGCTTTTGCAAACCTTTTTTCCCCTTCGTATGCCTTGCTCAATTCATTGTATACAAGTCCGAGGTAATATTTATCCCCGAAGTCATTGGAGGCGACAAGAATGCTTTTTTCCAAAAACTCGACGGCATGGGGGAAATGGCCTATGCTGTTGTTGGATTTGCCCAAAGAAAGCAAGGACCGCATTATCATAAAATCATTTTCCAACAATTCGGCATATTTCAAAGCTTCCAATCCTGATTTTTCAGCTTCAAGATAATCCCCGGACTTATTGTATAAATCCGATAGCGAAATGTAGGCATCGCTCAGGTTATTGTAAAACCCATATTTCTCTCCGATAGCGATTGATTCCATAAAATATCCCCGGGCTTCATCAAACCTCTGGAGTTCGATCAGATTGTTGCCCACCACATGGAGTGTAAAGTCATAATCAAGGTCTTTCAGGTTTCTTTTTTCAAAAATCCCCAAAGACTTCAATCCATATTCCAAGCCTATTTCATATTTCTCCTGTTTCCAGAAGAGATTGCTCATATCAGAATAAGCCATGGCAATTGCCTTTTCATCCCTGTATTTTTCTCCTATTTTCAATGTTTTGGCGGCATATTCAAATGCTTCTCCAAGGTTTCCCCTTCTTTCAAAAACATAACCCAAGTTGGTGTAAAGAAGCCAGCTTTCCTTTTCAGGGATCTTTTCGATGGCACTTTTGAGTACAATCTCTGCCCAGTCCAACTCATCCATTCTGAGCAAGATGGCTCCTTGGGAAACCTGCAGCCTTCCCTCCCAATATTTGTCGTCCATCAGCCTTGCCTCCTCCAATCCCTGGGTGATGATGGACATGGATTTTTTTAGATTTCTGGTGTGGTAAAAGTACCCGAGATCATTCATGACTTTGACCCTAAGTGTATCCACTTTGATTTCTTTGAGGTCAGATTCTAGCCGATCTAGGTATTCTGCCCCAAAATCATCTGTATCGACAAAAACCTGGAGATACCCAATTTCCCCATTTCTATAGAATAGCTGAGCCTCTATCTGGAGAGTGATCAAATAAAACAGAAGGGAAAAAATTCTTTTCATTTCTGGAATATAATATTTTATTAAGGTCAATATAGCCAAAACCAGTGAAAATTATTTCTTGGTTTTACCTCCGAAAATTTTTTGATGGCTTTCGGACAATAATAACGGTCGTTTGTCCTAGGTCATTTCTTTTTTTTATGGATCAAAGCTTAATTCGAAGCGTCATTATCAATAGAAAGTCTTTCGTACTTATCTTGACTTAAGGAAAAATTCAAAAAATTATATAACCACCAACCTCTTACATACTCCCTGACCACAGACTAAACATCATCATGTTTGATTAATGAATGGCAGGAAGAAATTGAGTACAAACCATAGTGAACTCTTCTAAAAATGCAGCGTCTTGACCCAATTTATATGCCTTGATCAAATTATCTTTTTTGCTAAGAGTGACCCTTTTTTGAACGGTGAAGGTAGATTCAGACATAAGGTCTGAAACCCTTAAATGTGATAATCGGGGGGATGCAATGAATCGACCAACAGTTGCATATACCCCGGTTGTCCTTTTTTTATTTTCATTATAGACAGGAACGAACTTGATGAAAGACATTAAAATATAGCTGAAGTATTTCCATTTCGGTCCTGTAGAATGGGTGTGGAGAAGGTTGAGCTGCCTCCAAAAACCACCATTTAGGAAGTAATTGTCTTGTCATGTAAGGATAAAATGAAAAAACGGGAAAGCCGAAAACCGACCAAAGTAGGCACTAAACAACAACCAAAATGACCATGAAAAACTATTTTCGCACAGGAATAGCCTGTGTCGCCCTCGCTCTATTTAGTGTTGCCTGTAGCTCGCCCGCTCCAGAAGAAGCAGCAGCTCCGGAAGAAATGGCACCGACAGTTGTCGCTGAGCCTGATATGGCTGCTATCAAAGCTGAAATCCAAGCATTGGAAGATGCTTGGGCGGCCGCAGACAATGCAGGTGACATCCCTGCTTTGCTTGCTTTCTACAGTGATGATGCAGTAAGTATGGGTAGTGGTACACCGGTTGCAGTAGGCAAAGCTGCCATTCAAAAAGAATTTGAGTCAAGCATGGCCAAAAGACCTGCTGGCCAAACCATCACATTTGAGGTATTGGATATTTTTGGGGATGAAAACACCATCACCGAAGTAGGGAAAACTACCCGAAAGGACGCTTCGGGGAAAGTAGTTTCCTCGGGTAGCTATATGGCGATCTGGGAAAAGCGCGATGGTAAGTATATCTGCGTCAGAGATATTAGCAACAATGACTCAAAAGAAGACTAATTTCGGTCTGTTATTTCTTTGTTCTTTATAAATACTGAGTGGGTATGTTGGAATACCCGCTCAGTTTTGTTTTTAACACTAACGCTTCCGAAGCAAAAAATTTTCTTATCTGTTTAATCTTTAATAAAACTAAAATATAATTTTTCATTCGGACAATTTATTCATGTTTTGGGACAAAAATTGAACCATTTCGTCCTTGATCTTTTTTTATATCCCTGAAAATCACGATTTTTTATCTACCAATTACCATTAAATAATATTTATTTAGGTAAACTTATAAAAATTATGAAGGCATTTTTATTGATTGTTTTAACATCCTTTTCTATTTGTCCTCTTTTTTCACAAGGAATAATTTTGGGGAAAGTCCATGATTCCCAATCCAAAGGATTGGCATTTGCTAATGTGCTGCTAAAGAGCGTCCCGGATTCTTCATTGGTTAAAGGAATCATTACGGATGAAACAGGGAACTACATTTTTTCGGAAATACCAAAAGGGGAATATTTTGTTGAGGTTTTTCTTATGGGATATTCCAAAACCTATACCCCCGGATTCAATTTTTCTGGAAAAGAAAAAAATGACTTGGGTGGAATAACAGTGGTGGAGGAAGCCCAAAACTTAGAGGAGGTGACTGTAGTGGCCGCTAGGCCATTTTTTGAGTTGGAAGAGGGAAAAATGGTAGTCAATGTGGCCAATAGCATCTCAGCTGCCGGATTGTCGGTTATTGATGTGTTGGACAGGTCTCCAGGTGTAATGGTCAACAGGCAGAGTAATTCCCTATCTATTTTGGGGAAAAACGGAGTTGTCATCCTGATGAACGGACATAGGTTCAGGATGCCAATGGAGGCCGCCTATCAGATGCTGGCAGGTCTGAACTCAAGTGATGTAGAAAAGATCGAGATCATTACTGTCCCTCCTGCCAACTATGATGCTGACGGTGATGCGGGATTTATCAATATCGTGATGAAAAAAGACAATGCGATGATTGGAACCAATGGATCTTTGACGGTCGGGCAAGGCTATGGATCGGGATATAATGGTAACATGAGCTTCAATCTTAACCATCAGGGCCCAAAATTCAGCTGGTTTGGAATTTTGTCCTCAACATATGTCAATCAGGAAGCAATATGGGAATCCTTTAGAGGTAACAACAATGGTTTTGAAGACATTGGGATTGAAACTTATACGGATCGGTTTTCCACCAGAAAATCCATCAATTACCAGGCAGGGTTTGACTACAAATTAAGTGAAAGCACCATTCTCAGTGGCTTGGTCAGTGGCTATGAAACCCAATGGAATATGACAGCTCCTAGTATTACCACATCCAGTTATTCAATTTCTCCTGATTCCCTTTTTAGGATGAACACGATTGAAGAAAACTACTGGAGCCATATTATGGGTAATATCAACCTTCAGCATACTTTCAAAAACGGACAGGTCATCAGCACCAATGTTGATTACCTGACCTACAAAAATTCCAATCCATCCTGGTACACCATTATGAATTACGATGAATCCAATGATTTAATTGATTCGGAGGATTTCAGAATTACCAAAGATACTCCCATTGACCTATGGGTAGCAGATATGAACCATTCCATGAAAATCGGCAATTCGGTATCAGTTGAATCAGGTGTCAGAGGTACTTTTTCAAAATTGACAAATACGGTGGTCTTCGAAGAGAAAATTGGATCTAACTGGATATTTGATCCAAATTTCAGCAGTGATGGCCTTCTCAATGAAGATATTCATGCGGCATTTTCATCAGCCAAAATTAAACTTGATGAAAAGACTTCCTTAAATGCAGGTGTCAGGTACGAAAATACCAAAACCAACCTGACCACTGTAACGGGAGAGGAAATCGTTGACAGACATTACGGGGATTTCTTTCCAACCGCCTTTTTGTCCAGAAAAATCAATGACGACAACCTGGTTCAGGTGTCTTATGGGCGGAGGATTACCCGCCCCACATTCAATCAGATGGCACCTTTTGTGTTTTTTTCTGACCCTTTTTCCTTTTTTGCCGGTAATGAAAATATCCTCCCTACTTATACCAATACCTTCAAAACAGATTTTTCCCACAAAAGCATGATCTTCTTTGTGCAGTACAGTATGGATAAAAATCTGATTGCTGCTTTTCAACCTACGCTGGATGAAGAGACCAATACGGTATTTCTAAGAACAGAAAATATCGACCAAAGCCAGACAGTTGCCATGATGGTCGCTTTCCCTTTGAAAATAACTTCCTGGTGGGAAACCCAAAACAACTTCACTGCAAATTATCAAAAAGTCAATTCAGAGTTGAATGGGGAGGTTTATGAAGTGGATCAGAAAGGGTTGCAGGTGGTCTTGACCAATACATTCACCCTTCCCAAAAAATACAGCATTGAGTTGATGGGCTATTATACTTCCCCAACTCTCAACGGCTATTTCAAATGGCTTTCTAGGGGTTTTGTTAACCTAGGTGTGCAAAAAGACTTTGATAAAGCCGGGGTATTACGGTTATCCTGCAACGATATTTTTGAAACCAGCCAAGTGCGATGGAAGTCAATTGAAGGTGCTGATTTGGAATTTTCTGGAAGGTTCAAGTTTGAAAAAAGGGTGTTTATGGCCACCTACACTTACAAATTTGGAAACAGTAAGATCAAAGGAACAAGGAATAGAAAAGTAGGATCCCAAGAGGAACAGAGAAGGGTTACCAATTAATTAGATTACGTTTTTTACGGCCGGAAAATGAATCAATATCTTGGGACAATTTTGGAATAGGTTCGTCCTAAACGCTTCTGAAAAGAGAGAAAATTAATTGACATTGGTTCATGATTTTTATTCAATCAAAAATTAGTTTAAACCACCAAACCAAAATAACCATGAAAAACAGAGTAAATTATCTAATCATCCTGTCATTGGGAATAGTCCTTAATTGGACTTTTCTATCAGCTTCGATCGCCCAAACCGAACCCTTAGGTCCTTTGATGTCAGTGACTGAATTTACCATCAAGCCCGGCCATGAAATGCAATTCAGAGAAGGAGTAAAGGCGTGGAAGGCCTGCTACCTGCAAAACAAAGGGGACTGGACTTGGAGGTTATGGCAAAGACAGCAGGGAGAAGGAAGTGTCTTTGTACTTGCTTCAGATATGGCCAACTGGGCTGAAATGGACAAAACTGATGAGTCAGGAAAAAGCTGCCAAGATCTTGCCCGGACGCTGATCAATCCCCATATCGAGAAAGCAACATCACACGTGACACGTTTTCAACTCGGAATCAGCAAAACAACCCCACTTACAGAAGACATGATCAGGGTGAGTTTTTATGACCTGGATCCCCAAAATGGACACAAGCTGATGGAAGTAGTCAAAGAAGTGGAAGGAATCCGTAAAAGTGCAGGACTAGCCACTCGCGGTTATTGGTATCAATGGCAGACTGGGGGACCAGAAAGTCCAAGTTTTCACCATGTATTGCCATTCAAAGATTATGCTGCCATGGACATTATTCAGGAGGCAGTTTGGCAAACAGTTGAAAAAAATGCAGGAAAGGCCAAAAGGGATGAGCTTCAGGCAGCATTTCGGTCCTCCCTTCAAAATACCTGGAATTACATCTACACTTTGGATAAAGACCTCAGTAGACCGAGCAAATAAAGAAAGTCAATAAGAATTCCAAATTGAAAACCAGTAAACCCTTTTAGGGTATTCACAAAATAGTTGATAAAAATTGGGCAGAGGCAATCTAGGTTAACCTAATCGCTGATGCCCTTTTTTTTTATTCGGGTAATAAATCCATGGATTGGGACAGAATTAGTAATGGTTCGTCCTTGCTGGGTTTCAAATCAAAAAAACTAAATGTAGATTTTCATTTAAGCACTCAAGAATGATTAATTAAACAAGGATTTTTATTAACCAAATAAAACCAATAAAACATGAGAACAGTAGGAATAATCGGTGGTTCGGGCTTCATTGGAAGTTATAACACCAAGAAATTTTTGGCAGAAGGATACAAGGTAAAAGTATCCTCGACCGATATTTCCAAAGAGGGGAAATACGCACATTTAAAACAATTGCCTAAGGCTGAAAACCTGGAGATTGTCGCGTTGAATGTTGAGAATAAATCAGAACTCAATGATTTTTTGAAGGGTTGCGAAATCGTGATCCATGGCGGCACTCCATTTCAGTTGGCGGTAAATGATCCTAAAACCGAATTATTTGACCCTACTGTCAAGGGAACGGAAAACTTTTTGGAAGCGGTTATGAATACCCCCGGGATCAAAAAAGTGGTTATCATCGCATCTGTTGCGGCTTTTAATACCAATTTTCCTTTACCGGCAGGGAACAAAAAACCCGATGAAATTTTCGAAGAATCTGATATGCCCTATTATGGTGAACAAAGCCATCCTTATGGACAAGCCAAATTTCTTGCTCAGCGTGCGGTTGAGAAGTTTTTAGCTTCACATCCAAAACTGGATTTTGAAATAGTGACGGTTTCACCTGTATTGGTGATCGGTAAGTCTTTGTCTAGCCGGGAGGATTCTACTTCCACGGGGATTCAATTTTTGCTTAAAAATAAAATTGCTCCTGACGCCTTTTTTCAGAGCTTCTATGACAATGATATTGACTTTGCCATGGTAAATGTAGAGGATGTAGCCGAGGCTATTTTCAGATCTGCCACCAAAACAGGACTGAACGGAAAAAATTACCTGTTGACAAGTGAAACCTATCCTGTCTCCGACATTACCCGCATGCTTAATCACCAAGAACCTCATCTCAAACCAAAAATTGTCTATTCAAATAACTTGGTAATCAAAGACCTGGGAATCAAATTTAAATCTGCACAAGTCTCATTGGGAGAATACTAAATCGAAATAAATCTTATGGCCAAAACCCTCACCCTTGTCCCGAACAAACCCAAAACCTGGCTGATGCTGTTTGCCTGGGGCTTTCTGATCGTTTTTGCAGGAAAGTTTATTATCCATGATGCCTTACCCTACTTCGGATTTGACGAGGAAGTGTACGGCAGGTTCTGGAGGATGAAATGGCCGCTGATCGGGCATATCACAGGCGGTTTGCTAGCTCTGGTATTGGGACCCTTTCAGTTTTGGGCGGGGTTTAGGAACAGGTACCTGAAAGTGCACCGATGGATGGGAAAATTATACCTCACAGGAATTTTGATCGGCACGGTCAGTTCCACTTCTCTAGCCTGGACCACAGCACTGGCTATTCACTGGACCTGGGCCTTTGCACTTCAAATGCTGGCTTTTGCATGGTTTTGTACCGCTGCAATGGCATTTATTTCCATCAAAAGAAAGAGAATCCAGCAGCATAAGGAATGGATGATCCGGAGCTATGTGGTGACTTTTGCTTTTGTGATATTCAGATGGCTGGCCGCCATGCCTTCTATTATCGAGCTGGGAACTTTCGTGGAAAGGGGTCCGACTTTGGGCTGGGTTTCTTGGGTCATTCCGCTATTGATCACAGAGATTGTATTACAATGGAATAAAAAGGGGTAAGCCGAAAACCTGTTTAGAGTAGGCAATAAATGAAAAACAAGATGAAAAGATTAGCAATCCTTATTTTCCTTATGGCATTTACTCTAAGTGCCTATTCCCAAGGTTCTTTTACCGAAAAGACCTTCCATGACCTTATGGAGAAGAGTGGAGATCAGATGTTTATATTAGAAAACACCGATGAAAACTTTGTGTTTATTACAGGTAATGGCCAGAAAATGGGCCGTACAGAGTTAAAGGAATTAACTTCAACGATGGCCGTTATTAATGAGTTTTCAGACCTAACCGTAAATCAATCAGGTGGTACTGCAATCGTTTCAGGTCTGATCGACCAAAAGATAAGTCAAAAGGCCAATCCTTCAGATGTTTTTAAATACAAAGGCGTATTTACGGCCGTATATGCCAAACAAAAAAAGAACTGGGTACTGATGTCTTGGCAACATTCCGATTATAAGCCGAATAACTGATAAATAAAATCATCAGAGTTAGGAAGCGGAAAATCTTATCAAGAATTTGGTAAAGAAGATTTAAATGAATGTGGAAATATGAAGAAGACTCCCACAATACTATTTTCTATTTGTTTCCCCTTTGCATTGTTGAGTTGTGATAAAACTTACGAGCCAGGAACTTCCGAACATATAAAATCCGTAACCGACCAGGTTGACACCAATCGGCTTTTGAACGCGGATGAGAGTCCCGGAGACTGGTTGTCTTATGGCAGAAATTATGCTGAAGACCGGTACAGTTCACTGAATCAAATCACCAAAAGCAATATCAAGGAGTTGGGATTGGCCTGGAGCTTCAATCTTGGAACAACCAGAGGGATTGAGGCGACACCATTGGTAGTGGATGGAATTATGTATATCTCAGGTCCTTGGAGTATCGTGTATGCCATAGATGCCCGAAAAGGGGAATTGATTTGGACTTATGATCCTGAAGTACCAAAAGAACATGGAGAAAAAGCATGTTGTGATGTAGTGAACAGGGGAATTGCGCTTTACAAGGGCCATATTTTTGTGGGTTCACTTGACGGAAGACTGATTTCAATAAATGCAGCTACAGGTAAGAAAGTCTGGGAAGTCCTGACTGTTGATCAATCCAAGGCATATACCATTACCGGTGCTCCCAGAGTGGTGGATGGAAAAGTGATTATTGGAAATGGTGGTGCGGAATACGGCGTGAGAGGTTACGTTACGGCTTACGATGCCATGACAGGTAATCAGATGTGGCGTTTCTATACGGTTCCGGGAGATCCATCCAAACCATTTGAGTCCAAAGCCATGGAAGATGCTGCCAAAACCTGGGCAGGAGAGTGGTGGAGATACGGTGGAGGCGGAACTGCTTGGGATGCCATGGCTTATGATCCGGAATTAAAATTATTATACATCGGTACAGGAAACGGGGGCCCGTGGAGCAGAGAACTTCGATCACCGGGAGGAGGGGATAACTTATACCTTTCATCCATAGTGGCACTCAATCCTGACGATGGTGAACTGGTATGGTATTATCAGACTACACCAGGAGATTCGTGGGATTACACCGCAACCCAACATATCATTCTTGCTGATATGGAAATCAATGGAATCCTGAGAAAGGTATTGATGCAAGCACCGAAAAACGGATTTTTTTATGTTATCGACCGAACGGATGGAAAGCTAATATCAGGTGACCCTTATACCTATGTCAATTGGGCAAAAGGGATTGATGTTGCCACCGGGCGGCCCATAGAAAATGATTTCAGTCGCTATATTGACATTAATGCTGTGATAGCTCCTTCAGCGATTGGCGGACACAATTGGCAACCGATGGCTTTCAATCCAAAAACCAAATTGGTATACATTCCCTCGCGGGAATTGTCCATGATGTATGGTCATGAGGCAAACTGGAAATTTAAGGATGATCCAAATTCCAAAAATACAGGTAGAGGATATGATGCTACCAAATCAGTTCGTCAGGATTCTTTGGCACCTGCCGGGCACGGCAAACTCATCGCTTGGGATCCGATTGAAAAAAAAGAGGTATGGCAGGTGAAACAGCCTTCTCCATGGAATGCAGGGGTTCTAACCACAAGCGAGTTGGTTTTTCAAGGTACAGCGGAAGGAAATTTTGTTGCCTATGATGCAAGTTCCGGTGAAAAAGTTTGGGAAACAGCATTAAATACAGGCATCATTGCCGCACCAATTACCTATTTGATAGATGATGTCCAATATGTTTCGATTGCCGTGGGTTGGGGTGGTGTTTTAGGATTATGGTCAAAGTATGCCAAACAAATAAATCCTGGGACGATCTATACTTTTGCTCTAGGCAAAAATGAATCTATACCTAGCTATCCTGACAAACCCGAACCAAAGCTTATTTCCTTATCTTTTGAAGCATCAGAGGGTGAGATCAAAAATGGGGATACACTATTTAAACGCTATTGTGCTTCCTGCCATAATTTGAATGGCGGGGGAGTTATTCCCGACCTTACCTTTTCCTCCCCGGAGACATTTGCTGCATTCAAAAATATTGTTTTGGAGGGTCAATACCTTGGAAAGGGCATGCCGAAATTCAAAGATCGCTTGTCTGAGCAGGATGTAGAGGATGTTCTGCATTATATTTTGTCGATCGCGAATAATAAGCTAGCCGATCTGGGAGTTGAAGGAAGCTCAAAGTAAAGAAACGCAACCCAAAAAATGACCACGATTTCTAACCCAAACCAAAGAATATCCTCTATTGATCTTGTCAAAGGTTTGGCGATGCTCATCATGGCATTGGACCATGTCCGGGATTATGTGCACGCCCCAGCTTTCCTATTTGACCCTGCAGATCCTGAACAAACAACTTTGGCCATTTTCTTCACCCGCTGGGTCACGCATTTCTGTGCGCCTTCATTCAGTTTTCTCGCAGGACTCTCTGCTTTTATGATCGGCAAAAGAAAACCAAAAAATGAATTGTCGGGATTCCTCCTCAAAAGGGGACTTTGGCTTGTATTTATTGAGCTTACCGTGATCAATTTTGGGTGGCTTTTTGATCTAAGTTTTGGAATCATTCTTTTACAGGTCATCTGGTCATTGGGAATCAGCATGATCGTCTTGGCGGGTTTGGTTTACTTACCCCGCAAAGTCATTTTGATTTTTAGCCTTATCCTCATTTTTGGACATAACCTTCTTGATCCTATCAGTTTGGACAACTCAATTGCTTGGGCATTATTTCACAAACTCAATATTTTCATGTTGTCTGACAACCTGATGTTTGTGGTGGGATATCCGATCATCCCTTGGATTGCAGTGATGTCGCTCGGGTTTTGTTTCGGTGACTTTTACGACAAGTCAGTGGACAGTTCAAAAAGGAGACAGACATTTAATATAATCGGGATGGGTGCCGTTATTCTTTTTGTAGTGCTGAGGTGGACCAATGTCTATGGAGATCCTGTCCTGTTTCAGCAGTACGATAGACCCAGTCAGGATCTGGTTTCATTCCTGAATCCAACCAAATACCCGCCTTCACTATTGTTTCTCTTGATGACTTTGGGAGGGACTTTACTCCTTTTGGCCAATTCGGAAAAGTGGAAAGGAAAGCTTGTGGATTTTATCTGCACCTTCGGTAGGGTTCCGTTTTTTTTCTATATCATCCACATTTATATTATTCATTTGATCGCAATAGGTTTGGCGACTATGACAGGGTTTGTCTGGGAAAAGAACATGGTTTTGGCGGCATGGGGAGCAATCGAAAATCCGATTCCCGGCTATGGGTTTCCGCTTTGGGTAGTATATGTTGTCTGGATTTCGGTGATTCTGGTGTTATTTCCTCTTTGCAAAAAGTTTGACAGTTATAAGCAGGGTAATAAAGACAAATGGTGGCTCAGCTACTTTTGAGTTTATCCTGTAGAAATTCTCACCAATTGAAGGATTAAAAATGATCTTCGGTTTAACCAAAGAATGATATCTAAATATTAGATACGGTTCTTACTTTAAATTCAAATTGAGGTATATTCAATCCTTAGACCCAGATTAAATTAAAATTCTCATGTGTTTGAATTTATAAAATGAAATTATCAAAAATGAATAGTTTTAAACATTTTCTCTTTTGTTTTCTCCTTTTACCTACTCTTGGTATTGCGCAGCAGACCAATCATGCCGAGTATTTAAATCAGCTTGATTTCAGATTTATAGGACCTGATGGTAACCGTACCATTGCTGCTGTCGGCGAACCAAACAACCTCATGGTCATGTATGTCGGTATGGCTTCAGGGGGTCTTTTCAAAACAGAAGATGGGGGGACCACATGGCGGTCTATTTTTGATGACCAGGATATATCTTCTGTTTCAGCATTGGCATTGGCACCTTCGGATCCAAATCAGGTATGGGCAGGGACGGGCGAAACTTTCCTCATCCGTCCGGCCCATGCAATGGGTAATGGGATCTATAAATCCACTGATGCCGGCAAAAGTTTCCAACACATGGGTCTGAAAGAAACATCACGTATCGGACAGATTGTGGTACATCCCAGAAATCCGGATATCGTCTATGTAGCAGCTTTGGGCCATACCTATGGTCCACAAAAGGACCGTGGGGTGTATAAAACCACAGATGGTGGAAAGACTTGGGAAAATGTACTTTTTGTCGATGAGCTTACCGGTGCTGTAGATTTGGCATTAAACCCACAGAATCCTGAGATTATATTTGCGGCTTTTTGGTCAATAGATATCAAAACATGGGGGCTAAACAGCGGAGGTGCAGGAGGCGGAATCTACAGGAGTAAAGATGGAGGAGCTACCTGGGAGGCCTTGAAAGAAAAGGGATTGCCCGGTGGAAAAGACAATCCTGTCGGCAAAACCTCAGTCGCCTTAGCATACAGCAATCCAAATGTCGTCTATGCCTTATTTGAAATGGACAGTCCCCAACTTTGGAAATCGATTGGTGGCGGAGATACTTGGGAACTGACCATGATCAATCATGACATCAATGAGCGGGCCCCTTACTACACAAAATTGAGGGTTTCCACAGATGATCCTGATGAAATTTACTTTGCTTCTGTAAAATTCAGTACCTCTAAGGACGGAGGCAAAACGCTTGCCAATGCAGGCTATAGGGCAGGAGGGGACAACCATGATATTTGGGTTGATCCTTTAAATCCTGACCGAATCCTGGTCGCACATGACGGAGGACTTGGAGTGACGTGGAACAAACAGAAAACTTACAAACAGCATGTTTTCCCCAATGCCCAGATGTACCATGTATGGACTGATAATCAGATTCCTTACAATGTCTATGGAAACCGGCAGGATGGCTATTCTTACCGTGGCCCAAGCAATAGCCGTCAAGGAAGTATTCCGCTTGGACTCTGGCAGGCTGTTGGAGGTTGTGAGAGTGGGTGGGCTATCCCTGACCCTGTAGACAACCATATAGTTTGGTCGGGATGCTATGATGGCGGACTGCAGGTATACGACATGCGAACAGGACATGCCCGGGACGTTCGCGTTTGGCCGGAAGCAGGATATGGTTGGGCTCCAAAGGACATGCGCTACAGATGGCATTGGTCCTTTCCGATTTTTATCAGTCCTCATAACCACAAACGGGTCTATGTTGGAAGTCAGTTTGTACATATGACAGAAGATTATGGGCAAAGCTGGAAAATCATCAGCCCGGACCTCACCCGAAACGACAAATCCCATCAGCAGTCTTCGGGAGGAATTGCGACAGATAACCTCATGACTTTTGATGCCTCGGTACTTTTTGCCATTGCCGAATCTAAGATTGAAGACGGACTCATTTGGACCGGAAGCAATGATGGTTTGGTTCAGTTGACCAGAGACGGCGGCAAAACATGGACCGATGTCACAGAAAATATAATGGGAAAACCTGAGCTTGGGACAATTTCCAGCATTGAACCATCCCGGCATCAGGCCGGAACGGCCTATGTAACAGTCGATGCACATCAGTTGGGAGACTTTGATCCCTATATTTTTAAAACATCTGATTATGGAAAGACTTGGGAAAAAATCAGTGGGGGAATAGAACGCTCAGAATCAAGTTTTGTACATGTCACGAGAGAAGACCCAAAAGTCAAAGGCATGCTGTATACAGGTACCGACAAAGGCTTATATATCTCCAAGGATGATGGGATTACCTGGTTCAGACTTAGGAATAACCTACCACCGGTACCGATTTATTGGTTGACAATCCAAGAGGAATTCAATGACATGGTCATAGGTACCTATGGAAGAGGATTCTATATTTTGGATAACATTGGGTCAATCCAAGAATTGAATCAGGAGGTTTTGGCAAAGGAGGTACATCTCTTCGATCAGCGGCCTGCTTACAGGTTTCAGGAAGTTCAAGGTATCAAAACGGAAGGCCGGACCATGACCACGGGATCAAATCCCCCATATGGCATGGATATCAATTATTATTTGAAAAATCCGGCAAAAGAGGTCAAAGTGGAAATTTTTGATAAAGACGGAAATCAAGTCAGAACCATCAATGGTAGAAAAGATTTAGGCGTAAACAGGGTTTGGTGGGATTTGCGTCATGAACCAACGCTCCAACCAAAATTATTGGTTGCGCCGCAAGATAAACCTTGGGTAAAATTAGAAGGCAGGGAATTCAGGCCGCTTGTTACTTGGGATTTGGATCTTTATCGCGGACAGTTTGGGCCACGGGTTATTCCCGGTGAATATGAAATCAGGATAACTGTAGATGGGCAAACTGTCAGTCAGAGGGGAAAGGTCATCAAGGACCCAAATA
This sequence comes from Cognataquiflexum rubidum, assembly GCF_022538115.1. Classification (GTDB taxonomy): domain Bacteria; phylum Bacteroidota; class Bacteroidia; order Cytophagales; family Cyclobacteriaceae; genus Cognataquiflexum; species Cognataquiflexum rubidum. Next base: position 58,922 of record NZ_JAKZAL010000019.1, on the reverse strand, counting down.
CTGCAGGAACAATGGAAGACATTCAAAAACAAGTTGAATTCTCTTTGAAACTGAATGCGGCAATGAATGAAGTGGTAACAGCAATCAATGAGATTGAAATCATCCGCAACGAACTTGCACAATTGACAATGATGAATGACGATAAACAAATAGCTTCCAAAGCAAAAGAACTTGAAGAAAAAATCTTGGAAGTGGAAGGAATGTTATTTGATGTAAACTTGACCGGTGCAAGAGAAGATGCCTTCCGTTATCCGATGAAACTTTATGGAAGGATAAGCGCATTGGCAAGTGATGTTGGAGGTTTTGGGGCAGATTTTAGGCCGACCAATCAACAGATGGAAGTCTATGGCCAATTCAGGAAGCAGCTTGATGATATTCAGGTACAATATAAAAGATTGATGGACCAAGAGATCCCGAAGTTCAATCAATACCTATTGTCAAGAGATATCCAAACGATTCTAAAAAGGTGATTTTCAATTGAAACTACAAAAAAGCAAATGGGGAAAATGAAAAATTCTTTAAGTATGAAATCAATATTACTGACAATCATTTTGGTATTGTTTGCTTTTCCAATATTTGCTCAAGTCAAGGTCAATGAGAAACGTATTGAACAAAGAATTTTTGAATTGGCAGAGTTTGGGAAAAATGAAAAAGGGGAAAACTATCGGGTAGCTTACAGTCAGGGAGATATTGAAGGAAGGGCTTATTTCATGGACCTGATGCGAAAAGCAGGGCTGGAAGTTCATGTTGACTTTGCAGGTAATATCATTGGGAAAAGGGCAGGTATAGACCCTTCCAAAAAACCCATTGCCTTTGGTTCACATATCGACATGGTGCCCAATGGGGGAAACTATGATGGCGCTTATGGATCCATTACAGCGCTGGAAATCATTGAAGTTCTCAATGAAAATAAGATCATCACCGACCATCCGCTGGAAGTGATTATTTTCCAAAATGAAGAAGGCGGATTGGTTGGCAGCAGGGCATTGACCGGCAATTTGAAAAAGGAATCTTTGTCCCAAAAGTCTGCCAGTGGATTGACACTGGAGGAAGGAATCAGGGCCATCGGAGGCAATCCGGATAGGTTGGGGGAGGTAGTCCGAAAGCCGGGCGATTTGGCGGCTTTTATTGAAATCCATATCGAGCAGAGCAAAGTATTGGAAAGCCGCGGGGTCGAAGTGGCCATTGTCGAAGGCATTGTTGGTATCGAAGAATGGGACATCACTGTCACCGGGATGGCCAACCATGCAGGAAGTACACCCATGAACGACCGTCAGGATGCGCTGATAGCGGCCTCCAAACTTGTGCTTGCTGTCAATGAAGTGGTCAATAGCTATGAAGGATCCCAAGTAGGAAGTGTGGGCAAAATCTCTGTGCCTTCAGGCGCACCCAATATCATTCCGGGAAAGGTGGAAATGAGCCTGCAGATGAGGGACCTTTCTTCAGAAAAGATCATGAAAATGTTTGCGGATATTGAACAAAGAGCGGCACAGATAGCCAAAGGAACCAAAACCGAAATCAAATTTGAATACCTTAGTCCAGGTGCAACACCCACTATCGCCAGCAAGGAAATCCAGGATAAAATGCTGCAGGCAGCACAATCTCTAGGCATATCCTATATCAAAATGCAAAGCGGGGCCGGTCATGACGTGCAGGAAATGGGTAAATTGGGGCCGATTGGACTTGTCTTTATCCCAAGCAAAGACGGCATCAGTCACAATCCCAAAGAATATTCCTCACCTGCAGAAATGGCATACGGAGCCAATGTGATGTTGCAAACGGTACTGTTGTTGGACAAGGATAATATGCCAAAAAAATGATATTGATTGATACTGGATATTGATTGATATTGGGGCACCTGAGAATTGATAAGGTTAGGGTAGAAATAAGGGGGAAATTCATTAGGATAAAGCATTTCCATTTGGAAAAATATCCACGAATATCTAATATCCACTAATATCTATACCTATATATCTAATATCCACTAATATCCAAACTCCTAACAAAAGAAAATTATCATTTAAGAAATAACATGGAAACAATAGAATACCTCCTTAGCATTGACATCAATTACATCGCTGCTGGATTGATCGCACTGTTTTTTACTTTGGAACACATCCTCAGCACACAGTTTTCCTTCAAAGAAAGAGGAAAGCATTTTTGGCACAGCTTCCTGTTTCAGGTGGTATTCTTAATCGGGAATTTATTTTGGGCAACCATCTTCGTTTTCTGTATTGAATGGCTTAATCAAAACCAAATAGGAGTTTTCTATATGCTTGAAATTCCCCTTTGGCTGAAGCTGATTTTAGGTATTTTAATTTTGGATTTGGGTACATATTGGTTTCATAGAATTTCTCATCTATCCCCGCTACTTTGGAGATTTCACAGGGTTCACCACAGTGATACTACCATGGATTCATCTAACTATTTCCGTTCCCATCCGATTGAGGTATTGTTTTGGTTTGGAAGTGCACCCATTCTGATGTCGGCCATTTTCGGATTGGATCTTTTTACTATAGGGGTTTATTTTTTGGTATTGACCCCTTTTCTGGTCATTGAGCATTCTAATCTCCGCTTTCCGGCCTGGTTGGACAAAACAGTAGGATTGGTCATCACCACACCGAATCTCCACAAGATCCATCACGATCAGGATCAACACTATACCGACTCCAATTTTGCGGACATTTTTATCCTTTGGGACAGGATTTTCGGGACTTTCAAATACAAACCTGCTGAGCAGGTCAAATTGGGATTGGCTGAATTTGATGAACCAAGAAAGCAGACTTTCTGGTATTTGGTTCGGGTGCCATTCCTGACGATCGATAAAAAGGTCAAATAGAAAGCCAAAATTTAATCACCAGCCTAAAGAAGATGATATGACCCAAGTATCAACTATCAATACTAGAAATATCATTTTCTCTATGATATTGCTATTTATTGTTGTACAGATCGGCTTTCATGCCTCGTATATTCAATATTTCCCAACGTTCAAAGAATTTACCTGGCTGCATCATATACATGGAGCATTGATGGCTGCATGGGTAATTTTGTTGGTGTTGCAACCTGTATTTATCCATACCAAAAAATTTGCAGCCCACCGTTTCTTTGGAAAGCTATCGTATGTACTTGCTCCACTCATGGTGATCTCCACGATAATAATAGCAAGAGTCAGTTATCATAAATGGGTTGGAGCTTATTCTTCTGAAGAAGTATTTTCTTGGCAGTCAGTGACATGGATGCAGTTATTCTTGTTTGTCTTGTTTTATTCATTGGCCATTTTCTATAGAAAACATACATTCAGGCACATGCGGTTTATGATCGGAACTGCCATAATTATGGTTGGTCCCAGCCTGAGTAGAATATTAAATGCATATCTGGACACTTCTTTGGAAATAGATTTTGAGTTGATTCCATTGTATTTTAAGACAGGTCTGGCGGCTGCTTTATTGTCCTTGGATCTGATAAAAAAGAAAGATTGGATGCCGTATACCATTATGCTTTTTTCATTTCTTTTTGCTGATTTGGTATATCATGCCCGCTACTCTGAGGTCTGGCAATCATTTGGAAGGTTTGTGGTGCAGTGGCTTTATTGACAATTTTACAATCCTTGGGCCCTTGTGCTTATTTTAATTTTTTGTATTTTTGACAAAATTAGTCAAAATAATTTTTGTCAAATATTAAGGAAAAAATGCTAAGCCTCGGAGAAACCATCAGAAAACTGAGAGAGGAAAAGGAATTACCTCTTCGTACAGTCGCTGCTTATCTCGATATTGATCAGGCCATTTTGAGCAAAATCGAACGCGGACTAAGGAAGCCAAGCAGGGATTTGGTGACCAAACTCGCTGCCTATTTCAATGTTCCTGAAAAGGATTTGATGTTGGCATGGTTGGCTGATAAGGTATTGTATGAGATGGCAGATGAGGAGATAGGTTTGGAAGCTTTGAAGGTGGCGGAGGAGCGTGCTTCATATTCGGCATTTCAAAAAATCGACCGCAATGAAATATTGAAGAAGATACAAGATGGTATCAGCAAATTTCAAAAAATAGAAAAGGCATGGATTTATGGATCCTTTGCCCGGAAGGACGATGGACCCAAAAGCGATGTGGACATTGCTGTACAAGCAGATCAGTCTTTTTCCTATTTTGATTTAGTGGAAATACAACATGAATTGGAAAAAATCATCAACCGAAAAGTTGACATCGGATTTATCGATTCTTTCAAGCCTTTTATTTTCGAGCATGTAAAAGAGGATCTAAAGCTGATATATGAAAGATAGGCATTTGGATAGTCAAAAGAGGTTGGAACAAATCCTCAAAGCCATTTTAGAAATTGAGAAATATGTTGAAGGGGAGAATCTGACAACTTTTTGCGATAATGGACTGGTGCAAGACGCGGTTTTGATGCTATTTATTGTAATCGGAGAGTCAATCGATTATGTTGAAACCGAAAAATTACTTAAATATGACTATCCTTGGTATAAGGTTAAGTCTTTCAGGAATATGATTGCCCACGAATATTTTAATATCAAAATGATCGCTGTTTGGGAAATCATCCAGAAAGACTTGCCTAAATTGAAATCAATGGTTACAATTATCCTTGAAACGGAGTTTTAACTGTTTTGAGTGCTCGATTTTATTTTGAAATAGCCTTTCCCAAATATGAAAAACTTCAAATCCAGAATACTCCAAATCCTCTGTTTAGTCACCTTCTTTTTCAGCCATTTCAACCTCGAAGCCCAGACTTACGGCCAAAACGGCATGGTCGTCTCCGACAATGTCCTTGCTTCGGAAGTGGGTATCGACATTTTGAAAAAGGGCGGGAATGCCATCGATGCGAGTATTGCAACAGCTTTTGTTTTGGCAGTGACACATCCCGAGGCAGGCAATATCGGTGGGGGAGGATTTATTGTTTTTATGAAGTCAGACGGCGATGTCACCACATTTGACTTTAGGGAAAAAGCGCCGCTCAAAGCAACTCCTGATATGTTTCAGGACGGTTCGGGTAACCTTATAGAAAATGCAAACCACAATGGCTTAAAAGCAGTAGGCGTGCCGGGAACTGTCGCCGGGCTTTACCTCGCCCACCAAAAATACGGAAAATTGCCTTGGGTGGACTTGGTGCAGCCATCTGTTGACCTTGCCAGAAATGGTTTTCCAATGACTTGGGGATTGTACAAAGTGGCTTTGGATATGGAAGATTGGGATGATTCCTATGATATCATGACCAATTATTTCCGAAATGCGGCAGGAGAGATCATCCAACCGGGAGAAACATGGACGCAACCGGCTTTGGCCAACACCCTTTCAATAATCCGGGACAAAGGTCAGGATGGATTCTATAAGGGTGAAGTTGCCGAAGAAATAGAAGCCTACATGAAAGCAAAAGGAGGGATCATCACCAAGGAAGATTTGGCAAAATATACCGCTATTGAGCGCAAACCTGTCAAAGGAACCTACAAAGGTTACGACATCTATTCCATGCCGCCTCCGAGTTCGGGAGGAGTCGCCCTGATCGAGATGATGAACTTGATGGAACAGGCAGACCTCCAAAAAATTGAATTCAATTCCATGGCTTATGTGCATTTGGTAGCTGAAGCGATGCGAAGGGCTTTTGCCGATCGGGCGGAGCATTTGGGTGATCCTGATTTCAATCCTGAGATACCTTTGGATCGGTTGATGTCCAAGGAATTTGCCAAAAAAAGGTTTGAGAATATTGACATGAATAAGGCTTCATTGAGCGATTCATCCAAGTTTGGGCAACTCTATGATGGCAGCAGTACGACACACTTTTCGGTGGTGGACAAAGATGGCAATGCCGTCTCCCTGACTTATACCCTCGAAAATTCCTATGGGGTAGGGATGGGTTCCTCCAAACTTGGTTTCATCTTCAACAATGAAATGGGGGATTTCAACCCTGTAGCCGGAGTCACCAACAGCGATGGACAGATCGGATCCAATCCCAATCTCATTGCCCCGGAAAAACGGATGTTGTCAAGCATGACACCAACCATTGTAGCCAAAGACGGCAAACCCTACCTGATCATCGGAAGTCCGGGAGGAAGGACGATCATCAATACGGTTTTTCAAACAGTGCTCAATGTCTTGGAATACAACATGCGGATCGACAAAGCCATCGAAGCCATGAAAATCCACCACCAATGGCTTCCGGATATGTTGGTCTATGAAAGACACCTGCTATCTCCCGATACCCGTGATGCTTTGGAGCAGATGGGACACAAGCTCCGTGGCGTCAATAACCTAGGTGTATTGATGGGAATCACTTACGATCCCAAGCTAAAAGTATATATCGGTGCTGCTGATTCGTCGAGTGATGATGGTGCAGCGGTAGGGTATTGATATTTTTGGATTGAATGATAGTGGTTTTCAAAGTCAGACCTTCAATTCAACCAATAAAAAAATGATCGTAAGAATTATTCCCAGCCATTTCTCTATTGGAGATCTCATTTTTAGAAGATTCATGACCGAAATCCCTTAATCTTTCCTATTCTTAACCATGGGCTGCGGTGCATAAAAATTTGAGAAAGTATGAAGTTCAGAGCAGCACCTTGCCCATGGCTATTGTTACTTCGCCCGCTTCGGGGCTATTTCCGGTTTTAGAATCCAATACTTAAAAATAATTCTTCTATGTAACCACCGCGGGGAGGAAGCGCAATTCCGGGCCGGCGAGGGTATGTGTGTGGGAGGATTATTGCGCTAGATTTTTTTGGTTACTTTTTGTATCATGACAAAAAGTGACACTAGAAATAGACATGTATTATTTATTCATAATGATTGAGGAAATAGAACGATAAGATTTTTCTACCATTTCGGTATTGTAAATTCTCCTTCTTGGAAGATTCGTGACCGAAATCCCTTAATTGTTCCATACTTAACCATGGGCTGCGGTGCATAAAAATTTGAGAAAATATGAAGTTCAGAGAAGCACCTTGCCCACGGCTATTGTTATTACGCCCGCTTCGGGGCTAAATCTCTTATAAATAGTATTTCAAAAACCTCTACTTTTCAATTAATCTTGTTATGGAACAACCGTGGGGAGGAAGAAATTTTACCGGGCCGGCGGGGAACAGTGTGGGGGAGGATTAAAATTTCTTGCCTCCCGAGCTATCGGGATGGTTACTTTTTGTGGTAAGACAAAAAGTGACTCAAGAATGAGACGCATAGAAAATTGGTATTGATGTAATTAGTGAAAATAAAGAAATCCATCCCAGCCATTTCGGTATTGGAGATTCTCCTACTTAGAAGATTCGTGACCGAAATCCCTTATTCGTTCCCATTCTTTACCATGGGCTGCGGTGCATGAAAATTTGAGCAAGTATGAAGTTCAGAGAAGCACCTTGCCCATGGCTACTGTTATTGCGCCCGCTTCGGGGCTGTAATCCAAAAGTCTTTGCTTTGTAAATTAATCCCAACCATTTCGGTATTTGAGATTCTCTTACTTATAAGATTCGTGACCGAAATACCAAACGCCCTTAAAACTTACCATGGGCTACGGTGCATATAGACTTTCCAAAGTAAAAATTCAGTAAAGCACCTTGCCCACGGCTATTGTTATTGCGCCCACTTCGGGGCTGTAATCCAAAAGACCTAACTTTTAAAATTCATTCAAACCATTTCGGTATTTGAGAATTCTCCTTCATGGAAGATTCGTGACCGAAATCCCTTATTCGTTCCCATTCTTAACCATGGGCTGCGGTGTATATAGACTTTCCAAAGTACAGGATTTAGTGAAGCACCTTGCCCATAGCTACTGTTCTTTCGCCCGCTTCGGGGCTTTAATAGATTCTAAAAAAAACCTATACTTTTTCAAATACCAACCGAAAATGATCCATGACTTCCTTTTCAAAACAAACCTTGTTTGGACTTATTTTGAAAACTTCAACCAAGTGCCTGAATTCTTTATCTGTAAAATACCTAGGAAGCAGTGAGAGATAGAGCAAATATTTTTTGAGATGAAACTTTCTGAATTTTTTGCGCCATTGGGCAATGGTTTCGATATAATCCAGTCGTCCACTGCTTTTGGAAATCAATTTGAATCCGGGCTGTGCGCAATTGATCACCATTTCGGGACCATAGGGAAGCCACGAACCGGGAAATTGTTTTACCATCAAGGCCATAATATGGGCGGGCGATCCTTTTTCCGCATTCACATCCATTTCTTCAAATTCGACCATATTCTTACTGAATGTCATGGTCTGCATGTAAAACCTTCCCCCAACAGGTAGCAAATCGTAGACTGTCTTGAAAAAATCACGATACACCTGTTCCTGCTTGCCCGCTTTCCAATCTTCCACCGAACAGAAATGTTCTAACCCACCAATGCAGACGATGGCGTCAAAAACCCCAAAATCCTCAGGTTTTACATAACGGCAATCTTTTACCAAGACATTATAGCCATTCTTTTGGCATGCATTTGCCTGACCCTGAGACAGCGTCAATCCTATACTTTCCGCACCTCTATCATCTGTAATATATCGGGTAAAAGGTGCCCAACCACAGGCCATGTCAAGGACTTTGCTGCCCTTTTTGATATGCAGACTGTCGGCGATAAATTTTTGCTTTGCTTTTTGGGCCTCTTCCAAGGTCATTGAAAAATCACCATCATATTTGGCACCGCTGTAATCTCCTGTTTCTCCCATGCTGAGTCGGAAGATTTCGTCGATGGTGGTATAGGTAAAATCTAAATCTTTTTGGTCAGCCATGATATTTTTTTAAAATCGTGATCAAATATTGTGTGAAACAAAAAATGCGGATATCCATGCAAAATGAACCGATACCAATATGAATGCTGGTGTTTTACTTTGTTTAAAGATAAATTTTTTGGCTGTATTTCCAATTCTTACCATGCACAATTTATCAAGCCAATGCCAAGAACTTTTGCAATTGGATTGCTTTAATAGAACCCGAAGTGAATTTATGGATTTGACAGTCTAGCTGTTAGAGATTTTCACTTGTTCTTGTTTTCATTATTGCCTTCGCAACACGAAGCTCGATATACACAAGAACGCCAACTATCATTATTTCCCCCAAAAAGTACGCAATCCCTAAGGCTGTAAGTTGCGGAAAATAGACGAGGACAAGCCCCAAAGTCAAAAAACAATAGAGCAAATTGGCAATTCCAATTACCCAGATAAACGGCACCCAATTCCGTTTTAAGAAGAGAAAGCACGAAGCCGAATAAATACAAAAACAGGCAGATAGGATCGAAAGGTAAGTCAACACTGAAACCGGCATTCCGATCAATTCATGGAAAGTTCTTAAGACCACAAACAAGGAAAGCGTGGTGAGCAATGCCCCCACGCTATCCACCAAAAACAAAATCCTTGGCTTGCCTGTCAGTTGAATGATGATATTATTTATGATACTTTTCACCTCAATTTAGTATTCATCGAAACCCAGATAAATTCTCTTTTGAATAGCTGTAGTCACATTTTATTTGTCTTCGACAAATTCCAGGATATCTCCCGGTTGGCAGTCCAAAGCTTGGCAGATTGCTTCCAAAGTACTGAAACGTATGGCTTTCGCTTTCCCGGTTTTTAAGATCGAGAGATTGGAAAGAGTCAGTTCCACTTTTTCTGACAATTCATTGAGCGACATTTTCCGCTTTGCCATCATTACATCCAAATTCACAATGATTGCCATGGTTTATACGGTTAAGTCTTGTTCGTTTTGTAACTCAATTCCTTTTTTGAAGATAGTAGCAATGACGTAGACGACAGCTGCCATCAAAATAAAAGCCTCACTGTCTACCCAAAACTTATCGAGTTGGTCGATTTCGTAGCCTCTATGAAGCAGGTTTTTAGCTGTTTGTCGCGCGATGAAACTCGATATACCTATGGAAAAAGTGAAGTAACTGATTAATGAAATCTGTTTTGAAACAAATGAACTGAAGGGCTTAGACATATCAAGTTTGGTAACAAGGATGCTGACGATATAAAACAGGTACGCTTTCAAAACCGAGATTACCATGATGAAACTGTACATGCCGTAATAAGCCCATTTACTGCGGCTATACATGTCACTTAAGTCAAGCTTTTCATAGAGGTAAGCGATAATTTCAGGCTTGAAAAGACTGTACACAAAATTGACAATCAATGCTCCGGCTTCAATGCACAAGCCGACGAAGATCACCCAAGCCACTACACTTAGGAATTTAAATACGAAGTTGCTGTTTTTTGACATTTTGGTTAAAGTTTAAATTGATGTCACAAACATAAATATTATTTATTGATAAACAATAAAAATATATCCTTAAACAAAATATTTTTATTGAACATGAAAAATATTGGAGAGAAAAGGTAGGCAGAATCCAATTAAATCCATTTTTGGAATCGGGAGGGGAAGGGTAAAAGGGGGATTGAATCTGTAGGCTAAACGGAATTTACCCAGGCAGACAATGAAATGGTAGGCAAAACCTCTGATTGGAAGTTTTTAAGACTTTTTTTGTAAATGGTTAAAGAGAAATTGATTTTTCTTGTACCTTTTTCTTCGATTTAACCGAATCTGTTATGCAAAAAACCATAGGTCTTCTATTCACAACTCTTCTTCTCTTTTCAATAAACAGTTTTCCTGTCTGGGCTCAATCCAATCAAAAGGATATGGCCGCTCAGGTAGCTAAGGGGCTAGAGCTGAGAGGCATTGGTCCGGCATTAATGGGTGGCAGAATTGCAGATATTGCCATCAACCCTATCCATAGCAGTATGTGGTATGTGGCAGTTGGCTCAGGTGGTTTGTGGAAAACTACCAACAGTGGAACTACCTGGACACCTGTTTTTGATGCCCAGGCCTCTTATTCCATTGGTACAGTTGCTTTGGATCCCAATAATCCCGAAGTGGTCTGGGTAGGTACAGGCGAGAATGTCAGTGGCCGGCATGTAGGCTGGGGAGATGGGGTGTACAAAAGCATAGATGGAGGCGCTACTTGGAAGCAGATGGGATTGAAAAATTCCGAGCATATAAGTAGAATTTTAATAGACCCTAGAAATTCTGAGGTGGTCTATGTGGCAGCCGAAGGCCCATTATGGTCTTCAGGAGGGGAGCGGGGATTGTATAAAACCAAAGATGGTGGCAAGACCTGGCAATTAGTCCTTGAAATAGATGCAGATACTGGAGTCACTGATGCGGAATTTGACCCCTCAAACCCTGATGTGATCTATGCTGCAGCCTATCAAAGAAGAAGAAAAACCTGGGCCCTACTTGGTGGAGGTCCGAAGTCCGGGATATATAAATCCATGGATGGTGGCGAGAGCTGGAGAAGGATAAATGCGGGATTGCCTCAAGGTGACATGGGAAAAATAGGTTTGGCAGTTACTCCGGCCAATCCACAAATAGTATATGCGACCATAGAAGCAGACAATGCAAATAGGGGATTCTACCGGTCCACCGATAAAGGGGAAAGCTGGCAAAAGCGCAACAGTTATATTTCAGGGGGAACCGGGCCTCACTATTATCAGGAGATTGAAGCTTCACCCACCAATCCGGACCTGGTTTACCAGATGGATGTTTTTATAAATGTAACCCGTGATGGGGGAAAGACATTCGATTATGCCGAAACCGGAAGAACGAAACACAGCGATAACCACGCTTTGTGGATTAATCCTGCCAATGGACAGCATTTGATAGTAGGAACAGACGGAGGATTGTATGAATCTTTTGATGAAGGATCTACCTGGCGTCACTTCCCGAACCTGCCTGTCTCACAATTTTATAAGGTAGGACTCGATAATACTGAGCCTTTTTATAATGTGGTAGTGGGAGCGCAAGATCTTGGAACTTTGTTAGGTCCTTCCAGAACGACCAATGTAGAGGGCGTGCGCAATCAGGACTGGTATGTCCCCTTGGGGGCGGATGGCTACGATGTGGCTTTCGATCCCAAAGATCCCAATATTGTGTATATGGAAATTCAACAAGGCGAATTACACCGTCACAATAGAACCACCCTAGAAATATTGAATATTCAGCCACAACCTGAACCCAATGACCCTCCCGAAAGATGGAACTGGGATAGCCCCATTCAGGTAAGTCCCCATGATCATAAAACAATTTATTTTGGATCACAGCGGGTTTGGAAAAGTACCGATCGCGGTAATTCATGGAAGGCGATCAGCGGTGACCTGACCACCAACCTCGGTAGGTATGAACTGGAAATGATGGGCCGTGTACCAAGTATTGACGCACTGTATGACAACGGTGCCATGTCGAAATTTGCCACCTTGACCACAATTTCGGAATCAACCCTACAAGCAGGATTACTCTATGCCGGCTCGGATGATGGCCTGATTCATGTGACCGAAGATGATGGGCAAAACTGGAGGAAAAGTGGAAGCCTGCCCAAGGTTCCTGCACTTACCTTCATTAACAATATCGAAGCCTCTTCCCATGATGTCAATACGGTATTTGCCGCAGCCGATGCGCACCAATTGGGAGATTATTCTTCTTATGTTTTCATCAGTACAGACAAAGGAAAAACCTGGCGTTCTATTGTAGGAGACTTGCCTGTCAATACGCTTGTTTGGGTGATCAAACAGGACCATGTAGATGAAAATTTGCTTTTCATCGGAACAGAGTACGGGATTTATTTTTCTGTGAATAAGGGCGTCAATTGGACCAAGCTGAATGCAGGAGTTCCCACAATTCCTTTCAGGGATCTTGCCCTTCATGCCAGAGACAATGATTTGGTAGGGGCAAGTTTTGGGCGCGGGATTTATGTTTTGGATGATTATTCTCCTTTGAGGGAGATCAACAAATTGGCCAATGCCAATTCAAATGTGGTCATGCCGGTGAGAGATGCTTGGTGGTATGTCCCTAACGAACCCATGCAGGCCAAAGGAATGCCTTCTCAGGGTTCCACCAGTTTTGTAAGCGATAACCCACCTTTCGGAGCAGTATTCACCTATTTCATCAATGATCTTCCCAAAACAGAAAAAGCTGTGCGGAAAGAATCGGAAAAGAAGCTCAACGAGCAAAAAGCCAGCATTCCTTTTCCCGGTTGGGATCAACTGAGGGGGGAGTCTATCGAAGAAGAACCAAGTGTCATGCTTTTGGTACGGGATAAAAGCGGGGAGGCCGTCCGTTGGATCGAAGGGGTAGCGAAAACAGGCTTGCATCGGGTAAGTTGGGATCTGAGACTTTCTCCGCCCGACCCTATCGAACTCAGCGTTCCTGCCTTCCAACCACCTTGGGTAAGTGATCCTCAAGGACCTTTGGTAGCGCCCGGGAAATACAGTGTCGATCTCTATGTGATAAAAAATGGAAAACTGGAGCTTCAAGGAGACCCGCAGGAGTTCATGGTGAAACCTGTTCATCCGACAGGTGATGATTATGAAGCGATGGCGGCTTTTAAAAAGCAAACCAGTGACCTTTCCCGAAGAGCCTCAAGTGCTGCCAGCCAATTGGGTGAGGCCGGTGAAAAGCTTCGTTATATCAAAGCGGCATTGACAAAAACTCCAAATGCATCTCCTGACTTATTTACACAATTGACAGCACTGAATACCTCTTTATTTAACCTGAGAACTGTACTATTTGGAGACAGAGTGCTTCAAAGCAAGGATGAGTCCACTTCCCCTTCAATCATGAACAGGGTAGGAGTTGTGATTTATGGCCATTGGAATACCACTGAGCCTCCAACAGCAACACACAGACGCAGTATTGAAATCGCACAAAGTGAGTTTGACCAATATTTGAAAGATGCTTCAGCCTTTTACAATGAATTGGCGGACTTTGAGGTGAAGCTGGAAAAAGCAGGAGCACCTTACACGCCAAATAGAAAAATGGATTAAAGGAAAAGGCCAAAATATTGACCTTAGCAAAAAAAACAGGGGCAAGTGAAATACTACATGACCCTGTTTTTTTATAAAATACACTTTAAAGGTTAATTTTATTTATTAAATTTGTTTTTTAAAACTTTATCGTGATACCTTTGCAAAAAACATCCAAAGAAAAAGTCGATGAATTCTTAAAGGATTTTAAGATAAAAATGAAGTTTTGGGGAGTGGTCTTCTTGGATGACAGAGGAAAAAACTTTGAAACCCTCACCCAACTTGATATCCGTCCTAAGGATCGTGAGCAAATTCTAGAAGAATTAATTGCTGAAGATTATGCAGAAGGTCCTAAACCGGAAGAAATGTACGGCACCAAAGAAATGTGGGTCTTTGGGAAAATTGTAAAAGGGCAGGAAATCTACATTAAGATTACTAAAGGAATACCGGGATTAAATGTTCTATGCATTTCTTTTCATTTTGCCGAGCGAAAAATAAAATACCCTTTTAAAACAGCGATTTTATGAAAAGTCCATTAACTGGCAAAGAAATGCCATTAAAGCATGAAGCACGAACTGTTACTTTTCGGAAGGAGGAAATCAGAATAAGATTTCAATTTTATCTATGTGAGGAAACAGGAGAAAAATTCACGACAACAGAATTAGATGAATTTAATCTATTAATGGTTGAACATGCCTACAGAGCAAAAAATCACATTCCTCAGCGCGAAGAGATTATTGAAATAAGGGACAAGTATGGTTTATCCGCTATCAGGATGGGAGAAATTATGGGTTTCGGTCAAAACACATACGGACTTTATGAGAAAGGGGAACTTCCTTCCTTGGCAAATGCAAACTTAATTAAACTGGCTCGGGATCCATATAAGTTTAAGGCTTTGGTAGAGGATTGGAATCCTAAATCTGACAATACTAAAGCCGAACTGGTAAAGAGAATAGATCGATTGATTTCATCAGAAAAATTAAAACTAATTAACCTTGATAATTATCTGCTGGGAGATGGCGAAGCTTCTGTTTTAACAGGCTACACTAAGCCAAACCTAGAGAAACTAGTTGAAATGGTAGTGTTTTTTTCACACGAGGTTCCATGCTTCAAGACGAAGATGAATAAGCTGTTATTTTATGCAGATTTCTCTTATTTCAAATATTTTGGAAATTCTATAAGCGGATTAAAGTACAAGGCAATAAACTATGGACCTGTACCTAATATGTTTGAGACAATTTTTGAAAACCTATCAGAAGACGATGTTATAGACATTAAATATGAAGATAAGCATGATGGAATAAGGATAGAAAAACTGGTGGGAAGAAAAGACAGACTTTTCAATCCAGAAATCTTTTCAAAAGAAGAATTAGAAACGCTTGAAAAAATAAAGACCCAGTTCAAAGATGTTTCCACCAATGGGATAGTTGAGACCAGTCATCTTGAAAAAGGTTGGTTGGAGAATGTTCATGGCAAACAATTTATTTCCTATGAATATGCACTAGAACTTAAGGCGGTTTGATGGGTTTGGAAAAGTGGAATTGAAAGATTGGTTTTGGTTTCAACTGCTGTTTGAGAAACTTCCGAATAGAAGCGTTCAAATTTCGGTTTGTCTCACCTGATTAAAAATCCAATTTGAAATTAGAAGGAGTTAAGCGAAAATATTGACCTTAGCTAAAAATAACAGGGGCAAGCGACAAGCTATCTGCCCCTATTTTTTATTTCCCACCAATGATTGGTTAGGCTAAGGCCGGGTATGACTTTTTCGCCCATTAGGGGTGTCACCAGTTCGAGGTTATTTGCTGCTGCCATATCAGCTACCATTTTGATAGATTCATCCCAAGGGTGCATAGCCAAATCAAAGACGCCCCAATGTATCGGAAACATGACTTGTGTATTGATATCCTGACATAACTGAACTGCCTGATCCGGGAAAAGGTGGGTCAAAGGCCATCCTTTGTTCCAGCCATCTATTTCTACAAAAGCCATATCAAAAGGACCGTATTTTTCTCCGATGTCTTTCAGGTGCGTGCCGTAGCCGGTATCGCCACTTACAAATAGGTTTTTCTCTTCACCCTTAATGGCAAAAGAAGCCCAAAGGGTTTTATTCCTATCATCAAAACTCCTGCTCGTGTAGTGGATTCCCGGAAGGGCAGTGATTTGCAACGAACCAACAGTCTTGGCTTCATGCCAACCCAACTCGCTGATGTTGTTTTTCTGAATACCCCAGCCTTCCAACCTGCTGCCTAAACCCAAAGGCACAATAAATTCAGTGTTTATAGATGCCAGGTATCTGATGGTGGCCGCCTCCAAATGATCGTAATGGTCATGGGTAATAACCACGATATCAAGCTCAGGCAGTTCCTCTCTTTTGATGGGAGAGGCATCAAACCTTCTCAAAATAAAGGGTAGGGGACCTCCATTTTCAAAAACCGGATCGAATAAAATCCGCTTCCCGTCAAGCTCAAGAATAAATGTAGAGTGCCCCAACCAATAGGCTGCAAAATCCGAGGGGGTTTCTGAAAAATCAGATTTGGTAACCGTCTTTTTGGGTAGCGTAAACTCAGGGGCATTTGGGGATCTTTTAAAAAACCGCGCAGGACCTGAATCGCCTCCGGTGGTTTGGTCCGGATAATAGGGCAATGTCTCCGGACTTATAAACGCATCAGCATCTGCATCATAATACGACAACCCGGAGAACCTTGCCTTGCGGTCTTCCAAGGAATCCAAACTGCCCATCTGTCTGCTTACATAATATGCCAAACTCCCTGTTACCACCAGAAGTAGGACCAAGGTCCAAAGCACTATTTTCAATATTTTCTTCATTTTTATAAATGGTTACTCAATGTCTTTTAGATAAGCCTTTACCTTATACAAACCTTTTCCAAAGTTGGGAACAGACCATGAAAATCTTAAAACATCCATTCCGAACTTTGGAAAAGTATATCGAATCTCCCCTAACTAGACAACATTGAATGGTTACTTTGGTGATTGAGTTTGGAGAGTGGTATTATGAGCCATATCCTTCAAATACTTTTTCCAAATATTCCTTGTTTGAGTCCTCTTAAGAACTTGTAAACAATGGGGATGGGGTCATCAATTTTGTATCGCAAAGGGGTGTTTTGCCAAATAAATCCTGTCTTGAAAAGCAAAGTTTTGTCTCTTTTATAAACCTGGTTTAACCCATGCAAATTGACATAGCTGAATTGCTTGTACCCCTGAGGTTCAATATTTTTATCAATCGTCAGTTGAATCAATAGTTGAGGGAAATTTACTCCGGCCATAAGGGAGGCGGTCAATGAATTCCAAAACCTAGGATTAATTTCCAACACATAAAACACCTCTGCCTCAGGATCAAAGAGCAAATCAATATTTGCAACACCGGACCAATGAAGTGATTTCATCAATTTTTTCATCATTTGATACAAGGGGTCATTGTGGACGAAGTCCATTCCCACTTGGGCAGTGAAGGGTTTAGAATCCCATAAAGTTCCTTTTTGAATGGTGTAAGCCAAAATCTCACCTTCATAGCATAACACATTACAGCAATAATCAACTCCTCTCTTAAATTCTTGGAGGATATATTCTTCCTTGAGTCCAATGGATTCAAAATGCTTCGCCAAAGCATCTTGGTTTTCTAATTTCACTATGCCCCTTCCGTTTCCTGATTTGAGCGGTTTGGCTAAAATTGGGAAGGCCAAAGTTAACTGCTCTCTTTTTTGGATGATATCTAAAGATAGCCGAACGGTCTTGGGTCCTGAAATCCCGACCTTCTCCATGTGTTTGGCTAACAAGCCCTTATTTGCCGCGACTATATAATCATCTAAAGATGGTAAGGGGATCAGTTTATCGCTTTGTAGAAGACTTTTATGTTCGATAAGTTTTCTGATACCTTTATCCCATATTGGCATAATGACGTCTATGCCATATTCTTCCACCACATGGTTGATGTCCTTAATCCAATCTGCAACATGGGTTTTTTGTGGAAAATATAAAAAACGATAGATATGTCTTGAAAAGCGCAAATGATGGTTCCTTTTTGTAGACATGACAAAAAGGCGAATATTTTTTAAGTGAGAGGCACAATAAAGCACGTTTTGCAAGGAGGAACCCTCACCATCAGGAATTAAAATTGAATAAACGTTTTTTTCTACTTTCATTTAAGCGGTTGCTTCTGGGTTTATCATTCGCCTTTTTTGATTGTTTGGCTACGATAATTTTAAAATAAAGCCAAATGTACTTACCCTTCCTTTAAGAAAGATTAGGAGGTTAAGTCAAATGTGCTTTTAACCCAAGGTTAATTCTATGGAAGAAATGCAAAATTCAAAAAGAGTCGCAAATCAATTCTCAAAAACCAGTCCAAATGAAATTGTAGGAAGAAGACATCATGAAGTCTCTGGAAAGGTGAGCATCAAAGAAAATTAATTTCTAATGAACTTGCACTGGAATTTAAGGTGGTTTGATGGGTTTGAAAATGAGTAGGGGTGGCGCGTAACTGCAAAAAAAGAGATAGATTACCAATAAACAAAAGAATTTCTTTAAAGTTAATTTTGGTGCGGGCAATAATCCTGAAAGCCAGAAGTTTTTGTGTATATCCGCTTCATTGCACCTAGCCAGACTAAATAATGGTCAGGGAACGGTTGGCGGTTCTGTGGACAGTGGACTGTCGTCCGTGGACAAGTATCCGCAACCGATAAAGTCCCTCAAGCCCAACGTGCAACATTGCGGATACTTTTTCAATATTGATGCTTCCCCACAGTCCAGCCATTCTCCTTTAAATGCTTATCACCCGATTCAATAGCCTCCTTTTCAAGTTCGGTACCCATAGAATCATTCCATCGGTTCAAAAATCCAAAAAGCGCTATCACCCCAAGAATTTCCACAATTTCTCCTTCATCCCAATATAACCTGAGTTTTTCGGCAACAGCATCATCCACTGCATTTGGTATGACCGAACTTGCAAATGCAAATTCCAATGCCACCCTTTCTGCTTCCGAAAACGCAGGATGTGTCCTAAACTCCCAGATGTTAGTCAGTTTTTCTTCATCTGCCCCATACCGCTCCGCAGCCCTGATGGTATGGGCCTGACAGTACCTGCATCCTGCCACATTGCTGCTGATGTATCCGATCAGTCTTTTCAGGGAACTTGTCACCCTGCCTTTATTCTCCATCACGGCTTTGTTGAGAGCAATGAAAGCGTAGGCAATGGAAGGTCGGTGATACATCGTTTTCACACTGTTGGGGCAAAACCCCAATGTTTCATTAAAAAACCGGATCAATTCCTGGAAATCCTTGTCTTCTTTTTCTGTAGATGGGAGTACTAATGGTCTTTTCATATTTAGAATTTGAATTTATAAAAAAGCAAACAAGGTCATTTTGTCTCAAAAACCCGCGCTAGGCGTAATTTGAAATTACGCCTTTTTATAATCTTGAATTTATAATTCAATAAATTTCTATCTTTTTTTAGATCATTTAGATGGAAGGTCCAATTGCTATCGTGGATGGTAAGGATAAAAGGGGGGGATTACATGCCGATAGCTATCGGCATCCACCCAGCCCGAGCATCAGATGCTATGATACATCTAGGAGGGGCTTTTTATTTAAATTCCCATCATATTTTTTGATAATCCAAAGAAGAAGGATTCCCCACAGCAATGCTGATAGGAGCCCAAATCTCCCAATCAACCAATCATTTTCAAACGGTGAACTTGCTGTGGCTATATTGATACCCAGCATCATTCCATATGTTAACCAATTGGTTTTGAAATAGAAGTACATAAGGATAAATAGTATTCCCAAGAGTAAAAAATTTGGTGACACCATCAAGAAATTTCCTTTCGAATAAAGGGAATAGGATATCATGAAAAGAAGCCCCATAAAGAGGCTGATTTGTATAATAGATAAATATCTTTTGGCATAGTTTAGAAAAATTCCTCTATACCATAATTCTTCCCAAAGTGTAATAATCAATGTAAAAATAATTGCAATAGGTTCTAACCCGCTTAAATCATAAACAAATTTTAAATCACTCCAAGCGGCTTTGCCTGAAAGTATGCCAAATATAATGGGCACAGACATGACAGAAACCCCGACCAATATACCTATAGGGAAATGGCTTATTTTTTTTATTGACCAAAACTCCGTTAGTTCTTTTTTTAACTTGAATTTATAGGCTGTTACAAAATTGGTAATTAGAATGAGTGTAAGTACAGAGAATTGAAAAATAAAACTAAATTTCATGCTCAACTCACCTTCGCTGGGTGGTGGAAGAAAAAGATCTGGGACTATCATGAATACATAGCCCAAAATTACAAAGAAGAAAAGAATTAAGTAGATTCTAACATTTGAATTTAGTTTCATATGCTGATTTTTATATTTGACTATAAAAGTTACAATATTTATGAAAAAAAATAATAACTGATCTGTGTCTTTTTAAGTCAAAGATGGATTGGGATAGCGCTAGGCGTATCCGCGACAATTGTCGGGATGAAATTACGCCTTCTTATGGTCTTGATCCCGTACAGCTGTCGGGATGTAATTCAAATGATCAGGAATTATCATTTTTTTAGAGCATTTGGATGGACAGTCCAATTGCATCCCGATTACTATCGTGGATGGAAGGATAAAAGGGTAGGACAAGGCGTTTGGAAATGATGCCTTTGGTTCCGGCAGTTATCGGAATTTGTTTTGGGCCAGGTGTAGGTTAGGCAAATCTGGCGCTAGGCGTAGTTTGTAACTACGCCTTCTTATGATTTTGAATTTGTAATTCATATTTTTTGATAATATTTTTAGTTATGGGTGAATCATATCAGATTAGGGATCAGGAAATGCCTTACTTTTTGACCTTTCAGGTTGTAGGTTGGGCTGATGTTTTTTCCAGAAAAGTATACAGGGATCTTATTCTTGAAAATCTGACATATTGCAGAAAAGAAAAAGGACTGTATTTATTTGGGTATGTAATCATGACCAATCATATTCATTTGGTAGTACAGCAGAAAGACGGCAAACTTTCAGAATGGGTACGAGATTTTAAAAAATTCACAAGTAAGAAATTACTAAGTCTTATTTTGGAAAACCCACAGGAAAGCAGAAAGGAATGGCTTAAAATGATTTTTGCCTATCATGCTAATTCAAATAAAAGATCGGGAGACATGCAGTTTTGGACACACGAGAATCATGCTGTGGAACTTTTCCGCCATGAGATGATAGAAAGTAAGATGAACTATATCCATGAAAACCCTGTAAGATCCGGTATAGTAGAGAATCCTGAAGATTATTTATATTCCAGTGCGAGAAATTATTCAGGAATGAAAGGAGTGATTGAAGTAGACTATTGGTGAGTTTGGTTGTATTCCAATTGCAAATTGGAAGGATAAAAGGGTGTAATTGCAAATTACACCCAGTCCCACCATTAATCGTTATACTACACCCAGCAGGGTAATTCCTTTGATGAGGCTAATCCGGTGCAAAACCTATTTCCTCCAAAGATTAGGCAGAAACCTCTCATGAAGCAAATGCCTCCAGGTAGACCAATCATGACCACCATATCCACCGACATAATATTCATACTTGATCTTGTGGTTATCTAGCGCATCGGTCAATCCTTTTACCCGTTTGCCAAAATTTCCTTTTGCTTCCTCTGTTCCCTGTCCGACAAACAAATAATCCACTTTGTCATTAGCCTTGGGATCATTGAGAAAATCGCTTAAGGTTTTTTCCGCATCATTATCTCCGGCACTCAGAATGCCGAAATTGGCGAACAGGTCCAATGAACCCAAACCAACAAACATGCTGTGCCGGCCTCCCATGGACAAGCCTGAAATCGCCCTGCCATGGGGAGTCTGGATCGTGCTGTAGCTTTTATCCACCAAAGGAATGACATGGGCTCTCATTTCCTTTTCGAAGATATCAAAAGTCAACTCAGTGTGATTGGGATGATTTCGGTGAATAATCTGATTGTTTGGAATGGCAATGATCATGGGTTTGGCTTTTCCTTCTGCCAAAAGATTGTCCATTATAAAATTTACCCTGTCGTCATAGATCCAGTTGGAAGGCAACTCACCACTGCCACCCAAAAGATACAAAACCGGATATTTCTTGTTCGGATCATATCCCGGTGGCGTGTACACGTACATCTCACGCTCACCTTGGGTCACTGTCGAATGATAGACATGCCGCGTGACATTACCATGGGGGACATCCTTGGCATCGTAGTAGGCAGGCCCATCTCCGTGCACGACCAACTGACTGTACGGAGGCATGGCTGTAAAGGCCGCATAAGTATTGTTGGGATCAGCCACCTGCACACCGTCTATATTCAGGTGATAGGCATACATATTGGGTCTCAAGGGACCAACCGTCAAAGTCCAGATCCCGTCTTCTCCTTTGGTAAATGGAATCTGTTCATTTCCCTTTCCCAAACCGGTAAGCAATGCCACTCCGGCCAATTTGACTTCCTGTGCTTTGGGGGCTTTCAACCTGAAAGTTACCGTCCTGTCCTCATGGACCTCCGGTGAGTTGAGCGGTGCACTGAAAGGAATCAGTCCCTCGGTGTCTTTCTGTGGATTGTAATCCAGGTTGACATTAGCCTGCTGCCCAAAAGTAATATGGCACAGTAAGACCAACAGCAATACGACTAGTTCAAAAGCAATGATTTTCTTGAATTTCGGGTTCATGGTCAATTGGGTTTGTTATTTGAAGAGGAGGAGGATATTGCTTACTTCGATTTCGCTCAGTAAAAGGTATTAGGTTATTGGGAGCGTGGGATTCCAATAGGTAAAAATACAGATTCTTTTGGCCTTCTACAGATTACCGCCTTGTCCAATTTGACGATTTGCAGTATTATGTTTGCCTAAAAAAGTCAGGAATGTGTAGTAAGGACAATCCAATTATATCCCGATGGCTATTGTGGATAGGAAGATAAAAGGGTAGGACAAGGCGTTTGGAAATGATCCCTTTGGTTCCGATAGCTATCGGAATTAGCCTTGGGCCAGTTGCAGGGTAGGCAAATTCCACCCAGTTGAAGCATCAGGTCTTTGACTATGTATAGTTGGTGGATGGCGATGGAGCTAGGCGTAATTTGAAATTACGCCTTCATATTTTTTTGAATTTGTAATTCAAATGATCTTGAATTATTTTTTTTAGAGCATTTGGATGGAAAGTCCAATTGCATCCCGATAGCTATCGTGGAAGGGAAGATAAAAGGGTAGGACAAGGCGTTTGGAAATAATCCCACCCAGTCCAAAATCAATCGTTATTCTCCACATTGGGGGGGATTCATCTTTTAAACAGTTTGCTTTCTAAAATTTTGCCCTCTTTTTTGGCAAGATAATAAAGCGATATACCAATAAACAGTAAAAATAATGCTGTAAAAATCGAATCTTCAATACCTACAGCACCACCTGTTAATATTTCAGGTCCATTAAATTCAGATTGAATGATACTGCCCATGTCATCTAGGCCTGTGAGATTGGAGCCATAAAAAGGTTGTGCAAAATTCCAGCCTATATGAAAGAAATAGGGTAGCCATATTCTCTTAGTATAAATAAACATCATTGCCATAGAAAACCCCCAAATCAAATAATAAAAAAAACTAAATAGGTTGGAATGGGGATTAAATATGTGCTGAAGTTCGACCACCATTCCAATGACAATGGCTGCGTTGGTTCCTAACCAATTTTCCATCTCCCTTACGATGAGGCCCCTATGTAACAGGTCTTCAATTAAAGCAGCTACTAATAACGTCGTGAATAATTTTACCGGGTAGTTTGTTGTCGTAATGCTTATAACCTGATAATACCCCAATAAGTATAAAATGAAAACAGATAATGAAATTGTCAAAAACCCGAATAGAAAACCACCAAACATTTCTTTGGGTAAATTTTTTAGGGATAGTTCTGTTATTTTTCTTTTATCATATAATCGGAACAAAAAGAAATAGCTGCCCAATAAGACTAAGATAGAAACACAGTGAATAATTGGTTTAGCAATATTTTTATCTTGAATGATGCTATAAAAAAATGGTTTTAATACAAAGTTTTGAATACTTACAAAAAGTGCAAAGCAAACAACAATTCCTATAATGATTTTTGTTATTGGAAAATAAAGCACTCTCTTGATAGTTACATTCATTACTTATTTTAATTTATAGGTGTATCCGCCTTCTTACCAGTATAGGATTACTTACAGAATGGTCTCGGCAGGCTCGACCACCGGAATTTATTGATATTGAAGGGGGGTGGTAGAAATGCGGCAAAGCCGCATTTCTACCACCCCCCTCTGATCTCACGATATCCGTTCACCGAGCTTGCCGAGGTGGAGAAAAATGATATTTGGCTACTGGTATAAAAGCGTATAACCATATTAATTTATTATTTAAAGTTTTTGCAAATAAAAGTATCCAATACCTTTGCAGCAAGTACATACTATAAAGTATCCTACATACTTATTTGATAGTAATGTTGATTATCAATTATTTAAAATGTTTAATAAATGAAAAATAAAAAGGTTCATTGTGCTGTGGATTATGCCTTTCAGCGAGTAGGTGGTAAATACAAAGGGCGAATCTTATGGGTATTGAGAGAGGGTGTTTTGCGATACGGAGAATTAAACCGGGCCGTGATAGGTATCACTCCCAAAATGCTGACCCAAACGCTAAAAGAATTGGAAGCCGATGGATTAATTGTTAGAAAAGTTTATTTAGAAGTTCCACCGAAAGTTGAATATTCACTTACCGATACAGGAAAAGAATTGATTCCCCTTATCAGTTACTTGCGAAGTTGGGGTGAGAAACAAATGTCAGCAAATTGAAACTTACAAATCGGAGGCAGTTTTTGCAATGACCGCTTACGTCCAGCAGTTTGGGTGTAATTACTTCCGAAGCTGTACGGAATCCACCCAATCCCACCATCAATCGTAATTCTACACCTAGGAGAACATTAGCAGCATGGTAATTAAAACAGGAAGTAGTATTCTTTTCATAGTCTGATAGTCATCTACTTTATCTTTTCCAGAAAGGCATATACTTTATCAAAGTGATGGAGTGGCTCGATGTGTGCACCCTTTACTATAATATGCTCAATTGGGTGTCCAAAGTTTTTTCGCTCCATTCGCTCCGCCAGGTGTTCCGACATTTGTGTCGCAGGCCATTGCTCATCCTGATCAGCAGAAATAATCAGAATCGGTCCGTTGATTTTCTCGACTTCAATTTCAGCTTGTGGAACTGCCTCTGTGTCTTCTAACATCATTGAAAAAGCGCCATGTAAATCTCCCCTTAAAGCAGGCCATATTGTTTTGAACTGAGCAGGTACATAATTTACTTCCTTGCCATTGTACATCCACGAGGACGTATTTGCCGATACAGTATGGGCGGGAAAACTTACATTGGAAGTTGAAAGTGCAATCACGCCTTTGAAGCGAGGGTACCGACTGGCAAGATTCAACACCAATTCGCCTCCTTTGGAAGCACCCATCAATATGATGCGGCCCGTGTCAAGTTGTGCTGTACGTCCGGCAATACTCATAATCGTATCTGCAATAGCATTGAGTGAAATGCGGTCCAATGATTCGGGGGAGTTTTCTGTATTAAAATATCCAATTGCCAGTACAGCAAAACCCTGTGAAAGTAAAGAATCACGTTTACCCTTTAAATAATTTCGTTCCCAGTCGTTTCCTCCAGAGCCTCCACCAAAGGCAACGATCAGAGGTTGGTTGGCACCTTCACCCAAAAATAGGTGGGTATCCATTTTTCCGTGATTATCGGATAAGCTGGGTGTGCGTGAACCCAAAAAGAGAAAAGTGGCTATTATAAGCAAAATGATTACACCTGCTATTTTCATTTTCATAAATCAGATTTATTTAAAAGGATACAATGGAGAGAATTTGATGATGCGATAGAAATGGCCCCTGCCGGCAAGGCTATCCATAGGTTGTTTCTGGTGGAATGTTGTCAGTCGTCTGCCATTTTCCGGAAGTTGCAAACCAATTTGTTCTCATCGCAATGTTACACGTTTAACGAGCGGTATGAAATCAAATGATGCCGCTTTTACCCGTCATTTACCCGTCATTTGCAGGGAATGGACAATACCTGTTACTATTTTGAGACTTCTGTTGGAAATTTTGAAGGAGTTGAGGAATGGAGATGGTAAAAAAGAGATGGGTGGAATTACTTCCGAAGCTGTACGGAATCCAATCTAAATACCATCACTTCCTTTATTACCCTGTGTAGAAGAATTGAATTTTAAGGTCGATTAGTTATTTTTGACATATGGCCAAATTCACAAAAAAAGATTACCAAGATGCAATGAACCAGATTCAGAAAGAGTGGAGGAATTTTGATGTTCCTAAACTTATTCATGACAGGATTATTGAATTAGCTTGGGAAGGCACAAAACCTGAGGTTGTGGTCAAAATAATAATGGAAGAATTTGAAGCTAAAGAATGCTATGCCAACAAATGTTACCATTTCTCAGATGCATTCAAATTTGAAAGAGAACGGTATGCAAGAATTGGGATGTATTTTATATGCGATGTTTGTACGGAATCCTGTATACCCCGAAGTTGTAGGTAAAATCTACAATCATTATTTTTCCTTTATAACTTTCAGGGTGCAATCCAATTCTTCAATATGTAATTTTTGTTTATTGGCCTTTGAAGAAAATAAAAAAGCCTTCTATTATCGTTAATCGAAAAAATAAGGGTGGAATTACTTCTCACTGCTGTACGGAATCCACCCAGTCCCACCATCAATCGGTATACTACGCCTAGGAGAGTTGTAATTGCAAAACACTGAATTTGAAATAAATTAAAAAAATCGAACGATTTCCTTCTAAATGGGCGAAGGAAGGTCAACTGTCACTGCTTTTAAATTACCTCAAACGCAACTTACAATCCTGTGAACTTAGATCGAGAGTTAAGAAATGGTCCCATTTGACATTTTTGCGAGGGGTCGAAATGCAGTTTAGGAAAGAAGGCCCTCGCCTATAATTGCATTGGTGTGAAAATTATGCGCGGTGGTGCAGGCGTACTTCGGGCTTATAGCTCCCGGCTGTCTATTTGACTAGGTAACGTTTCTATTTATTTTTATATAAATAATCTTCACATCCTGCATCTTTAATTAGTGTTAGCCACTTTTTATCAAAAGTCCAATATTTGTCGCCAGGCTGGATGTATGCTAATATTGAAAAGTCGAACCAATCATTACCCATAATTTTCATTCTACTTGTTTCAAGGGTTTTGAAAAAATAGTCAAGAGTCCTGATTAGCAACTCAATTTTATCTATGTTGAAACCATCTAAGTTACATTTCTTGGCAGTTGTTGTTTCTACAATGAAATTGATAAAACCACTTGTTAATAGAAAAGTATCTGTTCTTTTGTGTTCCGTTTTGTCTTTTAGGCGTTGGCGAATTTTTTCAGCTTCTTCGTTGAAGAATTCAGCACCTGAATTCAAATCACCTCTAATTCCGTCTATTACTTTTTTAAAATCATCTCTTTTTGAAGCCTCTATTGAATGTCCTTTAGCAAACTTTTCGGTGAAATTAAGCCATCCTCCAATTTCATTTTTTACGTCAAATTCTATTTCATTATGAAGTTTAGCAATATAAATGAATGGTGGTTCATAAATGACATTTGTTTTAAATGCAAAAAGCTTTTGGATTGCTAGCCGTGATAATTCTTCATTGTTTAAAATATTGTCTGATTTTGAAAGTTCGTAAATATTTACAAAAGTGGGGCTTATTGGTTCAGTCCTTGTTTTTTCGAAAAGCTCTTTATCTTTTCCGATGTAATACCAAATATTTGTGTCTCCTATTATCTTCATCTGTTAATTACAGCGGTTATCTATTAATGGTTTAATATCTGTTCTTCCCAGGCTATATGCTCTTTTTAAGTCTGAACAGCCGTCAGAGGTCCTATTAATTTTAAATTTTTGCAATGCTCTATTTACAAGAGTTGATTCCAAATCAAAGTTCAGATCTACAGCCTTATCATAATATTTAATAGATTGGGTATGATCATTTAACTGTCCAAATAAATATCCTAAGTTATAGTTTGCCGTACCATACCTAGGGTTTATACTGATGGCTTTTTTAAATGCAATTTCTGCATCATCCATTGAAGCCAAATCTAATAGTATGGATCCTTTTAAATTGAAGTACTCAGCTTCGTCAGGATTAATAGCAATGGCTTTGGAAATTTTTGAAAGCGCTTCATCTTCTTTGCCGAAATCTGAGAGTGCCATGGCATAATTGTATAGAACCAAATCGCTTTCTGGAATAATTGCTTCAGCTTTTTCAAATTCTATTAACGCTTTGTCCAAGTTGCCTTTTTGGAGGCTAAAAACTGCAAGGTTCATATAAATTTCACCGTTATTTGGGGATTGTGGAGATAGACTGATTGCCTTTTCATAATATAAAACTGCTGAATCTAATTGGTCGGTATAATTTGCAAATAGCTGTCCCATGTTAAATGCGAGAATAGCATTGCGAGGATTGAGCCTAATTGCCGTCCTTAAATCTTTAGAAGCCTCGTTAATATTTCCCAAAACCTCCATAAATAAAGATCCACGTACACCATAAGCAATTGCATTATCCTGGTCGAGCTCTATAGCCTTGTTCAGTAACTTTAATGCTTCTTTTGGTGACTTCGTGAGATTGGCTAAACCAACAAGGGCTTGAGATTCGATTGCTTTTTCTTTGCCATCATTTTCCTTAATTGTTAGCTTGTAAAATTCTTTCGCCTTTGGAAATTCGCTTAATTTGTAAAGAATTGAAGCTTTATTGAGATAAGCTTCTGCTAAGCTTCCAATCGTATCTGTGCTAATATTTTCAATAAAGTAATCAATGTCGGAGAGAGCCTTATTATATTGTCCCAACTGAATTCGGGCTACTGCTCTTTGATGATGAGCATTTAATGATTTGCTGTTTTTATTTAATTCTATAACTTTTGTAAGGTCAGCAATTTCTTCTTCATATTTTCCTGTGGCATCGTAGATGAAAATACGAATAGAATAATTGCTTACGCTATCGGGTTCCAATTCAATTGATTTGTTTATTGCAATTAGCGCTTCATCGAACTTCCCATCTTTCCATAAGCGATTAGCTTCTTCCCTTTTCTCTTTTGGATTTACACAAGAAATTAACATTGATAGTACTGCAAAAATTATAAATCGTGTTTTCATAGTATCAAATTACCAAATAAGTAAAATCCAAAAAAGCCCTTTAAACTCTGCGACAAAAAATCCCAAGAAAACCGTTTCCCAAAATTCGTGCTCGTTACTGAACTCAATCCAATAAACAATGGTCATTATTTGCGAAACGATAAAATAACCGATTAGTAGCATTTCAAGAATTGGACTCTTTGTAAGTTTCTTCATTTTCTTTTGTTGCCACCACCTATTGCCATAATAATTAGTCCTACAATACCAATGACCAAAGTGAAAATGAAGCCAAACGCAAGTCTAGATAAGTCAAACTTTATCCACTCTTTACATCCTGTCAACATAAGCGTCAGAAAAACGAAAAGTGTTATTATTGTCAGTTTAGATTTCATATTGTCTGTTTAAATGTTGACTAACTTATTTACATTACTATTTCAGTCAGAGGTAAATCCCACCCAGCTGTAGCATCAGATGCTATAATACACTCAGATGGGGTAGAAAACTTCAAGTAAACACTTAACCCCCAATGTTTTATATATGATGTTAGGCATTGTTATTATTCATTTGTCCCAAATACTATTGAGTTTAGTTTATCGTCTGATAATAATTTTCTTAAATCATCTTCTGATGTTGATTTTATAAGCTCTTCCTTCTCCAAATGGTGAATAATTTCATCCTTTTTTATCGTTCCTGTTATTGAGTTATAAGGATAGAATTCAGGAATTTCTCCTTTAAATTCATTTTCCTCAATCCATATTTGTTTGCAACCCTTAAATAAATTCCTGTTTAGTTTAATTTCGGCATTCGGGTTATGAAAAATAGATACTCCTTCTTTCCAATCTTCAATATGTGTTCCATCTCCAACTTGATATGAAAAGTCTTTTGCAAGTGAGTCCTCTTCACTATTATAACATAGACCACTCCTTACCGCAAATATTTCATTAGTTGGTTTATATTGAAGTGCCATTCTATTAAACTTGTCAATATTTCCAAGGTTAGAGAAGATTACTGCACTTATATTTTCACTGTCTTTCTGATTGAAAAAGCCACTCGGTATAAGAGTTTTTTTATACTTATATGAGTATTCTTGAACGTTAATTTTTTGCCCTATTAATCTATTTTCGGAATCAACTTTCGTTTCATAGCCTTGACCATAAAGCAATTCAGTAATCTTATAATCTGGGAAAAAGAAAGAGTATTTATTAAAACATGGTTCAATTGCTAAAACAAATGGATTTCCTTTAACCCAGTCCAATTCCCAATATCGTTTTTCATCTTTATAAACTTTATCCCTTTTACTTCTTAGTGCACTATTTAACCTTATTACATACTGGTCTATAGTATCAGATTGCGTTTCTTCCTTTTTTTCAATATCAGTTGAGTTTTTTCCTTCATCAATTAATTCATCAGTCAACAAATCTTCTGGTGATGAATTTGCAGTTACAGCCTCTACAAAAACGGTTTCCTCTTTTTGGGAAATTTGAAAATCAGGATATTGGTTACCACTTTCTATAACAAATCTACACTCAACAAATACATTGAATAAGTATAATTCCCAAAGTCTATTATAGAAGCCATTTTCTGACTGGAAGTCTTTTATAAAGTTCCCATCTTGGTCACCCATTAAACTAAATGTTTGCTCAATAAGCTGTTTTGCTGGTAAATATTTCGAATTGTCCCGAAGCAAAAGAAACTTTTCACATAGCTTATCTTCTGAAATTTCTGGTTTAAAGAGTTCCTTGTTCTTCATGGCTGATTATTTCCATAATAATGCCTAACGGTCCGCAGCTAAGAAACGTGGGGCATTTCGGAGCGGTTACCTGTCGAGTTTAGACTAGGTAGCCACGAAGAATGAACCTTGCGGAAACCATTGTCCGCCCCATGTTTTCTTAGGTGCTGTTAGCGGTATTTATTCTATTTTCCACTCAGGAATAATTTGTTCAAGTTTTATCTTAGAATGCTTACATCCTTTTTCTAACTTTTCTAATCCTTCTTTTTTTAACAAGTTATGTTCAGGTAAAATGTAAAGCAATGTGATTATTATGGGGAATGTCTTTTTCCTAAGGAAATTTAGTGATTTATTTAATTTTGATACCTCCCCATTGGCTCTAAACAATTCTTTGTAGGCTTCATTGCAATATGTTCCCCAAATTCTAAGTAATTGTGAGAGAAAATACTGTTTTTCATCCGATTCAGAAACTAGGTTCTCAGTATATTTATCTAATTTCTTTTGAAGGTCAACAATACTATTGTAACTCCAATCAAAATTTTCATAATCTAATCGTTGCCATAGAACTTCCTTCCTTAAAAAACATGTTGTGAGCACATCATCTATTATATTTTGGTGACTTTGAATATCAGAAATTGCTTTTGCCGAAACTTTCAAATTAAATTTAGGCATATTTACAATAATTGTACTCAAGTCTGCTGTAACTTGAATTCCTAGAAGAATTGTTTGTAATTCGTTGTAATCCATAACTATTTAATCACTTGCCTTAGATATGTATCTACCAATTACTAATACTCCAAGTATAATAAAGAAGGCTATGAATGTTTGTGAATTTACATCTTCTTCAAATCTATTTTTTCTAATTTCATTTATGTTTGGAAGCGCTCCTAATGGAATATTATCATCGTATTTTGATTGTCCAACCCACCGTCCCACTGCAATAAAACTACTTCCTCTCTGCTGATTTAGATATTCTTTCATCTCAGTTAATTCTTGCTGTGAAAGATATGGGGGTTTATTAATTTCACCAATAATTATATAAGCAACAAAAGTCAATCCTAACGCAATCAGTAATAATTTAAAATTTGCTTCTAGTTCATTAGAGGCAATGTCTTTGACCTTTTCTGCTGTTGTGGTGGGTACCTCTGGCGGAATCGAATTAAATATTTCATCTAACTCTTCAAACTCTTCTGCTTTTCTCCAACTATCTAACCCTTCTCTCCAAACTAATGTATTTCTTTCTAGAGTTGAGTCTTTTAATTCATCTAATGAAACGGGACCAATCTTATCCTTTTTATTGATATAAAAATATTTCATAATTATGTTTGATTAATTTTAAATTTGATTACCATAATCTAATAAATCTATATGAATTGATGTAGACTTATATTGACCTGTCCGCATACTTTCTAAGAAGTCAGATTTTGAAATTCCAAATGAGCTGGAAATATAATGAAAATGTGCTTGTCCATTTTTCCAATTTTCTTTCCCAATGATACTATTATAGGTAAGAAAGAAACAGTGCCAGAAGTCTCCTTTTTCAAAAAAATGAGAAACAATCACTTTTCTGTGTTCAATTACATTCTTAAGTTCTCCATCAGTTAAATCCGTTTCACCTATCTTTTCAATTGTCCCATCTTCCTTTATATGGAAAAGTTTTGGTAGTTTTTTTTCCTCAAATCCACTAGGCAAATTTTCAAATAGATATTTGCTGTATAAAAACCCGAAATCGTTATATGATTTGAAAATAAGCGACATTAATTCGTCTGGATTTAATGTCATTCCTCTAAGTAAAGCTTCTTGGTCTTTCTTACGAGTTGTTTTTAGTAATTGTATTAAATTGTTGTGAACTTTTGTCTGCTCAAACTTTTCAAAAAAACCAGCCAACATTTCCACAGCCTTTTTGATAAAAAAATTGTTATCTAATTGTGAAGTCAAAAATGGATTTTTTGCATTCAGAAGGTCTCGTAAAGAAATGGCTCTTTTCTCAAGTTCATAGTTCTTGTAATATTCAACTGGGTTAACGAGTTCAACTTTATCAGTCGAAAAAACTCGTGTAAAACCACGACCGTTTTCGTCAAATGTTTTTTCTGTATTCATTTACCCCTATTTTTAGTTATTTCATCAGTTATAATTACCGCTAACTTATTTATATATAATCCAAAGGTGCACATACTCTTCCAAAATAGTTGGGTTGATATAACCTTAGCTGTTCTTTATAGATCATCAATTGGAGATTTGAATTTTTGGATATTGCTAAAGCTGAAGCTGTTTTTAATCTTCAACACCTTTAACAATTACCCATTTTAGGCTGATAACAACAATTTCTTGTTATTTTTCAATACCCTAAACTTATAACTAAAAACCTATAAATCCAATCCTATCACCTAAATTTTGGATTGAAAAAATTCATTGGGAAAAATAAGGATTTATAAAAATTCCAGTTTGGATTGGGCCTAAATTCCCAATTGGCTATAGCTTTATTTGCGTTGTTTTGATAGGATGTTACCAAAATACAATGCGCTTGGGGCCTCTGACCGTGCAGCCGCGATATCCAGCATTCCGTCTTCATTAAAATCACCGACTGCCAATCCATATACTGTACCCATTGAATCACCAAAGGGAATGGATGTAAAATTTCGAGCTGTCCCGTCATTAAAAAATAGGGTAGATGGCGCTTCTACATGTCCCACTATGATATCAATTTTTCCATCTTTATTCATATCCGAAACCGCTAATGCGTAGGGAATGACTTTTGAATCTGCTATAGAGACTCCTGCAGAAAAAGTTTGACCTCCTTGACCAAGATAGAGCGTTACTCCTTTGTTTTCGTCTATAGCTACAATATCTAGTATACCATCACCATCAAAATCTTCAGCAGCAGCTACACGGATTGTTGCATCCGATGTTCCAAATGGAATGCGTTGGTTGTCTGAATAGGCCATATCCGAACTTCCAAGATATACATAACTCTGACCACCGTTCCGATGAGGCACGATCAAATCAATATATCCATCAATATTCAAATCAAAAGGAGTTATGGTGGTGGAAGGATAAGGAGCAAATGAGATACAATCTGCATCAAACTGTCCTTTTCCTTTGTTTAGGCAGATATAATTTGAGCTTGAAGAATTACCTCTGTTTGCCAAAATAATATCGGGCAATCCATCTTTGTTGATATCGGCGATGGATAAATTCCGGGTTGGCCATTTAGGAAGACCAAATTCAGATCCTATTGTAAAATTACCTTTCCCATCGTTGAAGTAGACCAGTTTTCGGTTTGGGGAATCATTGCTTACAGCAATATCCTGAAACCCATCCCCATTGAAATCAGCCACACCACCGGTATATGAACGGTCTGCTATATCACTAAGATCATAAACGCTTTTTATTTCACCCCGCCCGTTTCCAAGAAGAACAATGTCAATTATGGGCCAATGCCTTCCTTTTACCAAAAGAATATCAAGATGACCGTCGCCATCAAAGTCGGCAAAGTTTACATTGGCTGTTGTATCAACTTTTGACTCCAACAGTAAAGATTTAGTATAATCGGGGAATTTGATGTGATGCTGTGCCTGGATCTTTGGCATTGTTACTACAATGCATAAAATAAAAAAGATGGTTTTCAACATGTACATTCCTTTAAAGTTAGACTTTAATTTTTTATAACATAAAGGTCTCAAAAATTTCCAGTTTGGATTGGGCCTAAATTCCTCCCATTTTCAGCTTGCCCTTACAGATGATTTTTTTTGCTTAAGGGACCTGCTTTTTCATCCAGCCATACGATGGCACCGGTAGGGGAGTATAAAAATCATTCAAGCCCACCCAACGACTCTCCCCATCTACTGCAACGTTATCCTTCAGTATACCTTCCGTTAACCTTCCGTACATCTTCCCTTATCCATACTCCGTATCTCAGCTAAGGATACTCCGTGTCTGAGCTAAGGATACTCCGTGTCTGGGTTACCCTTGAGTTACTTCTGACCTGTCCGTCACTCTGAGTGTAGCGAAGAGTCTCTCCTAAAATAAAGAGATCCTTCAGTCGTACCTCCTTCAGGATGACGTGAATCTCTTGGTCGTCACCCTGAGTAAAGCGAAGGGTCTCTCCATTTAAATTAAGAGATGCTTCACCTCCGCAAGCTCCGGTTCAGCATGACGGAGCCGGTAATTCATAATTCTGAATTCATAATTATCCTAACTTTCCCCCATTCTCAATTTCCCCTTCCGTATAATCTTTTTGGCTTCATGACCTTTGATGGGACCTGCTTTTTCATCCAACCAAACAATGGCACCGGTAGGGCAGCGTTGGATCGGAACTTGGGTTTGGTGTCTTCCGGAATAGTTGATTACCGGAAGATTGTACTTCATGGTAATGAGGCCGGGTGAATCCATGGCGCATTTGCCGCAGGCAGTACAGCCTACTTCGCAGTCTTCGAGAACACCGTCACCTGCTTCCTGACTTTTGCAGGCCACCCAAAGGCGGTGGCTGATAGGATGGAGGGAAAAAAGGTCCTTGGGACACACTTCCACACAGTCTCCGCAGGCGGTACACTTGGCTTCATCGACCACGGGTAGCCCAAATTCATTCATCGAAATCGCATCAAAATCGCAGACCGTCTCGCAGTCTCCATGACCGAGACATCCCCAAGAACATCCTTTGCCACCACCCGAAATCAGTGCTGCACCCCGGCAGCTTGACAGCCCTTCGTATTTTGCGCGGTTGACAGCGACATTGATACCGCCGGCACAGGCCAATCTTGCCACTCGTTTTTCTTCCGCACCTGCATCTACCCCGAGGTAGGAAGCGATGGCTTTTCGGCCATCCTCACTGCTGACGGTGCATTTTCCGGGCAGCATATCTCCTTTGACCAAGGCTTCCGCAAATGGTCTGCATCCGGGATACCCACAGGCACCGCAGTTGGCGTGGGGAAGCATGCTTTCGACCTCATCGATCCTCGGATCCTCATAGACATAGAGTTTGGTATTGGCCACGATCAGCATCAGTGCCAAGAGAAGCGTCAGTCCGCCGAGTGCGAGTAAGGCTGTTAGGATGGTCATTTGGTGAATGGTTATTTGTTAATGGTTATTAGGTGGTCGGATGACCGATGTCCGATGACGGATGTTGTCGTCACCCTGAGTGAAGCGAAGGGTCTCTTTTATTCTGAGATCTTTCATCCTTCCCGAAATACGGGACAGGCTGTACTTCGGATTCAAGATGAAGTAATTGTGGGGCCGTCACTCTGAGTGTAGCGAAGAGTCAATCCTAAAATAAATAGATCCTTCATTCGTCCCTCATTCAGGATGACGTAATTGTGGGGCGTCACACTGGGTGTAGCGAAGTGTCTCATCAAAATACATGAGATCCTTCAGTCGTTCCTCCTTCAGGATGACGCAACACCTGACATCGGTCATCCGTCATCGGTCATTTTTTCAATAAATAACCTCCGCCCACTTTTTCCCTGCAATCAATTCCGCTTTTCTGTTTTCCCATTTTTCCTTTGAACCCATGATATTGATAAAAGCCTTGTTGAGGTTTTCTTTGACTTTTTCATATCCTGCGATGTAGATGTAGGTATTGCTGTAGGAGAGCATTTCCAATACCTCTTCGGCCCTTTCCTCGATCGCTGCATCCAATGAAATCGGATCTTCCCAATGCGGCCTTGGGCTCAAGGCACTGAAGGCTTCGAAAGTAGCTTCGTCGTAATAGCTTGTCAGGTCACCGTCTTTGTCGTTGAGGTACAGCAGTTCCAAACCGCTTTTTGCACCATAGAACAAGCGGATCTTTCCTTTCCAGTCTTTCACATCCGCATAGATATGCTTCACAAATGCCCTGAAGGGTGCAATGCCTGTTCCCATTCCGATGAGGATCAGGTTGGAGTTTCTGTCTTCAGGGATTTTGAATGGCAGTTCAAAAGGTCCCGTTACGTTGATCACATCGCCAACTTCCCTGTCACAGAGGTAGCTAGAGCCTACGCCGTGGTACAGTTCCCCGTTGAACTCATCCACATAAGAACATCTTTTGACCAGCATGGTCAGGAGTGTTTTGCCGTTTTCTTTGGAAGGAATATCGGCCACAGAGTAGAGGCGGTGGTGGTATTCATTTCCAAATTCACTGTCATGCTTCACTAGTACGCCAAAGCTTTGGTCAACCTTACATTGGAACCCCGGATCCTCCACTTCAATCATGATTTCCCGGATTTCCTCTGTATTGGCAGGCGTCAGGCGCTTGGTTTTCCTGACCTTTGCTTTGTATTGCGTTTTTGTATTGAGGTCTGATAAGTAGGTCATTTTTTTATGGTTTAGAAGTTATTTTTCAGTTTGCTCTTAATAATAGTTAATGGTTAATAGTCCACGGTCCATAGTCGACGGTCCACAGCCTGTTAAAATAGTTAATGGTTATTTGTTATTGGTTAATAATCCATAGCCAGGTGTTCTTGGTTAATGGTTATTTGTCCATTGTCCATAATCCACAGCCCGATTTTTTCAATTCTTAATCTTTATATCCATTTACAATTGCTCTTTGTCGACGGTCGACAGTGGACTGTTGACTTTATTTATTTTTGGTTCTTACTTTGATTCTATTTCTTTTTACTTTCTACTGTTTCTCATGACTTTGGACAATTTACCATGGACTATGGACCATGGACTGAAAACTTTCTACTGAAACTGCAATCAACCAATAACCCAATAACCCAATAACCAATAACCTCTCACCACCTACCTCTCACCACTGCATTACCGTGGACCATGGACTGTCGACTGTGGACTCTTCCTCTCACACACCTTCACACAGCCACAATTCCCGCAGCTTCTTCTTTCGGCGAGGACATCTTCATCGGAGATGTTGTCTTTGAAGGTTTTGCGCCAATAAGATTGGACCAAAACCCAAATCAACATCATCCCCACCAATCCCAAAATCCCGATCACAAAACTCCAGACTGTTTCCATTTTTGTAATTGCTTACTGTCCTTTTTACTTTTACTATCTACTATTTACTACACACTGCTTACTTTATACTTTTTATCTCTTACTTTTTACCTCTTACCTCTTACCTCCTTCATCAGTCATCCGTCATCGGTCATCGGTCAAACTTCCAAACTTCCCACTTCCAAACCTCCAAACCTCCATACTTCCCCACTTCCTCCTTCCCCCTAAGACCCCAATCCCGAAAATCCCATAAATGTCAATGACAATATCCCCGCAACCAGCAAAGTGATCACGGTACCTTTGACGACTTTTGGCACATCGGCAAAATCAAGTTGCTCCCTGATTCCCGCCATCAGGATCAAAGCAAGTGTAAAACCTACCCCCGCACCCAATGCGAAAGCAAGGCTGCCAAAGAAACTGTATCCTTTAGCTGTCTGAAAGAGGGCTACGGCCAAGATGGCGCAGTTGGTCGTGATCAAAGGGAGGAAAATCCCCAAGGAACGGAAGAGCGCCGGACTCATTTTTTTGATGACCATCTCAACAAGCTGAACTGTGGCGGCAATGACGACGATATAGCTGATGAGTTGCAGAAAAGGTGCATTGATGGCTACAAGCAGGGCATGGATGCCATAAGCACAGACCGAACTGATGATCATCACAAAGGTCACGGCAGCACCCATTTTTGTGGCAGTTTCCATTTTTCCCGAAACACCGAGAAAGGGACAGATGCCAAGAAAATAGGCGAGCACGAAGTTGTTGATCAAACTCGCATTGATGAATATGTACCAAAGGGATTCAGATTTCATGCTTTTGCTTTTTTAAGTTTGTAATTGTTGAAGAGGAAAAGCCACAGGGCTAAAGTAAAAAAGCCGCCTGCCGGAAGGATCATGATGATCCATTCCTGAAAGGATTCAGGGAAAATCATGAATCCGAAGATGCTGCCATTTCCCAATATTTCCCTGACAGCTCCGAGGCAAAACAGGGCAAACACAAAACCCAATCCCATGCCCAAGGCATCCAAGGCGGATTTTCCTATGGTATTTTTGGAAGCAAAGGCTTCAGCACGGCTCAGGATGAGGCAGTTGACCACAATCAGGGAAATAAATGCCCCAAGATTCTTGTGCAGATCCACACTGATGGCTTGGATCGCATAATCCACCATGGTGACGAAAGTGGCAATGATCAGGATATAGGAAGCTATGCGGACTTGCTTCGGGATAAAATTGCGGAGCGAAGAAACCAATATATTGGACATGATCAGTACAAAAGCCGTTGCCAATCCCATTGCAAGGGCGTTGATGGCGGAGTTGGATACTGCCAAAACCGGACACATCCCCAATACCTGCACAAAGACAGGATTTTCACGCCACAGCCCTTTGATGAATTCATCTGTGGAGCTTGGTCCTGCTTTCAAGTCGGTGGTTTTTGTTGGTGTCATTTGGATTCGGGGTTTGGTGCCGATTTGAAAGTTTCTTTTTGGCTGTAAATCAAGGGAACTATCCTTGCCGAACTTTCACCGATGATGTTGCCGATAGCTCGTGATGAAATGGTGGCACCCGTGATGCCATCGACTTCCCAAGGATTGACTTTTTTACCTTCTTTTACTGGGACTACAGGATTTTGGATCTGAGTCAAATCTTCTGTCAGTGCCACAGTCAATGCTTTGAAATTGGCGAGGAAGTCATCATTCTTTTCGATTTTGTCTCCCAATCCAGGGGTTTCTTTGCTTTCCAAGACATAAAATCCTACCACAGTTTGAGTCTCGGGGTCATAGCCATACAAGATCCGAAGGATGTCTGCATAACCCTGTCCGCTTGCTTCGATGGCGATACCTTTGAAGGCATCCGTATCGTCATATCCTGCATAGACAAGCGTCTTGCTTCTGTCTTTTCCATCTGAGGGCACGAAAGTTCCCTCTGCTGTCAGTTCAAAAATCCTTGTTTTGGAGATGCCGGGGACAACTTTAAATACTGCTTTTTCGAGTGCTTCGGCTTTGAGGATTTCGATCCTTTCTTTGGTGCCTTCATAACTCAAGACAATCAGCAAAGCGCAGATAACGCCAATGCCTACCATGGCAATCAGCATTTTCTTGCTGCTTGCGGTGGTGTTGGGTTGGGTCGAGATGGTTTTGTCTGCGCTCATGATTTGGTCTTTTTGGTACCGTAAACCCGCGGTCTGATCAGGTTGTCAATGTGTGGCGTAAGTGCATTTCCCAATAGGATGGCATACATCACCCCCTCGGGAAGTCCTCCCCAGATCCGTATCACGACGACTATCAGTCCGATAAATGCGCCATACACCACCACACCTCTTGGCGTGATCGGCGAACCGACCATATCCGTAGCCATAAAGACCGCCCCCAACATCAATCCACCGGAAAAGAGCATGAATTCAGGGGAGGGATAGACTTGATTGTCAATGATATGTAAGATCCAACTCAGGACAAAAACGGTAGTAAGGATGGCGACGGGAATTCTCCAGTTCATCATTTTCCTTACTGCCAAATAGATTCCTCCTAGAATGATCAATACAGCGGAAGTTTCTCCCGTGGAGCCGCTGATAAATCCAAAAGCAAGGTCTGCTGTATCTGCCGTGACTTTGTCAAACTTGAATGCTGATAGGGGAGTAGCTCCCGAAATCCCATCTACCACAGGGGTGGAAAACGGGAAGGCGGCTACTGACTTTGAAATGCTGTAAAATCTTCCTTCCAAAAAGGAGGGATGCCAGGTCGTGATGGCGACAGGAAATGCAGCTTGTAAAAAAGCCCTGCCGACCAAAGCCGGATTGAAGGCATTGCTGCCCAATCCTCCAAAGACAAATTTTCCGATCGCGATCGAAACGACCCCCCCGAGGAATGTCATCCAAAGCGGAAAGATCGGTGGCAAAGTCAGTCCCAGCAAAATGCCTGTGATGACTGCCGACCAATCCGAAACAGTTGATGATTTTCCTGACCAACGGCAAAGGGCATGTTCTGTCAGGACGCTTGAGGCGACTGCGGTAACGATCACCAACAGGGCATTTATCCCGAAAGAAACCACTGCAAATATCACAAGAGGCATCATGGCATAAACCACATGCCGCATGATCATATCCGTACTCATTCCTTGTCGGATGTGCGGAGAAGTGCTGATATGTAGGGTTTTGCTAAACATTGGCTTTGGCAGTTTTTTCAGCGTTGCGTTTTCTGATAATCCCCTTGGACAGTCTGAAATACTGTACAAGCGGGATATTGGACGGGCAGACAAAGGAACAGGAGCCGCATTCGAAGCAATCCATCAAATGGAATTCCTCGGCCATGGTATCATACCCTTCTGACTTTGCCAAAATGCCCAATTTCGATGGATTCAAGGAAATGGGACAGGCATCCACACAGGCCCCGCACTTGATGCAGGGAAATATTTTTTCTGTTTTCGGGATATTGTCCTCCCCAAAAACCACAATACCTGATGTTCCTTTGACAATGGAAATATCCAGATTGGAGACTGCCACACCCATCATCGGACCGCCCATATAGACTTCGCTGATGTTTTCTGCTGCGCCGACCTGCTCAAGGACATACCGCAAAGGCGTTCCTACGGGGATCAGGTAATTGCCTTTTTTCTTCACTCCCGGACCGGTGATCGTAATCACCCGCTCTTGGATTCCCTGACCATGCGGCAGTAATCTGCCAATCTCCGCAGTGGTGGCCACATTGACCACGACAGCATTGACATCTATGGGCAAGCCTCCGGATGGAACTTCCTTGCCGAGCAAAGAAGTGATCAGCATTTTTTCGGCGCCTTGGGGATATTTGACAGGGACCACTTGTACTGTCACAGGAAGGTCTGCAGGAATGAGTTTGGACAAATGGTCTGCAGCATCCTGTTTGTTTCCTTCAATGCCGATGATGACCTGCTTGGCACCGGTGGCTTTGATCAGATAGCGGATACCTATTAAGATATCCTTGGCCTGCTCGAGCATGACCCGGTGGTCAGTGGTCAGGTAAGGCTCGCATTCTATACCGTTGATGATCAGATAGTCACAAACTTTCCCTTCAGGGATTTTGAGTTTGACATGGGTGGGAAATGCCGCACCTCCCAATCCCACAATCCCGGCATCTTGGATGCCTTTGAGGATTTGTTCGGGAGTTGCGGTATCCAGAGAAATAGGAATTCCTTCATTGACTTCTTGACCTGAATAATGGAAAGTCTCAATGTAGATCCCTTCGGTCATCTGTCCTGAAATGACAGGGACTTTGGCGATTTTTCTGATTTTTCCTGAAACTGGAGCATGAACCGGCACGGACATATAGCCATTGGCTTCCGCCAAAAGTTGCCCTCTCACCACTTCCTGACCTTCCTTCACAATGATGCGTGAGGGAGCTCCTATATGCTGCTGCATGGGAAGGATGATAAGAGGAGAGAAAGGAAACTGCCGAACGGGCAATTTATTTGTCTCCTCTTTGTTTTCCGGAGGATGAACCCCGTGTCGGAAGGTATGTGATTGAAGGTTCAGCACGGTATCAGTTGAATTTTTCTCCCCTTTTGATCCATTTTTCGGCATCTGCAAAATTCCTGTCAGCAGGTAAACCCGGGTGGATTACGCCTGCGGTGCATTTTTCGGCAGCTTTGACCAAGTCCATATAAGGTCCGCCATCTGCATTTTTGATAAAGGCTTTCTTATCCTTGTTGTAGGCGAATATGTTCCCGTTGAGTTTGGTGCATTCATCGCAGGAAGTACAAAGTTCAGTCTCGATCCAAGGAGCCATTGCGTCAGTGGCGGCAGCTTTGGGTGCGCCATTCACATTTACTTTTGGCTCTTCCTGTACCAAGT
The DNA here is from genome assembly GCF_022538115.1 of Cognataquiflexum rubidum. Lineage (GTDB taxonomy): Bacteria > Bacteroidota > Bacteroidia > Cytophagales > Cyclobacteriaceae > Cognataquiflexum > Cognataquiflexum rubidum. The sequence continues at coordinate 16,525 of NZ_JAKZAL010000019.1, read as the reverse complement.
CCATGATTCCTGCGCCGTCATCTCCGGCCATTTTCATCAGGCCTCTTGCAATCCTGCTGACCACTTCTGCGCGGACTTTGCTTTCCACATCTTCTTTAGGAAGTTCTTTGGTGTCGGAAACTCCGGCAATGGCCCTGAGCATGATCCAAAAATCACGGCGCTCTTCGCAGGATTCTACCATCGGTTTGGCTACCAAAACTCGGCTGAGCAATTGCTTTTGGTCGACAGCCCAGATATAAGGGAATTTGCCTTCTCGGGCACTCTTGTCCATCTCAAGGAATTCGGACAAGACGACCATATTTTCATTCCAAGTGTCTCTTGGGGCTTTTCGGAAATGCTTCCTAAACCTTGCCTCGGTGATCGCAAAATCTGCAAAAGTCATGGCCACGGTCATGGTTTTTGGCCTGCCACCTTCGATGTATTTCAACTCATAGGTTGGCCACAATTGATCCATGGCAGGGTTTCCATCCAGGTCAAATGCTTCCTGAGGGGTTTTTCCTTTGTCGGGATTGTACCTGAAAATCGGATAGGCCCTTGATTCCATCGCCAACTTCGCCTGATGTGCACCCAGGTCATCGGCCACGCCATGTTCAGGTTGGCAGGTAGTGTAGAGGTTGAACAGTGCCGGACGCTTGGTCAGCAAACCTTCGATAAATCCTTCGATCATGTGGCTTGTATTGGCCAAAGTTCCCTGCATCACATAGGTATTTCTATGCGCCATGGCGATAAGACCGATTTCTTTTCTTGGTTCGGACTTGCCTTTCCAGACTTTGCCATATTGCGCCATGTCAGAAACTTGCCCTATAAATCCTGAGGTACAGGCCTGACCGCCGGTGTTGGAGTACACTTGCGTATCGACGACGATGACCTTGATGGGTTTGCCGGAGGCCATCATCCTGGAAAGGTTCTGGAATCCGATATCATACATCGCACCGTCACCGCCCAAGGCTACTACCGGAGGACATAATTTCCATTCTTCATCTGTGAATTGCTCCCAATTGAAGTAGGTGAAGAAGTCTTTTTGTTCTTTGACATTGTAATTTCCTTTGAGCTCCATTTCAGCTTTTCGGATCAGTTTGAACCCATCTGACATTTTTGACATATGGCCTTCAAAGATCCCCATCGCCAAGGAGGTACTGTCCTGGAACAAGTGGTTTGCCCAAGGGAAAGGATAAGGATTGTAGGGATAAGTACTTCCCCATACCGAGGTACAGCCTGTCGAGTTGGTCATGCCCATGCTGGATCGGCCTTTTCCGGTGGTTCCTCCCGTGTATCTCCAAAGAAGGCTTTTCAGTCCCGAAAGGATATTGGTAGTGTTTGTCAACCAATCCGGATCGATGGGGTCTGAACCTTTTTCTGATTCCATCCTACTGGCAATTCCCGAAATAGTCAGGTCCATTCCGTGGTTTTCTGCGACGATTTTGGACATCAGGTCAGTATCCATGAGGTTCATGGATTTCATCAGCCTGCTTTGGATATGCTTTTCCAGTTTGTCGATCAGGCCTTCGAGATATGCCACATGTTTTTCAACACGGGGAAGCATCAGGGATTCCACAGTAGCCATAAAGAGGTGGACGACTGATTTCTCAGAGCAACCCAAACAAGCCCCGTCACCACTCGCAAAACTCTGGTAAGCATTTTTGTCAAGGAGGATGGTTTCGAGTGGACCGATTTTCTCTTCTAGATCGTCGATGCGGTTGTATTTCTTTGGAGTATTGGGAAGGTCAGACCATACGCTCCATTCTTCTCTCAATTTTGCAATGGAATCGTCTGTTTGCTTGACCACTTTCAAGGCATCGTCGTTACAGACTTTCACGCATTCCATACAGCCTTTGCAGGTGTTTGGATTGATGGTAATGCTGAACAGACCGCCGCTGTTTGGTTGCTTTTTTTCGTGGAGGTCATAATAAGGTCTGGTTAGGGCAAATTGAAAATCTCCCAATTCCTCCCTGAACCATCCAAGCTCCATTCTCAGAAGAGAATCCTTGGCCTCTGTTTCCAATACATTGTCAATGGCTTCATTGATCAGCATATTCACAGTAACCCCTTTATGTGGTTCATTAAAAAGCGCTCTGATTTTCGGTTCTATTTGTTTTATTGTTTTGGGAAGAAAATCCAGTTTTTCATGGTTTCTTTTCACCCTTTTCAAAACGGTATCGAGCACATCTGAGAGTTCACTGACCAATCCGGGAATGGCTGTATCGGGACAGATCGTGTAGCAATTGCCGCAGGCAGTACAGTTGTCGGCGACCCATTCCGGGTGTTCGAAACGGATGCCTGTCATGTCCCGGAATACTGAAGTGGCTGCCGGGATGACACTAAGACCGATAAAGGGATCTGTGAGGTTGTCGTTTCCTCGGCCGCTTTGGTAAAAGCTGCCGGTCTGCTCCCAAAACCGATGGATATCGGTCAGGTTGGATTGGCTTTTTGGAGCATCCTTGAGCATGGTCGGGATGACCGGAATCAGCTGACCGTTTGATTTTTCGGTCTGCAGTCCAAGGACTTTGTTTTTGATTTCATAGACTTCATCAAAACCCCGTCTGACGACACGCATGTTGTCATCAACCACGCGTTGACCTTTGCCACCGAATTTGTGTTGCAATTGGTCCTCGATGGCTTTGAGCAGGGCGACATCGGTCAACCCTGATTTTTTCATCAATGGAGAAGCTGCGAAGAAAGCCCCTTGGAAAGCAATTCCCTGCATCCTGAGCTGGAGTTCGGGATCTGTGGCTTCTTCCCTTGCGATCTTGAATCCATCTACATAATATACATGGATGTCATTGTCTATGATGGTTTTTTGGTAATGCTTTGGAATGTCCGCCCACACTTCATCTGCAGTTTTTCTTTCACTTTGGATAATAAATGCGCCTCCGTTTTTCAATCCTGCCAAAGCATTGGTATGCTTGAACACATTGGGATCGGGAGAGAGCACTACATCGACAAAGTAGTATTCGCAGTTGATGGTGATAGGCTCGGGTGCTGCCGCCAAATAATAGGTGGTCGGCTGCCCTTTCTTTTCAGAGCCATATTTCGGATTGGCTTTGATGTCATATCCGAGCAGGTCAAAAAGCGTCATGGCCAGGTTTTTACCTGTCGTGATCGCACCCCAACCACCGACGGAGTGGAATCTGACGGTGATGGCGTCCTTCGGCATCAGGTTTGGATTCTCTGAACCATGGACAGCGAGTTCCTTGACATGGGGATAGGCTTCCTGTATATTTTCCTGGTGTTCCCTTTGTTTTGGGGTGAAGGCATTTTCCCTGATAAAGTCAATGGACAGGTAAAATCTCTTTTTGTGTTTACCGTCCGGCAACATATTTTCTACTGCTCCGATGATACCTTCGGGCTGAAGGTCACGGCTGCCCATACCAAAAGAGCCTGTGTACAAAGCGGGCATTTCGCCGGCAGTGTAGGAGGGAAGTTCAGGATAGGGAAGGTCTTTTTTGTGATTTCCGTTTTCGATGCATTTGGTGATGACGGAGCGGACTTCCCGCATGATCGGAGAATCCTCAGAAAGCGGTTGGTCCAATCTTTCCAAAATCGTCACGCCTTTTTTTCCTTTTAGGATTTTTCCCAAAAGATCCGCCGGGAAAGGCCTGAACATCACCAAGTCAACGACCCCGACTCTCAGTCCGCGAGTCCTTCTCAAATAATCCACCACTGCTTCGGCACTTGACACGACACTGCCTTGTCCAAGGATCAGGTATTCGGCATCTTCTGCCCTGTAAGTCATCACCCTTTCATATTTCCTGCCGGTGAGGGCATAGTAATCTTCAAAAGCCTGATCGGTAATGTCTTTGATATGGTCAAAGAAAAAAGGCCTCTGTGCGGCGACACTCTGCATGTAGGAATCCTGATTTTGGACGATACCTGCCATCATCGGATTATCCACATCCCATACTTCGGGGATTCTACGACGCATATCGCCATAGATCATCCTTTGTGCCGGAGTGGGAGTGGGGATAATGTCGTCAGGCCGTCCGAGGTATTCTTTGATCAGTTCCCTTTCAGGAAGCATCAGCGATTCGATAAGGTGGGTGGTCAGAAATCCATCCTGGGCAATTACCCCGGGGTTCAGGGCAAGCTCGGCGATTTTGTGGGATATGATATTGAGGTCAGCAACGTGCTGTGCTTTTTTGGCGAACAGTTGGAAGAACCCTGTATCGTCGATGGCATGGTAATCATCATGTCCTGCGTGGACGTTGAGGGTGGATTTGGTCATGGCACGGGCGCCGATATTGAGCACGTAGGTGAGTCTTTTGCCGACAGCCGCATAGAGTGACTCGTGCATGTAGGCGATACCCTGCCCGGAAGAGAAATTTGCCGAACGCAAACCCGTCATGGAAAGGCCGGCAGTAACAGCCGCTGCGGCATGTTCGCCTTCCGGCTCTATAAAAATCAAAGGCCTATCCGATATGTTCAGATGGCCTTTTGCGGCTTCTTCCGCCCAATATTCACCCATTTGAGTAGAAGGTGTGATGGGGTAGGCACCTGCGGCATCGGAAGATTCCCTTTCACACATGATGGCGACGGTGTTTCCATCCATCGCAACCCTTGTTCCGGGGTATTTGAAGTTGTTTTTTTTATTTTCCATGACATTAGATGGTTTTTTCAACAGATTGAAATTCATAAGGATATTGGTTTGAGGAGGTTTAAAAAATCAAATCATGAAGAGACTCCAGGGAGGAAAACCATCCTTTTTGGAGTCTCTTCGGATATTTTTGTGGTCAGCCAAAGCCGATCATGTTTCTTGTTTTGGAAGCAAGGTCTATGAACTCTCTTGCCGTTTGGGTATTCATCCACAAGTCCTCCGGATTGCCTTGGCGCAAAAGCGGGTCGAGGTTGAGTTTCTGAAAAGTAGGATTGATATTGCGGCATTTTTCCAAAAGGTCGGAGATAGAACTCGAATGTGAGACGGCCTGACCCTGACCGATAAGGTATCCTGCCATGTATTTTGTGATTGCCTTATAGGCATGCTTGCATACCATATAGTGTACGACATCTTCTTCAGGTCTGCAGAGTTCTTCTTTTGCGGTGTTGAGCATTTCGTCTGCTTCTTCGAGGATGGTTTGGGATTTTAGGTTGTTCATGACAGGGTATTTTTGGTTGGTAATGGATCGTTGTATTGTGTTAAAAGTATCTAGTTATAATAGATAAAAACCTGACATAAATCAGCCAAAACCATGATTTGCATCAAGGGAGAAAAATAAGGGATTAGAAATGTCAAAGGGGTGGTTGTGATGGATTTACCCCAATGGTCTCGGAGGACGGAGAGGAAGGGGTGAAGGGGGGGGTAGGGGGATTAAAAATGGTTTCCGGTCAGAATTTCCGGTTCACACCATTGAAAAAATTTACCAATGGATTCGCCCCAACCATTTCGGTATTTGAAATTCTCTATCTAAAGGGATTCGTGACCGAAATACCCAACTAATCCGAATCTATACCATGGGCTGCGGTGCCTGAGGCTTAGATTGAGTATGAAATGCAGTGCAGCACCTTGCCCACGGCTATGGTTGTTTCGCCCGCTTCGGGGCTATTTTTTTTAATTAAAGGTCCAAAAGAAGGAATTCCAGAATCCTCAACTTAAATAAAAACCTCCTATGAAACACCCGCGGGGAGGAAGCGAAATTCCGGGCCGGCGAGGGCACATGGGGAGGAGGATTATTTCGCTAGTCCCGATAATTATCGGGATTGGTTACTTTTTGTATCATGACAAAAAGTGACATGAGAAATAAACGCCAATTAATCATCAGGATTGAAAAGTTGAAATGATAAAATTTTCCCAACCATTTCGGTATTTGAGATTCACCACCTAATGAGATTTGTGACCGAAATACAGAACAAACCTCATTCTTTACCATGGGCTGCGGTGCATGAGGATTATGGTGAGTAAAAAAATCAATGCAGCACCTTGCCCATGGCTACTTATATTTCGCTCCGCCGTGGTGGACTGTTGGCCGAAGGATATCCGAGAATAGAATTTACAACGGTCTTCTTTTTTGGAATTTTATACTTCAGGAAGATCCTCTAATATAGGAAATGCAGAGTAGCACCTTACCCATTGCTTCTATTTTTTTCCCACTTCGGGGCTATACTAAAAATAATTGATCAAGTTGAAGGAATTCCTGAATCCCAAAAATGAACCATCCACCTACTTAAACCTTAGCCGCTACCTGCCTTTCAAAATTGATTAGAATAAGCGTTCCGTTACTGACATCCTGTATCAATTTCCCATCTATCTGTCGGGTAAGCAAATCCACCAGCTGCGTCCCAAAACCTGTTCCCAATGCCTTTCCAATCAAGGGTTTGCCCACTCCGTTGTCACTGATTTTAAGCTGGAAATTGTCATTATTCAAATTTTTCAAACTCAATTCAATATTCCCTTTTTGTCCCTTTGGAAAAGCATATTTCAAAGAATTTGTCAGAAGTTCATTGACTATCAAACCCAAGGGAACAGCCGTATCCACATCCAGTTCAAGTTCGGTCATCTCAATATTTACATTGATCCTGTCGGTTTCATTGTAAGAATCCAAAATATTCTCGCAGAGGTTTTCAAAGTAATTTTTCATCTCAATAAATGCCAAATGCTCACTTTGATAAAGTTTCTGATGCAAAATACCCATCGACTTTACCCTGTTTTGACTTGCCAACATGACTTCCTGAATATTGGGATCCTCGATTTTGGCAAACTGTAATGCCAACAGGCCTGATACGACTTCCAGGTTATTTTTAACACGGTGATGGATCTCCTTCAGCAACAGGACATTTTCATCATTTTTTGTTGAAAGCTCCTTTTGCGTTTGGGTCAGGTTGGCGATCATGGCATTGAGTTGGTGGGTCCGATCTTGCACTTCCTGCTCCATCGCAAGAAATAGCCTGCCATATTGATTGGTGATATAAATGTAAATACCTAATGGGTAACTGATATACAGCAATATCAGGTCAATATAATATAGAAAAGTGCTTAGGGTAATGATTTCAGCATTGACCATTCTATTGACCAATAAGAAAACAGAAGTACCTATGGCTCCAAATGTCACGTAAAGTGCTCCTTTATTTTTTTCTTTGATGGCGATCCTCATAATGATGACCATCAAAACAATGACCGCAAGGATGATGCTCGCATCAAAAAGAATGAAATTGAAAACAGGGATAAAATAATTGGCTGTCCTCAAAAGTGCCAGCCAAACCAAGTGCCTGGTCCAATAAAATTTTTCTATCCTAAAAAGAGAACTTAAAGAATAGGGTAAAAGCCCATAACCCAAACCAAAAGCAGCGGAATTTAAAATACTACTAAAAATGGGATTGGTAAAACCGTTGAGTTTAAAAAATAGGAGTATATGGGCACAAAGGGCTGCACACAAAAAGAAAAAGGTGATGAGCGTAATCACTAGGTAAGGCTCCTCCTTTCGGAATTTAAAGTATAACAGCACATGCAGTACCAAGAGAATAAATAGGACCGCGACTATTACCGACAGCGTGGCAAAGCTATTGGGATATCGGAAGTCTGAATATTTTGCCCGGACTGCGGTTGAAAAGCCTATATCAAAGCCCAGGTTTTCGGCAAAGTACCTGAATATCTTAAAATTGTTTTTTGCCTGATGGTTTGAAAACCTGACTGCCAAGGTATGAACATCCTTAGGGTTAATTTTTAAGGGTCTGTCCGGTTCATAGTTGGGTGTATGGGTTTTTTCCAGTTGGCTATCGGTTGAAAAATTCCCATAAGTTTCCACAAGTTCCCCATCCAGATAAATTTCTGCTGCCCCCCAAGAGGAAAAATACAGCCTTTCAATGGCTTCCATGGTATTAGGATCGGCTGTAAAGGTAATCCGCCACCAGCCATAGCCCGACCACAGGCTATCCTGCATTTGGTAAGCTTTTAGTCCTATAGGATTGATTTTATGCCAATCAGCGTCATCAAAATCAGGATTTGCCCATTCCAGATTGTCGCCGCGTTGGTACCGCCAACCGTCGTTGAATTTTAATTCTAGCAAACCTTCCTTAAACAGGCTGGCGTCTACATGTGGATTTTGGCCATAGGAATCTAAAGTGCTGAAATAGAAGATTATGAAGACATATACCAGAAAGTATAGATATTTTGATATAGATGGTTTCAAATGAATTTGGTGACAATTCAGCATACTCCAAACATATATTTATTTTTTTGAAAATCGGTGGGTAAATACCCGGTTTGGTAATAAAAAATTAAAATAAGGAGGAAATTAAGATGAAGAATTGTCATAAAAGTAAATACGAAATCAGAAATCAACGCCAACCATTTCGGTATTGAAAATTCACTTTTTTAAAAGATATGTGACCGATCCAGATAATAATCGGGACAGAACACAACACAATGAATACCATGGGCTGCGGTGCAGAAAGATTAGATTAAGTGTAAAAATGGATCAGAGCACCTTACCCATCGCGATTATTTTTTCGCCTGCTTCATGGCTATCTTCTTAATCTTCATTTGCTTCTAAAAGTGCAATTTCTTCCAATTCTTCAGAAATGCTGAAATTTGTTTCTCTCATTTTATCCAATATTGGCTTAATAGAGGGAATTAATCCCGAATTTTAGGCTTTAATAATCACTCCGAGAGTTCCGGTTACCGATAGACCCAATCGTTCTGCCACTTGTCTCCCTTTCCAATCATCAATAATCAGGATTGCATCAGTCATTTCCAATGCCAATGCAATGGCACTAGCTTCTCCTGCGTCAACCTGCAATTCAAGCAATTGCTGTCGATAACTGTCACTTGCATTTTCAATTTCAATCCAATGCGGCAATTCATCACCGAATTCCAAAAAAATGGTTTGTGTGATGGTTACTACTTTGTAGAGTTGGCGCAATAAATCAAATTCCCCAATTTTTGTGAGAATAATCAAACAGCTTGTATCTGAAATAATTACTTTATGCATTTTTGACGTCTCTTGTCAAATCAGTAGGAGGGTAATTGAAAATTGAGACATCGTGTTTTCCTAAGAGTTCAGCAAATGTCCGCATAGTAAGACCTGCCAATTCCGCAGCTTGTCCCAAAGAAAGTTTCCCTTTTTCATAAAGTGAAGAAGCGACGATCATTGCTATTTCTTTATCGTCAAGATCAACGGTGTCCGGTACTTTAAAATTTACTGTTCTCATACTATCAAAAATAGTTAATATCTAACGGTTTTGCCTTCAATATAGCTGTTTTTTCAGAGATAATAATTTTGAGCAATTTGGAATTTAAACAAGTATTAAAAAAGTATATAATTTGACCAAGCCTATTTCTAGACTTGGTCAAAACTTGTAAATGCACAGAATACAATCTTTGGATTTAAAGATATTTCAAGACCTCCCGGACTTTGGGTGATACCGAATTATCTTTCAAAATTTCAAAGTGAGAGGAACTACCAACCCATCCCATTTACTTTCCTGCTAGGAACTTATTGACATCAAGCCAATGGATAAAGGCATCAAACCAACGGTTACTCGTCCGGTTGGGATTGCCCATACCAAAACCGTGACCGCCGTTTTGGTAAAGGTGGAATTCAACAGGAATACCTGCCTTGTGCCAGGATTCGATCACCCCAAACTGCCCCTGAAACAGAAAATCATCCGTCGCAATCACATTGAACATTGGCGGGGCATTCTTAGGAACTTCCACAGGTCCCATCCCGCCATAAATCGGTCCGATAAAGGCAAGCTTCATGGTCTTGGAATGCAGGGTAGAATGCATCGTCAGCCCGGCACCGGCCGAGAAACCGATCATTCCGATCCGATCGGTATCGACGCCCCATTCCTTGGCACGCGCGACAATCATGGCGTAAGCCGCCTCGGCATCTTCAAGTTGGTTAGAAAGGTCACGCTGTGGCGGTCGTGGTGCAGGAGTGCTTGATGCAGCACCGGCAGCAGGAGGAGGAGCGGGAGTTCGGGGACGGTTCATCCAAGCCGAAAAATCCTCTAAAGACTCCGGAGTTGGATTGAGGCGGTACTTGAGAACGAAAGCCGCGATTCCTTGCTTGGCAAGTGCCTCCGCGACTTCCCAACCTTCATTGCCCATCGACAGCCAACTGAAACCTCCTCCCGGTGCGACGATTACGGCAGCGCCGTTTGCTTTTCCCGGTTCAGGGAGGAAAGGTGTGAGGGTGGCTGTGGAGATATTCCGCGCCATGGGATCGCCCCACTGACGGAACCAGGTTTCAGGTGCGGGTTGGTTTTCGACACCACCCGTGCCGAGTAAGATGGCCCTCGGTTCTGCGGGTGCTTCTAGTGGGTAAATTGTCCCATCCTGTGCCAAGGCAGCGGAAGCAAAGACCAGGAAACAGACAATAAAGGCCTGAATAGTAAAGAATTTAGGGGTGTAGGTCATGGTATTATAGGTTAATTGAGAATATGGTTAATAGGTTATTTGTTATTGGTAAATAAATCCTGGAAGGCAAAAGGCTACCCGGGATCTAACTGTTCTTACAGAAAGATACAAAAAACTGTCAATTTTACACTTATTTATTTCTGATCTGCTTTGCACTTACAAGAATGGTAGGAAACCATGTCTGGATTGCAAAATCAAGGTACCCTTTGGTGATAAATGGATTGTTTCAAATACCAATTAATTATCCGGATGATAAACATTTGGTAACCAAACTGATCTCGATAAAAAGATTCATGTAAATTTGATTTAAAATTGAAATATGGAAGCTATACTTAACAGAATTGAGTTGAACCCTGAAATATTGGTTGGGAAGCCAGTCATAAAAGGCACCCGATTGTCTGTACAATTTATTCTTGGATTGCTTGCCCATGGAAAAACTCCTCAATCCATCATTGAAGAATATCCATATATCACCGAGGAGGATATTCGGGCATGCTTACTATTTGCAAACGAAGTTCTTGAAAGCAACTTTTTCACTCCTTTGGCACTATCCAAATGAAATTCATCGTGGATAAATGTACTGGCCCAACAGGAAGTTTGATTTTTTTAAATAAAATCTTAACAGATAGTCAAGTAATCCAATTATAAATTGGACAAAATAAAAGGGTGTAATTGCAAATTACACCCAGTTCCACGATCAAACGTTTATTCTACACCTAGAGGGGGAATCTGTCAAGTCAAATAACACCTAAAATTTTTCTAAATTCTTGCTCAAGATTTAAAGATATTTTTTCTATATCTTTTTTTAAATAATAATTTACTTTGTTTTTTAATTCAATAAATCTTTTGTCTTTTGAATGAATTGCTTGTATTTGTTCTTCTAATAGCTGGAATGACCGTAAAAAAGTTTGAGTTTCTTTGTTTATAACATCTAATTGATTAATTAAATTGTCAATAATTTCACAAAGTTCTTTACTAAAATAGATTCTATTTTTGTGGAAGTATGTACTGAATTCAGGAGCTGTGATTGTCCATTCATTAATTCGGATTTCTAAATCTAGTTTTTCATTTTTTGGGTCTAAGTTCATATTGAAAAATTGAATAACTACTAATTTGTAGTCAAAAAGTTTTTGGTAGAGTTCACGAATAACAATGGCTCTTTCTTTGTGAAGAGAAGCAAATTGAATTTCATGTGAGATATTTATTCTCTCAAGATTACTTTTATGATTTTCAATTCTTTTCAGCAAATAATTCTCAAATATTTTTTTGGAAGAATATTGAATTAATCCAAATGCAATTAAAACCGCAAATGAAATTTTCCCTATAAAATCAAAAATTTCCATATTCATAATCCGACTTGTTTTGTTCAATCTTTATTAGTTAGCTTTTATTTATTCTTTTTCTGTTTTGGCTTCTAAATAAATACATAGCTTAAAATCTATATTTCTTCAGGTTAAGATGATTTTTTTCTAATCATCTTTTTCATGTCTTCAATTGAAAATGGAGGTTCCTTCTTATGTAAGATTGAATGACAGTTTGGACAAATAGGAATCAAATCATTAATCGGGTCAACTTTATAGGTTTCGCCAATTTGCGAAATAGGAATTAAATGGTGTACATGAATAAATCCTTTACCAATTTCTCCATATTGCTTTTCAAAATCAAACTCACATACTGAACATATTGCTTTCCAATGTTTAATACATGTTTTTCTAGCCATCAGGTTTCTTTCATATGAATTTACTAGAACGATTTTTTTCAAGCCTTCAAAAAATTCAGTTTCAATGTCTGGGGGTAGCTCTCCTCCATAAGAAATGCCTGTAAGGTTTGTTTGCTCTAAGGCGATTTTAAGTTCAGATTTTAATTGCCAAATATTTTTTGTTCCTTCCTCCCAGACATTAAAAAACAAGAACCAAAATTTATATTGATTCTCATTAAGTTCAGTGAATGCTATATTATATTTAATAGCAATTTTTTGGGCATATTTTTTTATATCAAGATTGAGAGGTCGGAGCGTTGTTCCTAAATATCTGGCAATTTGGCTAGCATAGGCCTTGTGTTCTTGAAATGTATATAGTTCCTGAAAGATTGATAATTCAGTTTCTTTTGTAAGTTCCTTGTCCAAAAGAATTTTGCACCAGTCATCAACATTCAATTCTTTGGATTTACTAAGATTTATTTTTAATTCTTCAAAACTTTCTTCTTTGATTTCAGAATTTATTCCTGCTTTCATAGGTTGCACAATTCTTGTCATTTTGCTTCACTTTATCTTCTTTTCTAAACATAAAACTATTCCTGTAATTATCCAATACATCTACAGACTTTAAATACTTCCCCGAAAAATATTCCTCCTGTTTCGGACAGATTATGGACCTGTTGGTACTTGATTCATTGGGCAAAAGTGGATTTGACCAAATATTTTTTTAGATTGGTGAGGGTGCATCCTGCCCCAACCAAAAGAACCAAAACAGCAAGGGAAATGAAGAGGAGAAACTTTATCAAAACATCAGCCCTCTGCGCCACGGCGCTCAGCGCATTCGGGTTTATACGCTTTGACGGGACTAGGTATGTGGGAGATTGCGCCACGACTTCTGACATCTTGGGGCCATTCTACAGACCCGGAAGTCCCGAGCGCAGCAACTTGGTTGTAGCCGGTTCGAAGGGCCGAAAGGTACAACTCCTCGGCAAAATCCTTCATCAGGATTGTACCACTCCTTACAAAAACGCCAAGGTCGAGCTTTGGCACTGCGACGAACAGGGTGTCTATGATAACTCCACCGCAGCTTTCCGATACCGGGGTACGGTTTATAGCGATGCTGATGGCAATTATTCCTTTGAGACCATCATCCCTGTGCCTTATGATGCGGGAGGAGGATTGATTCGTCCGGCACATTTCCACATGATGGTGACTGCGGATGGCTATCAGCCTTTGGTGACGCAGCTGTATTTTACGGGGGATAAAAACATCCCCAAAGACCCTTGGGCCAAAGCTGCCAAAGACCGTCAGTTGAAAGTCGAGGACCATCCAAACGGTGGCAGCAAAGTAGTCTTCAATGTAGGGATGGCAAGGACCTTGGCTGTCGAACCTGGCTCCATCGACAAGCTGACAGGAACCTATGTCCATGAAAATGATCCTAAGAAAACGCTCACCCTTTTCAATAACCAAAATGCCCTTTGGCTCAAGAATGAGGTATTTGGAGAAGAATATGTGTATGCAGGAAACAACCTCTTTGTCTATCCAAGCAATCCTGAGGGAAGTTTTGACAAGCTCGAGTTTGACATCAGTCCCTTCGGGGCAATCAAGGTGACGCGTTCTTTTCAATATGTTGATACGGGAAAAGGTACCGAAGTGTATGTCAAAAGTGTTTGATTCATTAAATTAAAAAAGGGACGGAAGACGGAAGTCGGAAGACCGAAGTTCCGGATACCTGTGCCAATAATCGGATATTCATTTAATTATTCCTTCAATAACAATGTATTTTCAAATGAAAAAAACCATTTTCCTTCTTGTATTCCTTTTTACTTTTTCGACCGGACTCTTTGGCCAATCCAAAACGGATATGGTCAAAGTGACTACAGCCTTTTTGGAATCCCTTTCTGCCAACCAAAAGGACAGCGTCCTCTTCTCGATGGATGACAGTCTCCGCACCCAATGGTCCAACCTGCCGAATGGTTTGTTACCAAGGAAAGGACTGCGGTACGGGGATCTGTCGGAGGGCAGTAAAGAGAAGTTCCACAAGATCCTCAGCACGATATTCAGTTCGCAGGGATACCTTAAGACCTTTGCCATCATGCAGGTGGATGATATCCTGCACGAGATCTTTGAGATCGCCCATCAGCGGGAGCAAATTGATGACCGGACGATAGGTTTTATCAGGAAACTGGATTGGGATTACGGCAATTATTACCTCGCTATCCTCGGCAATCCCGGGATGGACACGGCTTGGGGTTTCAAGTTTGAGGGACACCACCTCTCCATCAACCTGACGGTGACCAAGGATTCGTTTTCGATGACACCGCTGTTTCTCGGTTCGGACCCGGCCGTGGTGGAAGTCACCCAATATGCTGGTTTGAGGCCGCTGAGCAAGGAGGAGGATTATGGTTTTTGGTTTGTCAATACCTTGGATGAGGCCCAAAAAGCCAAAGCCACCTTGAGCCAGGAAGTACCCAAGGATATCCTGACCAATCCTGACCGACCTCAGTGGTATGAAGAATTTATGGGGATCAAAGGTTCGGAACTCCGTCCCGAGCAGCAGAAAGTGCTCCATTACCTGATCGAAGAGTATATGAACAATATGGAAAAGGAAAAGGCGGAAGAATACCTTGCCATCCTGCATGCAAGGGGAATGGATGAAGTGTATTTTGCCTGGATCGGGAGCTACGAGCCTATGAAAGCGCATTACTACATGATCCATAGCCCGGATTTTATCATCGAGTATGACAATGTCGGTTTTCTCGACAATGCCAACCATATCCACTCCATCTTCCGCGAGAAGGGAAATGATTTTGGGGAGGATATCTTAAGGAAGCATTTGATGGATCATAAGCATTGATTAAATTTTGACTCATAAACTTTTACCCAAAAAGATGTTATGAAAATTGTCCCTCTGGTGGGATTATTAATCCTGCTTACAGCATTGGTTACTTCCTGCAAGACCTACAAAAACCTGGAAAAAGTAAAGCCCAAAATAGAATCTACTTCAATGGCAGAACAACTTCAAAAATTGAAGCCAGGAGATAGGATAAAGGTTTATGAAAAAAGTGGAAGTGTTAGGAATTTGACTTATATCCACACGGAATCAGGAATTTTGAGAGCCATAGATACCAAGAAATCTAAGGAACAGATTTCTATCAGGGTAGATGACATTGCACAAGTGCAGGTAAGAAAAACTGATGTAGGTTCGACCGCGATTTCGACTGGTTTAGCAATTACCATAGGTGCACTTGCTTTTGTTTTTGGTTTGCTAATTTACCTTGGTTCCCAGTCCTCCTAACCGTGATGTCAAATTCAACCCCATTCGGGGTTGATATTTCTGGTACTTATGGGTTTTCTTCTAAACCACCGGATTTCATCCGGGGTAAATATCCCAAATGGGGATTCAATCCCTTCGGGATTTTAAGCGGTTATGTTCTTACTTTTCACGATTGTTTAAGGATTTTGAAGGAACTTTATTCCTCACTTGATGCAAATCTATTACATTAAACTTATGGGGAACTTACGGCATCCCCCGATAACAATCCCGAATGGGATTGAAAACCGTCAGGTTATTTGCCCCGGATGAAATCCGGAGGGAAAGAATGAGGAATCAAAACACCCACTCCAACCCCGATAGGGGTTGAATTATTGAAGGAACATAGATGCCTTTGATCCAAAATACCTCCTTTGAATTCAACCCCATTCGGGGTTGTTATTTCATTTAGGTGAAAGTTTTTCGCTAAACCACCGGATTTCATCCGGGGTAAATACCCCAAAAGGGGATTCAATCCCTTCGGGATTTTAAGCGGTTATGTTCTTACTTTTCACGATTGTTTAAGGATTTTGAAGGAACTTTATTCCTCACTTGATGCAAATCTATTACATTAAACTTATGGGGAACTTACGGCATCCCCCGATAACAATCCCGAATGGGATTGAAAACCGTCAGGTTATTTGCCCCGGATGAAATCCGGAGGGAAAGAATGAGGAATCAAAACACCCACTCCAACCCCGATAGGGGTTGAATTTAAACCGAATCAATTCTAAAATTTTAAAAGACTTAAACGTTTAAAAACGCAATGTGCCCAAATCGATTTTGTAAATTCATCGAAATGATTTTTCGTAAACCTAACCAAATCTATGAGCACACATACATCGATTGTTTACCATATTATCTGGACACCGTATAAAAGAAAACCTATCATGTCAAAAGATACCCGACAGGATATGTTCAATTATATTTATGGGATCCTCCAAAACAAAAACTGTCATGCATACCGAATCAATGGAGTAGAGGATCACATGCATATAGCAATTTCCATCCATCCTTCAATCTCATTGGCAGCCTTGGTTAAGGATATTAAACTAGCAACCAGTCAAATGATTAAATCCTCGGATCTATTTCCTGGTTTTGAAGGATGGCAAGAGGGGTATGCAGCCTTTACACGCAGTTATTCTTCGTTGGACGACCTTGTCAATTA
>NZ_JAKZAL010000018.1 GCF_022538115.1 Cognataquiflexum rubidum | reverse complement strand
GCCTACTTTAAATTGGTAAAAAATATGAAATCAATCCCCACCTAAAGTGTTGATTATCTTAAATATAAGGAAGATTGATTAAAAATTCATTCCCTTTACAAAATTTAGAATTGACCCACTCTTCCATGAGACTTCACTCCTGTACCAGCCGGTTTTAATCCATCGCAAAGTCTTTGATGAATCCGCATGATGTGATAAAACAATTGCTAAAGCTTTATACCTATTTTTTGGTCTTTTTGATTAATTTGCTTCGATCAATACTATAAATTTTAGATATAATATCGTTGAAAGTTTATGCGTATTGGTTCACTAAACTCTTGATTTATGACTAAAAAATACGCCCTCTACTTCCTATTCTTTCTGATTATCGTCCATAATTCTTTTGCACAACAAGCAAGGGCTTATCTGATGCATCCGGACATCAACGGCAACCAATTGGTTTTTGTAGCCGAAGGTGACATTTGGAAAACCACACTTTCCGGCGGTGAAGCTGTCAGGTTGACCACACATCCAGGTGATGAGAGCTTCCCCAAAATTTCCCCAGATGGGAAATGGGTAGCTTATGCCGCGACCTATGAAGGACCTACTGAAGTTTACCTGATTCCTATTTCGGGAGGTTTGCCAAAAAGATTGACCTATGAACCTGCAGCTTCAATCCCTACAGATTGGAAGTCTCCAACCGAATTGGCTTATTTGACCAACCAATATTCCACTTTGCCAAGACTCAATACTGTTTTGTTGAATATTGAAACCGGAACCAAAGAAATTTTGCCGCTTGATATGGCTGCCGAGGGGAGCTTTAACGAATCTGGTGACACTTACTATTTTGTCAGGCCTACTTTTCACAACAATGTCACCAAACGCTACGAAGGGGGAACTGCCAGACAAGTTTGGAAATACACTACCGGGCAAGCGGAAGCGGTAAAACTTACCAAAGATTACAAGGGTGAAGACCACCACCCTATCCATCATGGCGGCAGGGTTTACTTTATTTCATCCCGGGATGGAATCCAAAATGTCTGGTCCATGGACGAAAATGCATCAGATCTAAGGCAGCACAGCAAGCAGTCAAGCTACGATGTCAGGGAAGCTTCCCTTCATTCCAACAACTTGGTGTACCGATCAGGCGCTGATCTCTACCACCACGATCTTGCGAGCGGGCAGGAAAAAAAGCTCCCAATCAGCCTCACCTCAGATTTTGATCAGTTGCGGGAATATTGGATCGATAATCCGGCAAGTTATGTGACGCATATTTCCCTAAGCAATGATGGTGAAAAAGTAGCTTTGACAGCCCGAGGAAGGGTTTTTGTATTTCCCTCAAAACAAGGAAGGTCGCTCCGACTCAGTCAAAAAGATGGCGTGCGGTACAGGGATGCGGTTTTTTCAAGTGATGGCAAAGATATTTTTGCATTTTCGGATGAAAGTGGAGAATTTGAAATCCACCAATATTCCGGTTTGGGATTGGATCAGGGTAAACAGCTGACAAAAGACGGCAATACGCTGAGATTTGGCCTTATGCCCTCTCCTGACGGAAAAAAACTAGCTTACCATGACCTCAACAATGACCTATGGATCCATGACTTGACATCTGGCAAAAAGACGAAAGTTACTGCCAGCGATGAAAGTATTCAAGGAGCGAAGGTATGGTCACCGGACAGCAAATGGCTAGCTTTTGGGCAGGCAGCTTCCAATACTTTCATGCAGCTTTTTATTTTCAATTCGGAAACCGGAAAGCGGATTCCGCTGACCTCTGACCGTACCAATAGCATGAATCCACAATGGAGTGCTGATGGCAATTGGATCTATTTCCTCTCTGACAGGAATTTTGAATCAAGGATCGGTTCACCATGGGGTACCAGACAACCTGAGCCGTTTTGGGAAAAGCAGATTAAGATTTATCAGGTAGGTCTGAAAAAGGGATTGGTTTCCCCTTTCCAACCCAAAAATGAACTGAAAGCTGTAGAGGAGAAAAAAGGCAATGGCCTTGTAACTGTTACCATTGATGAAGAGGGGTTGATGGAAAGGGTGAGAGAAGTGCCCGTTCCTGCGGGAAATTATAAAAACCTGGTCGTGACTGACAAAGCGCTATACTATCACCGGGTAGGTTCCGGAATGGGTGTTTACTACGGAGGCGGAGCGTCCAATGAAGACAATCCGGCTTTGATGATGACACCCATAGATGAAAAAACAGAACAAAAAGTTTTTGCCGACAAAGTCAACAGCTTTGTCACTTCTTCGAACAACAAATACGCTGTCTTGAGGATTGGTTCCAATCACTATGTGGTAGAACTGGGAACATCTCCTATTTCTGATCTTTCCAAGAGCCAGCTGAATCTTAGCGGATGGAAGTTTTCTGTAGATCCGAGAGAGGATTGGAAGCAGATCTATACCGATGCCTGGAGGATGGAGCGGGATTATTTTTATGACAAAAATATGCATGGGGTAGATTGGGATGCGATGTATCAAAAATACCTTCCACTTGTGGACCGTGTCACAACCCGACGGGAGCTTTCCGATGTCATGGGTGAGCTTATTGGGGAACTGAGTGTACTCCATACATCAGTAGGCGGAGGTGACCTGAGAAGCGGAGACGATCAGATCCAATTTGGAATGTTGGGTGGCAGGTTTTCGAAAAATGAAAAGCTGAAAGGCTATAGTATAGACCACATTTTCCTAAGTGATCCCGACTATCCAAACGAGATGTCGCCGCTTTCCCATCCTGATCTGAATATCACAAAAGGCGATGTCATCACTCATATTGATGGAGTTGCGGTAATAGATTCACCAGATCTGATGTATTTATTGAGAGATAAGGCAAATAAACAAGTACGTATCAAGATCCTCAGCAGTGCAGGTGCAGACAAAGGCGACAGGATAATAATGCCAATGACAGCTTCAGCCGAATCTAATCTCCGCTACAATGAATGGGAATACAGCCGCAGGTTGATGGCAGAAGAAAAATCTGATGGAGACATAGGCTATGTTCACCTTCGTGCGATGACAGCCGGCGATATCAGCCAATGGTACAGGGATTTTTATCCTCAGTTCAAAAAGTCAGGCTTGGTAATCGATGTGAGACAAAACCGTGGGGGAAATATTGATTCTTTCATCCTGGAGAAATTAATGAGGGAAGTGTTTTTTTATTGGAAAAGCCGGACCGGTGAACCGTATTACAACATGCCCTACGCCTTCAGAGGCCATTTGGTATTATTGGTGGATGAGTTTACGGCTTCAGATGGCGAGGCTTTTGCCGAAGGATTCCGAAGATTGGATTTGGGTAAATCCATAGGCGCCCGAACTTGGGGCGGGGAAGTGTGGCTTTCCGGAGTCAATACCTTGACGGACAACGGGGTAGCGCGTGCCCCGATGAATGGCGTCTATGGGGAAAAATTAGTCGGTGGAGAAACCGACCAAGGCGTAGAATGGCTGATAGAGGGAATTGGGTTCATTCCTGATATAGAAGTCATCAACCTGCCAAAAGCTACCTTTGATGGCGGAGATGCTCAATTGGATGCAGCGATTGAGCATCTAAAAGCACTGATCAAATCCGATCCAAGACCTGTACCGGCCCCACCGGCTTATCCGGACAAAAGTTTCAAGAATGGAAAGCAATGATATGCTGCTGTCCGAAATGAAAACGCGCATGCTATAAATAAAATACAAAGGAGAAAGTTCTTGGGGGACTTTCTCCTTTTATTAACTTACCTGATAAAAGATTTGATAGGCCGAGGTTGGAAGTAGCCTCATTTTTTTATTTGCTCCATGCCTATTATTAATCCAAAGACATATTTCTTTTATGATTGAGTTGGAAGGAGAATGATAAAGCTTGTTCCCTTCCCTTCTTCCGATTCCACCTTAATCTCTCCCCCATGTGCCTTTACAATATCATAGCTCAATGACAAGCCCAATCCTGTCCCCTGCCCGGTTGGCTTGGTGGTGAAGAAAGGCTGGAAGATTTTGTCTTTGATGGCGTCAGGGATGCCGGGGCCGTTGTCAGAAACTCTTATTTCTAGATTGTCTCCATTCTTCATCGTTGAGACCTTCACTAGAGGCTTTAATTCTGAATTATGATCCCGATAGCTATCGGGAAAGAATTCTGAATTGGTAAACGCTTGAAAAGCATTGTTGATGATATTCAACAGCACCCTTCCGATTTCCTGTGGGACCACATTGATTTTGGGAAGATTTGGATCGAAGTCGGTTACAAAGTCAGCGTTGAATGACTTATCCTTTGCACGCATGCCATGGTAGGACAGTCTCAAATATTCGTCCGCCAAGGCATTGATATCAGTGGGCACTTTCTCTCCCGAACTTGTTCTGCTGTGCTCGAGCATCCCCTTCACTATCGCATCCGCCCTTTTCCCGTGGTGGTTGATTTTTTCGAGATTTTGCTTGATATCATTTGCGATGAATTTAGCCTCATCAATATCTCCTTTATCCAGCTCTTGATTCATTTCGTCTAAAAGTTCGCTACTGACTTCCGAAAAATTATTGACAAAATTCAACGGATTCTGAATTTCATGCGCGATGCCGGCTGTAAGTTCACCCAAAGAAGCCATTTTTTCGGACTGGATTAGTTGTGCCTGGGTGGATTTGAGGTCTTCGAGAGATTGATTCAATGCTGCCGTCCTCTCGGCGACCTTTTGCTCCAAGGTTTCATTTTGGGACTCGAGCAACTTCCTTTTTTCTTCCGCCTGTCTTTGGTTCTTTTCTGAAAGGAACTTTACCTCTCGAAGTTTTCTGGATAAGGCCTTACTCAAAAACGAATATTCCAGAGCAAGATAAATGGAAATGGTGACGGGTAAAACTACAAAAGCTAGGAAATAGTAAATATGGCCCCAAAAGAAATAGTCTCCCTGAGGAATAATTCGGGCTGCAGCCAAAATGAATAATAAATAAAACACAAAGGAAGCTGTTGACCCTCCTAAAATCAATGCTGCCCCCCGTTTTCTGTTCTTTACACCAATTAGGCAAATTCTTAAAAATTCTAAAGTTAAAAGCAAGAAGGGTATCGAAACCAAGAGGGAACCATACTGATAAAAATATTGGCTACCAATAACTATTAGGCCAATAGCTCCAAAGAAAATGAATACGTACTTGGTCCTTTTAATTTCCAAAATCTTTTGAATCGCGAGGTAGTAAAAAACATAACCGCTATAAAAAAAGAGTAAAATAAAGTAAAACCTTATGTACTGGACCTCAACTGAATCGGTCCAGTTTGAATTGATAGCTCCGGAAAAGAAATATAGAAAAAGGAAAATTGAAAAATACAGATTTGCTTTTTTGCTCCGATTGCTCAAAAACAGGGCAAAGTGCAATAAGAATAGAATGAAGAAAAGTCCATTATTAAACATCTCCAACTTGGAGTTATCGCTGTTCTTGACAAATAATGACCCCTGATAGGCATCAAAAACCCGAACTGTCAGGGCTGTGGTAAAATCCGCAGCCCAAGTGGCATACGGCATGTTTTTTTGAACCCCAATCCTTACCGCCAAGGTATGGACTTGACCGGGCCTTAATGGCAAATTCAGAAGCTCATCAGCAAAGATTCGCCTTGCCTTCACGTCTGCTGGATCTTCGCCAATGTGTCCCGCCCGATGTATAAGTTGCCCGTCCAGATAGAATTCCGTGGCGGTAGACTGCTGTACCTGCATGACGATAGACTGAAGGGCCAATGCGCTGTCCAATTTGAGCTTGATCCGTAACCATCCCCTCCCTGCATCCCATAG
Source organism: Cognataquiflexum rubidum (assembly GCF_022538115.1). Lineage (GTDB taxonomy): Bacteria > Bacteroidota > Bacteroidia > Cytophagales > Cyclobacteriaceae > Cognataquiflexum > Cognataquiflexum rubidum. The sequence goes on along the minus strand of NZ_JAKZAL010000018.1, from coordinate 108,378 downwards.
CGGTGAGACATCCCTAACATCAGGAGTAGGATCGAGCATCTCCCATGTGTCATCAGGAAAATCAGGTAAGGCCCAATCAGGGTTGTCTCCTGCTTTGAATTTCCAACCCTGATCCAAGAGAATTCCAAACTCAGGTATTCCTTTAATTTCAACGACTTGGTCAGAATAACGCTGCGCATTACAGATCAGTGGGATCAAAAAAATTGTCATCAAAAAAAGTATGGCTTTCCTCATTCTCACGAATTAAACTGTTGACTCATTTAAAGATATGGAAGATTGATTAAAAATTCAGTCCCTTCACCAAAAATAGAATTGACTTTCAACTCCCCTCCATGCGCCTTTACAATATCATAGCTCAAACTCAAGCCCAATCCCGTTCCCTGTCCGGTCGGCTTGGTGGTGAAGAAAGGTTGGAAGATTTTGTCTTTGATGGCGTCAGGGATGCCGGGGCCATTGTCAGAAACTCTTATTTCTAGATTGTCTCCATTCTTCATCGTTGAGACCTTCACTAGAGGCTTTAATTCTGAATTATGATCCCGATCCCTATCGGGAATGAATTCTGAATTGCTAAACGCCTGAAAAGCATTGTTGATGATATTGATGAAAACCCTGGACAAGTCTTGGGGAACGACATTGGCTTTCGGTAAACCGGGATCAAGCTCTGTTCGAAAGTCAACCTTAAAATTTTTATCTTTTGCCAAAAATCCGTGGTATGATAGACGCAGACATTCACTTGTCAGGGCATTGATGTCTGTCAAAATTTTCTCTCCTTTTCCTGTCCTGCTGTGTTCCAGCATACCTTTGACAATTGCGTCTGCCCGCTTGCCATGCTGGTGGATCCGCTCCAGATTCTGAAGGACGTCTCCAAGTATTTCACTCACCAATGATTCATCTCTCACCTCGTCGCTCTTGGCCCGTTCCTCTTCGATCTCAGCAATCATATCCTTGCTCACTTCGCTGAAATTATTCACAAAATTGAGCGGATTCTGAATCTCATGGGCTATGCCTGCGGTGAGTTCTCCAAGGCTGGCCATTTTTTCGGATTGTATAAGCTGCAATTGGGTTGACCTCAGTTGGTCAAGTGCGTTTTCAAGTTTTTCGTTTTTACTTTCAATTTCAACGTTTTTTTCCTTCAGGACCAAGAATGCTTTGTTCAGTTTATTTCTATTTCTGTAGACAATAAAAAGAATGATCAAGAAAGTAAACAAGCCAATAAATGCTGAAAAAACCAGCCACCACTGACGAAGGCTTGCTTTTTCAAATTCCAGAGTCTTTTTCGAAAATTCATATTCTGCTTCTAAAGTGGCGGCTAAGCGTTGACCGCGGGCATTATTGATGCTGTCATTATACTGTTTGAATAGTTTATAATTAGCCAAAGCCTCCTCAAAATCACCTTGCCTTTCATTGATTTTGGCCAACAGTTCATGAGCATTTCGCTGTTGCATGGCCTGCTTCATTTTATTGGCCTGCTCCAATCCTTCATTGGCATAGAGGCGCGCTTCCTGGTAGTTTCCTTTGCCATAATACAATTCCGCCAATCCCACCAAGGAGTGTGAATAAGGAACGCCATAGCCTTTTTCCTTTGCGATGGCAATGGATTGACGATATAGATTTTCTGCTTTATCGGTACTGTCCAAGGCCACATATATATCCGCCAAGGTCCGTGCGGTCATCTCTATAAATTCAGGACTTTGCAAAGCCAATGCCGAAGCATGGCCTACTTTGAGATGATCAAGGGCTTCCAAGGGTTTGTTTTGCTTGAGTTCTACATCGCCGAGATTGTTATAAGCGAGAATCATTCTCCCCTGATTTCCCATTTTCTGGTAAATAACCAGCATCTCCTGATATTTGGTTTTGGCTTCCTCTAACTTGCCCTGCTCAAAATAGATCATGGCAATGTTGTTCAATGCCGCAGCCTCTACATTTAAATTTCCAGTTTGCTCAGCACCTTTGATCGCTTCAAAAAAATTACCCAAAGCCTCTGCATAATTGCCAAGATTAAAATAGACCAATCCGATATTATTCAATATCCCCGGAATCAACCTGTCATCAGGCATGTCTTGGGCAATGGCGAGGGATCTTTTGTAATAATCAATGGAAGCAGCAAATTCCCCTTTATTCTGTAGTGCATTTCCGTATATTTTCAGGGCATCCGATTCGCCCTTTTTGTAATCGGCTTTTTGACACATCTCAATCTGTTTGTCAAGGAAGACAAAAGCACTGTCGGGATTACTTTCAGCAAGCATAAAACCAAGGTCATTGGCTTTGTTGAGGTAAAGTGTATCATTGGCATATCCATGTTTTTGGGAAAGTTTCTCAAGCTCAGCTTTCAGGTTTTCGATGGTCTGAGCCTGAACAAGAGATACAGGCAAGAAAAAAAAGCACACCATAAAAAGTGCCAACCGACAAAGTATACTTCCATGTGGTCTATACAAGGCTTTCATGAATAGATTATAGTTTTTGATTGACAATTGTATAAGGGGCGAATTTGATTTCAATGTAATAAAATTTGGAATTTTAACTTTAAAAACTACCTTTAATACATATAATTTGCACTTTAATCTCAAAATCATGAAAAGAAACTCTTTTGCGACCGGAAATACCTTTTTATTATTTTTCAGCATTGAATTGGATTCAATTGTGAAAATGGATGCCTCCTCACCTGACGACGAGGATAATTTAGTGCCCTCAGGCGACGACGACGGACAAAACTCTTCAGATAATCTTGACCAAACAAATGATGATTTGATCCAGCGGATCGTAGACCCTGCAAGAACCCAAGCGGTAGATCCTGCCAGAACAAGAGTGGATCCTGCGCGAACAAGAAGGTAATCCTGTAATTTCTTTCTTCAAGAAATTTCCCAGACCCTGAGCTTGGTATGTTCTGCATACCAAGCTCAGGGTTTTTCTTTTCATGGCTGCAATATCTCTTTCTTGTTTTTTTCATCCTGATTTAATTAATCCCAAACTCCATTACAAAGGCAAAATGATGGTGAATTCTGTAAATGTTTTTCCTGCAGGTAGACCTTCTCCAGAATTAGTCTCCACCTTCAATTCCCCACCATGCGCCTTTACAATATCATAACTCAAAGAGAGTCCAAGTCCCGTCCCCTGCCCGGTTGTCCCGATAGCTTGGGATGGTGGTGTAGAAGGGTTTAAAGATTTTTCTGCCAAGTTTCATAAGTGTATTTTAATCTGGTATTTCAATATCGCCTTCCTCACTTCGAAGTGTGTTATTTACAAGTGCAATCAAATCAGCCTTATCCGGCAAATACAATTGATATTTGCTCACAAACAATTGGCTGCTCATGCCGTAAGTGGCATATTCGATTAATAGTTCATCTTTGTGTTTGGTGAGGATGATGCCTATTGGTGGGTTGTCGCCTTCGGTATTTTCTTCATTGGAAAAATAGCCCAAATAAAGATTCATTTGGCCGATATCACCATGTTGCACTTCATTTATTTTAAGATCAAATAATACAAAACAGCGGAGAATACGGTGGTAAAACACCAGGTCAACCCGGTAGTGTTTGTTGTTGATGGTCATCCGGTACTGCCTGCCTACATATGTAAAACCTTTGCCAAGTTCCAATAAAAACTGTTGAAGGTTGTTATACAATAGATTTTCCAGTTCTTGCTCAGATGGGAGTTGTTCTTCAGGAATTTTGAGAAACTCAAATACATAAGGGTCTCTTAAATAATCACTAGGCCTATTGATTTGCTGACCCCCGGCCGAAAGGTTCAAAATTTCTGTTTTGTTTTTGCTTAGTGCCAGTCTTTGGAAAAGTGCGGTATCTTTTTGTCTTTTTAATTGTGGCACCGACCATTTTTCTACGATGCTTTGGTTTTCATAGAATTTCCTCTCCAAATCATCATTGATCTTTAACAACTCCACAAAGTGCGACCAGCTCAATTGGTGAGAAGGCTTCTGACTTATTGGGTAACGAAGGTATAAAAGCCTCATATACACAATATTACTTCTGCTAAAACCCTTTCCGTGTAACAACGAAAGGTCTTTTGCCAAATTGCTGATAAGTGCCTTTCCGTACTCGGCTCGCACATTTCCACCTTGCTCAAACTCAACAATGTGCTGCCCGATTTGCCAATAGGTTTCGAGCAATTGAATGTTTACAGCTTGCGTTGCCCTTACCTGACCATATTTGTAGGTGTCAGAAATCTTTACCAACAAATTCTGATACTCCGGTAGTGGTCCATTTTTAGAAATTACTTCTTCCATAAAAGGTATTTTATGAATTAGCTATTGATAAGAAAATACTAAATGTTGAACCTTCACCCTCCTTCGTCTCCACCTTCAATTCCCCACCATGCGCTTTGACAATATCATAACTCAAAGAGAGTCCAAGACCCGTCCCCTGCCCTGTAGGTTTGGTGGTAAAGAAGGGTTGGAAGATTTTGTCTTTGATAGCGTAGGGAATGCCGGGGCCGTTATCCGAAACTTTTATTTCTATTTTGTTGCCGATGTTCTTTGTAGAGACTTTTACTTGGGGCTTTAATTCAGAATTATTATCCCGATAGCTATCGGGACTGAATTCTGAATTACCACAAGCGTAAAAAGCATTGTTGATCAGGTTCAATAAAACCCGCCCAATGTCAGATGCCACTATGTTAACCTTTGGCAGGTTGGGATCAAAGTCTGTGGCAAAGTCAGCTGTGAAGCTTTTGTCCTTCGCCCTCAATCCATGATATGAGAGACGCAGGTATTCATCGGCTAAGGCATTGAGATCCGTTGGCGCTTTTTCTCCTTTGCCTGCCCTACTATGCTCGAGCATGCCTTTCACGATGGCATCAGCCCGCTTGCCGTGGTGGTTGATCTTTTCCAGGTTTTGGATTACATCACCGATTATTTCATCTTCCACGGATTCGTTCCTCTCACTTTTTACCTTTAACCTCTCACTCTTTAATTCTTCCAACAGTTCCGTACTCACTTCCGAAAAATTATTGACGAAGTTTAACGGGTTTTGTATCTCATGGGCGATGCCGGCGGTGAGTTCGCCTAGGCTGGCCATTTTTTCTGATTGGATGAGTTGGGCCTGGGTGGATTTGAGGTTTTCGAGTGAAACTTGCAAATGCTGCCGTTGGTCGTTGATTTCGTCTTTTTGACTTTGGAGCAGCGCATTTGCCTTTAGCTTTTGTCGGTTGTTGCGGTAAAGAATAAAACCGATGATTAATAGAACAGCAAGTACTGCAAGAAAACTATAGGTCCTGATTTTTGATTGTGTTTCTATTTGCTGCTTTTCCAATTCCCGCAAACGAGTGGCTTCGCTTAGTAACAAACTCTGAAAATTGGCCAGGTTCTTGTATTTTTCTTTATTCCACGCATCTCTTGTAGTGAGGGTAAGCCCTTGGTATTTAAAAGCACTATCTGGTTGATTGTTGAGCAAATACGCTTTGTATAAGTCCTCGTAAACTCTTCCGTCTCTAAACCATTTCGTATTTATCAATCCTGGCTCAGCACCTACTTCGTATGCTTTTTTGGCATAGTAAAGGGAAGAATCTTTACCCCCACTATTCTGATGCATCGAGGACAGGTAGCTATATACCAGTAACAACATTTGCCTGTTAGTTGCCTTATATTCGGTAGCAACTTGCAGTGCTTTATAGAGGTATTCTCTCCCCAATTCGTCATTTTTCGCCTTAAAGTTCTTACGTGCCAGAGTCAAGATAGGCATGCTCTTCCATTCACTATTAATCTGGCCTAAAAACTTCACGGACTTCTGTGCATATACTTCCACAGAGTCAAGCTGGTCTATATCATAGAACTGTCTTGCAATTGCAGCCGAAGCAAGGGCTATTCTAAAATAATTTTTGGTTAATGACCCTATCCTTGCAGCTTCTCTATAATGAAAAATTGCCTGTTCTGTATTGCCTGTTTCATCCATTAAACCCCCATATAACTGATGGGACCTATCCAAACTTGTCATTCTAAATTCAGCAGGCGTACTAATGCCCAAAGCATACGCATCTTTTTCGGAAGCGGGGTTTTGTAAAATTTCTAATGCTTGTAATAAACTTTTCAGTACTGCTGCATATTCTCCTTTTTGCGTTAATGCGTATGCCTGATTAGTCAAAAAATTTCCTTCGTGCAACGACTGCTTATTTTTTCGGGCAATAGACAAACCCTTCGACGCATAAGTTAGCACAGAGTCATAATTTGATGCCTGATAGTAACTTGCAATCCCAGCAATTGAGCTTAACCTGATGGAGTCGTGGGCAGCAGTATGGAGTGCATTCCTTAGGCTGTCAATTTTTGTTTCTTGGGCAAAACCAACACTACCAATAAGTGCAAGAAAGAGAGTAAGTGTTAGTTTTTTCATGGGTTTTAAAGATTAATGACCTCATTATAAGGTAAAATACTCATTTTTTCATTCAACAGCTCGTTTCTATCTCCTCCGTGTAGCAATATCGTTTGACTGTTTGGTTGAAGCTTTTGCCAATATTTCAAGCTGCGCAACATACTATCTTCCACTTTTTTACTTGATTTTATTTCAATGGCAATGGGTTCGCCCTCTCTTTCCAAAATCAAGTCTATTTCATTGCCAGCACTATCTCTAAAATAGTACATCCCTTCGTTTTGGGCCTGGTTAAAGTTATTTTTTCGTATTTCCGAAATCGCCCAATTTTCAAAAATGGCTCCGTAGGTAGTGTTTTTTTGTAAACTTGCTTCGGTTTTGATACCCAACAAAAAGCACAACAAACCTGTATCATAAAAATACAGTTTAGGGCTTTTCACAATCCTTTTATTCAAATTGTTATACCAAGGCTGCAACAGAAATAGGATGTAGGAGTTTTCTAACAAGCCCAACCAGGCCAAAATCGTCTTGGTATCTACACCCGTTTTCTTTGCCAAATCGTCTCGGTTGAGTATTTGCCCGGCATAATTGGCACATAAATAAATAAAGCGGGTGAAAGCCGCCAAGTTGGTGATGTTGCGTAATAGCCGTACATCACGCTGCACGTAGGTTTGTATATAGCTATTCATCCAGGTGTTTGGCATGAGTTTTTCGTTCCAAATTTCGGGATAACCGCCTGTGAGTATGAGTTTGTCTATGTTGTTATCGGTCAATTTTGCCTCAATCAACTCGGCATAACTTAGCGGCAAAAGCGATAAATATCCAGCCCTTCCAGCGAGTGACTGCGAAACTTGCTCTTGTAATAAAAAATTATTTGAGCCAGTCAGAATGAACTGTCCACGCTTGGGGTTGTTGTCTAAAATTTCTTGTAAATACCTAAAAATGTGCGGTACTCGCTGCACTTCATCAAAAACGGCACCGTTCCGATACTGTTTTAAAAATGCCTCGGGGCTTTGTTCTGCCTCAAACTGCACGGTAGGATTTTCAAAATTCACATAAGGCTTATCTTTAAACAAGGCTTTGCTCAAAGTCGTTTTGCCACTTTGTCGGGGCCCAGTAAGGCACAAAGCCCTAAATTGAGTGAGGGCTTGATGTGCTTCTGGCAGTATTTGTCTGTTTATCATATCAATTCCATTTTTACAAATATAAGTAATTTATGGAATTGAATTCCATTTTTACAAATTACTGCAAAAATGGAATTTATGAAATCGGTAGTTTTAAAATAAACTCACTTCCCTCTCCCTCTTTCGTCTCCACCTTCAATTCCCCACCATGCGCTTTGACAATATCATAACTCAAAGAGAGTCCAAGTCCCGTCCCCTGCCCTGTAGGTTTGGTGGTGAAGAAGGGCTGGAAGATTTTGTCTTTGATGGCGTCGGGGATGCCGGGGCCGTTGTCGCTTATTGTTATTTCGATTTTATCTCCAAGGTTTTTGGTGGTGACTTTCACTAGGGGGCTAAGACCTTCCAGGTTTCTTTTGTCGTCGCCTACAAAACCTGGAAGGTCTTTCCCGATGCAAGCCTGAAAAGCATTGTTGATGATATTCAACAGCACCCTTCCGATTTCTTGTGGGACCAAGTTGATATTGGGAAGAGTTGGATCGAAGTCAGTTACAAAGTCCGCATTGAAGGACTTGTCCTTCGCCCTCATGCCATGGTAGGACAGTCTCAAATATTCTTCAGCCAAAGCATTGATGTCAGTGGGCACTTTATCTCCTGAACTCGTTCTGCTATGCTCGAGCATTCCCTTCACAATTGCATCTGCCCGCTTTCCATGGTGGTTGATTTTATCGAGATTTTGCTTGATATCGTTTGCGATGAATTTAGCCTCATAAATGTCTCCTTTTTCAAGCTCTTCATTCATTTCGTCTAAAAGTTCGCTGCTGACTTCTGAAAAATTATTCACAAAATTCAGTGGATTCTGGATCTCATGGGCGATGCCGGCGGTGAGTTCACCTAGCGAAGCCATTTTTTCCGACTGGATAAGTTGGGCCTGGGTTGATTTGAGGTTTTCGAGGGAAACTTGCAACTGTTGCCGTTGGTCGTTGATTTCGTCTTTTTGTCGTTGGAGCAGCGCATTTGCCTTTCTCTTTTGCCGATTATTTCGGTAAAGCAATAACCCAATGATAAGAAATACACCCAGTACAACTAATAAGCTATAGTTCCTTAGTTTGTTTTTGGCTTCAATCTTTTCCTGTTCCAGTTGCTGCAACCGTTCTTGTTCTTTAAAAGCTTCATTTTGAAAAGCTACGAGATTTGTTACCTTATCTTCAAGTGACTTTTCTGTTGCCTGTAAAGCAAGACCCTTGTAGATGTATGCACTGTCAATATTGCCGTTGAGTTCAAAACTTTTATACAAATTAGAATAAGCTGGGCCCATGTCATTCCACCCTGCCAATTTTTTAACTGACAACTGCTTTCTGGCATAGTATAAACTTGAATCTTTACTTCTTTCGTCCTGGTATAAAGAAGACAAAAATCCATAAGTAACGGCCAGATTGGTTTGATTGTTACGTTTTAGGTACCAGTAACTGGCAAGATGCCAGTTCTCCACAGCCTTTTTTGTGTCTCCTTTCTTCTGGTAAATCTGGCCAATCCTTCTATATGCTGAGCCCGCATTGCCCTTCATCCCATTCTTTTGAAATAGTGCCAATGCAGCTTGCTCGAAAAGAAGAGCAGAATCCAGTTTGCCTAACCCAATATATAATCCTCCAAGGTTCACATTTACATTTGCCAACAATTCATCATTGCCAGCTTCTTCAGCAATTCTCTTCGATTCCTTATAGTGAAACATGGTTTGAGCGGTATCTTGCATGGCATTCATAAGAAAAGCCAAATTCAAATGTAATTGTGCCAAGATATTTAACCTGTTTTCCTTGAAGTCAACATCTTCAGGCAGTTCAAAAATTTTATTTTCGTTGGCAGGGTTTTCTGCAATCTTTACACCACGCAATAAGCATTGAAGCGCCTCTCCATATCGGCCGATGTGGAATAATTGATAACCCTTCCCAGATAATGCACTTGCAACATTCAGTGTCTTATTATTTTTTTCAGCAAAGGGCATGGCCATTTCGAAATAATGAAGTGCAGAGTCCCTGTTGTTCTCAAGATAAGCAAATGCAATACTCCTGGCAATCTTAAAGCGTGAAGCGTCAGTGGATGCGATGCGTAAAGCATGCCGCAAGCTATCTTTTTGTTGTTGAGAGGTTTGTTCTTGAGCTTCCGCAAAAAAAGGGAGCAAAAGCAAAAACGATATTTTTATGAATGATTTCATTATTTAGGTTGTCGGCATGTGTATAATAAATGTTGATCCTTCTCCTTCTTTTGTTTCCACCTTCAACTCCCCTCCATGCGCTTTGACAATATCATAGCTTAAACTCAAACCCAATCCTGTCCCCTGCCCTGTTGGTTTGGTGGTGAAGAAGGGTTGAAATATTTTATCTAATATTTTTTGAGGAATGCCGTTGCCATTGTCTTTTACAGAAATCAAAACTTTTTTGCCGTCTTTCTTAGTCGAAACAGAAACCGTGGGTTCGTATCCGGCAATGTTTTGCTTGCTCTTTTCGTTCACCACATAAAAAGCGTTGGTAATTAAATTGAGTATTACTCTTCCAATATCCTGCGGAATGATATTGATGTTGCCAATGCTTTCATCAAACTCTGTTTTCATGGTGGCATTGAATGATTTGTCTTTTGCTCTTAAACCATGATAGGCCAGTCGTAAATATTCATCCGCTAATGCATTGATATTAGTTGGTTCTTTTTTACCGCTCCCACTACTGCTGTGTTGTAACATGCCTTTTACAATGTCAGCAGCGCGTTTACCATGATGATTTATCTTTTCAAGATTTTGCGTTAGATCGTTGGCAATCACCTTAGCATCTACAGTATTTCCTTTGTCAATCTCTGTCTTCAACTCAGTGACCAATTCGGTACTCAACTCAGAAAAATTATTGACGAAGTTTAACGGGTTTTGTATCTCATGGGCGATGCCGGCGGTGAGTTCGCCTAGGCTGGCCATTTTTTCTGATTGGATGAGTTGGGATTGGGTGGATTTCAAATCTTCCAATGAATGTGTGAGTTCTTCTGATTTTTTTCTCAGCTCACTGGTTCTTTCTTCTACTTTATGTTGGAGTTGTACTTTTTCCATTCGCAATCTTCTTTCTCTCCAAAGACTGAACATTCTTAATGATGCCAAAAATAGTAATGCGTAAATGGTATAAGCCCACCAGGTGAGCCACCAAGGAGGCAAAACGGTAAACGCATAATCAAAAGATTTGCTCCATTCACCGCTTTCGCCAATGGCCCTTACCTGGAAAATAAATTTTCCATTGGGCAGGTTGCGATAATCCGCCATCGTTTCTGTGGTAGCTTTGCTCCATTTATCATTCAAACCGAGCAAACGAAAACTGTATTTAATTTTAGTGGGAGCTCCCCAATCAATGGCCGAGTATTGAAAACTTAAGTGATTTTGATGGGAAGGTATCCTTGCGTTGATGGGATAATTCTCGTAAGCCTGAACACCATCAAACATTATTTTTTGATGTGTACTGTCTGATGGATTGCGGTAATCTGGAACTACTTCGTTAATGTACAACTGCCGCATGCTTACCACCGGTGGTTGTTGCGAAGGTTGGTAAACATCTTTTTCCAACTTGCTTACGCCACCACCATACGTAGGAACCCAAATATTTCCAGCCCTGTCTTCCACCACTTTAAAAACCTGATTACCGGATAGCCCTTCGGCTGTGGTAAAATTTAGAAAGGTTTTGCCATCGTATTTGCTCAAACCATTAGTTGTTCCAATCCATAGATTACCCGACTTATCTTCAAAAATGGAGTAAAGATTGTTAGTGGGCAGTCCCTGATCTGTGGTAAAATGTGTGAAGGTTCCCGAATGGCCTTCTTTGGATTGTTGAAACCTGATAAGCCCGTTACTACTTGTTGCAATCCAGAGATCTCCATTCTTATCTTGCAATATTTTAGAAATACCAATTCCCAGACCTTCGGCTGCTGAAAAATGAACAAAAACACCTGATTGGCCGTCTTTGGTTGGTGTATATTTCGTTACCCCATTACGGTATTTAAACCATAGATTACCGGATTTATCTTCCAGCATGGCTGATGTACTACCACCGTAGAAACCCTCGGCTTCGGTAAAAAGAAAATAGGCCCCCGACTTGCCGTCTGCTGATGGCTCAAAACGCATAAGACTGCTGCCGCCTAACCAGAGATGACCTCTGCTGTCTTCCAAAATTGATCGCAGACCACCGTTGGCAAACCCTGAAATAAGGCCAAAATGAAGAAAAGACTGGCCATCATATTTGTTTAGCCCCCTCCCAGAAAACCATAGATTTCCTGATTTGTCTTTAAAAGAGGCATGAGTAAAGCGAGGAAGTGGAAAATGAATAATGCTTTTTCCATCGTAAACATTAATTCCGGTATTTGTTCCAAACCACAAATTGCCTTTTCTGTCCTCCAAAACATTCCAGATAAAATTATCGGAAAGCCCTTGTGCTTTGGTAAACCGTAAAAAAGATTTTGTGCTAATCCGGTTCACTCCGCCTCCAGATGTACCAATCCAGAGATGACCAGACCTGTCCTCTATTAAGCTACTGCGATAGGAGCCATTATACGATAGCCCTTCATCTTCGGTAATATGAATAAAGTTTTTACCATCATATAGGCTCACGCCACTCCCGCTTGTGCCAAACCAGATATGGCCATACTTGTCTTCTAGAATCGACCTGATTTCATTATCGGAACGCCCATTGGATGTGAATAGCTGAATAGGAAAATTAATAAAGCTGTTACCATCAAATTTACTTACTCCGCCCGTGGTGGCAAACCACAGATGCCCGACCTTATCTTCCATTATATAGCTTACCGAATCGCTTGCAAGGCCTTCTTTTGAAGTAAAATGAATGAAATTTTTACCATCAAATTTGTTTACGCCACCTGTAACTGTGGTGAACCAAAGATGGCCGTTTTCGTCTTCCAGAACAGATGAAACATCATTATTAGATAACCCCTCATTGGTGGTGTAATTAATAAAGGTTCCCGTACTAGCATCTTTTGACGGTTTATATTTGCTAACCCCGCCATTGGTTGCGAACCAGAGATTACCGGACTTGTCTTCATAAATTTTACTCACATTATTTCCAGCAAGCCCTTCGGCTGTTGTAAAGTTTACAAAAGTCTTCCCATCAAACCGGCTTACACCACCTTTAGTACCAAACCAGAAATGGTGTTTACTGTCCTGAAAAATGGCATTCACACTACCGTCTACAAGTCCATTTGCAACTCTATAAACAACGAAGGATTTTCCATCATATCGGCTCACACCACCGCCATCGGTGCCAAACCAAAAATAACCATCTTTATCTTCAAACACTGAAAAAACCCATTGCCATTGCAGGCCCTGGTCAACATTTAAGTACTGTATATCGAACAATATATCCTTTTTAATAGCCAGTGGCAAGGCAGGGTTAATTTTAGGAGAAACTCCCTTTCCGGTTTTGCCTTTGGCAGCTATGGGTTTACCCGTTGGTATAGTATCGCCAAACTGGTTTTTAAATATATATCCTTGTGGGCTGTTGGCTGCATTGTGTTTAATGAGTTTACTTTCATCCACTGCTATTTTCTGCAAGTTTTGGGGTAGAGGATACCTATTATTCATCGTTTTAATTTCACTGCGGATGGGTGTAATCGGTATCAGTTTTGGCTTTGCAATACTATCCGGGTGTATTCTTTTGCCAATGGCAGGTATGGGTGTTCCTGTAATAACGGGTTTACCATCTTTAGTAGTGACCGGTTCTACTGGTCTGCCTGTTATCATATTTACTTTGTAACCACCCTTGGGGTTGGCTTCCCAACTTTTGGGTGGAGTGTAGAGCGATGGTGGTGCAGTACCATCATCTTTGGGGGTGCTGTTGCAGGCTGCTAATAGGAGCAACGGCAAGAGAAATTTTAAATTACTTACTTGCATTACAGATTTTATTTTCATGCCGTTGGTATTTGTATAATAAATGTTGACCCTTCTCCTTCTTTTGTTTCCACTTTCAACTCCCCTCCATGCGCCTTCACAATATCATAAGATAGTGATAATCCCAATCCTGTCCCCTGCCCTGTTGGCTTGGTGGTGAAGAAGGGCTGAAAAATTTTGTCTTTGATGGAGGATGGGATGCCGGGGCCGTTGTCGGAAACTTTTATTTCTATTTTGTTGCCGATGTTCTTTGTAGAGACTTTTACTTGGGGCTTTAATTCAGAATTATTAATTCTGAATTCTGAATTACCACAAGCGTAAAAAGCATTGTTGATCAGGTTCAATAAAACCCTCCCAATGTCAGATGCCACCACATTAACCTTTGGCAGGTTGGGATCAAAGTCTGTGGCAAAGTCAGCCGTGAAGCTTTTGTCCTTCGCCCTCAATCCATGATAAGAAAGACGCAGGTATTCATCAGCCAAGGCATTAATGTCCGTCGGCGCTTTTTCTCCCTTGCCTGCACGGCTATGCTCCAGCATTCCTTTTACTATCGCATCTGCCCGCTTGCCGTGGTGGTTGATCTTTTCTAAGTTTTGCTTAATATCCTCCAGAATCTCATCCTCTTCACTCGATCTTGCCTTGTCTTGTGTCTTGCGTCTTATGTCTTGAATCTCATCAACCAACTCCGCACTTACCTCCGAAAAATTATTCACAAAATTCAATGGATTCTGAATCTCATGGGCAATGCCGGCAGTGAGCTCTCCAAGGGAAGCCATTTTTTCTGATTGGATGAGTTGGGCTTGGGTGGATTTCAGATTTTCCAGCGATTGATTGAGCTCGAAATTTGCTTTATTCAGATCGCTTGTTCTTGAAGCCACTTCGATTTCCAAAAGCTCGTTTTGTTTTCTGGCGGCACTTGTTCTCCATTTTACAATCAGCCAAATCAATAATGAGAGAATGATTAGCGTAAGTATCCTGAACCACGCTGTTTCGTGAAAAAATGGTTCAATTGTAAACGAATAAGTGGCTCCTGTATCATTCCATATTCCGTCGTTGTTGCTGGCAATCACCTGAAAAGTATAGCTGCCGGAAGGAATATTGGTGTAAAAAGCTTTTCGGTCGCCAACAGCTGAAATCCAGTCCTTATCGTAACCGACTAATTTGAATTTGAATTTTACTTTCTCCGGGGAGACGAAACTCAACCCACTATATTCGAAAATATAGCGGTGATTACCGGGTTTGAACGTATTGGCTTGGGCCAATCCGATGTCTTTACCATCAAATTGAACATTGTGAATTATTACAGAAGGAGGAATTAAGTTTTTCTTTAACTGATCTGGATCCACTTCAACTAATCCTCCAAAAGTGACAAACAATAACCGGCCATCAGGTGTAACGGCGGGATGCCTTGCACCAACAGCTTGCCTGTTTAACATACCGTCTCCGTCATCGTACAATTGCCATTCGATTTTGTCGATTTTTTTGTCCAGATAATCGTTCAGTTCCTGTTTTTTTGCACGAATCAATCCGCGGTTTGATGGGAACCAGACATAACCCTTTTGGTCGGGTAAAAATCCAAAGATCGAATTTTCAGGCAAGCCTGATGTGAAATCAATCTTGCCAAATTCCCCATTTTTATAGCGGACTATACCTGCCTGCGTAGTTAGCCAAACGGTTCCATCGGGGTCTTCAACACTAGAAAAAACGCCAATAGATTGCAGCCCAGACTTATCATCAAAATAAGCAGGATTCCCCGCCTGATCGATAATCAGAATACCCTTATTAAAAGACGTTAACAGCCAGTTTCCATTTCGCAACTTGCGAATAGAGCTGATGTGTAAGGATTTGAAGTCGATTTTCGGAAAACTCAACAATTCAATTTGATCCTCATTATTTAAAAAGCCAATCCCACCAAACGCAAGCCCAAACCAGACTTGGCGGTTATCGTCTTCAAACACATACCTTGCCTGTACTGCACCTCCATTCGAAAATAGCTTTTCACCTGATTTTGATATTCTGATAATGTTTCCTGCTGCGAAACATATCCAAATATTATCGCTTGAATCTTTGAATATGTGGGTTATATCTCCCCTGAAATTGGTGAGATTCTTGTTTTTAAATGGGTAGGGTTTGACCACACCATCTTCTATCAGAAATAACTTACGTGATGTTGCCACAAGATAGCGATGGTTATCCAGTGCGCATACCGCTGAAATTCGGTTATTATTCAGCCCATCCAGTTCGGAATAATTAATGAATTTACTTTGGCTGAGTTTTATCAAACCATTGGCTGATGATACCCATATATTTCCCTCTTTGTCCTCCAATATGTTGAATATGGGCTGTGAAAGCAGGCTTTCACTTTTAGGAAAAAATACAAACCGGTCCGATTGGGCGTCAAGATAGGCCAGTCCGGAAGTTGTTGCCAACCAGATATTACCCTTGCTGTCTTCTAGGATTGATCCGGTTGAGGCAGCTCCACTTCCGCCAAAAAGAATATCCTCCATTCCTGGATAGGGTTTAAATGCTTGTCCATCCCAAAGAAATAGGCCCTTGTTGGAAGTTAACCAGAATCGATTTTTACTGTCGACACAACTTAGGAAGTATTGTCGCTCGGGAAAGCCCCCCTCCTTTGGGGTAATTTTATTCATCTTTCCATCCTTGTAGCTAAAGAATGATGCATCAGTATAAGTCCACAGATTACCTGACTGATCTTTTAATCTGCGGTATTTATTTGATATTTTTCCTTCTTTGAATAATTCACGACCCTGCGAGTAAGTAATGGACTTACTAGTTTTTAAATTCGTATCAAACAATACAAAACTTTGGGTTCGCGTTCCTATTTGAAGCAGCAGTTCCTCTCTGTCTGTTGTCCCCAAAAAGTTAATGGAAGTCGAATCGGTTAGGTAAGCATTGAATACCCCGTTTTTAAATGACAATAATCCACTGCTTGGGGTTGGAATCCAAAGCGTGCTGTCGTTGGTTTCATATAAAAGCGATTGAATGTTATCAGTTTTAAACAGAGGTACTGATCTGGAATTGTAAGAAGTAAAACTTACCCCATCAAAACGAGTAAGTCCAGTATATCCTGCCGTCCAGATAAAGCCATCTTTGGTTTGATAAACGTTTAAGATCAGGTCGTTTGGCAATCCATTTTTCGTGTCCCAACTTTCCACTTTCAGTTGACGAAATGGATTCTGACTTGACACTTCACCTGATTTGAATAAACAAAAGATCACTAGAAGTAAAATGGAAGTCTTTTTCATATTTGAGCGGTTTTAGGAAGGGAAATGGTAAAACATGTTCCCATACTAGATTCACCTTCCTGAACTGCAGTCGGGCTTTCTACTTTCAACTCTCCGCCGTGAGCTTTCACTATATCATAACTCAAACTCAATCCCAATCCTGTTCCTTGTCCGGTTGGTTTGGTGGTGAAGAAAGGCTGGAAGATTTTGTCTTTAATGGAGTCGGGGATGCCGGGACCGTTGTCGGAAACTTTAATTTCGATGTTTTGACCTGATATTTTGGTACTGATGATTACTAATGGTTTGAAATCCTCCAAAGGTTTGGAACCCTTGGAGGATTGGCTGCAAGCATAAAAAGCATTGTTGATCAGGTTCAATAAAACCCTCCCAATGTCAGATGCCACCACATTAACCTTTGGCAGGTTGGGATCAAAGTCTGTGGCAAAGTCAGCTGTGAAGCTTTTGTCCTTCGCCCTCAATCCATGATAAGAAAGACGCAGGTATTCATCAGCCAAGGCATTGATATCCGTCGGCGCTTTTTCTCCCTTGCCTGCACGGCTATGCTCGAGCATTCCTTTGACGATGGCATCAGCCCGCTTGCCGTGATGGTTTATCTTTTCTAAGTTTTGCTTGATATCTTCTGCAATCTCAACTGCCAACTGACTATTGCCTACTGCTAACTCTTCTTTCATCTCATCCACTAACTCGGCACTTACCTCCGAAAAATTATTCACAAAATTCAGCGGATTCTGGATCTCATGGGCAATGCCGGCAGTGAGTTCACCCAGCGAGGCCATTTTCTCCGCTTGGATGAGTTGCTTTTGCGTAGAAGTAAGCTTATCCAGTGAGGCTCGTAATTCTGCTGTTCTCGCGGAAACCTGCATTTCCAGTTTAAAGTTGGCTGCTCTTGAAGCTTTGGTACGCCACCTGATAAAAGCCCAAATACCTGCAAGAAAAGCCAATATTATCAACGCTTTAAACCAATAGGTTTGGTAATACATTGGTTCTACTTCAAACAGATAAACCGCCGGTAAAGTGGCCCAAACCCCATCGTTGTTGCTACCCAGTACTTCAAAACGATATTTTCCAGGTTCCAGGCCCGTATAAAATGCCCTTTGATCACCCTTCGCAACAATCCAATTCTCGTCGTAGCCTACAAGGCGAAATTTGCTGCTGTTCTTTTCAGGAGCGGTAAAACTCAATATGCTGTAGTCAAAAATATAGCGGTGGTTGCCCGGCGGAATTTTGTGTTCCATACCCAAAGGATATACCTTGTCATCTACCAATAATAGTGGGATGCTTAATTGTGGAGGGATGTCGTTGCGGGAGATTTTCTTTGGATCAATTTCTACCAACCCCCCGATGCCCAACACCATGATTCTGCCATCGCTAGCAACCATTGAATGGCGTGCCCCCACACATTGTCGGTTGTACATTCCATCGCCTTCATCAAAAATGCGCCAATTGATTTTAGCAGTAACAGG
This sequence comes from Cognataquiflexum rubidum, assembly GCF_022538115.1. Taxonomy (GTDB): domain Bacteria; phylum Bacteroidota; class Bacteroidia; order Cytophagales; family Cyclobacteriaceae; genus Cognataquiflexum; species Cognataquiflexum rubidum. The sequence goes on along the minus strand of NZ_JAKZAL010000018.1, from coordinate 90,294 downwards.
ATTATCTAAATAAGCATCGAGCTCCGCCTTTTTTACCCGGATTATGCCCATGTTCGAAGGAAGCCACCAATATCCCTCTTGGTCAGGTAAAATTTTAAACAAAGACAATTCTTCTAACCCTGCTTCGGCGCCAATAGATTGTTTTTTATTTCCCTTGATCCTTACTAAACCTTTACCGGATGCCACCCAAAGGGTTTGCTCATCTTCCTGATACATATCAAATACCTGAATGCCTTTGACATCGTCAAACACTTCCTGTTGTACTATTTTACCATCGGGGTAGATATAATGAATTCCAGATCTATAAGTGCTAATAACCCAGGTACCATCAGGTTGCTGGAAAAATTCACTCATGTAAATATCCCCAAAATCAAAACCCGGGAATTTTAAATATTCAAATTGGCCGCCATTGTTAATAAACCCTATGCCCTGAAAAGCAACTGCAAAATATAATCTTCCATCTATGCCCTCATAAGCATAGCGTACTTGTCCATCTACCGGAATCTTTTTTTCTTCCTTGCTATTGAATTTAAAAATTGCCCCATCCGTACAAACCCATTGGGTATTTTCCTTATCATTATATATATACAAGATGTTTCTTGTCTGGTCTAAAATGTTTTTTTGACGAAGGGGAAAAGGTTTTATAACACCATTATCCAATTGATATAACTTATTGTTGGTGCCTGCTACCAAAAATTGGTTCGCTCCTGTTTGGCTCACGGCACTCACACGATTATTTTCAATGCCTTCTGTTTCCGCATAGTTGATCAGGCTGGTTTGGGATATTTTAAATAAGCCCCTGTCTGTGGCCAACCAGATATTGTCTTCCTTGTCAATATTGATATTATTCAAGGTCTGAATATTCAAATTGGAAGGGGGGAAGGCATAGAATTGATCTTCGCCAGGCGGCAAATAAGCTACGCCATTTCCTGTAGAAAGCCAGATTCCTCCTTTGCTATCCTCGGCAATATGTCCAAATGAGGGGTTGCTTTGAACAATGCGAACCCATTTCATACCTTTATAGGGAATAATCGTTTGGCCGTTCCAGGTATAAAGTCCGTATTCCGTAGTAATCCAAGTTCTATTCTTACTATCCCTGAAAAAATTGGCGAAAGTCATGTCTTCGGTAATGCCAGCATTAGATCCGAATGCCAGCAAACCACGGTTAGGATCATTGTAATGAATCACGCCATCGCGCACAGTCCAACGAACCAAGCTGGTATCTTTAAGATTGCCGCGTGTTGCCCAGTATTTTAAAAAGTCTTCCCGAGGTACTTCTTTGTATTGATGGGTGGTTGGATTAAAGATGATCAGAGAATTGCTTGTGTCGGGTCCTGCTTGCGAAATTATCAAATCTCCATCTGCCGTTCTACCCCTGTAAAATAGGTTCGAGTTTTCTTCTAAATAAGTTTTGAATATGCCATTTTTAAAGGAGAGCAACCCACTGCTAGCGGTAGGAAACCACATGGTGCTATCGGAAGTTTCTGTAAAAAGGCCATTACTATTGTCCGCCTTAATCTGTGGTGTATTTTTAGTATTAAAGGTTTCAAATTTTTTCCCGTCATAGCGGATAAAACCCACATAACTACTCATCCACAAAAAGCCATCTCTAGCCTGAAAAGTATTAAATATGAAATCAGAAGTCAATCCCTGCCTGGCATCAATTTGTTCAACCCTATACCGAGCCAAAGGATTTTGTGCATTTAAGGAAAATGCAAACCCCATAAAAAATAATGAAGTAATTAAGTTTTTCATACTGTATGATTGAATAGGGTTATAATAAATGCTGATCCCTCGCCCTCTTTCGTCTCCACTTTTAACTCTCCCCCATGCGCCTTCACAATATCATAGCTTAATGACAATCCCAATCCTGTGCCCTGCCCGGTAGGTTTGGTGGTGAAAAAGGGTTGGAAGATTTTGTCTTTGATGGAATCAGGAATGCCGGGACCGTTGTCGCTTATGGAGATCTGGATTTTGTCACCGAGGTTTTTGGTGGAGACTTTTACTAGGGGCCTTAATTCAGAATTATGATCCCGATAGCTATCGGGAAAGAATTCTGAATGGGCGCAGGCATAAAATGCATTATTGAGAATATTCAACAATACCTTGCCGATATCGGGTCGGACCAATTCTATTTTGGGAAGTGATGGATCAAGGTCTGTGGTAAGCTCGATATGAACCTCTTTGTTTTTGGATTTGAAGCTTTGGTAAGTAAGGTTAAGGTATTCATTGGCCAAGGTGTTAACATCGGTCAGTTCTCTGGCTCCCGATCCAGATCTGCTATGCTCCAACATCCCCTTCACAATCGCATCCGCCCGCTTCCCGTGGTGGTTGATTTTTTCAAGGTTTTGTTTGATATCTTTTGAGATAAATTTAGCCTCTTCAATATCTCCTTTATCCAGCTCTTCATTCATTTCATCTAATAGTTCGCTACTGACTTCCGAAAAGTTATTCACAAAATTCAGCGGATTCTGTATCTCATGGGCAATGCCTGCAGTGAGCTCTCCGAGGGAGGCCATCTTTTCGGATTGGATGAGTTGTGCTTGGGTGGATTTTAATTCATGTAAAGTACTTTCAACTTTATCTTTCTGTTCCTGTAAAACAAGATTCGCTTTTCGTTTTTGCCGAATATTGCGGTAAAGAATAAAACCGATGATGGAAAGAACAGCAAGTACTGCGAGAAAACTGTAGGTCCTGATTTTTGATTGTGTTTCAATTTGCTGCTTTTCCAATTCCCGCAAACGAGTGGCTTCGCTGAGTAACGCACTCTGAAAGGTGGCCAGGTTCTTGTATTTTTCTTTATTCCACGCATCTATTGTAGTGAGGGTAAGCCCTTGGTATTTTAAAACACTATCTGGTTGATTGTTGAGTAAATATGCTTTGTATAAGTCCTCGTAAACGCCTCCTTCCCTAAACCATTTTGAATTTATCAATCCTGGCTCAGAACCTACTTCGTATGCTTTTTTGGCATAGTAAAGGGAAGAATCTTTAACCCCATTATTCTGATGTACCGAGGATAAATCGCTATATATCCATAACAACATTTGCCTGGTAGTTGCCTTATATTCAGTAGCAACTTGCAGTGCTTTATAGAGGTATTCTCTCCCCAATTCGTCATTTTTCGCCTTAAAGTTCTTACGGGCCAAGTAAAGGATAGGAAATGTCTTCCCTCCACTATTGATCTGTTCGAAAAGCTTCACGGACTTCTGTGCATATACTTCCACAGAATCAAGCTGGCTTGCATCAAGATACTGCCTTGCAATTAAAGACGAAACACTAGCTATTCTAAAATAATCTTTAATTAATGACGCTATCCTTATACTTTCTTTATAATGAAAAATGGCCTGTTCCGTATTTCCTGTTTCTTCCATTAATTGCCCATACGTCTGATAGGCAAAATCCAATCTTGCTAATCTAAATTCAGCAGATGTTAATTTGCCCAAACCAAACGCATATTTTTCGGAATCGGGGTTTTGCAAAATTTCGAATGCTTGTAATAAATTTTTCAGTGCTTCAGCATATTCTCCTTTTTGCACTAATGTGTTTGCCTTAACTACCAAAAAACGTCCTTCGTGTAATGACTGCTTACTTTTTCGAGCAAGAGAGAAACCCTTATCCGCATAAAATAGTACGGAGTCATAATTAAATCCCTCATAGTATTGGTAAATGTCAGTAATTGACCTTAACCTGATGGAGTCGTGGGTAGCAGTATTAAGTGCATTCTTTAGGCTGTCAATTTTCGATTGTTGGGCATAGGATGAGGCCGTGATAAACAGCGTTAGAAAAAGGATTGTATAAAATTTCATGCTTTTTGAATACTTAAAGAGTGATTAGTAGGCAAGAGAATTTGAAATACTGAACCCTCTCCCTCTTTTGTTTCCACTTTCAACTCCCCCCCGTGCGCTTTGACAATATCATAACTCAATGACAACCCCAATCCTGTCCCCTGCCCTGTGGGTTTGGTGGTGAAGAAAGGCTGGAAGATTTTGCCTTTGATGGAATCAGGGATACCGGGGCCGTTATCTTTTATGGAAATCTCTATTTTATCGCCGATTGATTTGGTGGAGACGGTGACTTGAGGTTTATAACTTTCCCAAAGTTCAGAACTTTGGGAAAGCTTGGCTTTGTCAGCACCTTCACTTCGACTTCGCTCAGTACAGGCATAAAATGCATTATTAAGGATATTCAGCAACACCTTTCCAATATCCGCTCTAACGAATTCCATTTTTGGAACCGAAGAATCGAAATCGGTGACTAGAGTAATTTCGGCTTCTTTATTTTTGGATTTGAAGCTTTGGTATGAAAGGTTAAGGTATTCATTGGCCAAGGTGTTAACATCGGTCAGTTCTCTTGCTCCCGATCCGGACCTGCTATGCTCTAGCATCCCCTTCACAATCGCATCCGCCCGCTTCCCGTGGTAGTTTATTTTTTCTAGGTTTTGGATAACATCTCCAATTATTTCCTCTTCTACTATCTCACTCCTCTCACTTTTTACCTTCAACCTCTCACCCTTTAATTCTTCCATTAGTTCTGCACTCACCTCCGAAAAATTATTCACAAAATTCAAGGGATTTTGGATCTCATGGGCGATGCCTGCTGTGAGTTCACCGAGGCTTGCCATTTTTTCGGATTGGATAAGTTGGGCTTGGGTGGATTTTAGATTGGTCAGAGCTGACTCTAATACTTTATTAGCTTTTTGTTTTTGACGATTATTTCGATAAAGGATAAAACCAATTATCGAAAGAATGGCTAATCCTGCAAGCATTCCATAAGTTCTTATTTTTGCCTGAGTTTGGATTCTCTCGTTTTCCAATTGTTCCAACCGCATCGCCTCACTAAGTGATAGCTTTTGAAAATCAGCCAGATTTTTAATTCTGATTTCATTTAAACTGTCTAAAATTACAGATGCCAGCTCGAGGTATTTGTATGCACTATCTTTTTGATTGCTCAATTTGTAAGCTCGATAAAGGTCTTCATAGGCAGTTCCCATATTACTACTTTGGTTTGCTATACCACCTGAGGACTCAATTGCTTTTAAATTCTGTATAGCATAGATTAACGCAGAGTCTTTTTTATTTTCTCCTACAAAAAAATCAACAAGGGTATGATTTATATTGGCTACAATACTTTGACTATTTTCAACTGAAGCTGAAAGTAGCCCTTCATAATAATACCTTCTGGCCTGTACCCTATCTCCTTTTGCTAGATAAATATTACCAAGCGTAAGTAAAGTATTCCCTCTAAATTGTTGTCCATCATAATTTTCCAAAATCAAATAAGCGGCTTTTGCAAAATACATTGCGGAGTCAAGTTTATTCTCGTTGAAATAAATGATTCCTAAGTTCGCATTTCCTATTACCTGCCTGTCTAGAGAATTAATTTGTTCTGCAATGCTCAGTGACTTTTTATGCGCAACTATTCCCTGTTCATTATTCCCTGTACTAGTCATCAATCCACCTAAAATAGTATGGGCAACAGAATTAAGCCAAAGCCTTTGGTCACCTGAAAATGGATACTGGGTTACTGTCCACCCAGGTACTTCCTTATTTTTGGGGTCTTCAGTGATTTTAAGTGCCTGTAATAGGCTTTGGAATGATTTTGAATATTTTCCGGTAGAGCTAAATTGATAACCAATACTAATTAAAGCACCTGCCTCGGCTAATTTTTGGTTGTTTTTTCTTGCAAGTTCGAACCGCTTTTCAGCATAAAACAATGCGGAGTCTCTGTTTCCTTCAAAATAATAAAAATATAACCCTGTCGATGCATTATGCCGTTCCTTGTCATTGGTTGCATTTTCCAAGACCATTCTAAGGCTGTCGGGCTTACTTTTCTGCGCATTTGCAATGAGCGGGAGGAAAAGTAAGAGTGCTATTTTTAAAACTGTTTTCATATTGATTATTTAAACCTATGGCAACTGAATAATAAATTCACTTCCTTCTCCTTCCTTCGTCTCCACCTTCAATTCGCCTCCATGCGCTTTTACAATATCATAGCTTAATGACAATCCTAATCCTGTGCCCTGCCCGGTAGGTTTGGTGGTGAAAAAGGGTTGGAAGATTTTGTCTTTGATGGAGTCGGGAATGCCAGGGCCGTTGTCGGAAACCGAAATCTCTATTTTGTCGCCGATGTTCTTTGTAGAGACTTTTACTTGGGGCTTTAATTCAGAATTATGATCCCGATAGCTATCGGGACTGAATTCTGAATGGGCGCAGGCATAAAAAGCATTATTGAGAATATTCAGCAAAACTTTGCCTATATCGGGTCGGACCAATTCAATTTTAGGTATTGTTGGATCAAGGTCTGTGATCAGCTCGATATGAACCTCTTTGTTTTTGGATTTGAAGCTTTGGTAAGTAAGGTTAAGGTATTCATTGGCCAAGGTGTTAACATCGGTCAGTTCTTTTACCCCCGATCCTGATCTGCTATGCTCGAGCATCCCCTTCACAATCGCATCTGCCCGCTTGCCGTGGTGGTTGATCTTTTCCAAGTTTTGGATTACATCACCGATTATTTCTTCTTCAACAGATTCATTCCTCTCACTATTTACCTTTAACCTCTCACCCTTTAATTCTTCCATCAGCTCCGCACTTACCTCCGAAAAATTATTCACAAAGTTCAGCGGATTCTGTATCTCATGGGCAATGCCTGCCGTCAGCTCACCCAGCGAGGCCATTTTTTCTGATTGAATGAGTTGGGCTTGGGTGGATTTTAAATTGCTATACGCAGTTGCCAATTGTTGATTTTTCTTTTTATTCAGCAGGTTATTTCGATAGTAGAACCCTGTCAGCAGCAACAATAAGAGAGCTACTCCCAGTACAGAGAAAAGTTTTGCATTAGCAGTCTGCCTCTGTTGCCGCTCTATTTCTGCCTGTGCCTCTTCCTGACTTCTGATGCGTTCTTTTATATTCATAGCTTGGATTCGATAAATCTTATCAAGCCCAAGTACTGTGTTATTGATGTCGGCCCAATTGATTAAATAAGCATAGGCACTATCCTGTTCTTGAAGATGATTATATACCTCATAAAGTTGCCAATAAGCTTGTGAAGTGATGATATTATTTTGCGTTTCACTTGAAAGGAACAGTGCCTCCCTTGAATAAAAAATCGATGAATCATAATCAGCATTGGCAAAATGAGCTTTGGAAAGTTTAATCAACATCCGCCCCGCATTGTCCAATCTACCCGCATTCAACGAGGCTGAATAACTTTCATTCATTAAAAAAAATGAACTGTCCTGAGAAGCATAATCGGCCAACCTTCCTGCCGAAATTCCTATCCAACTTTGTTCATCTTCTTCAATCGCCTTTTCATAAATAATCCGAAGATGAAACATAGCTGAATCTATGTTTCCGCCCATATGTTCAAAAGAAGAAGCCTTCATATTGTGATACACATATGTCTCCGTTGCCAATTTTTCAGTTGAAGCGGTCCTTTGGAGAAAACCCGACTCATACAATCCAATCAACTTCTGTGTATAATACTGGATACTTGATGTATCCTGAAGGTCAGAGTAACAAAATCTCAGAAGACGATATGGTTCAAAAAGTTTAAGCGTATCTTTTTCATTTTCCTGTCGCTTTATCAGTTCAAGCAAATTAATTATAGCACTTTCATAATTTCCCAAAATCCGTTGATTATAGGCTAGGGCTAACTTGGCCTCTTGAAATCCATCTTCGAAATTGATTTTTTCAGCCAGAAGCATGGCTTGTTCAAAATATCCTAGTGCGGAGTCGGGAGAAGAAATATTTCCCATTTTAATCAAAAGCCAAACTTTTGAGGTATCTGAATTGTAATTATTTAGTTCAGCAACCAGTCCAGCTACATCATTTTGTTGTCCATTCAATATTATTGAATAAAATAACAGGAGGAAGGTTGAGGAAATCCTAAGGAAGCCGCTTCTCATATAGGTAGGATTATTATAAATTTAGAACCTTCCTTTATTTCTGTCTCCACCCTCAACTCCCCACCATGCGCTTTCACAATATCATAAGATAAGGATAATCCCAATCCTGTACCCTGCCCGGTGGGCTTGGTAGTGAAGAAGGGTTGGAAAATTTTGTCTTTGATGGAGTCGGGGATGCCGGGACCGTTGTCTTTTACACCTACTTCGATTTTGCCTCCAAGATTTCGAGTAGTCAATTGCACCAAAGGCTTGAAGTCTGGATCTTGTTTGGACCTTTCATTTACCGCATAAAATGCATTGCTGTACAAGTTGAGGAGAACCTTGCCGATATCCTGTGGGATGACCGAAATCTTCGGAAGATCAGAATCCAGGTTTGTCTGCAACTCAACTTTGAAATTGGGATCTTTTGCCAAAAATGATTGGTAACTCAGCCTAAGAAATTCATCAGCCAAGGCATTGAGATCGGTAGGTTCTCTCTGTCCGGAGCCTCTTTTAGAATGCTCAAGCATTCCTTTTACGATCGCATCCGCCCGTTTGCCGTGGTGGTTGATCTTAATTAGGTTTTCCTTGATATCCTTTGAAATAAACTTAGCCTCTTCAATATCTCCTTTATCGAGCTCTTCATTCATTTCATCCAACAGTTCCGTACTGACTTCCGAAAAATTATTCACAAAGTTCAGCGGATTCTGTATCTCATGGGCAATGCCTGCCGTCAGCTCACCCAGCGATGCCATTTTTTCGGATTGGATAAGTTGTGCTTGGGTGGCGGCCAGGTCATCCAGTGTTTTGCGTAATACCGTATTGGCCTTTAGTTTTTGCCGGTTGTTCCGATATAGCAAAAATGCGATGATGGTCAATGTTAGAAGTCCGCCTGCCAGGGAGTTTGTCCTGATTCTGCCCTGGTACGCTAACCTCTCCTTTTCCAGTTCCTGCTCCTGCACTTTCTCGCTGAATCCAATATTTTGAAATTGATTGATCCTCTCCAGACTATTGATACTGTCTTTGAGCGCGACCGAAAGCCCTTGATAGTAATAGGCGCTATCTATATTGTTCAACAATTTGTGGCTGTAGGCGAGCGCCGCATACGCTGGTAAAACCACGTCTGGGGATCTGGCCAACTGAGCGGATTCGAGCGCCTTGTATGCATACCATAGGCTTGAATCCTTGACTTCTACCTCATTGAAAAAGTCACTTAAACGCAAATAAGACCTGGATAGATCGGTGATATTGTCTGCATTCCGACTTACCTGAATAGCTTGGATTAGATACTGTTTTGCCTGGATATAATTTCCCTTTTTTGCATGGACCATACCGATAGTGGACATTGTACCACCTTTATATGTATTGAACCCAGAAATCTCATAGTAACCCATCGATTTATCCAGAAAAAAGAGGGCTGAATCCAATTTATTTTGAAGGGCGAAACTTGTGCCCAGATTCGAATAGATATTGGATAAAATGGAAGGATCGTTTACCTGTTGTGCAAGTTTTAACGATTCAAAAAGATGGTAATTATGTTGTTCTATGTTGCCGGTATAACCGTACAACCGGCCTAAATCCAGGTGACAGAAAGCCAATACGGTCAGACGAGCCATTGCAGGATCATTTTTTGTTGTAAATCTTGATATTTGCCAAATATCGTTTTCCGATTTTCTATCTTTCGCAATTTTCATGGCGCTGAGAAATGCCTGCAGAGATCCCGGGTAGTCTTTGAGATTGGAAAGCACATACGCCATCATATCAAGTGCGTCCGCTTCCCAAAGTGGTTGCTTTAATTTCCTGGCCAAATTCAGTTCTTCCTTCGCAAAATACAGCGCGCTGTCAAGTTTGATTTCGGTATAATAGGCGCACAAGCTCCTGGCGGTGCCTAATCGGATGGTGTCGTTTGATGTGTAATTCCATAAAGATCGAAGGCTATCCACCTGGGTTTTATTCCAGATTTCCCAATAGGGAAATTGCTGTGCTTGGGAATGTCCAGTCAACAATAAAATAATTAATATAGATATAAATGATTTCATAGTCATTGATTCGACATCGGTAAATAGATTATAAAATCTGTTCCTGTTCCTGCTTGGCTTTCCACCCTTATCTCCCCCCCATGCGCCTTCACAATATCATAGCTCAAACTCAAGCCTAAACCAGTTCCTTGTCCTGTTGGTTTAGTGGTGAAGAAAGGCTGAAAGATTTTGGATTTGATGGCGTCGGGGATACCTGGACCGTTGTCTTTTACACCAACTTCGATTTTCCCGCCAAGATTTCGAGTAGTCAATTGCACCAAAGGCTGGAAGTCTGGATCTGGTTTGGACCTTTCATTTACCGCATAAAATGCATTGCTGTACAAGTTGAGGAGAACCTTGCCGATATCCTGTGGGATGACCGAAATCTTCGGAATATCAGGATCCAGGTTTGTCTGTAACTCAACTTTGAAATTGGGATTTTTTGCTAAAAATGATTGGTAGGTCAACCGAAGGAAATCATCTGCCAAAGCATTGAGATCCGTCAACACCTTCTCCCCCGAACTTGTCCTACTGTGTTCCAACATCCCTTTCACGATCGCATCTGCCCGCTTGCCGTGGTGGTTGATCTTCTCTAAGTTCTGCTTGATATCCCCAAGGATTTCACTGACCAAAGTCTCGTCTCTCGTTTCTCGGCTCTTGGCTCTTTCTTCTTCAATCTCCTCCAAAAGCTCCGCACTTACCTCCGAAAAATTATTCACAAAATTCAGCGGATTCTGAATCTCATGGGCGATGCCCGCTGTGAGTTCTCCAAGCGATGCCATCTTCTCTGATTGGATGAGTTGGGCTTGGGTGGATTTTAACTCATGTAAAGTACTTTCTACTTTCTCTTTTTGCTCTTGTAAAATCCCATTTGCCTTTTGCTTTTGGCGGTTATTGCGGTAAAGAATAAAACCAACGATCGAAAGAACACAAAGCATGGCAAGAAACCCATATGTTCTGATTTTTGATTGTGTTTGTATCTTCTCTTTTTCCAAATTTTCCAATCGAAGTGCTTCTCCTAATGAAAGTTTTTGAAAATCAGCGATATTTTTTATTTCCGCCCTATACATACTGTCTTTGCTAACTAAAGCAAGGCCTTGGTATTTGTAAGCACTATCATAAATATTGTTGAGCTGATAGGCCAGGCTGAGATCTTCATATCCAACTCCAATCCCAATTTCTCTGTAACCCACCCCAACTACAGATTTTAAAATATGCAGGTTTTTTAATGAATAAGAAAGTACAGAGTCTTTGTTCACTTCCATTAAGTAAACCCTAAATAGTTTATGATTCAGGTTTGCTACATCGGCCTGGTTGTTATGTTTGTATGCATAGCTTAATCCTTCATAGTAGGTTTTCTTTGCAGTTTCATTATCCCCCCTGGCCAGAAAAATATCTCCTATGGTTAATAAATTGTTGCCAATATACCCTTGTGCTAATGGGTTATTAGATAACAGCTGTGCAGCCTTTGCAAAATATAATGCCGAATCCAATTGACCCATTTTTAGATATGCGCTTGCCAGGTTCATATTACCAGTCATTTGCCGATCAGGGTGGTTTATCTGGGCAGCAATTTTGACAGCAAGCTTCAATTGAATTATTTCCTGTTCATAATTAGCCGTATTCCGAAATACACCACCCAATACATGATGTATGGTTGATTGTACAATTTGTTTGTTCTTACCAGGTATTGGATATTGGGTCACTTTCCATCCTTCTGCTTCCCCTGTTTTGGGATCTTCAACAATTTGAAGTGCTTCTGTCAGATTTCGGAATGCATCTGAATATTTACCTATTGCATTATACTGATATGCTTTGCTGACCAGTGCAGCTGCTTCAGCCAATGCAATTTTGTTCTTTCTTGCAAGAGCCAAACGTTTTTCAGAATAAAAAAAGGCAGAATCTCTATTTGCTTCGATAAAGAAAAAATAGAAGTCAACTGAGGCGTTAAAGCGAGCCATGTCAGTCGTTGCGTTTTGTAAAATTGTACGCAGACTGTCTGGATGGCTTTGCTGTGCCTTTGCAATCAAGGGGAGCAAAAGTAAGAATGCTACTTTTAATATAGATTTCATAATCGTCGTTAAGCAGTGGGCAATTTTATAATGAATGTTGTTTCTTCTCCCTCCTTCGTTTCCACAATCAACTCTCCCCCATGCGCCTTTACAATATCATAGCTCAGACTCAATCCCAAGCCTGTGCCCTGCCCGGTAGGTTTGGTAGTGAAGAAGGGCTGGAAGATTTTGGATTTGATGGAGGAGGGAATGCCGGGGCCATTATCGGAAACCGAGATTTTTACCCCCCTGCCCCCCTCAAGGGGTGAGGTGGAAACAATGACTTGGGGCGTAAGACCTGCCAGGTTTCCTTTGTCGTCGTTTGCAAAACCTGGCAGGTCTTTCTGAGCACAGGCATAAAATGCATTGTTGAGAATATTCAATAATACCTTGCCGATATCGGCTCGGACCAATTCTATTTTGGGGAATGTTGGATCAAGGTCTGTGATCAAAGAGATTTCAACCTCTTTGTTCTTGGATTTGAAGCTTTGGTAAGCCAGGTTCAAATACTCACTTGCCAGACTATTGATGTCAGTCAGTTCCTTCTCTCCCGAACCTGTCCTACTATGCTCGAGCATTCCCTTCACGATGGCATCCGCCCGCTTGCCGTGGTGGGTTATTTTTTCCAGATTTTGCTTGATATCTCCAAGTATTTCAGTGACCAAAGTCTCGTCTCTCGCCTCTTGGCTCTTGCTTCTCTCCTCCTCTATTTCTCCTATCATTTCACTGCTCACTTCAGAGAAGTTATTCACAAAGTTCAGCGGATTCTGAATTTCATGGGCGATTCCGGCGGTGAGTTCACCGAGGGAGGCCATCTTTTCGGATTGGATGAGTTGGGCTTGGGTGGATTTTAATTTATGTAAAGTGCTTTCAACTTTTTGTTTTTGTTCCTGTAGAACTGTGTTCGCTTTTTGTTTTTGACGGTTGTTTCTGTAAAGAACCACGGCTACAATTAGAAATAAGGCGACCCCTCCGATCAAGCCACGTTGCTTTATATTATTTCGGTATTCGATTGCCGCCGCTTCAATTTCGGTTTGTCTTTCCTGTTCTTCCATTGTAGCAGCCTGAAGCCTCTGGAATTTCTGTGCTCCATACAAACTGTCTTTTGCTGCCGAAGCCATCTGATAATACCTAACCGCTTCTTCTGGATTTTCTTCAGCATATAGCTCCGCCAATAAACTGCTTGCTGTGAGTATCCTGTTGGTATAGGAAAGTTCTATTCCGAATTCCAATCCCAGTTTTGCATAATAAATGGCTGAATCAGGCTGGTCAAGCTCCTTGAAAATCTGGGCAATTGCGTTACTGGAAGTAGATGCTTCTCTAATCGAATTTGCGGCCATTGCCTCCTTCATGCTTTTTTGGAAATATATTATGGCTTGATTAGGCTCTCCTCTTTTCGATGCTAAATCTCCTCGTAACCTATTAGGTATAAAACCATACGTTTCCTCAAGTATTTCTAATCGCTTTTCTGCAGAATCCAATTGATCTAATTGTATGGTAATTTCTGCTATAAAATATTGCGTAACCCACCTTGGAAAATCATCATAGTTTTTCATAAGATTATCGGCTTTTTGGAAATAAGGTAGTGCTTTTAAAAAATCCCCAACACTGAGATATACATTGCCCACCCGGATCAAACTAGCAACCCACAGATCAGTAAGCTGTTCTTTTTCTGCAATTTTTAATCCCTGAAGCCCCAGTTGTAATGCATAGGGCAAGTCTCCTTTTTCCCTGTACAGCACACTCAGAACATTCAGTGCCATTATTTCGCCTTTTTTAAAATCTAACTCCCTTGCATGTAATAGTGCCTGATTGGCAAGAATAAGAGAGGTGTCCGGATTATTGCTTCTGTATGCCTCACTTAACCTACTTTTCAATACAATCCTAGCAGTATCCGTCTTAGCCTGCGAAAGTTCCTGAATTAATCTTTCAGCATCCTTGAATGTCTCCATCTGAGCGAATGCGGAACCACAAGAAATAATCAGTATTAGAAAAATAAAAAGGATCTTCATATTCCAGGATTTTTAGAAACCATCAATATAATTATAAACTCACTCCCTTTCCCTTCCTTCGTCTCCACCCTCAACTCCCCCCCATGCGCTTTCACAATATCATAAGATAAGGATAATCCCAATCCAGTACCCTGCCCGGTGGGTTTGGTAGTGAAGAAAGGCTGGAAGATTTTGGATTTGATGGCGTCGGGGATGCCGGGGCCGTTGTCTTTTACGGAGATTTTTACCCCCCTACCCCCCTCAAGGGGTGAGGTGGAAACAATGACTTTGGGTGTAAGACCTGCCAGGTTTCCTTTGTCGTCGTTTACAAAACCTGGCAGGTCTTTCTGAGCACAGGCATAAAATGCATTGTTGAGAATATTCAACAATACCTTCCCGATATCGGGTCGGACCAATTCTATTTTGGGAAGTGTTGGATCCAGTTCTGTGATCAGTTCGATCTCAACTTCTTTGTTCTTTGATTTGAAGCTTTGGTAAGCTAGGTTCAAATACTCGCTTGCCAGACTATTGATGTCAGTCAGTTCTTTCTCACCCGAACCTGTACGGCTATGCTCGAGCATTCCCTTCACGATCGCATCTGCCCGCTTGCCGTGGTGACTGATCTTTTCCAGGTTTTGGATTACATCACCGATTATTTCTTCTTCAACAGATTCATTCCTCTCACTTTTTACCTTTAACCTTTCACCCTTTAATTCTTCCATCAACTCCGCACTTACTTCAGAGAAATTATTCACAAAATTCAGCGGATTCTGAATCTCATGAGCGATACCTGCGGTGAGTTCACCCAATGAGGCCATTTTTTCGGATTGGATGAGTTGGGCCTGGGTGGACTTGAGGGTGTTGAGAGAAAGGCTAAGTTCCGACGTCCGTTCAGCCACCTGTTTTTCCAAGAGTACGTTCTGTTGGATCAAAAGATCTTTCTTTTCCTGCTCTGCTTGCAAACGTTCCTTAAACAGGAGCATTATTCGATAGCCAACTCCTGTAGTTACTATAATAAGTTGTCCGGTAATTGGAAGAAATTGGAATTGATCCAAAGGAAGGGGGATTACTTGTGGAATAATAAACACCATGAAACCCAATCCAATAAATATTGAAAGCGGTTCTTTTAGTGAGAGGTAGCTTATGCCAGACAAAAGAAAGGTACCGCCATAGATTGCCATAAATACAGAGATTAATGCCATGCTTTCAAAATAAACTGATAGAGGCAGGAGTAATCCTGAGAAAAACAAAACCCATGTGGCTGCGATCATAAACTTATCCAATTTCCTGTGCTTCATTGGAAGATTGACAAACACCCTGGAAAACTGGAGCAGGCACACCAAATTTATAATGCCGGCCAACAAACCAAAATAGAGCCCATATCCAGGGTTTTCAGGATAGAGCAAGGGCGTCCAGGGGTCGGATGACCACATGGTTAACAATTGTGTGTTGGCCGTAGTCAGGAAAAGAAAAAACCAAAGGGAAGTCCTGTCACTAAGGTAAAAATACATGATCAGGGACAGAATCCAGATTATAAGATAAGAGCCTTGGAGTAACAAATTACTTCTTTCCAATACGTATTCCGGCAACGAAATGGAAGGGTCATAGATAGACAACCGGGGAAAAGTAGTTGTTAAGGTGTAGTTTTTACTGATGTTCACCCAAAGGGTCAGCCGACTCCCCGGAGAAAGACTGAGATTGAGCAAGGACTGGGTATGCCGGCTGTTATAATCCCTTTTGGAGGCAGGGACAAAATATCCGGTAATTCCAGAAGAGCCAAGCTGTCCATCCTGCACTGTGTAGGATATTATTTCTGAAAAATTATTTGTATTCCCAAAACCAGAAAAGGAGGAATTCTCAATGTAAAGAAGCCAATTGCTGAGTTCTACCTCACTGAAAAACTCAATGGCGAACCAGTACTTTTCAAAGTGCTCGATTATGATTTCATTAGGTTTGATCTCCAATACCTTACCATCCTTAATGTCTCCGTTCAAAATATCCTGAATTGATAAGGGGATGTCCCCTTCTTTGATTACCCAACCCGGTTGTGGCAATTTCTGTATGGATTTATAGGAGTCGATGGTGACGGAAACAGGAGCGGGTATACGCTCAATCTGTGCATAGGCTGTTGAAAAACAAGCCATGCTTAGGATCAATAAAAAAAGAGGGAAGAAGGTCTTTATCATCTCATGAGTTATTGGGGATAGTAATGATGAAAATTGAACCATTGGCGTCTGAACTTATGGAAATACTGCCCCCATGGGCCTTCACGATATCATGCGTAATACTCAGCCCGAGTCCCGTGCCTTCGGTTCCTTTTTTGGTGGTGAAGAATGGTTGGAGGATTTTGTCTTTGATGTCGTCAGGGATGCCGGGGCCGTTGTCGGAGACTTCGATGGTAATTGTATCTCCCTGCTTTTTGGTGCGTACTCTTAGAGACGCAGCATGCAGCGTCTTTACGGACTTCATCGCATCAAAGGCATTGTTGCATAGGTTGATGATTACTCTGGAAAAGTCTTCTTTGACCAGGGATACTTCCTTTACCTCAGGATCCAAATCCAAGACTATCTCTACATCGATGGGATTTTTTCCTGCCCGCATCCCGTGAAAACTCAGGTTGACATATTCTTTGATCAGGGCATTGAGATCTGTTGGTTCTTTTTTGCCGGTTCCTTCCCTGGAATGCTGCAACATGGAGGTCACGATGCTATTGGCACGGGTACCGTGTTCATGGACTTTCTGAAGATTGGATTTGATATCCTCTAGGTTTTCCCGTATGAGCGTCTCGTCTCTCGCTTCTCTTTTCTCGAACTCTTCCAAAGTCTCTCCAATCATCTCAATCGACACTTCCGAGAAGTTGTTGACAAAATTCAACGGATTCTTGATCTCGTGGGCAATGCCGGCGGTAAGTTGACCGAGGGAGGCGAGCTTTTCCTGTTGGATCAGTTGGGCTTGGGTGGCTTTGAGATCTGAGTAGGCTTTTTCGATTTCACGGGCATGTTCCAGTTCTCTCGCTTGGGTGCGCTGCCTTTCTTTCTGAATGACACGATTTCTGAAGTACCTATCTGCGCCAAAAACACCGGCAAGGACCAGTACTCCATAAAACCCGAAGGCCCAAGAGGTACTCCACCAAGGCTTCCCTATCGAAATCTTCAAGGTAGCCCCTTCTTCATTCCAAACGCCATTGTTGTTGGCGGCTCTCACTTTGAATATGTACTCACCCGTAGGGAGGTTTGGATAAAAAGCATTCTGCAGCGACGTGATCTCCCGCCATTCTTCATCGTAGTTCTCGAGCTTATAGGCAAACCGATTTTTCGCCGGGTTGCTGAAGTGCAGTGCAGTAAACTCGATCGAAATGTTGTTTTGATCATGGGCCAACGCGATCGCCTCTGTTTCATATATCGGTTTGCTGAGGAGGGAGTTTT
Source organism: Cognataquiflexum rubidum (assembly GCF_022538115.1). Classification (GTDB taxonomy): domain Bacteria; phylum Bacteroidota; class Bacteroidia; order Cytophagales; family Cyclobacteriaceae; genus Cognataquiflexum; species Cognataquiflexum rubidum. The sequence continues at coordinate 72,927 of NZ_JAKZAL010000018.1, read as the reverse complement.
CTCCGACAACAAGCGATTTGTTGAACAATTTAAAATCGGTAAGGAATACTATGGGGGGTTTTGAGTCTTTCCTGACGGATTCGGGATCGAATACCGTGAAGCCATTAGAACCGCCGAACAGAAATTTTCCATCACTTGTCTTCAAGTAAGACCTATCGGCAAACTGTTGGCCCTGTAAGCCCTCATCGATTGAATAATTGTAAAACCTCTCGGTTTCGACATCGAAACGGCTCAATCCCTCAAATGTGCTGAGCCAAAGCGACCGGTTTTTCTGATCTGCGATAATCGCCTGAATGCTCATCGAAGGCAGCCCATCATCAATAGTATATGTCTTGATTTTCCCCTCTTTCACATCCAATCGACTCAACCCTCCCTGCCAGGTCCCGACCCAAACAGTACCAGTAGGGTCTTCATATAGCGCATTCACGTCTTGCGTGACGAATACGTCTCCCTTTGAGGGATCCCGCCCTATACGGTTGACCCGGTTGGAAGTGTAGTCATATAGAAACAGGCCATCATTTGTAATGATCCAAAGGCCGTACTTTTCGCTTTCGATGGCTTGCGTAGCGGATTTTATGCTGTTTTCATCACCGGGATCGATATCAATCTTTGCTTTCTGAAATTCAACATCAGCTCCATTTTTTCTATATATCCCCTGCATTGTGAATGCCCACTGATACCCTAGCCGATCATTTAGAAAATACTGGATAACAGTATTCGGCGGAATTCCGGGAAGGTTGATTCTTTTTACTTGATTGCTCGGGTAGCTAAACTGAAAAAAACCGTCATTGGTACTGAAAATGATTTCTCCGGGCAAATGCTCTATGAAGCCGAAGGCAGCATATGTTCCTGGCAGGATAGCGTCATAGGGCAGTGGTCTGATCTCATTTTTCTGTAAATCAACGATATTAAATCCCCCACCCGAAGTCGTGACCAATACTTTCCCATCTTTAAGTTCATGTATGTTATTGACCCAGCCGCCGGTCAAGGACAAGGGATCATCGCGCCTATTTGAAAACGACCTGAACATCGCCCTTTCTTCATACTTGAACAATCCGGTTGAATTTGTGCCGATCCACAAAGATCCAAAGGAATCCAGCGAAAGCGTATTGACTGCCGAATACTGGAAGTCCCGACTCTCTGTGTCATCCAAACCAATCATCTCCTTGGTTTTGGGGTCAAACTTGAAGATACCACGGTCTGTGCCCAACCAGATTGTCCCGCTCCTATCGATCACCAGATTGTTGAAAAAATAGTTACCCAAATCATTGGCAGCAGCCACTATTTCCAATCGATTGGTCTCAACATCGATCCGAAACAATCGTCCCACATTGGTAACGCCCCAGACATTTCCATAATCATCCCCACGCAATTGGGTATCAAATTCATTGCTTAAGAAAACGCTCCCCGGGTCCGGTTGCGGATTGAAATTGACCAGGGTGCCCACACTATCTAACTTGTATAACCCACTGAGACAGCTGACCCAGACTCCGCCTTCACTATCGGCGGCCATGCTTTTTACATTATCGATGTTTAATCCCTTTGACGCCGGAACATTTTTCAATTTTTCTTCTTTTTCATCAAAGTAGAGCACGGTAGAAGTGATGGTTTCCCCATAGTTGGATGTCAATCCAAAAAAAATCCTGCCTGACTTATCCTCCACCATGTCGACAATACCTACCTCAATATTCACTTCCGAATCAAATAAATCCCCAAAGGTAAAATTGCGAAATGATTGTGTAGATGGATGATAAAGGTTTAAGACCCCTGGCTGTGAACCCACCCAAATCCTGCCCTTGCTGTCTTCGAAAAGTGACCAGACCACCAATCCTTTGATGGATCCTGGATCATTGGGGTTTTGGTAAAAGCGTTTGAAACTGTATCCGTCATAGCGCGCCAGACCATTGATGGTTCCGATCCAGACATACCCAAATTGGTCAACAATAATCCTATTTACCTGGGTGCCGGGTAAACCATCTTTTTCTGTGTACCAATTCAGGTTATTGACGGAAAGTTGGGAATAGACTGCTTGGGTACACATAAACGCCAGCATGAATAGAGCGACTCTTATCTTATGCGAAAAACCTGCGATTGTTGACTTCATTTTTCGGTGGGATAAAAAGGTAACAATATTTGAAAATCAGTTCCCTCGCCGACTTTAGTCTCAACCCTCAACTCCCCCCCATGCGCCTTCACAATATCATGGGTGATACTCAGCCCAAGGCCCGTGCCTTCGGTTCCTTTTTTGGTAGTGAAGAAAGGCTGCAGGATTTTGTCCTTGATGTCGTCAGGGATGCCGGGTCCATTGTCGGAGACTTCGATGGTTATTTTATCTCCCTGCTTTTTGGTGCGTACTCTTAGAGACGCAGTATGCACCGTCTTTACAGACTTCATCGCATCAAAAGCATTGTTACACAGGTTGATGATTACTCTGGAAAAGTCTTCTTTGATCAGGGATACTTCCTTTATCTCAGGATCCAAGTCCAGGATTATATCGACATTGATCGGATTTTTTCCGGCACGCATTCCATGAAAACTCAGGTTGACATACTCTTGGATCAGGGCATTGAGGTCGGTTGCTTCTTTTTTACCCGTTCCTCCTCTTGAATGCTGCAGCATGGAAGTCACAATACCGTTGGCCCGTGAACCATGCTGATGGACTTTTTGAAGGTTTGATTTGATATCTTCCAGATTTTCACGGATCAATGTCTCGTCTCTCGCTTCTCGCTTTTCCATCTCTTCCAATGCTTCTTCAATCATTTCAATAGAAACCTCAGAGAAGTTGTTGACAAAATTCAGCGGATTCTTGATCTCGTGAGCGATGCCGGCGGTGAGTTGACCGAGGGAAGCAAGTTTTTCTTGCTGGACAAGTTGGGATTGGGTGGCTTTGAGTTCGCTCATCGCCGATTCTACTTCGGCTTTGGCCTTTTCCAGTTTCACAAAATCCTCATATCTCGCGTAGGCTATGGCAAATGACTTTGCCAATGCTTTTACCAGATCAATCTGCTCTTGGGACAGGCTTATGGTTGAGCCTACATACAGTAATCCTTGGGCAAAAGGTACAAAGTGCAAGTGGAGAGACTCCGGTGCAGCTTCAGCACCTTGATAAGTTTTGAGGTCTTTGACATATCCTTGTTCCTGCATGGATTTACCCCAATTGATGAAATCGGTTTGATTCCAATGTTGGACATAGACTTCTCCTTTTTTCCAGGCCTCTACCGATTTGGAGGTCATTTCATTGGCAGAAAAGGGAAGTGTCATCACCGCCAATGACTTTCCTTCGGGCGTGGACAGGTAAATTTCCACGTTACTCCTATTCTCATGCACAATAAATACCCCGCATCGGATAAAGGGAATGCCTAAGGTTGTCAGTTCATTGAATACCAGTGGGGTAATTCTGTCAAGGTCATCCGCATTGCGCATGGAAGAAATATCTGCCCGGACACGATCCAAAGAAGCCTGTCGCATGGCGGCCCGGGCACTGGATTGGGCCATCTGCAAATCCCTGAAACGGGTATAGGCAAATGAAAATACGGCCGTGGCCCTTTTTAATAGTTCCCAGCTTTCTGTGGAAATCTCTCCGGGAGCAGCAGCACCGATGTAGCCATTGGAAAATTTATACAAATGATAGGTGCGATCTGGAATTGTCTCTCCATAAAAATTGCTGGTCCCAAACAGGTCGGATTTTTCTTCACAATATCGGATCCATTCTATTCTTTCCTCACCCTGCATCAGGATGGAAGTTTGTTTTGCTTTGGAGCGGACAAATTCATTCATCTTTCGGCCCACCCAGGTATCCTGAAGGTCAAGGGTCATTTGGTCGGTAATTGCTTTATCAGGGTTATCCGGATTTTTTATGGTAAACCAACATTGGGTCAATCCGCTGCTTTCATCCTGAATGTAGATGGAACTTGTTTCCAATTCCTCCACGCCCAATGCTCCCATTTCTTCCCTGAGCAGTCGGGCCACTTCAATCAACTCACCGGGACTTTGCATGGCGAGAGAGCGGGAGCGGACTTTCTCCAAGGCATTTTCTATTTGTGCTTCCCTTGCTTGGGCTTCAGCCTTTTGCAGATCCAGAAAGCGGGTATAAGCTTGGTCAAAAACCTTGGCAAAACGCTCTGCGATTTCAAACTCCCCAACACTAAAAGGAGTGTTAAAATATCGATTTAACATGATCCCTGTAAACTTTCCAAAAGCAATCAACTGAGTCAAACAATCAGTCTTTTCCAACAAAAAATTTTTTCGTGCTTCCGGTACTTTCCGAAAATCTGGTGTCTCGAATAACTCTTCCCAAAACCTGTTTTTTTCTTCGAAAGGAAGATGTTGCAGAAAAACCTTTTGCTCTTTTCTGAATTTCTCGCCTTCTATAGGATAAAACCTTTCGGTCATAGGTAGAGAAAATTTCGTAGCATAATTCATTTCATTGGCCGTCCAAAACTCCACTTTCTCGCTTTCATCATGATAGACAACGATGTTGGTGGAGTCGGTTTGTATTTGGAGGTCCCGCAGCCGCTCAAAGACAGAGAATACTACATCTTTTAATTCATCGCTTTTGTGCATGGCAAGCGATCGCGACCGAACTTTCTCAAGTGCTACTTCTATTTCAGACTCCCTTGCCTGGGCTTCTGCTTTTTTCAGATCAAGGAAGCGAGTGTAGGTTTGGTCAAAAACATTGGTGAATCGTTTGAAAATGGCATGTGATTCGGGCACCTTTTCATAGGTGATAAACAGAATAAATCCACCGTTGAATTTGCAGAGGTGGTTGATCTGATAAGTGGGAAGTGAAAGCCCTAGCCTGTCAATTTCGTCAAAAGTGGGCTTCAGGTCCGGGAAGGATTTCATGTGGGCATAGTGCTCTTCGAGCGCTTTATCGCCAAGTTCCTGAACCAACATTGTATGATCACTCAGGACGAATTCACCCATTTCATCGAATGAATTTTCACCCCAAAGGCGAAGCTGAAATGGCGTTTGAATGGTTCCTTCGCTACTCATCCAGCAGGTAGCCGTTTTCTTATCCTCTGCAAGAATATTGTATCCACAGCTCCATGCATGGATTCCGAGTGCTCTCACTTCTGTAAAAAGGAGATTTGCTACCTCAGGGAGTTCCTCACTGCTTTGCATTCCCATGGTGCGGGATCTGACTTTTTCTAGAGAAGTTTCGATTTTTGCTTCTCTTGCCTGTGCTTCTGCTCTTTGGAGATCTAGAAAGCGGGTGTAGGTTTGTTCGAAAACTTTACCGAGTCGCTTAAAAATATCATGGGCTTCCGGCACCGGTTCATAGGTAATGAACATCACGCTTACTTTGGCACCAAACACAAAATGTTCATACTGTTGAGACGGGAGAAGACCATCCTTCACCATTATGTCATACTCTTTCTCATCAATCCCGCTAAGCGCCAAGTACAATTGTTTGATCTTTTCTCCCTCCACATACAGGACATCAAATTCTACCCCGCTTTTCCTGATATTACTGAGATCCTTTAATGCCTCAGCCTTTTCTGTGTGCACGGTATAAGGCTCATAAAATTCTCCATTAAGACTTAAATAGTCCACGTAGGAGTTATTGTCTTCGCTCCATACATTAAAGCCTGTGGTCCATGTTTTTATACCCAAAGCACTTACCTGATTGAATAACAGACCTGCAACATCTGTCAATTCATCGCTGCGTTGCATCGCCATGGTTCGTGATCGGACTTTCTCCAATGCATTTTCGATCTGTGCTTCCCGAGCTTGGGCCTCTGCTTTTTGAAGATCAAGGAAGCGGATATAGGTTTGTTCGAAAACTTTGGCGAAGCGAATAAAAATATCATGTGCTTCCGGGCAAGGCTCGTATGTAATGAACAGAAGGTTGCCGTGAGAGAAATTTGCGAGGTGGTTTATTTGAAAAGTAGGGTGGTGCTCACCAGCCTGAGCTCTTTTTTCAAAGGCTTTTTTGATTTCCGGAAGCGACAGAAAATACCGGTAGTGTGCTTCCAGGGTTTCTCCCTCCAATACATCTACAAAAAGCTTGTCGCCCCTGTCCCTTGATTCCTGAAAATGAATAAATGTGGCCTCTTCGGTTAGCGGAATTTTAAACCCATCCAAAATAGCGCCATCGGGACTACCCATGTAGGAAGTGAAAACGGTATCACCCTGCTCCCATATATTAAACCCACAACTCCATGGTGGCACACCTAAGTTTTGTATCTGCTGAAACAATAGCGCAGACGTTTCTCCCAATTCACTGCTGTGTTGCATTGCCATGGTTCTTGCGCGCACTCTCTCCATGGCTAGTTGAATTTGCGATTCCCTCGCTTGGGCTTCGGCTTTTTGGAGATCGAGGAAGCGCTGGTACACGTTGCCAAACTCATGGGTGATCCGCCGGGTGATCTCCTTTTCCTCCTCCGTTGGCGGTCTGCTTGTGCTGTAGCCTAAGTAACCATATTTAAAGGATCCTTCAACAAGATATTGACCATTTGGGTAGTCTTCTGGAGTAGGGCGATCATCCTCGGGTAGTTTTTCCAATATTTCTTTGAACATTTCGACTATTTGAGGTAACATTTCAACGGGGAAAAAAAGTACATCTACTGCATTGGGCTGCCCTGCTTTAAATTCCTCAACCTTTTGCTTCCATACAGGTGAAGCATCCAAATCTACTTCCTGAGTGGCAATTAAGGTTGCCCCATTTTTTCCGGTCAGGCGGAATATGCTACGATTGTTTTCAAAATCCAAAAAGGATAGTTGACTGTTTACCGGACGCAGATTGAGTACATGAAATTGCTCAAACACTACTGTCAGGAAATCACTTAGTTCATCACTGTGCTGCATGGCCATGGCCTTTGCTCTGATCCGCTCGAGGGACAATTGGATTTGAGCTTCACGGACTTGAGCTTCGGCTTTTTGGAGATCGAGGAAGCGCTGGTACACGTTTCCGAACTCATTTGCAATACGTCTAGTAATCTCCTTTTCCTCTTCCGATGGCGGTCCGCTTGCGGCATAGCCTAAGTAACCATATTTACAATATCCATCAATGATGTATTCACCATTCGGGTAGTCTACTGGAAGTGGTCGTTCGTCTTCCGGTAGTTTTTCCAGTATTTCTTTGAAAATTTCTGCTATCTCGGGGAGGTTTTCGTAAGGAATATAGAGTACATCCACATCGTTGGGATGGCCGGATTTCCAGTTTTCTACCTTTTGCTTCCATACAGGTGAAGCATCGAGGTCTATTTCCTGTGAGGCAATCAACGTTGCTCCTTTTTTACCTGTCATCCGGAAAGTGCTTCGGTTATTTTCAATATCAAAAAGAGAGAGAATGCAGTTTACGGGACGTAGGTTGAGCACCTCAAATTGTTCAAATAAAACGGTAAGGAAATCACTGAGTTCATCGCTATGTTGCATGGCCATAGCCTTTGCCCTGATCCGCTCGAGGGACAATTGAATTTGCGCTTCCCGAGCCTGTGCTTCGGCTTTTTGGAGGTCGAGGAAGCGGGTGTAAGATTGTTCAAAAACATTGGCGAAGCGTTTGAAAACATCATGTGATTCAGGGGCAGGTTCGTAGGTAATGAAAAGGACATACCCATATTTGAAAAATGCCACATGGTCAATCTGCGAGGTTGGAAATGGGATTCCGGCAGCCTTCATCTGAAGCAACTGTTCTCCTACCCCGGGCAGGCTGCACAGATATTCATAATGCGCAGGACACTCTTCTTCCCCAATTTCATTAACCAATAATGTCTCTCCTCTTTGCCCAGCTTCAAAATACCGCAGAAATACACCTTCCCGTGGAGTTCTGTATTGAGGAAATGTACCCTGACCATTGCTTCCCCATTCTATAGATCCCCTAGGGTCATCATCGTAGATGTTAAATGCACAAAACCAGCTTTCCATGCCCAAAGTCTGCACCTGCTTCACCAACTCAAGTGATAAATCCGCCAATTCCTCACTTCGGTGCATGGCGAGGCTTCGGGCCCGCACCCTTTCCAATGCCAATTGGATCTCTGCTTCCCTTGCCTGTTTTTCTGCCTTTTGGAGGTCAAGGTATCTTCTGTAGGTCTGGCCAAAAACACCAACAAAGCGCAAAAAAACGGCAATAGAATTAGCAGAAAATTCATTTTTTGAAAACACATAAAGGCACCCTTCATTAAAATAAAAATCTGTATGTACGATTTTTAATTGGTCTGAAAAATAGTCTCTTTTGATTTTGTAATCTGATTGATTCCTGATCGCATCGTAGTAGCTGAGGATATCCTCCCCTTCCAGAATGTATTGATTGATTTCCTTTTTTTCTGTCCAACCCCCATAAGCACTCACCATCATCGGGTGAAGTTTCATGTTGATATGACCAATTGTCAATTCAGCTTTCCCGTCCGGAGTTTTGGCAGCCGTCCACGCTTCCATTATTTCATTTGGTTGCATGATGCCGATGCCACAACGGTCATTCACATCCAGTAAACCCAAAGTGGATAGCTCTTCAAACAAAGTTGCTACACTTTCCCCAACTTCCAGACTGTTGTGCATCGCCATGGTTTTGCTTCTAACCCTTTCCAAAGCCGCTTCTATCTGAGATTCCAGCGCTTGTGCTTCTGCTTTTTGGAGATCGAGAAAGCGGGTGTAAACTTGTTCAAAGGTTTTACCAAATCGTTTGAGCACTTCATTTTCTTCCTCTGTATAAGGAGTGTTTGAGTAGTTTTGGATGGCCAGCGAAACATTTTCCATGAAGACTACAGCCCGGTACATACCCGGACTATCAAAAATTAATTTTTGTCTTTCTGCAGGAATATTTTTGATATGCTGGAAGAAGTGACGGAAAAATTGATTTTTGTCCTCGTAGGATAACTGCTGTGTAATAAATGATAGCCCTCTTTTCTTTGCTTCCTTAATTGAATTAAATAAAGGACTGTCGACGTAGGGAATATTCAGCAATATGGAGTAGGGCTGACCGGGTGCTGCTGTCCAAAGGTTGAGGTCATCGTTCTCCTTATAATTAGGGTCAAATTGCGCTGAGTCAATTTTGAAATTTAATAAGCGAAATTGCTCAAACAATAACTGAATAACTTCCTTGAGTTCTTCACTCTTGTGCATGGCCATCGATCTTGATCTAACTCTTTCCAGTGCTGCTTCTATTTGTGCCTCCCGTGCCTGGGCTTCTGCTTTTTGGAGATCGAGAAAACGGACATAAGCTTGCTCGAATACAATTCCAAACCTTTTTAAGATGGCATTTTGATCATGGCTGTAAGGAGCAAGTGCATAATTTCCAACCGTGAGAATGGTATGCTTCATCAGCGATTGGGAACGTGCAAACCCGGATGTGCTCAATAAGAATTTTTTATTCTCTTCAGGTAGATTACCCAATTCAGAATGATCAAACATATGCTGTAAGAACTCCTGATTTTCTTCGCGGGAAAGTATATCCACATTAAAGTCTTTCCCCGCTCTTCTCGCTAGGAAAGGATTATTAAAGGCCGGATTATTTATGTAGGGAACTTTCATCAAAATCGGCCTCGTTAATGAAGGAGAAGCCAACCAAAAATTGAGGCCCATTTGGGAGGTATCAAATCCAAAACTTACATTTTCAAATCTGAATTGTAGCAATTGTAGCTGCTCGGAAACTACTAAAATGACATTTTCCAGGTCTTCACTGTTATGCATTGCCAACGATCGCGAACGAACCCTCTCCAATGCCGCTTCAATCTGCGCTTCCCTTGCCTGTGCTTCGGCTTGTTTCAAATCACTGAAACGGGTGTAGGTCAGATCAAATACTCCGGCGAACTTTTCCAGAAGCTGTAGATGTTCGTCCGGCAAAGGTTCGGGAGTCGTCAAGACCAGCATTCCTTTTGAAAAGAAGCCTACCGTCTGAACGCGACGGTTATGTAAAAATGCAGGATCAAAAGGTATCCCGATTTCCTCCTTCAAGTATTTCAACCAATTCGATAAATCCTCACCTGTTTGGTCTATAACCATCAGTTTTTGATTGTTTTTCCAGCCCTGATACATCTTGGAAAGTGTGGTAGGCTCATCGATTCTCCCTGTAAACCGGGTATTGATCTGATTGCCACCCTGCTCGGTGATCCAGAAATCAATTGTTTTACTCTCTTCTTTGACCACCCCAATATTGATTCGCTCATGAACCAATCCTAGAATCTGAAGTTGCTGGAAAAGCACAAAGGCTGATTCAGCTAACTCATCACTATGCTGCATGGCCATTGTTCTTGCCCGTACTCTTTCTAAGGCTAATTGTATTTGGCTTTCCCTTGCCTGTGCTTCGGCTTTTTGGAGATCAAGAAAGCGCAGGTAGGTCATTTCAAAAACTGCTGTAAACCTTGCCAACAGTGATTCCTCTTCAGCGCTCAGGGGCTCTCCACAATTGATATTGAGATAACCATGAGAAAAATTGCCGCAGTAAAAATGAACCGGATCGGGGACAGCCGATGAGGAGGTAATCTCTGCTGCCTCCTGATTATTCATATAAGGAATTACAAATTCATTTGCTCTTTTCAATAGTTTGCCACCTACTGGCTGATGACAAACAGGAACGCGCTGTTTCCATGCCTCATACCTGGCATCGATAACAGGCTCGCCTGTAAGTGGCAGGTAATAGGGTTCCTTTAGAAAACTTCCATCCGGCCTTGTGGACCAAGCGCGCTGGATGTTGTTCAGCTCATCGACTTCTACGTATCCGCATTCAAAAAAATCCTGCGTTGCACCTAGTGTTTTTAGTTCCTGATATAATACAACTGCCACTTCAGCCAACTCTTGACTTTTATGCATAGCCATTGTTCTGGCTCTCACCCGCTCCAGGGCTAACTGAATTTGCGATTCTCTGGCCTGTGCTTCGGCTTTTTGGAGATCGAGGAAGCGGGTGTAGGTCTGTTGGAATACTTTTCCAAATCGCATCAGAATGGCATTCTCTTCGGCTGTATAGGGAGTCATTGAATAATGCTCGATATATAACCCCACATTGTCCAGCAATACAGTGGAGATGGCAAGTGCCGGTTTGCTAAAAATGGCTTGCTGTGCTTCTTCAGTCAATTCCGGAATCAATTCGAATAGATCCCGGTAGAATTTGTTTTTTACTTCAAAGGGAAGCAGGTTGGCAAAGAAAGATTCTTGCCTGGCTTTTGCCTGTAGGTAATTGTTCCAATGGGGCGAATCAAAATAGGGAATGGTGATCTCAGTTGGCACTCCTTGTTGGTGATCTGCCAGCCAGATATGCATATCCTCCCGCTCCTTATAGTCCAGGATAAATCCTGCATGGTCGACATGGATATTCAAACCCACAAATTGATCGAACACCACCTGAATAACTTCTTTGAGTTCTTCGGTATGGTTCATGGCCATGGTTCTTGCCCTTACCCGTTCCAGTGCCAATTCGATTTCTGCCTCGCGGGCTTGGGCTTCAGCTCTAACCAAATCAAGATACCGTCGGTAAGTTTGTTCAAACAGTGCACTGAACCGCTTGGTAATTTGAATTAATTCGGGTTGGAATTCACGGGTACTGAAGGCATAAAAAAATCCATGCTCGAAAATGAAACAGTGTTGAATTTCTTTTTTGGGTAATTTTTCTATCGGTATCTGTATTTTATAGTCAGGCGCTTTATTGAGCATTTGGTAATAATCCAACAAATCCTCCTCTTCCAACACATACTTGTGGAAGGGAATCTGCTCTTTCCAAGCCTTGCGGGCACTTTTCAGCAAAGGGTGTGAGGCCATATCGATATTGCCGATATGCATATTGACTTCCTCCCCATTTTTGCGGGCCGTCCAAAGCTGGTTGTTTTCATTGTCATGGTTCAGGATGCCGATACCAAATCGGGTTCCTTCATCCACTCCGAGGGCTGTAAGTTCAGAGAACATCTTGACAACACTCTTTCCCACGTCCTCACTGCTATGCATGGCCATGGTCTGAGCCCTGACCCTCTCCAGCGCCGCCTCAATCTGTGCTTCCCTTGCCTGTGCTTCGGCTTTTTGAAGGTCCAGGAAGCGCTGATACGCTTGGTTAAACGCCCCGGCGATTTTCAATACGATGGTTTTGGTGTCCTCCGAAGGAGGGTTTACCAGATCAATACCTAGCAGTCCATCCGTAATTCTGGCGCAAGCAGTCCATTGATGGGTTAGTATCCCCTTTGCCAAAGCTTCTTTGATGACGGTGGCAACTTCAGGATTTATTTCTTCTATCTCGAAAACAGCCTTCTCCAGTTTTTCAAGGGGGTAATCAGCAACGAAGTAATTCAGGTCAGTTTGCTCGAAGATTTTAAAAGGGTATCCCATCATTTCATACTTTTTGAAGTCGAATTGAAGGGTATAACTGTTCTGGTTACCTATATTTCCTGGACTTGAAAAATCATATGCTTTCACCCATCCATCCTGATCTACCAGGTAAAAGGTGACACCCGAGAGTCCTCGAATCTGAAGCCAGTTAAGTTGGGTCAGTATTTCTTTATTTACTTTATCCAGTTCGTCGGGATGGTGCATCGCCATAGATTGGGCACGAACCCGTTCCACCGCCACTTCAATCTGGGCTTCCCTTGTCTGTGCTTCAGCTTTTTGGATATCTTGAAATCGCTGATAAGCCAGTAAAAAAACCTGGTGAAATCGCTTGAACAATTCCAAAACCCCTGCTTCCATTTCCTTGTAAAGTGACAATCCAAGCCCCCCTTCCCCAATGGACAAAAAGCAATAACTTACTTCTGAGGCAGCATCCAAAAGTGGATCCGGGAAATGGTTTTCTTCCTTTCGGTGCAGTCCAAACTCCTCTAACTCTTTTCCTGAAAGGCTTCCTGTAAAGTGACCATCTCGGGAAGCAAGCATTTGCCTGACCATTTCATGTTCTACCGGGCTTTTTTGGTATTCGGTATCTTCAATGGTGGTTTGCCCATAAGCCGGAAAATATTGGTAGCAGAGGTATTGACCAATTTTCTCATCGATGATGGCTGTCTGCACATTCCGGATTTTTGTCACCCCAAATTCCTCCAATTGCTCCGCTATCACACGGCAGACATCGAGCATAGCATTCGAGTTTTTCATACCCATGGCCACCGCCCGCACTTTTTCCAAGGCCGCTTCGATGGCCAATTCCCGGTTTTTGTTTTCCAACTCGGCAGTTCGACGGCGGACCGCATCTCGGAGTTCTAAGTTTTCTTTGCTGATTTTGTCAAAAGCAATGGTCTCCCCTTCCTGTACCCGCATGTCGGGAAGTGAACCGTGTTGCTGTATTACTTTCCAACCTGATTCGGTTTCATGAAGGAGGGTCGACAGTCTTAATCTGGAGTAAAAAGTCCATTCCGGTTCTCCTAAAATATAGAAATCGCAGGTTTCATTGACCAGAAACATGCCATTTACCTCTTTGGTAGCAATGTCCCTGTTTCTCATATCTGTCCGCCCGACGATTTCATGCATCTGGGCTTTAAAAAATTCTATTCCATCATCTTTGTTATGGCAGACTTCAGATTCGGAAGTTCCGATCATCTCAAATCCTTCATCTAAAGTGGAAGCAAAAGCCTCCAAATCCCCATTGCTATAACTGTCCCAATATCGGTGATATACTAGCAGGGCATCAGATTCCCGGTCTTTATTGCGTTTCTTCATATTGGGTTTTTTGGGTAATTCAAAGCCTCGACAACGGTCAATTATTTACCATTTGTCGATTGGTATGCTGACTTTCAATAAAAAGATGGGAAACTTTCTTTTCGAGTCCTCTATTATTTAGGTCCTGATAATATATCCATCAATTCTGCTTTAAGTGAATCAAAATCTACGGGTTTGGTAAAAAATTCCTTAGCACCTGAATTCATGGCGCGGTCATGGTTTTCGCTGTCACCATAGGCGGATATCATGCTGACTTGGATTTGTGGAAATTCCTTTTTGACACAATCCAAAAGCTCCAACCCTGTCATGCCGGGCATATTGATATCCGAGAAAATATACATTACCTCCGGAGGCTGATGGCTTCTCAAAACTTCCAGCGCCTGCTTTCCCGAAAAGGCGAATTCAAGCTCAAACAATCCCTCACGGACCTCTTTGCGGAGTTTTTGGCGGAACAAAATCTCCACATCTTTTTCATCATCTACAATTAAAAATTTCATTGGCATAACTGGTTTGATTAAATTTTACTTTCGTTTTTACTCCAAATTTTTATTTTTTTAATTCCCTTCTGAATATCACTATTCTAGGTAAAAATTCCTAATAGCCAAGTACTTTCACAACACCCTTTTCACTACTAAATTATTGGTAGATTTAGGAAATATTCAATTGCTAAATACCGCTATTACGATTTTTTCCACCTGGAAAAAGGCTGATTTCCAGCCACTCAAATAGGGAATATCTCAAATTAAAAAATTTAGGTGAAATCAAATCAAAATCAGGACGAACAGCAGGTTTTATTGTCCCAATGCATCCAAAAATTTCCCCAAGTAAAAACCAACCCATTGACTCACTTTATTGCATTTGGGATGATGGGTCAAAAAAATGGCATTTGGAATATGAGTTCCAAATGCCTTTAAGTTCAATAAAAAATGAATCGGGTTAAAATTATTTGGAAGGAGGCTTTACCTCAAAACCCTGAGATTCCATAATATTCCACATGTCATACCAATAGCGCAAGGATACAATCTTTCCATTCTCTATCCTTCCGGCAGTATGGTAAGGAACCCGAATGGTTTTTCCTGTTTTTTTGTCTTGGATTGTATTGACTCCCCATGACAAAACCCATTCACCTTCGTTCCAATTGTTGGTGACTTTGACAGGCAGATAAAGTTCGCTTGAAAGCGTGTGTTTGTATTGGTTTGTGCTATTGGTGTAATACTCCCTGTGCTGAATTACTGTAAGAGAGTCTAAGCCACCTCCCAAGCCATGTATCATCGCACCAGGTGCCAATTGGGAATTCATGGCTGCTACATCCCCGGCTTGAAGTGCTTTGGTATATTTCTGTACCACGTCTAAGGCTTTTGCTGCATTGGGAAATTCTAGGGTTGTAACTGGTCCTTGTGCGTTTGATATCAGCGGCATCAGCATCATTAACAATACCATAGCCATACTTGCTTTTAAAATTTTCATAAAAAGATTGGTTAGATTGGTTATTTGGAATCACCTTTAATCCCATTCCCTAATTAACTCATAATTAGACGATACTAAAAACAAAGTAGGACAAACGAACCGTTTTACTGTCCCAACGTACGGAAATAGTTTTCAGAGCTTATCTGAAGTAGCCATCCGCTTTTTTGCCAGTAATGAATTATCATAGGTCAAATGTGCCTGAGGACCGATACAAAGGGAATTGGAAGGATTCACCAAATCAAAAAATGGAATTAAGGCAAATCAAAAAAACACTGACAATCTTCAGCTTCCAAAACCCTGAACCAGGAAATCCGGGTTCAGCAAATTAGGCTTGTTGTAGGTTAGGGAAGCCTGTCCTTTCATTGCCAAAACCTTACCTCCCATCGCCATGACCACTGCGTGCGCTGCGGCTGTGTCCCACTCCATGGTAGGTCCAAACCTTGGATAAAGTTGCGCCTTATTTTCTGCCACGAGCATAAACTTGATCGAAGAACCTATGCTGATTACTTCCGCCTGTGGGTATTTTGCGATAAAGTCGGCCGTTTCCGGATTCATATGTGACCTGCTGGCTACGATGGTTTTGACGGTAGCATCGGTCACTTCATTCAATTTTTGAGATTCTTCTAGTCCAACCTGCTTCCAAGCTCCGATTTCGCTGTTTCCCCAATACAGCCAATCCAATACAGGAGCGTAAACCACACCAATAACAGGTGTCCCCTGATGGATCAAAGCGATATTGACGGTAAATTCTCCGTTCCTTTTGACAAATTCTTTGGTACCGTCCAAGGGGTCCACCAACCAAAAATATTCCCAATCTTTTCTGATTTCAAAAGGCACTGAACTTCCCTCTTCAGACAATATAGGCAAACCAGTTTGGGCCAAATGGATAACGATCTCATCGTGGGCAGCCTGATCCGCCAAAGTCAGGGGAGATTGGTCCCCCTTTAAAGTCAATCCTATTTCTTCTGATTGGTAAATTCCCAAAATCTTCTCCCCTGCTTTCTTTGAGGCAGTTTTTGCCAATTCGGTCAATACTGAAAGGGAGATTTTTTGCATGGTCTTGCGTGAATATTTTTCTTGTATTTTTAAAGTAACAACAAAAAATGGCTTTCCTATCAAAAAAATTACTCTTCACCGAGACTTAGTTTGATTTAAATGTTTTATGCTTATTTTGATTGCTTCAAACTTCTTTCAATTTGTCCAATTCAAAGACTTTAAACGATGAACTTTAGATCTATCAAGCTTTTTCTCCTGTTGGTTTTTTGTTGGAATGCCACCTTTATTTCACAATCTGCCTTCGCACAGGTTTCCGCTGTAGACAGCGCCTTCGAAGTCGCCGAATCAAAAGGTTTTTCAGGAGTCTTGTTGTTGGCGGTAGATGGGAAAGTGGTATTTGAAAAAGCATCCGGGTTTCGGTATTTCGAGCAAAAAATCACTCTGTTACCAACAGATGTATTCGAATTGGCCTCTGTTTCCAAGCAATTCACCGCCATGATGGTGATGATGTGTGCTGAAAAAGGGCTTTTGGATTATTTCGATTATGCTGATAAGTACCTCGATATCCCTTACAAAGGAATCACTATCAAGGAACTGCTCTCCCATACCAATGGCCTGCCGGATTATCAGGCTGTCATGGACAAGCATTGGGATAAAAGTAAAGTAGCCGATAATGAAGATATATTGGAATACCTGCGCAAATACCACCCTCCAATGCTCTCCATGCCAAGTGAAAAATATGAATACAGCAATACGGCATACGTTTTCCTTGCAAGCATAGTGGAAAAAGTGACAGGCAGGGATTTTATCGAACTTTCAAGAGAATGGATTTTCGAGCCTTTGGGAATGAAAAACACAGATATCAGAAAATTGGAAGAAAAAGCCGGCGTCAGCAACTTTGCCGCAGGCCATCTGAAAGATAAAAAAGGGGATTATGTCAATGCCAACAAATTTCATGATTCAGATTACACCGTTTGGCTGGGCAACAGAAAAGGTCCGGGAAGGATCAGCAGCACTGCGCAGGATCTGTTGCTTTGGGATCAGGCATTATACAACGGCACTTTGGTCAGTGACAAAACCTTGAAATCAGCATTCTCTCCACAGGCATTGAATGATTGTACCTTGAGTCAATACGGCTATGGATGGGACCTGAGTCAGGATGAGTATTTTGGAAAGATCGTTTCGCATACAGGCGACAATCCGGGATACAAAACCCTGATCATGAGGTTTATTGACCAAAACAAAACCCTGATTCTGTTGAACAACAATTACCATAATTCCAATGATCAGTTGGTTGAAGGTGCTGTGGAGGCGTTGAGGGAGTGGTAATTCTTGAAGTTGTATCAATACTTTTTTGTTAACTACCCAGCTTATTTTTTACATAATCAGAAAGTCGTAACGAAAGTGCAACTAAAGTAAGTGTTGGGTTGGGTGCGCCTGAGGTGACATAACAACCGGAACCTGCGACATACAAATTTGCTAAACCATGGACTTGGCAATTTGCGTCGACTACTCCTTTTTTGGGATCATTGCTCATCCGGGTGGTGCCCATATGGTGCCATCCCCCGTTAGTGCCTTCTGGCCAGGTATAATTGTCTTTTTCATCCTGCAAATATTCCTTAAGTTTTACACGACCGATCCCCGCCCTACCGATCTGTTGACCGATGATTTGATTTACCTTGCGGATACTTCTTTTATCAAGTTCGGTCAATGCCCAATGAAGATCGGCCCGAGGCATTCCCAATTCATCCAATTCGGTACCGAGGGTAACCCTTGAGTCGGGATTGGGGGCCTGCTCGATCCGGGTTTGGAATTCAAATGCTCTTGAAATGGCACCTTTGTTTTCATTTTCCGCCAACTTTGCAGCCTCATCCCAATTCTTAAACATGTTATCAACTGATTTCCTTGGGTCTTCGTCTTGCCATGTTTCAATTCTCGGTTTGGTATGTCGGGCAGTGCTCAATGGGCTTAATCCTGCCGTACCATTCAATATTTTATTTTCTATCTGGACTTTTTCTGCGATTGCCAGCTCACACCATAATTTTGGATTTTCAAAAAAGAAAGTAAACAGGTCAGTGGGGAAAGGATCAAACAACCATAATTCCGCTGTCTGGATTTCCAAATGCTCCATAAAATAACGGCCCACCAAGTCATTTTCATTCCCTAGTCCTTTTGGAACCTGCTTGTTTGATGCGAGCAATAACCTTGCATTTTGAATCGCTCCTGAGGCAAGAATAAAATGCTTTGCCTTGACAGTCTGCGTTTTTCCTGACAGATTTTTTACTACTACATGGTCAATACTTGTGACATTTTCATTTGCCTTGATATCAACCACTGTAGCATAGGTATAGAGATGAATATTTTTGGCTTTGATGATATCCTCTTTATAAAATTTACCGAGTCCTCCATTAAATCCCCATGCCGGGCTGATTTGCCACATTTTATGCCAGACAATATTTTCATCAAGGGGGAAAGGATTCAGATTTGGCACTTCTTTTTGCCAATAATCAAGGTTGTAATTATAAGGTCCCAACTTCAATTTTTCATTGGCTCTGGCATAAAAAGGATCAAGGTCCTTTCTTGAAATAGGCCATCCGCTATTAGGAACCCAATCTCTTTCTAAAAAATCAATATTATCGAATGGTGAACACATCCCTGCCCAATGTCCTGTCGTGCCGCCAAATAATGACAGACGGCTGGATTTCAGAGGAAAGTATTTTTGACCTGTCGTTTTGCCTTTGTATAAATCCTGGACTTTGTCATCATATTCAAATCCACCACTTTCAAGCAGGATCACTTTGTAGGGAGTATTTATCCAATCAAGGGCCATACTAATCCCTGCCGCACCTGCGCCAATGATACATACATCGCCTTCTATGGTACTGTTGTCAGGAAGATTTCTTGAATCTATATGCATATCATTTCAATTAAGTTGACTTACAGAAAATAAGGCACATTGCCGGGCTTCGGTGATAGACAAAATCCAGCCATCAACCATTACCATACTTCCATTTTCAAAATCATTGATGACTTTTTGCTCCAAACCCTGAGCAAGTGATCCCTCTTTTACATCAATTTGCTCTAATAATTTGACCAGTGTGCGTTCCTTTTTTTCCTCTTGATTGCTCAAAAGATATTGGTTACCAATCTTGGCGATTGTTTCATAATCCCAAATCTTCAAAAGTGATGTAGGTTGGGCTAAAACCTTATCAAATTCCCCACTTTTATAATTTTGACATGATACCGGGATGGAAAGGGCTGCTAAGCCAACTGCACCATGAATGATGAATTTTCTTCTTTTCATGTTTAGTATGTTTTAAAAATTGCCTGATTAAAAAATAGTGAATCAATTCATCTCTATAATTTCGGGAAAAAAATTCTTTTTCCTTTTCATCCTGGGACGAAGGCATGCTTTTATTGTCCGAACGATATCAAAAAGTTTCCCAACACATATTGAAATTAAAAATATATAATAGATATTTTTCTAATTCAACAAATTTTATTTCTCCATTTTGAATTTATTAAAATAAAGTCACTAATTTAACTTTTATTAGACCAAACCAATCCAATCGATAACATCCATCAAATGAGAAAGAAATCCTCCATTTATCTGTGTTGCCTTTTCCTCCTTATCAGTGGGAATTTATTTTCTCAGTCCACCGTCACGCAATTTAGGCATCCCTTGGACCCTCTTGACACCAATGAGATTAAGATTGTCAAACAAGTATTATTGAAAGAAAATAAGGTCAGAAATGACAGCAGTAGTTTATACAGTATCATCAACTTACTAGAGCCGCCAAAAAGTGAAGTGTTGGCCTATAAACCCGGAGATGATTTCAGGCGTGAAGCATTTGCTTATGTATATGATTATCCTGCAAATGCCTTGGGAAAAGCTGTTATTGACTTAAAGCAACAAAAGTTACTTTCCTTCGAAAAGATAGAAGGAAAACAACCTACAGGTGCTTTTAAGGCAGATTCTGTCGCTTCCGAGATTGTAAAAAATAATTCAGAATGGAACGCTGCCCTTATCAAAAGGGGGGTAAATCCCGATTCGGTAAAAGCCAGTTTTGGAAATTTTGCAGCTGATCTTGGTTTGGCACCGATTGGGAATCGGGAACTGATTGTTTCTCCCGTTTACATAAATAAGCAGTTCAGCAGGATGCCGATTGGAGGAATTTACGCCTTTGTGGATGTCACCGACAGAAAAGTCCTGAAGGTAGTGGATAGCGGCGGGGGTTGGTCGGACCCTGTAAAAGTGGGCTATTTCGAGGGAGATTCCATCAAAATTGACATGACCGCTCCTAAACAAGTGCTGATTACCCAGCCGGAAGGTGTCAATTACCGAATTGAAGGGAATCAGGTCATTTCTCCCCTTTGGAAATTCAGATTCAGCATTCATAGTAGGGAAGGTTTGGTGATCCATGATCTGCACTACTTTGACCAAGAGCAAAAGAAGTGGCGCTACATCATGTATCGTGGCGGACTTGCTGAAATGATCGTGAATTATGGTTCTCCGGATTTGTTAAATGCCTCAAACAATTATTTTGATGTGGGAGAATTCAGGTTGTTTCAGACCAAAGCAAGGCCACTCACTTATGGTGCGGATGCCCCAGAAAACGCCACCTATCTACCTGCTGTATTGCATAATGATTTTGCTACACCCATTCTTTCAGATAGTGCCCTAGCTGTTTTTGAAGAATATGGGGGAGTGCTTTGGAGGCATCAAAACCATGCCCGGCGCGCGACTGATCTCGCTATCAAGTATTACATCACTGCAGGGAATTATGATTATGGATTTAAATGGACTTTCAAAGAAGACGGTACGGTGGTCATCGTTACCGAACTCAATGGTATTGCGCATATACGTGTCGTGGAGCGGGTCACAGATGATCCCGGAAGTGCTGATGAATCCTATCAGGGACATTATTTTGGAACAATAGTCGAGCCGCATGTGGAAGCCAACAACCACCAACACTTTTTCATATTCAGGCTAGATCTGGATATTGATGGACAGCACAATTCCGTGGGGGAAATGAACATGGTTGCGGTTCCTAAGGGGCCCGACAATCCCTATGGAAATTCGATTATTGGGAAAAGGGATATGTTTAAGAATGAGCTTGAGGCCAAACGGATGGCAAACGCTGCGAGCAGCAGGATGTGGATGGTCATGAACCATCATGTAAAGAATAAATTCAACCACATGTCTTCCTACATGCTCATGCCAAGTCCCGGTGTTGTGCCTTTGGCGGAAGTTGGTTCTTCACTTTACAACCGTGCCGGGGCACTTTACCATCATTTTTGGACAACTCCCTATAAGTCAGATGAAATGTATCCTACGGGGGATTTTCCGGTCAGTAACCAGAAAAATGAAGGATTGCCCAAATGGACACAGCAAAACAGGAATATTGATAATACCGATGTGGTCGTATGGTATGTAGCAGGAGTCAATCACATCGTGCGGCCTGAAGAATGGCCAATTATGAATCAACATACGGTATCGATTACTCTAATGCCTTTTGGCTTTATGTCAAAAAACCCGGTTTTGGGAATGCCCCCGGTTAAATTGCCTACAGCAGGTAATTAAAAATAGGTAATGAAGTAGTCAAATAAAGGTTTTCGTACGGTAAAGTCATTTTTCCATTGGCTTAGGATTAGCCGTGGAATTAATTGGGACTTTTGCGGTGTTTGGTTGCCTGTTCATAGGAATAGCTTAATTTGATCAATACTCCTTCATCAAACATCCTTCCCAAAAACTGTATTCCTGCCGGTAGATTTTCAGCCGTAAATCCCATGGGAACAGTGAAGGCTGGTTGCCCGGTGTGCGGAGAGATAATCTGACTGTTATCCCCTTTATATTCTTCTTCAAAAAAGGCTATCCTGGCAGGTTTGTTATTCCAGGATGGATATACCAAAGCATCCAATTGCAGTTCATCCATTTTCTTCTCGATGGCCTCCCTAAATGCAATTCTTCTGATATCTGAAAAAGCATCCCCACAAAGGATGGCCGAATTTTCGCGACGGAGGGTATTGGTGGACAAGCGCTCCATCAGGTCTTTCGTATAGGATGACTTGGAACCTATTCGCATGATATCTTCCAAGGATTGGAGCGTATCTCTCTTTACATAAGTTTTGAGAAAATTCTCCACGTCTATGCGAAATGTGGGACACCATTGATCCTGACTGAGTTGGTCAAAATCTGCAATTTCCACATCTTGAATGATCTCAGCACCCAAAGCCTCCATATCTGATAAGGACTTTTTAAAAAGGGCATAAACTTCATCATCAGGATTATCGTCAACCAGGTTTCTTAATACCCCTATTCTTGCGCCTTTCAGCCCATCCTTGTCTAAATATTGGATGTAATTGGAAGGGATTTTTCCTTCCGAATAAAGCGTTAAGGAGTCTTTTGGATCGTATCCGGCAATCACTTCCAACACCTTCACTGCATCTTCCACTGTTCTGCACATGGGACCCACCACGTCATTTCTGAGGTAGAGCGGCACTATTCCTTCCCTGCTGACCAATCCCAAGGTTGTACGGAAACCAACCAATGCATTGTGGGAGGAAGGTCCCCTGATAGAATTGCCGGTATCTGTTCCCAAGCCAATAGTCCCAAAATTGGAAGCAATGGAGGCCGCTGTACCGCCACTTGAACCTGCCGGAACATAATCCAGATTATAGGGATTTCTGGTAATTCCCACTGTGGAGCTTTCCGAATGCATGGGACTGAAAGCCCATTCGGCCATATTGGATTTGGCGATGACAATCGCTCCGGCAGCAATCAGTTTTTTGATGATAAAGGCATCTTCTTCCGGATAAAAATCCTTCAAGGCCAGGGAACCTGCCGTGGTAGGCAAGCCTTTGGTATTGATGTTGTCTTTGACGATGATGGGAATGCCGTGAAGAGGACGCAGTGTTTTGGTTTTTTGGAATTCCTCATCCAAGGCTTTCGCCATTTCCATAGCATTGGGATTGACCATGCTGATGGAGTTGATTTCCTTGTCCATCCCTCCTATCCTATCCAAATATGCCTGTACCAATTCTTGGATATTAAATTTCCCACTTTGATATGCCGCGTGGATTTCAGAGATGGTGAGTTCTGAAAGGTCAATGGATTCGTTATTTGGGGTATCACATCCAAAGAAGGAAATCAACACAACTATCCAGATGGTGATTTTTTTGGGAAAATTGAAATGAAAGAGGCTCTTCCGCCCTTCATTCCGTGTATTGATCTCCAACGCAATCAAAGTCCCGATGACAACAAGGAAAGTTTCGCCGATGGCATAAACGAGATATCGGGTGAACCGATTTTGGGAGAGAAGTTTTTGGCGGATTTTTCGGAAGAATTTTAGCATTGTTTTATTGGCCTATAGGGTATTGAAATTTCTTACTTGATGATTATATCCCGTACCTAAAGGCACGGAGGGGATTGGTTAATTGTTTGTTCTACCCATATCAAGTCCCTAAAGGGACAATTCTCCAAGATCATCTTCAAAACGGGCAGGCCTAAAGGCACGGTTTTTTTATATTTCTTTTTTTCTACCCATATTTTGTCCCTAAAGGGGCTACCCATATTCAGTCCCTAAAGGGATAGGGATCATTTGCTAATCGTTTAATTTATCTATCCATATTTTGTTCCTAAAGGGACCGATATATTGATCCAATTATTCTATTCCAAGTTATATTGCGAGTAACTGATATCCTGAACATCTGTCGTTTTTCAGTCCCTTTAGGGACCTGCTATGGGTAGAAACGTTAAATTAAATTTGCTCATCTGTGCCTTTAGGTACAGGATCTATTTATTCAATTGGCTTGAAAATATACCGTGGATCATATTCAATTTCATGAATCTTCAAAAGCTCCTCGTATTCTTCAAGAAAAGATCTTTTTGAATGATGTATTTCCTGTTCCTGAATATACTTCATTACCCTTGGTACCTGATTTTTTGAATAAGAGAAAGCTCCATAACCGGATTGCCAAGAAAACTTTCCTTTAACAAAACCCTTTGTATTAATCCATTTGGATGAATCTTCCTTTACCATTTGCATCAAATCTGCCAATGCCTGTGTAGGCCTAAGGCCAATCAGTAAATGAACATGATCCGGCATCCCGTTGATCTGCAAGACCTTATGATCATAATTTTGCACCAATCCGGTGATGTATTTATAGAGCTCATCTTTCCAACTGCTTTGGATTAGAGAAATTCGATTTTGAACTGCAAATACAGCCTGAATATGAATTTGTGTATAGGTATTTGCCATCTTAAATATTTTATCCCGTACCTAAAGGCACGGAGAGGGTTTCATTAATTGTTTGTTCTACCCATATCAAGTCCCTAAAGGGACAATTCTACCAGATCATCTACCAATCGGGCAGGCCTAAAGCAACGGTTTTTTCATATTTCTATTTTTTCTACCCATATCAAGTCCCTAAAGGGACAATTCTACCAGATCATCTTCCAAACGGGCAGGCCTAAAGGCACGGTTTTTTTCATATTTCTATTTTTTCTACCCATATTTTGTCCCTAAAAGGCTACCCATATTCAGTCCCTAAAGGGACTGGGATCATTTGCTAATCGCTTAATTTATCTACCAATATTTTGTCCCTAAAGGGACCGGGTCTATATCAAATCAATCCAACCATTTTATTATCGTTATACCCTTGAATTGAAAATCAAATGAGAATGGTATTTAAATCTGCTTTCCTCTTTTGTTTAGTCCCTTTAGGGACTTTATATCGGTAGAAACATATTGATGATATGCATTTCTGTGCCTTTAGGTACAGCATATGATTATTCTATTGGCTTGAAAATATACCGTAAATCCTCATCCCAGCTTTCCATCTCCATCAATGTCTTTTCCACTTTGCTCCTCGAGAATTTTTAAGGTGTTGATCAAAAGAGATTTTGTCTTTTGAAGTTCATATTCTAAGTAAGCGACCCTCGCTTCTAAAGTTTCGGCCCTGCCTTTTTGGTCAGAGATTTGGCTTTGTTGGATAAGATTCCAAAATAGTCCCATGCTATTAATTTTTTGGTTTTATAAAATAAACTGACCCTATTGATGCAAAGAGATTGAATCAAGTCGTCGGACGGATCGAAGCTTTCAAATCGTTTTTTGAAATCGGAAGTTGTCGAATCCGGATTCCTGTAGCATCAAAGATGGCATTGGTCACAGCCGGCGCGATGACCGGGGTGCTTGGTTCTCCCCCTCCTCCTGGAGGATTTCCGGAATTGATGATATGGGTTTCAATCTTTGGAGCCTCATTCATTCGGGTGACGGGATAATTATGGAAGTTACTTTGTGCCACTGCACCGTTTTCGATGGTAATTTCTCCGGTCATGGCAGCGGCCAATCCGTAGATTATTCCACTTTCCATTTGGGCAATGAATCCATTCGGGTGAATGGCAAAACCCGGATCAACTGCACAGACCACGCGGTGCACTTTCACATTTCCGTCAATTCCGACTTCCACTTCTGCTACCTCAGCCACAATGGATCCAAAAGATTGGGCAATGGCGATGCCTCTGCCCCAATTGGCAGGAAGGGGTGTTCCCCAATTGGACTTCTCGTAAACCAAGTCTAACACACGCTGAAACCTTGGCTGATCCTTGATCAATTTTTTCCTAAAGGCAAAAGGATCCTGCTTTGCAGCATGGGCCATTTCATCAATGAAAGATTCTGTCAAAAAACCATGCGTCGAATGGTCCACGCTTCGCCAGTTTCCCCAAGGCACATGGGAGGCAGGGCTGGAATACTGAATCAACTGATTGGGAATCGAATATGGAATATCTGCCGCCTCCGGAGGATGATGCTTGAAGATAAACTGATGCGCGTAAGCAGTGGGAAGTCCCGATTGATCCAAGCCCGCCTTCATCCTACTGATGGTCGCCTCCCGATAGACATCGTGCTGTGTATCTTCTTCTCTGGACCAGATTAATTTGACCGGGTAGTTCACTTCCTTGGCGATCAGGATCGCCTGCTTCATCACATCTGTCTCTGAGCGTCTTCCAAATCCTCCGCCCAAGAGTTGGTTGTGGACTGTCACCTGATCGGTATCTATTTCAAGGAGTTCTGCAGCTGCCGCCCTTACTCCAAGGGGGTTTTGGCTTCCACACCAGAGCTCACATTTCCCATCGTGCACCCATGCAGTGCAGTTCATGGGTTCCATGGTGGCGTGGGCCAAAAACGGAAGTTGGTATTCTGCCTCGACAAGGATAGCTGCCTGTTCCAATGCGGTTGTTGCGTCTCCGTCTTTAAAATGTGTATCCAGATTTCCTTCAGCCAAATCAGTATCCATGGCCTTGCGATACCGATCCATGATTTCTTCCTGATTCAGACCACTATTTTCTGTGGCTTCAAATTCTATGGGAAGTGCATCTAATGTAGTTTTTGCCTGCCAATAACCATCAGCGATGACAGCCACTGCATCTCCCAAGTTAAAAATCTTTTTTACTCCCCGTTGGCTTGAGGAAACTGTGGTATCCACAGATTTTACTTTACTTCCAAAAACCGGGGCTGCCTTGATCGTGGCATATTTCATTCCGGGTACCTGCACATCCATTCCAAACTGAGCTTCACCTGTCACCTTGGCCGGTATATCGAATCTTGGCTGGGAAGTACCCATGAGGGTAAACTCTCCGGGAGATTTTAGTTTTGGTTGGGTGGGTATATTGACCTTGGCTGCTGCAGGCGCGAGCTCTGCAAAAGTGGCACTACGGTTGCTGCTCGGATGACTTATGATGCTGTTTTTGGCGATAAGCTCCTCCACCGGCACTTTCCAGGTATCTGCAGCGGCCTCCATTAGCATGGATTTGGCTGCAGCGCCTGCTATTCGCATTGCTTGCTGACCCGTAAATCTCACCGAAGCACTTCCGCCTGTAATCTGGAAATTCAGGGATTTGACGGCAGTTAGGAAAACCCCATCGATCGTTTCCTCTATAAACTTTGGGAAAGTTGCATTGCCTGCAACAAAACCTTTCAATAAGGTGAAATTCGCATATTCTTTATCAGCGGGAGCTTCCTGAAACTTTACTTTAGACCAATCAGCTTCCATTTCATCAGCGAGCATCATCGACAAGGCGGTATGCACGCCCTGCCCCATTTCGGCATGTGGAATGATTGCCGTGACCGTATTATCCAGAGCGATTTTGAGCCAAATATTCATGACCGTTTCTCCTTCCGAAGCTATCAATCCGGCTACTTTTGAGGAACGGTTTCCCGGTCGGATGGCTATCCCAATCACCAAGGTCCCTCCTGCCAATACTCCAGCTCCTATAAATGCGCGTCTAGTCCATTTTTTCATAGCTATATTTTTTAAAGGGGGGAGGAAGATTGAAGAGTTGCTGAAGCACGCTTAATGGCAGACTTTATGCGTCCATACATGCCGCAGCGGCAGATGTTTCCAGACATGGCTGCGTCGATTTCCTCATCGCTTGGAGAGGGATTTTCATTCAATAGGGCTACCGCTGACATGATTTGTCCGGATTGGCAATAGCCGCATTGGGGTGTCTGTTCTTCTATCCACGCTTGCTGCACGACATGTAGGGTGTTTTTATCAGGAGCAATCCCTTCAATGGTAGTGATGTTTTTCCCTTCTGCCGAAACTGCCGGTGTGACGCAAGAGCGAACAGGTTGGCCATCCATATGAACCGTACAGGCACCACATTGAGCGATTCCGCATCCAAACTTTGTACCGGTCAATCCGCACTGTTCGCGGATCACCCAAAGAAGTGGTATGTCAGCTGTCGCATCTACTTCAAATTCCTTTCCATTAATAGTCAATCTAATCATGATTCAGGGTTTTGATTTTTTATCAATATCGGAATTTTATTAGAAATCAAAGGTCTTCTGGCGCCTAGATGATATTTTCTGTTGCGAAAAGTTGGACTTTATATTTTAGTTTTTTTATGAGGTGAAAGTACAATGACTTAACCTGGAGTGGGTGTCTAAAAAAAGTAATGGTTAACCTTCTAATGGGAAAATTTCCGGAGCGGAATCGGAATTACCATTCCAGAAAAAAAGCGTAAAGGAAGTCTACGTTCAGTAAGGGTGATTTTTATCACTAATAGTTTAAAATCAATATTTTATAATTTTCATTACTTTTTATTATTACGTACCACATTTATAAATAAGAAGTCCCGACCCAAAAAGGCGGGACTTTTGTTATAGGCCTAAATCTTAATTCACTTCATCATTGTTTCTTTTTCTTTTTTGTGAAACTCCTAGTCTTTAAGACAGCGACAAGAAAAAGCATATTGTGTC
The DNA here is from genome assembly GCF_022538115.1 of Cognataquiflexum rubidum. Classification (GTDB taxonomy): domain Bacteria; phylum Bacteroidota; class Bacteroidia; order Cytophagales; family Cyclobacteriaceae; genus Cognataquiflexum; species Cognataquiflexum rubidum. Next base: position 44,638 of record NZ_JAKZAL010000018.1, on the reverse strand, counting down.
TCGCCTTCGTCATCAAACCAACGATAAAAACTTGTGTTACTTCCACTATTACTTATAGAAACATGATAATTATCTTTACTCCACCATTTACCATATTCGCCTAAACCATTAGATATTGGACTACCGCAACACACAGTCCAAATTAAATCTCCGCCCGGAAGGGCAGTAAAGCCGCTTTCGTTAGTTGCTCCAATATTCGGCTCGTTCCATCCAGAAATTGATTTCATTTTACCCCCTGCAACTTCGCTTCCTCCTAAAAAATCTATCAATTCCTCCCATTCGGAATTGTTTGGGACATGCCAACCATTCGGGCACTCAGGAGCATTAAAAATACCATAGAGATATCCATACTTCTCACAATTTTCAGGTTGGTTATCATAACAGTCGCCTGAAGCATACTTTAAATTCTCAGCAAACCATACCTGATTTCCGATCCTGACAATTTTGTAAACCTGCCCATCACGTGGATCGGTGAAGGTATCTTCATCCATACAAACAGGTATCAAATTGTAATCTTCTGAGAAGGATATCGGTGATCCAAGTCCTTTTTGTGTAATGGAAAAAGTAACCTGATCACATTTCTCCCATCCCTTTTCGAGTGGTACGGAAAAGGTGGCGGTATAGCCTGAAGGGACGGCCTTAAACTCCTTTTTCTTTCCGTTGATCTGGATCGCAATGGAGGCTTTTGCCTGTGACGGCCCTGAGGTAACCTCATATTTTACCTTTACTACAAACTTGTTTTCGGTATTATAAGCCTTATAGGAAACCTTTTTTGTGTTGATTCCGGAACTTTGGCTTTTAGAATCTTTTATGGCAAAGTAATTTCCACTTTCAGGTTCTATGCAATCAGATTCACAATCTGAAGTGTATACTAACCTACCATTGATTGGATCATCTTCCGGTTCAAGTGCTAACCCGGAGAGGTCTTGAAATTCTTCCAATACAGCTACAGGCTCTTCCACAGGAGCTAATTGCTCACAGGAAAACAGCAGACCAAATGCAAACAAAACCACCAGGTAGTTTAGGATGCTGAACCGTTTTTGAGTTTCCATTTTTCTTGGGTTTGATTGTGAATAAATTTTCTATAAAGATACTTTGGGGAAAAAAAATCAGGAATGATTTTATGCAATCTAAATGGTGATTTTTATCATTAAATTATTGATATCCAATTTATTAAATGACATTATATCCGTTATTTCACACTGGTTAATTCGGCTCTGTTCACAAAATCTTTAAATTGATAATATGAGTAAAAAATTACAAAGTAAAATCCCGAAGAAGTGCTTCTTCGGGATCGAAATGGAAAACTTTTAGAAATTGGTTTTGGCTACATTATAAATCTTAATTTCATCTAAAATGAATTTTCCTTCAGGAAAATCATTTGCTCCTGCAATATCAGCCCTTTCGCCAAAGCTGGAATTCCAATTATTTTTGGTCGTTGACGCAACTTTTGTTCCATTGATGAATAGTTGCATGGTTTCATTTGAGCCAGAAATCCCTTCTCTATCCCAAACTGCCGCTATATGCACCCATTGACCGTTGAATTTATTGAAATCATCATATTTGATTGAAACATAAGACTCCTCTTTTCCAAGTTCAAATAATAACACATTGGTTTTGCCTTCATTACTATCATCAAAACTTGATAATCCTATCCCAGCCTCTAATCCATAAGGACCATCAAAAATTCTGTAGGGATTATGTTCATAGCCAACAGGAGTTTCTTTTTGGTAGAACCAGACAGAAATAGTGCCCCTATCAGGATTTAGCACCGAATTCAAATTATTCAAAACCAAATTATGAATTCGAGCCTCTATGAAGTAATCTCCAGGTGCAATAGTTATCCCTTTACCAATTTTTCCGGGAACAAAAGCTCTGTTTGCTGAGATATTCAATCCATCGTCTTCATCAAAAAAAGCAAGATCTGGACCCACCTCACTGTTCAATACCTCTTCAATGGATCCCAATTTATTCCAAAGAATCAGGCCCTCATGAATATCCTCACAAACAGGTATCAAATTGTAATCTTCTGAGAAGGATATCGGTGATCCAAGTCCTTTTTGTGTAATGGAAAAAGTAACCTGATCACATTTCTCCCATCCCTTTTCGAGTGGTACGGAAAAGGTGGCGGTATAGCCTGAAGGGACGGCCTTAAACTCCTTTTTCTTTCCGTTGATCTGGATCGCAATGGAGGCTTTTGCCTGTGACGGCCCTGAGGTAACCTCATATTTTACCTTTACTACAAACTTGTTTTCGGTATTATAAGCCTTATAGGAAACCTTTTTTGTGTTGATTCCGGAACTTTGGCTTTTAGAATCCCTTATGGCAAAGTAATTTCCACTTCCAGGTTCTATGCAATCAGATTCACAATCTGAAGAGTATACTAATCTACCATTGATCGGATCATCTTCCGGTTCAAGTGATATCCCCGAGAGGTCTTGAAATTCTTCCAATACAGCTACAGGCTCTTCCACTGGAGCTAATTGCTCACAGGAAAACAGCAAACCAAATGCAAACAAAACCACCAGGTAGTTTAGAATGCTGAACCGTTTTTGAGTTTTCATTTTTTTTGAGTTTGATTGTGAATAAATTTTCCATAAATCTACTTTCAGTGCTAAAAAACAGAAATGATTTTATGCAATATTAATAGTGATTTTTATCATTAATTAGAACAAAATGAGGTAGTTATAAAAATATTATATGAGTATCCGCAATGTTGCACGTTGGGATTGAGGAGACTTTATCGGTTGCGGATACTTGTCCACGGACGACAGTCCACTGTCCACAGAACCGCTGATCGTTCCCCTACCATTATTTAATTGGCTACGTGCAATAAAGCGGATACACACAAAATATTATTTGTTTTTATTGGAGTTAACAGAGAGATTAACTTTATCTAAAAATATGAATTGCCTAATATGAAAATCCCATCTTCTTTGGTAGTTGATTGAGAATAGCTAGAAAAATTGTAGTCAAGAAATAAAAAAAATCGATAAAAAATAATCGACTTTCTAAAAGTCATATTTCCCTTCTATCTCATTAATCAAATCATCGCATAATACCTGTTGGGCTGCGTATTCCTGAAGCGAACGTCCCATCATCGTACGGACTGTCACCACTTTATTTATAAATAAGTCCAAAGTATCTTGATCCAATATCTTGATGTACATCTCTGTGGTAATTGGCTTGTTGAACCGCAATTCTCCCGTGACCTCAAAATTGACCAGTTTAGCAGCCATGGGTACAAGCTCCCATTCTGCTTTTTCAACAATTTGATCCCTAAAAATAGTTTTCTTCAATTGGTTGTCATAAGCGTTCATTTTATTGACTAACTGCTGATCAAAATACCGCAGTGTACCTGAGGACTTCATTTGGGAATAGGTGCCGTCCGTTGGCGAAAAAGGGAAGGTGATAAAAACCTCCGTCATACTTTTGTAAAAAGCAAGTGTATCCCAAGACTCTCCGGGACTGCGGAGCATCTTTAGGAAATTTTGAATCGTGATGTCTTTACCTTTGGCAAACTCAATCGATTCCTGTAAGGCAGCTTTGTCTTGTTTCAAATCCTCCAACAAGGATACCGCCAATACTTCGGCACTTTTGTTTTCTACATAAGCTTCCCGCTGATTTTCTACAAAAAATCCAAGGGAAATTGCCAAAAACAGCATCAGGAATTCTTTGAAATAAGTTGTCCAGTTTCTCTTTTTAGAGACGATTGGCTCATTTGGATTGTGCTCTTCAATAGTCTGATCTTGATTTATGGGCGGTTTTTTCATGGTCAGTCGAGTTTATATTCTGAATGAATCAATTCCAATAAGCGAGCTGCATCAGACTTTAAAGACTCGGCACGGAGGCTATTGCCTTTGGTCATTTTGGATAAGTAGTGGATCTGAAAAGCAATCTCATTGATGACCTCAAAATCATTTGTGATCAGTTGGGGATTTGTCGTCGGCATGACGAATTTCATATTTGCATCCATGGTCTTATTCAATTCCGAAGAATTAAAGACTTTCCCACCCATTTCGCGAAAAGTTGATTTGGTCTTATTATCATTTTCATCCCATTCCTCGAGCACCTTTACCTTTTTCTCGTAAGTCAGCAAAGCATTTACGACGTTTCTTTTTCTAAGCAGCCGAAGATTCCCGGCGTTTTTCAGCTGTTGCATGGTACCATCGGAATAAAAAAATGCCTGCTCGTTGAATACTTGCCGGGCCAAAAAGTAAATCTGATTCCCCAATAAACTCCGCTCTTCTGATAGGATCATTTCTGCCAAAGAATCCATGAGTACGCTTTTTTCTCTTCGGAAAGAGATGTACAGACTGAGATTTGTCGTGTCCGTTTTTAAGTCTTCAATCAAAGAGAAGATGTATTCTTTTTCAATATTTCTTGCACTTAGAGATTCCCGATAGTTCTCCGCAAGGAATCCACAGAATACAGCCAAAAACAGCATAAAGAACTCCTTGAAATAGGATTTCCAATTCCTCTTTTTCAAAGAGTTAATAACATCCTTGTTGGAGAGGTCTTTCTCGATTTCGGTTGATTGATTTTCTTCCATTTTCTACTCTAGGTCATATTCTTTGGTAAGCAAAGCGATAAGCTGGATTGCTTTATTATTTAATTGTGCCAGCCTGGTCTCAATTATGAAAGTGCTTCCTTTCAATTGGTGAATACAAAAGGCAAGGTCTTGTTGTAGAGCAGGGTCATAAGAACGAAGTGGCGGATTGTTCTTTGGCCTTTGAATTCCATTGGCAGTCACCATCTGATCAAAAACAAAAGGGTTGAAGATCTGAGAGATAACAGGGAAGGCATTGTACCTTTCTGTGCGATCATCTTCATGGTTGGTGATTAACCTTTCCACCATTTTTTGATACGCCATGATGCTATCTGTGGCCTGTTCGTTTCGGATCAACCGCAGCGCACCTGAATTTTTCAACTGCGCAAAGGTTCGGTCATTGTTTTGAAACCAGACACTTCTTACCAGACTCCTTCCAAAGAAATAAAGCTCATTTTCATGTCCTTTAATGGTTTGATTACTAAGCAAAAGCATGAAAGAGTCCATTTGTATCATCTTCATTTTCCTATAATCCAGGTTTCTTTTGATATTCGCGGTATCAGATTTTAAATCTTCGATATAGGATTGGATGAACTGCTTTTCTTGCTGCTTTTCGACCATATTTCCCCGATAATTTTCTGCCAGAAAACCACAGAAAACTGCCAGAAACAGCATCAAAAATTCCTTGATATAGGATGTCCATTTTTTCTTTTTCAGGGAGCTGATCACCTCTTTGTTGGAAAGGTCTTTTTCAGTTTTTGGGACTTGATTTTTTTCCATCAGCTTAATTTTCTAGTGTGACAAATAACTGTGAATGAATCAGCCAAGTCCCCGAGGCTTTGGTCCATTGGGCGGAATACTTCCCTCCTACTACCGGTTTATCCGAGTCTTCATAATATCCCTTCCAAGTACCTGTTTCCCAGGCTAGATTGGTTTTAGGATTGACAATCACTTCATCAGGAGTCCGGATCCAATACATTTTGGGGCCTTTTTGGGATTTGATATAAGCGTCAAGAGCGGCATTTCCGGCTATAAGTGTACCCGCCCCTGTGGTGATAAAGGCGTCCGGAGTTGAAAAGGTAGCATTCAATGCCTCATCAAAAGCACGAAGGGCCTGATTGGAAGCTTCCCGCTGGGCGAGAATCAGAGCTACTTCATCCTCCTGGGCAAAAGAGAAAGTGACTAACAAAAGTCCTATCAGAGAAAGAAGTGTTTTTTTCATGATTATCTGTATTTACTATTTGATTTCTTCCCCTTGTTTCGGAGAAGGAGAAACTATTCCAACCTGTTTAGAAAATTTGTCCCATTCCAGCAGAAGCTCTTGGTATTTTTCAGGCTTTGCTTCTTTCAGATCTTGTTGTTCGGATAGGTCAGTTTCCAAATTATAGAGCTCGAAGTTTTTCAGTTCAAAAGGTCTTTTAGTATTAAGAAGTTTCCAAGTCCCCTTTCTGAGCAAGGCGTAGCCATTAAGCTCCATCCCAAAAACATAATCTTCTGCATGAATTGCCTGTTTTTCACCTGTCAAAACCGGTAAAAGTGAAGCTCCGAGAAGAGGTTTCACTGCTTTACCATTCCATTCTACAGGATAGGCAGCATCCGCTACTTCATAAAAAGTAGGTGCCAGATCCAGCAAAGTCAAAAAGGAATCATTGATGCTTCCTTTGTTTTCTACTCCGGGACCGCTGATAATCATGGGCACATTCATTCCCCCTTCGGTTGTGAATCCCTTGTAATATTTGAAGGGAGAAGAACCCGCCTCTGCCCATTGTGGGCCATAGGAAATAAATGAGTTGGGCTTACCCATATCAGCATAGGCATCGGTATGGTTTTCTCTAATTAGCTCTTTAAAACCCTCAACATAATAAAAATCCTCGGCTGCAGCCCCATTATCAGACATAAAAACGATTAGTGTATTTTCATATTCACCGATTTCTTTAAGGTATTGAATCAGCCGACCGATATTGTAGTCCAAGTTGTCCACCATTCCCGCATAGAGTTCCATCTTTCGGGCTTCCATTTTTTGCTCCTCCGGAGAAAGCGAATCCCAGGCTTTGACATTTGGATGAGAAGGAGGCAAAAGTGCATCTTTAGGAATCATCCCGGCCTTCTTAAGGCTTTCAAAGCGTTGCCTCTTTAGTTCCTCATAACCTGCATCGTAGCGGCCTTCGTATTTTTTCCAATATTTTTCATCCACCTGAAGCGGCCAATGGGGAGTAGTGTAAGCGGCAAAGGTGAAAAAGGGTTTACCATCTTCGGCATTGCTTCCGATATATTCGATGAGTTTATCGGTGTAAAAATCTGTGGAATACGCCCCTTCCGGCCATTCCGCTTCAGTCCCATTTTCGTAGTATTTTGAAATAGGGGCTTGGGGAAGGATTCCAAAATTATTGTAATGATTGGCTCCTCCCTGGGGCGTGATAAAGAACTTTTCAAAACCTTTGTTTCCGGGATGATGCTCCGGCTCGGCCCCTAGGTGCCATTTTCCGGCCATATAGGTGTGATATCCCTTTGTTTGGAGCAGTTGCGGAATGGTGATGATTCTTTCGCTGAGAAATCCTTCATATCCTTCAACGCCCTCTCTTCTTCCCTGTATACCCATTCCGGCAACATGATTGTTATTTCCAGTAAGGAACATGGCCCGACTCGTGGCACAAAGAGGAGAAGAGTGAAAGCGACTGAAGCGAATGCCCTTATTGGCAAGTTCATCCAGATTGTGAGTGTCGATATCACCACCAAATGAGCCCAAATCTGCATAACCCAGATCATCGGCCACGATCAAAAGGATATTGGGAGGCTTAGGTGGCGATATTTCTTGTTGGCAAGAGAAAAGTGAACATCCAAAAAGAGCCGCAAATACGTTCGTCCTAAATATATTTTTCATAATTGATTTTTAATTTCCAAACTTGTCAATAGAGTTTTGTTTAAGATCAACCTTAATTGGGTACCAAGATTTCAACGTGGTTTTTATTTTGACTTTGTTACCCTTAGCCCTAAATCAAAATACCGACTTCAATTAAAAAATTAAATAAATAATTGATGCCAATTACCGGATCGAGGACGAAACATATGAAATTCTTCTCCAAAGGGGGGGATTTCTTTCCGGGGAATGTTTGGAGCTAACCTATCAGGAATGTCAAGAGTCCACAGGCTATTGCCTGTATAATACTTATTCTTTTGTATTGACGGCATCTTCCAAAATTTTTATCAGGTCCGAAGTATCCTCTTTTATTTGTTTGAGCATGATAATACAATCCTTATTGATCCAAAAATGAATTGCGGCATTTCGGAGGTAGATATCTCGATTTACCCTTAGGTCATCGGCAAGTTTTTCGGTGGATTCTTCAGGAAAAAGAAATGAGGTAATATCAGTATCAAATATTAATGCATCTGTATGGATAAATAGAGGAGCATCAATCGGCATAGCCCAATCAGCATTTATCTTATAATCCCATTCTACCGCTTGGTAACTTTGGTAGTGGGTGACAATTTGGTCTCTTAATCCGGTATCTTTTATGATACCGAGGTTTCCGGTGCTGGACAAGTCCTCATAGGTGGAAATGGAAGGATTGAAACGGGGATAAAGTGTGCCATAAATCAAGAATTCTCTTGCACTTTGAACCAATAGGGAATCACTGCTATCCTTTTCTTTGAATGAATTGCTCAGATTGGCGATTTTGTGATTATTATTTTCCAGCCGCTCAATTTCAGCAGCGAAAGTGAGGACATCACTTTTGTTTTCTTGGATCAATCTGTTGAGGTATGATTTTTCCTGTTGGTCAAGTTTTCTGTTTTCATTCCAATTGTTGATCGATAGGGCAATCAATATCCCGATGACTACAAGGAAGATTTCGCCAACGCCGTACTTTAGATAACCGCTTATCTTGTTTTCTAGTAAGAGCTTTTGGCGGATTTTGCGGAGGAAATTGATCATAGTCTATATTCTGTTTCTAGAAAGTTTGTCAGCTAACCCTCTTCTAAAACTAAGATAGTGAGGATATTGAGCTGTTTCATATTACTTTGTTCTTATTTAAAATTTTGAGCAGGAAATAAAGAAATGTCAAAATCCCGATCAGGATCAAAATGCCTTGGATTTCCCGTCCGGATAAGTTGGAAAGGAAATACAGAATAATGCCTGCAGAGATAATCGGAACTGTATATCCAAATGGGATTTTGAATTCCCCGGGACTGTTTGCTTTTGTTTTGCGAAGCTGAATCACAGAAAGGGACACCCCAAAATACACCAATAGCATACTCGCGGAGGCGATGACGGCCAATTGCCTAAATCCTCCCAAGGAAGCTATGGTAAAACCAAGTCCTGCATAGAGCAAAATCGAAACATAAGGGGTTTTGAATTTATGGTGGATGGAAGCCAATTTTGCAATCGGGATCACCCCATCCACAGCCAACCTGAAAAACACCCTCGGCAAATTCAGAATCTGACCGCTAAGCATCCCAAACATCGATATACCAGCCCCAATAAAAAGAAGGGTATATCCTACAGGACCAAAAACAATCCGGGCAGTTTCTGCCAAAGGAGCTTCTTTGAAGTTGGTCAATTCATTGCCCAACACGCCCTGAGAAACCGTCTGAATCAGGATATAAAGCAAAAGCACAAAAGAGATTCCGATAAAAATCGCTCTTGGAACGGTCTTTTGGGGATTTTTGATTTCCCCTCCTATCGTCAATCCGGCATCTCCTCCCTGAAAAGCAAAAAACAAAATCAGTGAAGCCTCGCCAAACTGTTGGATAGTCGGTGCTGATTCCCAGTATAAATTCGCCAGTTGGACGTCCTTCCATCCAATCGTCACCAACAATAAAAGCGGGATCAATTTGGCGACAGTATTGATTTTAACCAAACCGATGCCCTGTTTGACTCCGACGACATTGAGGGTAGCCAAGCCTGCAAAAATCACAAACAGGGTCAGAACCCTGACATACTGATTTTTGAAGACCGGAAATACCAATCCCAAAATTTCAACAAGGGCATTGGACACGGCGGCATCCGAGAATATACTGCCCATCAGCAAAAATATGGCAGCCAAGAAACCGGGATATGGCCCAAAGGCCGTCTCGATGTAGGCATATCCCCCGCCGGAGTGGGTCACCTTACTACCCGCCTCCGCAAAACACAACATGACCAATGCAATCAAAAACCCGCAAAACAGGTAAGCAATCACCGCTTGGGTTCCCATGATCTCGGCAACAATAGCCGGCAAAACAAAAATCCCCGCACCAACGATGATATTGACAATATTGGCCGAAAGCCCCCACACCCCTACTTCTCTTTTTAATCCTTCTTGGGTGATTCTCATAAAAATTTCTAGAATTTAGTTTATATGGATTTTCATCTTTTCAATTTAATCAGAAATCCAGTAGTTGCAATTTGGCTGAGAAAAGAATGGGTTTTGTTGATTTTGAAAAAGTATTATGAGTATCCACAATGTTGCACATAGGCCCTGAGGAGACTGTATCGGATGCGGATACTCGGCCACGGACGACAGTCCAGTTTCCACAGAACCTCTAATCGTTCCCCAACCAATATTTGTTTGGCTACCCGCAATAAAGAGGATACTCGCACAAAATATTAAAACAAAAAACTGGCAAGGATTTACTCCCTGCCAGTTTCTCGATAATGCGACTGCTTGCTTCGAATTCGCTCAGCACAAGTCGCGGTAATTTTTAAATTGATAAACAATTCGACCCTTCGGCATGCTCAGGAGAGTCCAGCTCAGTGCAGGTGGTTAAAAAGCCCGAACCGCACGGACTTTATAAAAAATGTCCTTAGGGGGGCTGAACTGAGAGCTAAAAATGAAGTCCTGCGCCCAAGCGACGAGGTCGGTATTGCCCACGCTGGAACTCCAATAGAAGGCACTATTATTGCCTATAATAAAACCGCCAACCGCCTCTTCATTTTCATAAAGTTTGTTCAACTCATCTTTGCTGGGTAAATACCAATCGCTATAACCATTTAAATCCAAATCATCACAGATCCTAGCTGCGATGCCTGCATCTGCACAACCGCTCACTATAGCTCTGGTATTAGCTGCACCTGTTCCTATTGCTGTACTTGTACCAACAATTGAAGTTCTTAAACACCCCCATTCGGTTCCTGCACTTTGGTCACTTGGAGCAGCTATTATGCCGTGGGTTTCACCTGCCACATAGCCCGGGTCACCGTCCTGTAGGATATAGGCAATTATACCGCCCTGGTATGCATCACCTATTTTCAATGATTCTTCGGCACAAACAGGTATTAAATCATAGCTTTCGCTAAATGTGATTGGTGTGCCCAATCCCTCCTGTACCACGCTAAAGGAAACTTCATCGCATCCGGCCCAGCCGTCAGCAAGTGGAACAGTGTGGCTGACCGTACTGCCTGAGCTCACATCTGTGTATTCCACTTCGTTGCCATCAATAGCAATCGTAATGGTTGCCTTTGCCTTTGCAGGTCCGGCAGTGATGGCATAGGTCACTTCCACTACAAAATGGGTTTCGGTGTTGTAAGCGGAGTAGCTGACCGATTTTGTGTTTCTGCCCGATCTTCCAGTAGCCACATCAGAAACAGGATAGTAGATTTCACTCCCCGGTTCAATACAATCTGTTTCACAAGATCCTGTCGGTCCTATCCGGAATTGTGAGTTTAGTAAATCTGCGTCAATATTTTTCGCAAGCAGGTCACCGCTGTTTTCCAGGTCGGGCTGCATGTCGGTCATGTTTTCCATTCCGCAGGACGCCAGGAATAAAATGGCGAGAAAAGGCATTAGGAGTTTTTTCATTTTTTTTAGATTAAGGTTAGAAAAGGATTTGATTATCCACTTGAACAATCTTCATTTCTCAAGATATATAACTTAATGGTTCAAGTCCTCCAAACCAGGACGAACTGCATGTATTTTTTCCCCAACGAATGGAAATTCTTTCCGAACGAAAATTGTCTACCTCGAGAACTTCAAAGCAGGAAATTTTCCTTCATCTGTATTTTAAAAATGTAAAAATTGGATATTGGAATTTAAGTAAATATGATTTAAGTTGGTGAGTAGAAATCACCTGAAAACCAATGCCTAACCCAAAATTTTTCTTCTTTTTCATTCTTGTCCATATTTCATTTTTATGTAGAGGTCAGGAAGTTAAAATCACTCCCATACCTTATCCATTGGATCAATTCCTCACCAATATTGTAGGAATGTGTCAGGATGAGGAGGGTTTTATCTGGCTTGCTGACAATTACAACGGACTAATCAAATACGATGGCTCGTCTAAAAAATTATACAAGACTGATCCTGATAATCCCAATTCCCTGTTTTCAAATCGACTTGAAACCATAACGGCCGGCAAGGGAGGTATCATCTGGATTGGCAGTGCCCAAAACGGACTGGACCGCTTTGATCCTAGCAGCGAGACCTTTACCCATTACCAACACGATACAAATGTATCTTCAACGCTTGTTGATGATCAAATTAGTGCGCTCTTAGAGGATCCTGCGGGTACACTTTGGGTAGGGACTGGAAAAGGACTTGACACCTTAAACCAAAAAACGGGAGAATTTGTGCCCATCGAAGATAATTCTCCCTCGGGGATTTTGCTTCAAAGTGCCAACGTCAGGGTAATTTATGAGGATCAGACAGGTACCATTTGGATAGGTGCCGGCAACGCTTTTGGCCCACAGAATCACCCTTCAGCAGGATTGTACCAATTTGAAAGAAAGTCAGGCTTGATCACCCATTATAGGCATGATCCAAAAGATCCGATATCTCTAATTGGCCAAAACATACGGGCTATTTTTGAAGACAGTCAAGGTAATTTTTATGTAGGTACAGATGGGGACGGACTCCACATCATGAACCGGGAGCGGGGTACTTTCCAACGGATGCCAATCGATCCCAACAATCCAAATGCACTATCGAGGCCACCGGTCAATCCAAAAGCTCGCTATGCAGTAGATCATATTACTTTTATCAATGAAGATTTCCAAGGTTGCATTTGGATCGGAACCTATGCTGGAGGCATTAACAGATACAATCCAAAATCGAAAACAATGGAATTTTTTGGAACTCGCGGAATAGGATCTCATCACTTGGAAAAGAATGACTTTTGGACAATGCTGAAGACAAAGGACGGGCTTCTTTGGATTGCCGGATGGGAACCACAGACTGAAAATCAGGTTTTATTTCAAGTTTCAACACTTCAAAACCATTTTGACCATACCGAAACCGGCCCCAGAGTAATCACTTTTGCACAAGGATCAGATAAAGGAATTTGGATTGGGACTACAAATGGACTCTTTGGAAAAGAACAGGACGAAGGAACCGCCAGTTTTTTCTCTTTTGTAAAACGCACCATAAGTTCAAAGTACATCACAGACTTTGGTTTTGATGAAAAAGAAAATTTATGGCTGACAACGGTAGGTGGACTTTACTTTTTTGACAGAAAATCAATGAATGCTACTTTCCTCGGTCCTAATGAGAAAGACAAAGAAAGCCTGTCCTCCTTTGCAGCGATTTCTGTCCTGCCCCTAAAAGATGAAACTGTTTGGATCGGTACCAACATTGGTCTTGATATCCTGGATATTAAGACGGGAAAAATCAAACGTTATAAACATAAACCGGGTGATTTAAGAACACTTAGCGGAAATTCTGTTTCAGACCTTTTTCAAGATTCAAAGGGAAATATTTGGGTGGCAACAAACAAAGGACTTGACCTTTATATGCCCGATTCCGATGACTTCAAAAGGGTGTTAAGTAGTGCCGGAGCATCTATACTCAGTATTTTTGAGGATAGCAAACAACGAATTTGGGTCAATTCCCATCGTTCAGGCCTTTTTTTATTGAATCAAAACACTGAAGAGTTTGTCCCTTTTTATGATGCCTCCGGTTTGATCACCGATAGGATGCTGGTCAAAGGAATGGTGGAAGATGAGTCCGGGTATTTGTGGTTGAATACAGACATAGGGTTTATTAAACTGGAACCTGAGACAAGAGATGCCGTCTTGTTTGGACAAAGCTGGAAACAGACTTCTGAGAATAATTTCAACTCATTCAGGACTTTTATCTCCAATAAAGAAGAAATCTTTACCGGGGATGCATCCGGATACTTTCATTTTTTTCCTAAAGAACTCTCAGACCAATACTTGGCGCAACCAACTCCTTATTTTACCAGGTTTTTTCTTTCCAATTCTGAACTTATTCCCGGGACAAACAAAATCCTACCCTTACTGCTTCAACAAACCAAACACATCAAACTTCCATACAACCAAAATACCATCTCAATTGAATTTGGCATTATTGATTTTGTAACCGGAGAATCGGAAAAAAACATCCTTTTCAAATTGGACAACCATGATCAAGATTGGAAAAACGGGAATGAACTTGTGGCAGATTATTATAATTTACCTCCCGGGGAGTATGTATTTCAAGTCAAATCAGCCAACCGGTTTGGGAATATTGGGCAGCGGTCCCTAGCCATTACTGTGATGCCGCCATGGTTTACCCAATGGTGGGCTTGGCTATCGTATGCTTTACTGCTGTTTTTAATGCTGTATTGGGTATATGGATTCTTACTCCGTAGAAAACTTGCCCAAGCAGAAGTCATCCGGCTCCAAGACCTCGATCAGGTCAAAACCAGAATTTACACCAATTTGACCCACGAATTCAGGACGCCGTTGACCGTGATTTCGGGTATTGCGGACCATATATTGTCCCAACCTTCAATAGAGAATTTGAAAGACGGGCTGCCCATGATCAAACGGAATAGTGCGCAATTGCTCAGACTGATCAATCAGATGCTGGATCTATCCAAACTTCAGTCGGGTAAGTTGTCCGCAAAAATGATCCATGACAATATCTTGGGTTACCTGAAATACCTGACCGAGTCATTTCATTCCCTGGCCGATTCCAAAGATATTCGTCTGCATCTACTCCCGGGTTTTGACGAGTTGTACATGGACTTTGCTCCTGAGAAAATTCAGGCCATTTTTTCCAATCTGGTAGGGAATGCTGTAAAATTTACGCCACCGGGAGGCAATATTTACATAAAAATGGAAAAGATCACTTCCGGAGAAATGGGGGATTTTTTGGAAATCAAAGTGAAGGATACCGGCAAAGGAATTCCTTCGGAGCATTTACCTTACATTTTTGATCGGTTTTATCAGGTGGATGATTCGGCTACCAGGTCAGATGAGGGAACCGGAATCGGCTTGGCGCTCACCAAAGAACTGGTCCAATTGATGTCGGGAACGATTGAGGTCAGCAGCCAGATAGGAAAGGGTTCGGAATTTACACTGAGACTTCCCATTCAAAAAGAAGCTCCAAAAGGTAATGCCGGCGAATTGGAGCAACAATCACGGCCAAATGACACCGGTTTGGTGAAGGCATCTGCATTTGGAGCCGAGGAAGATTACAATGAAACACTCCCGCTGGCATTGCTGGTAGAAGACAATGAAGATGTACTCAGCTACCTGGAAATCTGTCTCCAAGGCAAATACAGAATCCAAAAAGCCAGAAATGGCCTCCAGGGAATCCAACTCGCGATAGAAATGATTCCAGACATCATCGTCAGTGACGTAATGATGCCTGAAAAGGACGGCTACGAAGTCGTCGAAAGGCTGAAAAAAGATGAACGGACCAGCCATATTCCTATCATCCTACTCACTGCAAAGGCAGATCTCGAATCACGATTGGAAGGGCTTGAAAGAGGAGCTGATGCTTATCTTTCCAAGCCCTTTGAAAAGAAAGAGCTGGAAGTACGACTGAGGAAATTGATTGAGGTACGACAAAAGCTGACAGCGCGCTATGGGACGGTCGACCCTGTGGGTACACCCGAAACTCCCGCCGAAATACAAGAGGATGCATTTCTAAAAAAGCTTCGCTCCCTCGTGGAAGCGAATTTGGAAAGTGAGGAGTTTGGCATTGGCGAATTATGCAAAGAACTGGCTGTTAGCCGGACTCAGCTTCATCGTAAGCTTAAGGCCCTGACCAATAAATCCACCTCACAAGTCATCCGGGCGATTCGAATGCAGGAAGCAAAGAAACTTCTACTCAATTCATCCTTGAATATTTCTGAAATTGGATATGCAGTGGGATATGGCAATCCCAGTCATTTTACACAAGAATTTACCAAAGAATTTGGGGAAGCCCCGAGTTTTTTTAGGAAAGGGTGATACTTTTAAGTGGTTATTCGCTTCTTTGCCAGTAAGCCTTTAATGAATTTCAAGCTTGACGGAGGTCGGAAGTCGGAAGTCGGAAGTCGGAAGTAACGGACATTTTAGTGTTTGACCAAGAATTATTTCGAATTTTTATGTTAAAGGCATAATTGCGTACATCCATATTCATTTTAAGCCTCAGAACCGATTCAAATCGGTTCTGAGGATTCAATTTCTATTCAATTTTTTCTTTCTGGATTAAAAAACAGACAAATTCAGCTTTAAGCATGAATTGGAACAAAGGCTAAAGCCTATGAATCAATAGCTAAACCAATGTTTTAGGCAAGTACTTACCTTGGATTCAATATAAACATAGATCGGGTAATACAAAAATCCATTGGCGTGAAATCGGCAATGGTTTTTTTTCTCATTTTAAAGCATAGCTTTTTTGAAAAGGCTGATATTTCTTCCAAGCCTAACGGCTAGTTCTTAAACTTGATGGGGATTCAACTTTTTATGAAATTTTTTCCAGTTGGCTAAATAAACAGTCAAAATAGGCATTTTTATGGATTTGGAACAAAATATAAAGCATTTGGAACAATAACTACGGTCGGACTTTGAACATTAAAGTAGGTTTGTACTGTAAATATTTACTATTAATAAATCTTTAATCAATTTAAACTATCATATTATGAAATCTATGAAACAAATTATTGGAAAATCAGTATTAGGTGCTGCTTTTATAACAGCATTTTTTGTTACATCCTCTTGCAACCAGTTTAGTGATGCCTACGACAGTAATGAATTAGTCGATAAAGAAACTTTGATATTGTCACCGGACAGTAATGAATTAATCGATATTGCAGCAAGAAAGGGCAATAAAGTTACCCGACCGGTTCGCATTACTTTGGAAGGTATCGACAATGCAGACGGTCCAGGGGGTACCTTCACTGGATTAATGACGCATCTGGGAAAAATAACCGGTGTAGTTGCTCCAGGCGAAGTTTATGCAGAGGTAGTAGGCGGATTTAAATTTAGGACTATAGCGGGGGGAAAAGATATTATCTATGCCGCGAACGGGGACGAGGTTTGGAGTACCAGTGACCTAACCTTTATTTTTACCTCAGAGACCACTGCCGTCTATAACGGATTAATTACTTTCATAGGAGGTACTGGCCGATTTGAAGGCGCTTCCGGTTTTATGGAGATAGAAAATGGTGCTTTGGAATTCGTTGGTCAAAGACCAGATGGAAGTCCAATAGGCGCAATTTCTCATGTAGGCAATGGAAAAATAACGTATTAATCCATTTTGGCATTGCAGTAATAACGAACCCGGTCATAAAAGACCGGGTTTTTTATGCGGTAAAAGCTCTAATATATTTCGACCCATGGAATCATCTAATTGATTTGTTTTTATTTAATTACCGATACAAATCCCATCTTACATGAGTGATTTATTGGATCAAACAGGTGAAGTATTCAAAGTAAACCCATCAACTGGCGAAAAAACACTTTTCATAAAAATTCAATCAGGACTTGACAACCTGGCCTTTGACTCAAATGGCAGTCTATTTATTTCCAATAATGATTTTGGTACAATAGCAGAAATTCTTCCCAATGGACAGCCCCGCACTATCAGTCGTGGGGGAATGACCTCCCCAATGGGATTAGCGGTATTACTTGGGGAAAATAAAAAAGATGCATTATATGTTCCGGGAGTTTATCGCCTGCATCAATTGGATGGCCTTACCAGCAAAGAAACCAATGTATTTAAAGGTGATTTACTCAACGGTGCCGGTAATCTGACAACGCCATTTACACTTTCGGCAGATGGGGAAAATCTGATCGTATCTTCCTGGTTTGGTGTAGTCGGCCAAACCGGTGATATCTATGTTTCGGGTGGCGGCAAAAATGTGATTTACCGCATCTCTAAAAATTGAGTTTCATTTTCCAAATAAAAACCATAATTCAACGATTCTCATTTTTTAACCATTTGTATGCGACCATCTCCCCCTTTTCTATCCGAAAAGGGGGAATTTTTTGTCAAATCCCATGTATGTACGCAATTATGGCAGTGGATTGTATATCCACTTGTTGACTTGCAATGCAATCAAAATCCCGATTACCACAAGGAAGATTTCCCCTACAGCATAGACCAGATATTGGGTGATCCGGTTTTGGAAGATGAGTTTTTGGCGGATTTTGCGGAAGAGTTTTTTCCTTTTATTTTTTAGGAAATAGCGCTAAGATTTTATTGGATTTTTCCCTTATTACATTTCGCTGTTGTTGCGCAGCTACGCCTAATTGGCGACTCCAATTCATCTTATTGTGAAGATGGTGTAATCCTTTAATCTGATCTTCAGGGCTGATTTTGATACCAAGCGTTTGAAAAAATGCACTGGGATCGTCATCCATATCCAAATAGCCGCGGGAACTATAATCCTCAAGGTTAATCTGGTCAATTATTTTTTCAAACATGATGATGGTGAAATCTTGCTGGGCAATAAGATCAGCTAGGGCAGCCCTTTGTTCATCTGTAAGAAATTGAATGTTGCCGGAGGATTTCATATCCTCAAAAGAATGTCGGTTGGGGAGGTATCTAAATCTAACCAAAGATGTCCGAAGAGCGCTGTCTACAAGGGCTTCAACGGGTTGACCCCCTTGGTTAAAAAACCCGAAATAGCGATCTATATTTTCCAGATTTTCTTTCCCCAACCGATCTGCCAGTTGATCAAGATGTTTAAGGTCAGATTCAATATCACCCTTGATTCTTATGATGTACTCGTTACGTCTGATATTATCAAGCCTTCTCTGGTTGGCATTGTTGACTTGCAGGGCAATCAAAATCCCGATTACAACAAGAAAGATTTCGCCAATGGCGTAGGCGAGATATCTTGTTATCCGGTTTTGCTGAAGGAGTTTTTGGCGGATTTTTCGGAAGAATTTTAGCATTTTCTTTTTGGTATTTTGTCTCTGTAGGGAATTGACTTTTTTTATGGCTGAGATTATATCCCGTACCTAAAGCCACGGTATTTCATATCTTCATATTATTCTACCCATATTTTGTCCCTAAAGGGACTGAAATTAAGTTCTATTCATGCAAATTTCTATCTGTACTTTGTCCCTATCTCGCCGACAGGTAGGCTTAAAGGGACTTGTATTGAAATTTACATTTCTTGTTGATAGTCCCTTTAGGGACTTCATATTGGTAGAAAAATTATCGATGATGGGAATTTCTGTGCCTTTAGGTACAGTATATTTTCATTCAATTGGCTTGAAAATATACCGTGGATCATATTCAATTTCATGAATCTTCAAAAGCTCCTCGTATTCTTCAAGAAAAGATCTTTTTGAATGATGTATTTCCTGTTCCTGAATATACTTCATTACCCTTGGTACCTGATTTTTTGAATAAGAGAAAGCTCCATAACCGGATTGCCAAGAAAACTTTCCTTTAACAAAACCCTTTGTATTTATCCATTTGGATGAATCTTCCTTTACCATTTGCTTCAAATCTGCCAATGCCTGTGTAGGCCTAAGGCCAATCAGTAAATGAACATGATCCGGCATCCCGTTGATTTGAAAAAACCTTATGATCATAATTTTGAACCACTCCGGTGATGTATTTATAGAGCTCATCTTTCCAACTGCTTTGGATTAGAGAAATCCGATTTTGAACTGCAAATACAGCCTGAATATGAATTTGTGTATAGGTATTTGCCATGGTTATAAAATATATCCCGTACCTAAAGGCACGGATGGGTTTTGTCTAATCGTTTGTTCTACCCATATCAAGTCCCTAACGGGACTCATTATCAACGCTTTCAAAAATTGGATTTCCCCAATGGCATATTTAAGGTAATTCCCAATCTTGTTTTCCTGGAGTAATATTTGGCGGATTTTTCGAAAAAGATTTATCATAGGAATCGGAGATTAAATGCCTTGTGAGAACCCTGAAATTCAGAATGTCCCGTAGGGACAAAATATCGGTAGAAAGCAGATGTGTAATCAGAAATAGCGTGCCGTAGGTACTCAATATGGTTTTTACATAATTTGGTTTTTCCTACATATCCCGTACCTAAAGGCACGGTTGTGTCTTGGCTAATCGTTTGTTCTACCCATATCAAGTCCCTAACGGGACTCATTATCAACGCTTTCAAAAATTGGATTTCCCCAATGGCATATTTAAGGTAATTCCCAATCTTGTTTTCCTGGAGTAATATTTGGCGGATTTTTCGAAAAAGATTTATCATAGGAATCGGAGATTAAATGCCTTGTGAGAACCCTGAAATTCAGAATGTCCCGTAGGGACAAAATATCGGTAGAAAGCAGATGTGTAATCAGAAATAGCGTGCCGTAGGTACTCAATATGGTTTTTACATAATTTGGTTTTTCCTACATATCCCGTACCTAAAGGCACGGTTGTGTCTTGGCTAATCGTTTGTTCTACCCATATCAAGTCCCTAACGGGACTCATTATCAACGTTTTCAAAAATTGGATTTCCCCAATGGCACATTTAAGGTAATTCCCAATCTTGTTTTCCTGGAGTAATATTTGGCGGATTTTTCGAAAGAATTTGAGCATATTTTAATCAGTAAATTTGGCAAGGTGATCAACTGTAATATTTTTTTATGGATTCAGCTTTAAATCCTGTGCTGCTACTATCTGCCACTTTTTATCTCTGTATATCCAGGTATCAGTCCAGATATTGGTAGTGCTAGTAGAGTCCTCTATTTTTGTCCAAGTCTCGTTTCCCTGGGCCACAGCGGCCATTCCATAAAATCTTATGGTAACATTGAAAACCTTAGGCTTATAGAATTGATTGGCTTTAATTTTTGACTCACGAATCAATGTCTGCTTGTCATAAAGATCTCCCCTCAGACTTACTCCCACAAAATCGTCTGCCATAATCCTATCAATCACTGCAGAGTCACCCGCATTAATAGCCTCTGCCCATTCTTCAGCTGATTTTAGGATATACTCCTGAGAAGAAACATAATCGACACGCTCAGCACAGGAAAACAGAGTTATACACGCTAGAATGATTAGTGATTTCAATTTTGTCTTCATAGATTCTTCGATGTGTGGTTGGGGACAATTTTCCAATGTAAGGTTAATCCTCTTGGACCACGGGATTTTTCACCGCAGCCATGCCTCCAAGAATCAGCCACTTGCCATCCACTTTTTTCCAGGTATGGGTAAACTTATAGGTCTCCTTTCTGACTACTTTATTGTCTTTGTCCGTCCAAAAATAATCTGTGTCGTAAAATACCATCACCACATCCTCAATGGCATTTGATGCCTTTTTGTGAAGGGTATAGCTGTATTTCAGATCGGGGTCTTTATGCAAATCAGGTATCCAACTGGCAATTTTGCTTGCATCAGACACTCCATCCCCAAAACCCGGATAGCCGATAAAGTCATCGTGCCAGAGTGTCTTATAGGTCACGGTGTCAATATTCTGAACATATTCCCAATAGAGTTCTTCCATATGCCAGGCTTCATCTTCCAGTTCTGTTTTGCTGAGGGAGATTACTGGTGTTTCAGGCACAGAAGAATCCTTATTGTCTGGGCTGCAGCTTGAAATAAGGAGTGAAACAAGTAGCGCAGTCAAAGGGAGAGAGAAGAATTTTTGGTTTTTCATAGTAGGGGATTTAAGTGTCAATACTTTTAAATGCATTTAAGTGGTTGTTTTTTTTCCATTCCAGGCTGTCCTGCTTCTCCTGAAGCAGGAACCTAAGATTTTCAGGTTGTCCTGCTTCTCCAGAAGCAGGAACCTAAGATTTTCCCATAAGCTGCTTCGGGAAAAGAAGCATAACCATCCCCTATTATTCCTTCAGCCGATTGTATTTTTTGAGCACTTCTACCAGTAATCCATGAGGCAATGCATAAGACTTGTTTCCATTGATTCCTTCCATGGTTTCAGCCGCGATCATGGCATTGATGATGGCTTCTTCGACTGCCTGAACTGTCGCTTCCAATAAAGGGTCGATCAGGTCATTGGGCAACATATCTACTTTTGTGGATTCATAACGCTCAAAAGCGTCAGGATTGGCGGTGGAAAATGCGATAAAAATATCGCCCGATCCATTTGTTCCTATTCCTCCGGTATTGCCGATTCCGATGGGAACCCGATTTGCAATCCGCTTCAACTGATGGGGAAGCAAAGGTGCGTCGGTCGCCACCACCACAATGATGGAACCGTCTCCTTCTTGGCGATAGGACTGTGGCGGCAATTTCAATTCATTGTTCAAAGTGTCCATCAACTCCCTTCCTACCGGAACTCCGGCAATGGTCAAAGAGGATTTCCTTCCAAAATTAGCCTGAACCAAAGCCCCAACTGTATAAGAAGAACCTTTGATCTTGACTATTCTAGAGGATGTCCCTGTCCCTCCTTTGAAACCCAAACACATCATTCCGGTGCCTCCACCTACATTTCCTTCTCCGATTTTGCCAGTTGATGCGTTTTCAATCGCTTCTAGCACATGTTCTTCCTTGACATGAAAACCATAGATATCATTCAAAAAACCATCGTAAGTTTCCGCTACCACAGGATATGTGTACCACCATTCTTCTCCTTTGTACCAATCTGTATCCACGTACCATTTCAATACCGCATCCCGGACCACACCTACGCTGTTGGTATTGGTAATCATGATCGGGGTTTCCAGGAAGCCGGATTCGGTCAGCCAAGTGGTTCCTGTCATTTCCCCGTTTCCATTCAAGCTGTACCAATTGGCAAATACAGGGCTGAATTTATTTGCTTTTCCTCGCGGGAATATGGCGGTGACTCCGGTTCTGACAGGACCCTTACCCACGATATTTTTACCGCTTCCTGAGATGATGGTGCTGTATCCCACTTCCACACCTTTGACATCGGTGATGGCATTGAATTGACCTGTTGTGCCAGTAAATGGTACACCTAAATCTCTTGCCCTGGGTTTTTGGGCATAGACGACAGTTAGGTTGAGGATAAGTAGGCTGAAAACAATTGACCTCTTCATAGTTTTTTTTAAATGATCTAAAAGCTTAACCATTCAATATACTCATTTTCAAATTCTTTCTATCTGTATTTCCGGTGAACAATGGGGAAGCTTATCCATTACACAGGATTTCAGTAATTATCCCCTAAGCCTTCAATTCAAATGGCGCGAAGCGAAACACAAACCCCGCGACAAAAACAAGAGAGACAGTGGTATACTGTATCATGCCGGGGGACTTGAAAAAATAGAGGACATACCCTGTGAGAAAATATTTGGCTTTATTTCGTTAATAGAAAGGCTTAATTTTATAAAATTATTTTAAGTTTTCGATAAATCATAACAATTACAAGATTTTTTATAAATATTAAACAACGTAGAATTTATTTTTCATTTATTTTCAATTTATTTTCAATTTATTTTTTGTTATCGTATTTAAATTTTGTTCATTTAAATACCCAAAAACGAATTTCGTATAAAATATTTTATTTATTGCCTTTTAAACCTAACTTTTAAAGTAAACCATATATTAATATGGCTTCATACTCTAAACCCATTTAACTGAATTAACAGGTGTTTATTTAATCCATCCTTGAGATTATATAACTACTATTATATTACAGATTATTATAAACATTTATTTTAGGGATTTTTAATTACTTTGTTATGGAAAATAAAATTGTTAGACTACAGATTGATGGTAAATTTTTCAAGGATGGGGATGAAAGATATTACGTCAAAGGAGTTACCTATGGCACATTTGAGCCAGATAAATCCGGAGATTTATTCCCTCCTTTAGAAACTGTTGAAAAGGATTTTAGGTTGATGGCCGAAAATGGGGTTAACACCGTGAGAACCTATACAGTACCCCCTTTGGCAGTTTTGGATGCTGCTTTAAAGTATAATCTTAAAATGATGGTTGGGATGCCGTGGGAACAGCATTTGACTTTTTTAGATACGGAAAAACAGGAGCGTGACATTGTAGAACGGGTCAGGCAAAATGTAATCCGCTGTTCGAATCACCCTGCTATATTCTGCTTCGCCATTGGAAATGAAATTCCTGCGCAGATTGTCAGATGGTATGGCGACAAAAAGATCACTTTGTTTTTGAAAAAACTTTACCAAACTGTCAAAGAGGTTGACCCGGACGCGTTGGTTACTTATGTGAATTATCCAACAACGGAATATCTAGACCTTTCATTTCTGGATTTCTTTTGTTTCAATGTATTTCTTGAAACAGAGGAAAAACTTACAAAATATTTGGCCCGATTACATAATCTGGCTGAGGATAAACCGCTGATGCTTTCAGAAATAGGGCTCGACAGCATGAGAAACGGCCTTGAAAAACAAGCCGAAACTCTAAATTGGCAGATTCGGAAAATTTTTGAGAAGGGATGTGCAGGTTGTTTTGTTTTTTCATGGACAGATGATTGGTGGAGGGGAGGACTGCCTATAGATGATTGGGATTTTGGGTTGGTTGATAGATCTCGAAATGCAAAGCCTGCTTTGTCTACTGTAAGTAAAGTATTTGCCGAATTACCTTACAAAGGACAGGAGGAATTACCATTTTTTTCAATTGTTGTTTGTTCCTACAATGGTTCTAGAACTATTCGAGACACCTTGGTAGGATTGTCTGAATTAGATTATCCAAAATATGAGGTCATAGTCGTAAATGATGGATCAAAAGATAATACTGCTGAAATCGCTGCCCAGTTTCATGTGCAATTAATAAGCACAGAAAATCGGGGATTAAGTAGTGCAAGAAATACCGGACTATTTGCTTCGAAAGGTGAAATCATTGCCTATATTGATGATGATGCTTACCCCGACCCCAATTGGCTTAATTATCTAGCATCATCCTACCTTGGTACCAATCATGCCGGAGTTGGAGGGCCTAACCTACCACCAAAGCATGCAGAATTAATCTCTCATTGTGTGGCAAATTCACCGGGTGGTCCATGTCATGTATTGCTAGATGATGAAATAGCAGAGCATATTCCCGGATGTAATATGACTTTCAAAAAATCTGTTTTGATAGAAATAGGTGGGTTTGATCCAGTTTTCAGGGCTGCAGGAGATGATGTAGATATTTGCTGGAGGATCCAGGAAAGAGGATATACGATCGGATTTCATCATTCGGCTTTTGTTTGGCATCATAGACGCAGTTCTCTAAAGACGTATTGGAAGCAGCAAGAGGGATATGGGAAAGCCGAAGCATTATTGGAAAAAAAATGGCCTGAAAAATACAATAGTTTAGGCCACTTAAGCTGGAGAGGTCACATTTATGGGAATGGCTTAACAAAACCAATCTACTCGAAAAAGAGAAAGATTTTTTACGGTAGCCAAGGATCAGCATTGTTTCAATCCGTTTACAATGATTCCTATAACTCATGGAGTAGCGTCTCTTTGATGCCGGAATGGTTTCTACTCATCTTGTTTTTTGGGATTGTTTCTGTTTTTGGATTTGAACTTCCCCTATTTGGAATTTCATTTCCGATTTTTTTATTTTTACTTGGATTGATTGTGGCCCAGTCTGCTATTTCTGCCGCAAAAGCGATAAAAAAAGATAAGTCAATCGCAAAAGATCAAAAATTGAAAGGGTTTTTGATTACAACCTATATGCACTTTATACAGCCAATATCGAGGCTTCGAGGACGATTAAAACATGGTTTGAATCCATCGAGGGGAAGTCTTTTAAACCTTAAGTATCTGAAGAGTTTTTCTTTGTTTCCACAGGTGATTAAGGTTTGGTCTGAAAACAAGTGGGCGGAATTATCAGAATGGCAATTGGATCTGAAAAGCGAGTTATTGAAAAGAAAAATGAAAGTTCAAAACGGAGGTGAATATGACCGTTGGGATTTGGATTATAAAATAGGTCCATTTATTTCTGCAAGGGCTTTGTTGACTGTTGAAGAACATGGGATGGGAAAACAATATTTCAAAATAAAACAGTGGTTGCGGATTTCTATTATTCCATTTCTTACGCTTTTGGGTCTTGTTTTGGTAACAATCTTATCATATAAATTTGATGCTTATCTGAGTTTAATGTTTTTCGGATCACTTTCAATCTTGTTTGTTTTAAAAATTATTGCTGATTCATGTTATATTTTAACATTGTTTAAAAAATCTGTGGAAGCATTGGCATTTAATCAAAATTGGGAAAAAGAACAGAGTAAGGAAACTGAAAATCCGGACGAAAAATTTGCAAATTTTAACATAGATAATATTCTTATTGAAAAATGATTTTATAATTAGCTGAGGGTAGGATAAAGAAATTTAAAATAATTTGAAATGGGGAAGCTAAAAATAATCGTCAGCGGATTTATTGGATTATATCCAACGGGAGGAGTAACCTGGGATTATATTCAATATGTTTTGGGGCTGAAAATGCTGGGGCATGATGTTTATTATATTGAAGATACTGGACAATATTCATTTTACAAATCCCATGGAAAAGAGTGGGATGATCCATCTGACACCATTCAGTATTTGGATGCGACAATGAGAGATTTCGGGTTTGAAAATAGGTGGGCATATCGTGATGTTGCTACAGGAAAATGCTTCGGAATGAGCCCCCAGGAAGTTAAAAAAGTATGTGAAACTGCAGATATTTTTATCAATGTTTCGGCTGCATCATTGATGAGAGATGAATATCTGTCCATTCCTGTTCGGGTTTTGATTGATTCAGATCCTATGTTTACTCAAGTTCAGGATTGGGACGATTCAAAAGTGGAAGAATCAAAATCGTCTTTCATCAAATATTATGGACTTAACTACACACACTTTTTTTCATTTGGTGAAAATATTGGACATCCAGATTGTAGGATTCCCACATACGGGTTTTTATGGCAGCCAACACGCCAGCCAGTATGTTTGAGATTTTGGGAGAAAAGTAAGATTGATGACTTTGATGTTACAAAGGCGGCTTTTACCACCATCATGAATTGGTCAACCAGAAAAAAAATGTGCTATCTGAATGAAGAATGGGGCCAAAAAGATATGGAATTTAATAAGTTTATTGATATTCCTTTGACCTTTAAAAACAATAAATTTGACATCATTGTGGCAGATAGTTCCAAAAAGATGGATCCAAAAGTTCTATTAAATAATGGATGGGGTTTGTTAGATCCTTTAGAAACAATTAATACTCCGGATCAATATAGAAATTTTATTTACGCATCATTAGGAGAATTCTCGGTAGCAAAAGAAACATATGTAAAATCAAAAAGCGGTTGGTTTTCTTGTAGGTCTGCTTGTTATTTAGCTGCCGGAAAGCCAGTAATAACACAAGATACCCAATGGTCAAAATATATAACCTCAGGCATGGGGCTCTTGGCATTTTCTGACCAAAGTACTGCACTTAATGCACTTGAGGAAGTTTATAATAATTACAATAAGCATTCTTATGCTGCACTTGAAATAGCGAAGGAATTCTTTGACAGTAACAAAGTTTTAACTGATTTGATCAATAGACTTTGAATTAAGTATCACATAGGAAACTTTTATTATGAGTTCATCAATTACCATCTTAAAGAGAACTTTTGCAGATGCGAAACCTTATTGGCCTTCTATAGGGTTAATTTTTGTTCTCAATTTTCTAGCCTCCCCTATTTCTTTATTGAAACCACTGGCTTTAAAAATACTCATAGATAATGGTTTTAGTGGCAATGCAGTCCCCTCCTACATTTCTTTCTTTTTCCCTGAAGATTTCGACTTTACCTTTTTAGCAGTAGTATGGATATCAGTCCTTTTGGTTATTTTAGTTGCAATTTTTGAAAATTTGTATAATCTGACCATTTGGATTGTGAATGCCCAAACTGGAGAAAAACTTGTGAGGAGTTTTAGAATGCGCCTTTTCTCCCATATTCAACGTTTATCTCTTGCCTATCACGATAAAAAAGGCTCCTCCGATAGCATATATAAAATCCAATATGATACCTCATCAATTCGCACTTTTATAATCGGTAATCTCTCACCATTACTTTCCTCATTTATAACCCTTGTTGGGATGATTACCATTATTTTTATTATTAATTGGCGTTTTGCCTTCATTGTGTGTTTTTTGATCCTACCGATATCCTTTTTGATCCGGTATTCATCGATAAGATTGAAAAAGGATTGGAAGAAAGTGATGGAATCTGAAAGCAATGCGATGGCAGTAGTACATGAGGTCCTTGGGTCTTTAAGGGTAGTCAAGGCTTTTGGCCAAGAAGAATGGGAGAGCAATAGGTTTATGGCCAAATCAGATATAGCGATGAAAGGTCAAATGTCAATTGCCTGGACTAGTGCGATATTTTATTTTTTGATTGGGATGACCTTTGCTTCTGTTACGGCGGGGTTTATTTATTGGGGGGCAATCTATGTTAACCAGGGTCAAATGACTCTAGGAGAACTGACCATGGTAATTTCGTATTTGGCACAGGTTTATGCGCCAATAGACAAAATCAGCAAAAGTCTAAACGGGGTTCAATCTTCTATCACAAGTATGGAACGTGTATATAATTTACTGGATGAGAAGGAGGAAGTAAAGGAAGCAATTAATCCTGTTGCAATTGTTAAAGCAAAGGGAATGTTGGAGTTTCAAAGGGTGATTTTTGCTTACAACGAAAGTGAAAATATCCTTGAAAATATATCTTTTAAAATTATGCCTGGAGATAGGGTAGGGATTATGGGTTCCACCGGAGCAGGAAAATCATCCCTGATTAATTTAATCACAAGATTTTATGATCCAGTGTCCGGAAATATTTTACTAGATAATTTAAATATTAAAGATTATAAGTTAGATGACTACCGAAATCAGTTCAGTCTTGTCCTTCAAGAACCTGTTTTGTTTTCTACCACCATTTCAGAAAATATTGCATACGGACGTAAAAATGCCACTGAAAAAGAAATTATTGAAGCTGCCAAATCCGCTAATGCACATGAATTTATCACCCGATGTTCCTCAGGATATGAAACATTGGTGGGGGAAAGAGGTATGCAACTTTCTGGCGGCGAAAGGCAAAGAATAGCGCTTGCCAGGGCCTTTATAAAAGATGCCCCTGTTTTGATACTAGACGAACCTACGAGTTCCCTAGATATAAAAACCGAATTACAAGTTATTGAAGCAATTGAAAGATTGATGAAAGGTCGTACTACTTTCATGATTACCCACAGACTTGATACGCTCAGTAACTGTAATATTATCATCCATTTAGAAAAAGGAAAACTATTGGAGGTTATTAAGGACAATCATGCCGATGCCTTAACAAAAAAGAAAATAAATTTTCTATCAACAACTTAAATGAAATTAAGGTCAATCATTTAAAACCTCAAAATAAGATGAGAATATTAGTAGCAGGATGGTTTTCTTGGGAAGACATGGGGACAACCGCAGGTGATTTAATAGCAAGGGATATCGTTTGTGATTGGCTTAGGGAATCAGGACTTGAATTTGAAATTGCCGTACATCAACGGTTTCCTTATGCAGATGCTGTGGACTGGACTCAAGCAGCAAGTGATCGCTATACAGATATTATCTTTGTCTGTGGGCCTTTTGGTAATGGGTATCCCGTTACAAATATGTTGAATCATTTTTCGAGTGCCCGACTGATAGGTGTGGATTTATCATTGTTGGACTCCCTCGAAAATTGGAACCCTTTTGTCCTACTCTATGAAAGAGACAGTTCAAGGGCCTCCAATCCTGATATTACTTTTTTGGCACCTCCCCCACAAATTCCTGTAATTGGTTTGATATTGGCCCATAAACAAAAAGAGTATGGAGTTAAGAGTAAACATGAATCGGTCAATAAGATGATAGAAAACTTATTGGATAGCCGACAATTGGCTATAGTTCCAATTGATACTGCAATTTTAGAAAATCAAGGTGGGTTAAGGACCGAAGGTGAAATTGAATCTTTGATATCGAAGATGGATGTTGTAATTACTACCCGATTGCACGGGACTGTTCTTGCACTAAAAAATGGAATTCCTGTTATCCCAATTGATCCTATTGCAGGTGGAGCTAAAATCTCCTTACAAGTAAAAACATTAAACTGGCCAATATTATTCAACCCAGATAATATAATGGATAAATCCTTGGAAGATGCTCTGGATTATTGTCTGACTTTTTCAGCAAAGCAAAAAGCAAAACAATGTGCTTTAGAAGCAGTTTCAAAGTTGGATTTAATAAAAGAAAAATTTTTAAAGGAAATTAAAGAATTAGAAAACTGAAACAATTCAAGATGTTAATCCATATTTTCATTGGCTGGGTTGGTGATCTACTATAAATGATTTTCTTGAATTTCATCTTCTCTTTTTGATTGTATTACCCTTTCTTTCACATAAAAACTTCGCCTCGGTAACATTTCAATTTCTTTCCGATTTGTGCTAAACTTTGCCCTTTTCTTTTCTTGAAGAATGACTACCTTTAACCAAACCCAAAAAAATGTCCAAAGCCAAAATCTTTCTTCTCGCATTATCACTCCTAGTTTTGCTATCCTGTAAGCCCGAAGAGCAATGGGAAGCACTTTTCAACGAAAAAGACCTCACCGGTTGGGATACCTATATAGGGCCGGCATGGGAGGCTACTTCCGACTCCACTGTGAGGAGGTCTGATAATCCCATTGGATTAAACATCGATCCGCAAAGTGTATTCAGTGTAGTAGAAGTGGATGGAAATCCATCTATCCGCATTTCCGGCGAACAGTGGGGAGGCTTGTCTACTACTCAAGAGTATAGCAATTATCACCTCAGCCTTCAATTTAAATGGGGCGAAGCAAAACACAAACCCCGCGACAAAAACAAGAGAGACAGTGGGTTGCTGTACCACGCCGGGGGACCCCATGGGGCAGACGGTGGTTTTTGGATGCGTTCACAGGAGTTGCAGGTGCAGGAAGGTGATTGTGGCGATTATTGGGGTGTGGCTGGCGGAATCATGAACATTCCGGCAAAGAAGACCGATGAATTTTATGTCTATGATCCTGAAGCAGAAAAATTGGTTTTCAGTGACTCGAGTGCGGTGGGAAGGCGCTGTATAAAATACCCTGATGCCGAAAATCCGACCGGTGAATGGAATACCCTAGAACTCTATTGCTTTGGCGATACAGCCGTGCACCTGGTGAACAACAAGGTTGTGATGGTACTCTACAACTCGCGTTACTTATCTGAAACAGGGGAATTGCCTCTGAAGAGTGGCAAAATCCAAATCCAGTCCGAAGGGGCTGAGGTTTTCTACAGAGACATAAAAGTCAAAAAAATTTCCGGTTTGCCAATTGATTTTTAGATCGTTAGGCTTTAATACTTAAAACCCGACTTTAATTCTTCCACTTTCTCCATTGCAGGATCTGTCAATAAGATCTTGTGGGTTTCATGCAGAATAGCAGGATCAAATGGTTCTGTGGTTTTATGGTATTCAGCTTCAAAATCCTTTCCCCAATATCCAAAAGCGTCCTCAAGGATTTTCACATAACTGCGTTCAATGACGTTTTGTGTGTAATCATTATTGGGCACCAACTCAAAATCCGGAAGCGCCTTGTAAGCGAATACCGGACCTCCCTCAATGGTATATCCTTGGATCAAATGGGTGACCTCAAATCGCTCATACCCCAATTCCCAAGCATCATAATTGGGCAAATCAGCCGCAGGAACAATATACAATACCCCATTGATGACCGTATTCGGGTCTTCACGGATGTTGAGGTAATGGAGGTATTTTGGATAGATGGTATCTCCTTCTGTCAAAATATAATCCTTGGTAAAAGTACTGTCCACATTGTACAGCGGAAGGTCTGTCGGCCATGCAAATGTCCATGACCTCTTGTAACCCTTGAGGTGTGCGGGTAAAAACGGTCCATGATAAGCCTTATCCAAAAGACCGGTTTCAATCAAATTTTTGGACATCAATGAACCATAGCCAAACATGGCCACATGGCCTTCAGGAATAGTGAAGGTTTCCAATTTCTCCTGACAACTTCCAAGGAGGAGGAGTACAACAGCCGGAATCATTAGAGTAAATAATAATTTCATATTTTCTTATAAACCATCCAAAAACTTAAATATTTCAATGTAAGCATTTTCAAACTCCTTTTGATTTGGGCTGTGCTTTCCGTCGGGTATAAATATCCTGATATCCATATCCTTCCTGAGCATGGGAACAAACCTTTCAAAAGTCTTAGCAGGAATCTGATCATCCAAGCCCCCATGCCACAGAAAAATAGGTGGGTCTTTTGGATCAAAATAAGTGATCGGTTGATAGATGGCTAGGTTTTCTTTTGATTCATAACCTTCCGCAGGAAAAAGTGCCCGACCAACTGCTTGGTACTGTTCATTCTCATGCTCCGTAAAAACCCTCTCCACCACATCCAATCCATCCACAGGACCGGAAAAGTTGATGATACCTACGATCACAATGCCTTTATCAAGTCTATTGGGATACTCCGGATTGTTTTGGGCAAGTCCCACATTGCTAGCAATATGCGCCCCTGCCGAAAACCCCGTCACAATCACATTGTCCAAATTCAAACCATAGCCAGCGTTATGGGCTTTTAGAAAATTCAAAGCATGTGTCAGGTCACTCGTGGCAAGGGGAATCCCTCGTTTCAATCTGTAATTCAGATTGAGGACATTCAGACCTTTCTTCAGGTAGGGTTCGATGTACCTTTCCTCCTGACTTTTGTCGCTGAAATAATAGCCTCCTCCGTGCAGAAACACAATCGTGTAGTTTCGTTTACCAAAGGATTTTGCTTTTTGGGAAAGATAAATATCCATGGTTTGCTCAGGATCCGAACCATAAGAAACGTCTTTCAATACATTGTAGACCGTTTCCTTTTCTGCAGCCGCCAAGTCTACCGCAGATGTCAGTTTTTTGGAACAGGAGGACAGGAATATTGAAAAAATAAGGAGGAGGTAAAGGGATGTTTTTTGCATGGTTTAAGACTTTTTGATTTATTTCTATTTATCTGCTAGCAAAGTGTCGCGAAGTATTTTCCATTCTCCCTCCTCTTTTTACCAAACTAACACCTCTAATTTCCTATTTGAACAGGATAACCTAATTGTGCCCAAACCAAAATACCTTCGTCAAGAATAGCTGTATTTTTGAAACCATATTTTTTCAACTTACTGATTACCTGTCCTGAAGCAGCATGAGGACAGGCGCAATAAGCAATGATCCAGGTACTGTCATTTGGTATATCTTTTACAAAGGTTTCCGGTTCATTATAGTAAGGAACTGGAATTGCTCCCGGAATATGTGTCTGCCTCCAAGCCACTTCTGACCTTGCATCGAGCAATACCAATCGCATACCATCCTGAAGCGCTTTATTCAATTGCGCTGCAGATAGGTAAAGCCCCTCACGCAGTTGAAAATTGGGTTGCTTTCCCTCAGGGTTTATAACATATTCTTCAGGTGTAGGTAAACTTACAGAAACAGGTTCAGGTACATTCCAACCTGATGCCCGACTTCTGAGAAATGCAGTTACGGCATCTATTTCATCACTACTTAGGCTATCTTTAAATGCAACCATTGGCGTACCATCTCTTCCTTCTGCAATGGCGTAACGCAAAAAATGATCAGTTGCCGTGGCCAATAACATTGGGTTTCCCAAAGCCGGTGCACTAATGCCTTCTCCATTTGATCCATGGCAAGCCGCACATTTTTCTGTATAGATTCTTGACCCAAGTTGGACATCACCCTTGATGGGATCACGGGATAATTCAATGGGTTTTTCAACTCCACTTGATTCGCTCAACCATTTCAGCATTAATTCTACATCTATATATTCCAAGGGTCCGCCTTGTTCCTTGTAATAGCCAGCCATAGCGGTATTGGCCCTTCCATATTGGATGGTATATCTGAGAAAGTTGGATGATTGGGCAGTAGCCAATAAGGAGTGGGACCGGAGAGAAGGAGCAAAATCAGCAGCATACCCTTCTCTGTTTTTTCCATGACAAAGCGCACAATATTTCAGATACATACCTTCAGCGTGCAATATGGCAGTACTATCTAGTTTTGACCCAAAATTCAGCTTTAATTGTTCTGCTAACATCCCTTGTTCTTCTGGTTCTTCTACAAATTCAAGTTGAACGCCTAAAGCATATTCTTTCAATACCGTCACACTATTTTGTAATAAATCCTCCAGGAGCGCCTCTTTGGGTAATTTTTCTGAAAGCAAATCGTATGTTGCTTTAAGGTCCAGCACCTCAAAAACAATAGCAAATACTCCTGAACCACGCATTTTCAAGAATTGGGCAAAGGAATCGTCAGGTGTTTGTGGACTGATTAAATGTAGCTCTTGATTTCTTTTTATTTTAAAACGGACCAGATTTTCAGATGGGTTTTCTTTCAATTCCAGAAGTCCCATTTTTTTAAATTCCTTACGAGCAGCTTCAAGGTCCTCAACCACAACTTTGATAGCCGTAATTCCTAGGACACCATTTGGATGTTGCAAAAATTCCCGTTGCATATAATAGAAGCTCTTCCATTCATGCATTTGATCATAGGGGAAACCGGATAGCTCCTCGAACTCCGGAAGAGGATTCGGTAAACTATTGGTTTCAAATCCGACTTGAAAAATCTTCCACTGATCATCAGACCACTGAGATGATTGAGGACCGGGGATCTCAAAACTGTGGGTTCTTATAGAATCCATCGTAAACCCACGGGAAGTTAACAAGGAGTAGGTACTGTCCACCGATGAACTTGATAAGGAATACATCCCAACACCTTTATACCTATCCAAAAAGTCCAGAACTACTGAATCTTTGCCGGAAACAAGTGCGGAATCCTCCAACGAAAGTAAAACCAGGGCAGACATGTCAGGAAAGGGAATAGAATTAGTTACTGTCCCTTCGAAGATTCCCTTATTGATCTGTTCCGAATCAGGAATATTGAATCCCAATATTTCGGTGAAATATTTTCGAGCACTATCGAGGTCCTCTACTATTAGGGTTGTATTACTAATCCCATATCCCCGTCCCATTAAAGCATTACTGCCTTCTGTTTGTTCCGATTGACACGAAATGACGGAAATGATGAGGAATAATAGTGTCACATATTGAATAAACGCCAAGCGTTTATTCAAGAAAGGTAAATTGATCTGTCCAGATTTCCTTTTCATGTTTAAATGTCAGTTTGTAGATAAGAAACTAAATTATCCAATTTATTAGATAGTAAAATTTTTAATTTTGTGAATTAGGATGTAAATAAACTCTCCACCACTACCTGCCAGGCCCATGTCTTTGAGCCAAATTCAATCAACAACACACCTCCGATATAGGCACACATCGTGATCAATGCAGGACCTGAACTATAGCCTTTGCGTTTTTGGTACCATGCCAATGCTCCAAAAAGCAGTATGGTGAAAGTCAAGGTTGCATATGAGGCAATGTAATTCATCACTAACCCCTCGGGGCTATAAATCTGAAATATGATGCGGTCAACGGAAGGACCGAGGGCTGTCAAAATAGCACCAAACATAAAAGTGGCGTGATAGAGGATTCGTTTCCGATAGATGATTGCCAAAGCATATAGACCTGCAAGCAATAAAGAGTAAACCAGACCTAAGTCAAGAGAAGCGGCAGCAGCACTGTAAATCTGTTCAGAAGTCATTTGTATTTCTCCGGAAGCCACTCTTTCTATCATACGTGCCAGCCTGCGCAGATACCTTTCCTGCATCAAAAAATAGAGGCTAATCAGAACAAGGGGCATCAGTACATAGCTTGTTTTCCCCAATAAGCGATGCCATTGTACTTTCTTTTTTAGAATCAAAAGTGGTTGTGCAAGGCTCATTGCCACCCATGCCATCATCAGGGCATTATGGATGTGCATGATAGAAGTTAAGCCGATGTCTTCAAAAAGCTTCGACCAATATCCCGGCCAAAACCCTATCGCAATGAAGGGTATAAGAAGGAATAGAAACCAAACGGTATTGGGAAAGAAAATGCGGTTGATTACATTTGACTTACCCTGTTTTGGACTTTTGGCGACAGAGGTAGAATGACCAAGGTATTCAGAGGAAATTTGCTTTGATGGTTCCATTTTCTTGCTTTCTATTTGACAGACACTTGATCCAATGATTTAGGCGCGTCAAGTCCTGATTTTTAAGATTTACATAAGTTGCCCTTACTTAGCCCCGGGAACCCGGCTTCTGAGGTATTTGAATTGACCGTTGTGGTTGGATTCATGTTCGCAGACATGGAACCACTTGCAGTAATTATTGGTCGGTCCCCAAGGCCATTCCTCATCCACCTTCATCAACCAATTGTCGTCTCTTTTCTTAAATTCCTTGATGGTGTTTTCTCTTACTTCCGTCATGATTTCAAGGTAATAGTTAAAGTTATTACCCTTGATGGTTTTCCGGGCCTCCTCGCCAAGGTTCATAGCCACATCAAATCGTTTGATATCTTCTTTACTCCAATCTCCCCATTTCTTTCCTTCGAAAGTATGGATCTGGTAATACCGCTCCGTTGCAGCCAAATGGAGCAACATTGCACCTATGGAGTTGGAGTTTTTATCCAATAAAAAATCCAGTTGTTCCACGTTCATTCCTTCGACCGGCCTCAGTATCACATCCCGCATCCAGGTCATCATGGATAGCAAGGTTCCGATATGCAGTGCAAATCCTTCTCTGGGACCGATCACATTGAGCCGGTCTTCGATCGGCAAAGGTGCAGCAGTGTTAAAATGTGGGACCATAGAGAGACCAAAGGTGCCTGAAGTAATGACTGCAGCAGACTTCATGAAATCTCTGCGTGTGGTAGGGTTGTCATTTTTCATTGGGATGTTTTTGGGGATATTTTGATATTTTTTTTCATGGGTCTATTCTTCTAAACTATATTCTTTCTGTAGAAAAACAATGATGTTTATTGCGCGCTCAAAGAGCTGCTCCTGTCTTGTAGTCAATATTAGATTGCTTCCACTAAGCAAATGGATATGGTAAGCGAAGTCTTGGTGCAATTCCTTGTCATATGATCTTAATGGGGGGTTGTCTGTAGGTTTGTTGACTTTGTTATTATTGTCCAGCATTTGGTCAAAAACATAAGGGTCAAAAATCTTCATCAGCATCGGGTCCGTAGCCCTCCGCTCCACACGCTCGTCTTCAATATTTGTTAGAATTGTTTCTACTAATTTTTGATATGAAATGATACTGTCTGCCGCACTTTCACTTCTGATAAGCCGCATCGATCCGGAGGATTTGAGTTGGGAGATGGTTCTGTCACTGTTTTGGAATCGCCTTGTCCGGATCAGCATTCTACCATAATAGTAAAGTTCATTTTCATTGCCTTCAATTTTTTGCTCACGAAAAAGATAAATCAAGGAGTCCAATTGGCCTCTTCGGCTTTTTTGATAGACTAAATTGGCTTGTATCGCAGCTGTATCTACTTTGAGGTCTTCGATATAGGACCTGATAAACTGTTTTTCTTTCTGCTGTTCGCTCAGGGAGTCGCGGTAATTTTCAGCAAGAAACCCGCAAAAAACAGCAAGAAAAAGCATGAGGAATTCCTTGATGTAAGATGTCCAATTTTTCTTAACCGTAGTAGCATGCAATACAGGTTGCTCTTTTTCTGTAGGACGTACTTCAGGAATGTTTTTGTTTTCGTCCATGATTTATTCGATGTTATATTCTTTCTTCAAAAGTAAAATCAACTCCTTGGCCTGACTTTTCATCATTGGATAAGTTTCAGATATGACGAGCGTGAAATAGAATTTTCTGTTTTCCAGACTATTGGCAAATTCATTTAACAAATCTTTATCGCTGTTTTGAAGCGGCATCAACACATTCATCAACGAATCAATGATCTCATTTTCTTTCCTAGGAAGTAGCGATGAAAAGGGCTTATAATGATAATTATTCAGAATCCTGCTTTTGATTTCCAAAGTCGTGTTTCGCTTTATTTTGTCCGACTCAACCAATCCGCTGATGTAACCCTGTCTGGAATAATACGCACTGATTTTATTGACCAATTCAGCATTTTTAAAATACCTCAGGTTTCCGGATTGGGTAATCTGAATGAGTGTTGCGTCACTCCAAATTGTTGTGGGAGAAAAAGAAACTATCTGAGAATGGTAGTAAAATGATCCTTTTACCATATTTCCCGATATACCTTGATGTACTAGTCCACTGATACTGTCTATGCTCTTTAGGATTATAAGTTTCTGTTCAATTGTTCCATTAATCATGACCGTATCGTTTTCAAGATCCTTGATCAGGGACTTTGCATATTCCTTTGCGTAGGCAATCTCGCTTTGGTTATCCCGATAATTTTCCGCCAGAAATCCGCAAAACACCGCCAGGAAGAGCATCAAAAATTCCTTGAAATAAGAAATCAAGTTTCTCTTCGGAGGTGAAGACAGCAATACAGGTGGTGAATTTTCGGTAGCTTGTATTTCGGGGTTGATGATGCCTACTTTTTTCATATTTATTTAATTTGATTTGAGGCCTACGCTATTCGGCTATTGTCTTAATGCCTTTTTTTTAGTCAGTTCAGTTGGTTATTCTTTTCGGTTGCTGTTGGGTGCTGCAATGGATTCCTCCACCATACCAGTTTTGTATTCATATCAATTAAAATTACCCTCATTGACGTCTTTTATAAATTCTATCAATCCGGAAAAATAGCCTTCAGCATCATCGTATTGGGATATGTGACTTCCATTGGTGGTGACGCTACGTCCTTTTTGCACTTGGGTGCTCATCCACTCCATATATTTGGGATCCATGGTATCATATTTTCCTCCTAGCATTAAGGTTGGTATTTTTAATTCTCCGAGTCTATCAGACACATCCCAACCTTTTAAGCTGGCATTTCCGGTTATTCCAAATTCGCTGTATCCCTGCATATAGATATAGATATTTGGATTGAGATGCTTAAAAGTCCTGTTAATGAATTCAGGCCATTCTTCTAAAGGTTTTCTCAGAACGTGCCGGGTGTAGTAGTGTTGTTGGACCAATTCAGCATATCTGGGATTACCGAAATCTCCATTGGCCTCAAACTCTTTTATTTCTTTTAAAACTTCTTCGGGTATTTGCGGACCTAAAACCTCTTCAGCGTATTTGTTATATTCGGGGACGCTCGCCATCATGTTGGAAATAATAAGTCCTTTTAAGTTGTCCTGATATTTCAGTGCATATTCCATGGCCAGAATGCCGCCCCAAGATTGTCCTAGCAAATAAAAGTTGTCATTGGTAAGATTCAGGGCTTTGCGTACTTGTTCCACTTCCTCCACGAAGTGTTCGATGGTCCATAGCGAAGAATCGTTGGGTTGATCGCTATAGTAACTTTCGAGTTGGTCGTAATAAATGTATTCTATTTGCTCATGGGGAAGGTATCCATCGAAGTTTTCAAATATCTCGTGCGTAGCACCCGGTCCACCATGAAGCAACAATAGGCGCATTTTGGGATTGTTGCCCATGCGTTTGGTCCAGACATTAAAAGTGCCTTTTGGTGTTTCGATAGGTATCATTTTGATGCCTCCGGTAATTTGATCTTCGCTATTGGAATAATCAAAATAGCTGCTTGATTGGGCATTCGTTATATTCTTTTCCTGATTATTGGTACAACTGATCGTGAGGAATAGTATAATCAGTAAGGGTGTTGTTAAAAGTTTCATGAATTTCTGTTTTGGTTTCATCAAATAGTCAGACCACGACCATCAACTTAT
This sequence comes from Cognataquiflexum rubidum, assembly GCF_022538115.1. GTDB lineage: Bacteria > Bacteroidota > Bacteroidia > Cytophagales > Cyclobacteriaceae > Cognataquiflexum > Cognataquiflexum rubidum. The sequence continues at coordinate 5,338 of NZ_JAKZAL010000018.1, read as the reverse complement.
AAATTAAAGAATCCAAAGTTTCCAATCCCCCGGCTTAGGACGAAATGGGTAAAATTCTTCCCCAATGGAGGGTATTTCTTTCCGGTGGAAGGATTTCATCATGAAGGAGAGTGGGTATTTTTCTACTTATTCTTTTCCTTTCTAGGTAAGGATTCTATGTATCCTTTTTTCAGTAGCGAATCAATCCCTTTTTTCCGGAATTGCTTCCATTAATAAAGTATATGCTTTGTTCAAAGACTTGCTGCCTGCTTGCATTCCTTTGTAATGTCCAAGTCGGACGATTACCAAATCATGGGAAGGAATGATTGTCACTGATTGCCCACCCGCACCCAGCATCATATAGGCATTGGTTGGAATGGGAAAACCGCCATCTCCATTGATCCAAAATAAGCCACCATAGATCGGCCTTCCGTCAGCAAGCCAAGGCTCGGCAAGGGTGCTTACAAATTTTGTGAAACCTTCAGGCAAAATCCGCTCTCCATTCCAGATGCCATCTTGCAGATACAGATTGCCCAAGCGCGACCAATCTCGGGCAGAGGCAAACTCGTAACCCTGAGTCAAAAAATTTCCATAAGGGTCTGTCTCCATCACCATTGTTCGAATTCCGATTTTATCAAACAACATTCTTTGAGGGAAAGTATGGTAGTTTTCGCCTTTACCTTCTATTCCTAGACGATTAAGATAATTGATCAATACAGGGTCGCTGTTACGGTAACGACCAACAGTATTGGGTAGCCACTGTTGAGGTAAATTGGCTGCATATTCAAATGAATTGACTCCACCGGTGTACAAGTACAAATGGTCAGGATAACCCAAAGAAGGGTCGTAATCAGGATCTTGCGGAGCTCTGCAATAAAGGCCACTTGACATATGCATAATATCCATAATTCGTATTTTGGATCGTCCGTCGTCCTTGCCTTGCCATTGTGGTATTGGTGCAGGCTGCTCCAAGGTATATACCCCTTGGTGAATCAGGATCCCCATTATAGTAGCGGAGAGGCTTTTGCCCATAGACCAACTTTCCAAAGGGGTGTTTTTATCAATTCCTTCAGCATACCTTTCGCCTATAATCTTGCCTTTGTAGGTGACTACAAAAGCTGCTGTAAGTGCTTCATCAAGAGCAAATGCGGCATCAACTGCCTGCTTTACTTTATTCATGTCAATATGAGAAGGCATGCCTTCCTTTGGCAACACATCTCCCATAGGCCATAGGGTAGTAGCAGCGTCAGGCAAATTGCGGGGTACCTTTTCAGGTTTGAAATTCAAAGCATCACTTCCTTCCGGTAAACAAACACAACCTTGGTCGCCGGTGTAAACTGCAGTTCGGGTAATTCCATTTGGGAGTTTGATCGAGACAGATTTCTTACCATAATCTATGATTGGTTTCCCAACTTTTGCCCGCTCTGTATATGGTGCTGTAAAATATCCCACATTCTCGGCAGCAAACTCGGGTGAAAGCCCTGTAATGAATACAGCCGAACACATTATTTTGGCATAACCGGCTGTATGGTGAGAAAGCGCATCACCGGGAGGGGCTTTATAGACTGTTTTAAGTTCAAGTTCAGAAGCACGCGCCAGCATTCTGACCCGTGCTTCCGGAGTCATCACCTGGGCAACGCAGATCAGCCCATTCAAAAAAAGGGTGGCCAATAAAGAGATTATAATTATCTTTTTCATATTGTTTAATACTATTTTTCTTGAATTGCCACCGGATGAGAATGTGACATTCTAAAGGGCTGTAGCTTCAGATAAGTGAGAGATCGCCATAGCCACTCAATAGGACCATATTTAAATTTTTTCATCCAATACCAGCTTATGATCATTTGCGCGCCGATGATCAGAAAAGCAATAAGTAGAAGTTCAATATTCCTCAATTGCCCCATGTACCCAAGGCCCCAATTAAAGAATAAGAATGTTCCGATCAGGGATTGAAATACATAATTTGTAAGAGCCATACGTCCATAAGGAGCAAACCAGGAAAGTGTTTTTTGCATTTTGGGCAATTCAAAAAGGTAAACAAACCCGGCAGCCAAGAATATGGTAAAGAAAAAATTGAAATTATCGTAAGCAGATAAGGCAAACATGGACCACCATGAAGTGAAATCAAATATACTTTCCATTTGGGAAAACAAGTACCAAAAAAGAGGAATCATGGCAAGTGTACCCACAAATGACCACATGATTATTTTTTTAAGAACTGTACTGTTGGATTGAAGATTTTCAAGAAGTCGGGTTCTGCCAATCCACATACCCAGCAGGAAAAAAGCAAATGTCAGATAGCCTCGACCCAACACACCCATTTGAAAATTGAATTTACCAATCAGTGCAATGAAATTGACCCGCCAAACATCCATTATGGTTCCGCCTGTGATCGCTGCCATATACTTTTCATCAAAATTCTCAATGTTCAGTGCTATGATAGAATCATTACCAAAAATGCCAAAGGACAAGAACCTACCCCCACCCAGAAATAGAATGACAGCTAGTGCAAGTACAACCTTATTGCTGACACTGTGAAAAGGGATTAACAAAAATCCAAAAAGCACATAAATCACCAAGATGTCCCCGGAATAGAAGGAATTGTGCACCAAACCAATTCCTAATAATACCAACAAACGCCACAGGTACCGGGTTTTGTAATGTACACCGCTTTTTTCTGCGTTATCCATCTGTATGAAAAAGCTAAGGCCAAACAGCAATGAAAACAGGGCAAAAAACTTTCCCCTGATTAACCAAAACGAGACCGTATCAACTATGAAGTCGACAGGTCCTGAAAACATAACTGCCCGCATCTCTTCAGTTGGGAAACCAGCTAAGAACTGTTCGAGTACATGAGCAATAACAATTCCAGCAAGGGCAAAACCTCTCAATGCATCAACAGAATGAATTCGATTTCTTTCAGCTTTGTTCATAAAGTTTGAATTAAAATGAAATGATTAAATGATTTTGAAGAGCATTGATTTTCAATGCTACATTATTCCATGAATTTTTATTTTATCTGTGTATCCGCTTTACTGGACAAAGCCAAACAATTAATGGTTGGAGACCGATTAGGGCTCCTTGGACCGTGGAATGTCGTCCGTTGACGAGTATCCGCATCCGATTAAGTTACCTCAAGCCCCACGCACAACATTGCGGATACTTATATAATTTTACTTCTTAAACTTTCCATACACCCCTTGCCCAGGGAAAACATTAGGAACAGTCTCCCCATTTTTCAAGACAAAAGTCCCGTTCACCAGGACATATTCTATTCCGGATGAAAATTCCAGTCCTTTTTCAAAGGTGGCTTTGTCAATGATCGTATTGGGATCGAAAACAGTAATGTCCGCATCTGCGCCCACTTGAATCCTTCCTTTGAACCGCATCATGGGAGCAATATTTTCAAGACGCTTTGCCGGAAGCAGGGTCATTTTTTCAATGGCGGTATTCAAGTCAAGGACCTGATCTTCTCTGACATATTTGCCCAAAGTCCTAGAAAAAGTCCCTGCGGTACGGGGATGGGCGAGTTTACTATAAGGCATACCGTCCGATCCGATGATTACCCCGGGTGCGGCAATGCCCCTTGCAATCCACTCAGGCTGCATCATGTGTATGATGACAATTTGGTTGGTTCTCCTGTGTCTGGCAAAGGTTTCTTTGGTAAGTCGCTCTCCCGTGGCCACCAACTGCAGATCTCCATAATCAATACCTAGTCTCTCCTGCCAACCTTCATTGAACATTGCCGTCATCAAACCCGTCGAAGCGGCAGTATAGGGATAAAGTTCAGTCGTGATGTCAAATCCTTTTTTGGATGCTGCACTGACCATGTTCAAGGCAAAATCAATCTGACCAAGTGTCATACTGTTAATGTGAACAATGTGCAAGGGTGCGCCCGTCAGCATGGCGTTGGCTATCACTTCCTGACTGGACAAAATATTTGGTTCCCGGTTGTGGGTATATACCAAGGCATTCATTTGACCTGCCAATTCAAACACGTTGTACATTTCAGCCGGCTTGGTATCAGGAAGGTATCCGATTGGAACCCCAATCCCGATTCCCCCTTCTTCCAGTGCTGATTTGATATTGACAAGGGTTTGGGCCATTTCTTCGGATGTTTGGTCTTCGAGAAATGATGGTCCTGCTGCATGAAAGAAGTTTTGGCGATTGGCCTCCTTATTCTTTACCTGAGTCAAAAGTTTATCCACATTGCTTTGGTACCTTTCCATGGCTTTCATCCGCTCAAAAGGCCAACACACACTCGCGCCATAATGGATCAATGCATTTCCCTGCCGAGAGGCATACCAGGCACCGGTGTGTTCGATTCCCCATTCGAGTTCCAAAGCCGTCGTGACCCCATCATGGAGTTGGTATTCCTGCTCGATATTTCCCATGCCATGTACATGCAGGTCTATAAATCCCGGGGCAACCACCTTACCGCTCACATTGATTGTTTCCTTTCCCTTCAAAGCTTCAGAACTGACCATCGCAATGCGGCCATGGAGGATGCCTACATTCCGGATGGCATCGAGTTTGGTTTCGGGATCGATGACCCTTCCTCCTTCCAAAACAATGTCGTAAAGTATAGCGGTCTGAGCAGTAGATTCAATTCCACCTTGCACAACCAAAAAAAGGCATAGGAAAATTTTTAAAGTTTTGGATATAGTCATCGGAATTAAGGAAAAAGGATAAAAGAAATGTAAAAGCCAACAGGTCATTTGCAATCTGGTTTGTAGGGTTTAAAGACCTCTAAATTCCCAATCTTACAATTTAAAAAACTCAAATCTCCCATGACGGCCACTTAGGACGAAAACCGTTTATTTCTTCCCCAAAGTGTAGAATTTCTTTCCGGCGGAGGATTTTCAAGGTATAGGAGTTGTTAGATTCTAGACTATTTTTAAATAATTCAACCCCTGTCAGGGTTGGGGGTGGATTTTTTGATTCCTCATTCTTTCCCTCCGGATTTCATCCGGGGCAAATAACCTGACGGTTTTCAATCCCATCCGGGATTGTTATCGGGGGATGCCGTAAATACCATCATTACTTTGAAAAAAACTATATCCACCAATCCCGAAGGGATTGAATCCCCTTTTGGGGTATTTACCCCGGATGAAATCCGGTGGCTTGAGGGGAAACCCATACTCAAGAGAAACCACAACCCCGAATGGGGTTGAATTCAAAGCAGGTATTTTGGATCAAAAGCCACCCCGTGTTCCTTAAGAAGCTGTTTGTATTCATCCATAAAACTTACTTTTTTATGGTGCTCCTCTTGGTTTTTGATGTAATTGACAAGGTCGTCCAACGAAGAATAACTGCGTGTAAAGGCTGCATACCCCTCTTGCCATCCTTCAAAACCAGG
>NZ_JAKZAL010000017.1 GCF_022538115.1 Cognataquiflexum rubidum | reverse complement strand
AAGGTTATTTAGAAAAGAATTCACTCCCATCTCTCACCACTTTATGTTAATTTATGGAATCATTTCAAACATAGGAGAAACAAAGGATGCAATAGTTCTTTTTTTTGCGATTATGCCGGTCTCCTGAAGTTTCGGGATAATTCCTTCTCGCTCCGAAACAAAAACGTTTAGTCTTGAATAGAAAATGCTTGATTTACCCAATTGCGTGCAACAAGGTGGAAACAGCTAAAAGAAAAAGCCCTTAGAACCTGGTTCCAAGGGCTTTTCTATGGCCTGTTGTATTGACTTCTTTCGAAAATCAATCATTTTTCTTACCGTCTTTTTTGGCTTTCTTTTCAGCTCTTTTTTCTTTGAGGTTTTTACCAGGCTTCTTTTTCTCTTCCTTTTTTACTGTTTTTTCTTTTGACATGGCTAGTAAATTTTATAAAAGTTAGGTTTAAATCCTCAAATCTCCAATGGGGGGATCAAGGATTATTTTTGCCTGTATGCTCCCACAAAGTTGCATCCACCTTTAACCACTTGAAGGTCTTTATACTATCTTTTCGATAACCTTTTCGAGTTTTTGCTGCACATCACGGGCGAGGGGTTCGATTTTCTCATTTCCCATTCCTCCCATGGCAGCCACAGGGTCAACGGCAGATACTTCTATTTCGCCCGACTCCAATTCACGCAGGGTCACATTGCAGGGCAGGAGGGCACTCATATAGGGGTCAATGGTCAGGACTTTGTCCGCATAGACGGGATTGCAGGCACCCAAAATCAGGAAAGGCTTGTAGTCCTTGTCCAGTTTCTTTTTCATGGTGGCCTGTACATCGATTTCTGTCAGCACTCCAAAGCCTTCAGATTTCAAGGCTTCTGTGATTTTTTCCTTGACAGCAAGAAAATCTTGTTTTGGGAGGGTTTTTGAGATATGGAAGTTCATGGATATCTATGGTTATTTTGGTTAAAGGTATTCTAATTGATTGTTAAAAAGAGTGATAATTGTTACGTTTTGGATTTCTTTTCAAAGTTTGCTCCTATTAAACAGGCTAAAAGAATTTCCAAAAATCGAAAAGTATTGTTCAAAAAGTGAGATGGCTTCTATCCAAAGAAATTTTTTATTCCTCATTTTGGGGGTGAGTGCTGTTTTGGATCATCTGACCCAACAATTCCACCAATCTATTTTTGACTACCAAGGGTTCGATCACCCTGACGAAATCCGCCAACATGACAATCCACCTTACAAAGCCCTCGAGGGAAGAGGTCATAAATGTCATTTCCACAGATCTTTCTTTGTATTTTTCAAATATAAATCCGTGATTATACCGCTGTACTTTCAGGTATTTTACGTCGGTTTTGGGGATTTCCAATACTACTTTAAGGAGGTTTTCGTTTTTCGCTTCCTTTTCCAAATACTCATTGAGGGAGGGGTGGATGGCCTGGAATCTTTCACTCAGTATTTTGAGGTTGATAACTCTGTCTAGTCTGAAAGTACGGTAATCTTCTCTCAACCTGCACCATGCAATGAGGTACCACTGTTCAAAAGCATGGTAAAGCCCGACGGGCTCCACGATCCGTGAGGTAGTTTCTTCTTTTTCGAAGGTGGTGTAATCCAAATGGATCAGGAAATTTTTACCCAAACTGTCGAGGATAAGTTGGAGAATATTGCCTTTTTGGTGAAGTGTATTCCTGTTCCTGAACACACCGATCAAAGGTGAGATACTTTCCAAGGTATCTTTTTCAGAATTCCTGAGAACCGACTTGATTTTGGTGATGGCGGAATTGAAATGTTGGGCACTGCTTGTATCAGCTACCTTTTCATAGATTTTTTCAGCCACCAAAAAAGACATGGCCTCTTCTTTTGTAAACATAACCGGCGGAAGACGGTAACCTTCCAACAAAGAATAGCCCATTCCTGCCTCGCCAATAACCGGAATGCCCGCTTCCTCCAATGCCCTTATATCCCGGTAGACAGTCCTGAGACTGATACCAAAGCGGTCTGCAATCTCCTGTGCCTTGATGGTACGCTTGGATTGAAGTTGTGTAAGGATAGCAGTAAGTCTGTCAAGACGGTTCATTATTTAAAAAAAGATGGTTCCTAAAGGTACTTTATTTCTGAAAAAATGTTTCCCGAAAATATTCCAATTTTTTTCAGACCCTACTGACATAGGGCTGTCACTGGGCTACTGTTTTTTTGAAGTATTAAAACAATGTTAAACATCATAACAAAAAGCATTATGGAAATCAAAGAAAAAGAATTGCCTATCATTTCCTCGGATCAACTTCTGGCTCATTGGCAGGGACACAGACAACTCACCAGAAGAGTTATCGAAGCATTTCCTGAGGATCAATTATTTTCATTCAGTGTAGGTGGAATGAGGCCATTTTCTGATTTGGCCAAAGAACTCTTGGGTATCGCCGTTCCGGGTATCAAAGGCATGGCAACAGATGTTTGGGAACCATTAGATGAAAACATGGAATTGAATGGAAGCAAATCCAAACTGCTTGAGGAATGGGACAAAGCAACCGGGGAATTGGATGAATGGTGGTCAAAAATCCCCTTGGACCACTTTCAGGATACCGTCGTGGCTTTTGGCCAATATGAAGACAAGGTGTATTGCAGTATCCTTTATTTTATAGACAACGAAATCCATCACCGTGCACAAGGTTATGTTTATTTGCGGGCTTTAGGAATTACACCTCCGAATTTTTGGGAAAGGTAGCCCTTCGACTTCGCTCAGGGGCCGGCCTTCGACTTTACTCAGGGACCACCCTTCGACTTCGCTCAGGGACCGCCCTTCGACTCCTTGAGGGATCACACATCGACCTCGCTCAGGGAATGGCTTTTTTGCTCATCAAACGAAAACAGAAAACTCATGTCAACGATTGACACGGGTTTTCTTTTTTGCTTTTCCACCTTTCACTTTGTTGATCTTGGTAATGAAATCAATTTTGGACAAATACTTGTACTATGGCTGTTTGAGTTTTTACACAAAATCCTGAAATAATAAGCATCTCAAAATCAATGAAGACTTTTTCACAGGTATTAAACCTGCTTCCCGGTAAAGGATATGGTAATGAATTGAAAATCAATTTTGCCCGAGCCTATTTTGATGGTTCCGAAAATTTATACAATTCTGAAAAGCTCAAAATCACCAAGGTATATAGGTTTAAGGGTGAATCAGATCCCGGAGATATGGCTTTTATTTACTTTTTGGAGAGTGATTTAAGGGAGATTATCTTGATGCTAGGGTTCCTTCACAGGTCAGGATAAACCCAATTATGCTGATAGTGTCAAGCGGGTTCCAATTTAGGAAGTACAAGAGAGGGATTCCATTTAAAGAAAAAAAGTAGGATAGTAAATCTGAATATTGGAGATCAAAACCAAAATTTTGGTGACCTTTATTGGAATTGGAAAGTTACAAACCGTGGTATAATTGAAACTTAGTTACCTGGCCTATATGGTTGTTTTTTCAAAAGCATCTTCCTTTTTCTCTGTGGCTTTTCTTGAGTTAATTTTTTTTTCCGCAAGGAGAAGAAGGTATCGCCATGGTCGCATAGGGGGGTATCCTGGTTTTACCTTAGAGCTCACGGGGGCAGAGTTAATTCAGCATTCTAAACTCATAATTTTTTATTTCTTTCTTTCTTTTTTCTCTGCTGGTCTGCGTGAGGTATTTTTTCTTTTACCGTAAAGGAAATGAAGGTGTCGCCATGGTCGCAAAGGATTTTGAGCTTCCCTGCTTTTGGCGAAAACCTTAATTCTCAATTTGCATGGTTTCGGCCAAAAACCGGAATCGTTTTATTCCCTTATTTCCCCGAGTTGCGTTCCTTACTCGGGGCTACCCATATTTGACCACTACGTGGTCGGTTGTAGCCGAAATTCATAATTTTCTCCTTTTCCTCTGTGGCTTTGCGTGAGGCAATTTTTTTTACCGCAATGGAAAACAAGGTATCGCAATGGTCGCAAAGAGTAGATTACTTAATTTACCCCAGAGGGCGCAGAGTTTATTCAGCATTCTAAATTCATCATTTTTAATTTGTTTCTACTTTTCTCTGCGTGAGGCAATTTTTTTTAATCCTTCGGAGCAGCATCTTCTTCAATCACATCCTGCTCGACAGTAAATACAATGTCGTCTTTGGATTTGATTTCACCCGTGTAAAAATTATGGACGCCCAACATAAAAGCCACAATCAACGCCCAAGCAAGGTTGCGGATGGATTTCCAAACGTGTTTGAAGAATTTGGTCACTAGTTTCATCTGATTCGAATTTAGATATTTTCCAAGGCTAACCATCATTTCAAAAAAGATACCACCATTTTTTCCTGCCAAAACGGCTGAAAATCAGTCCTTTTCAATCTTGAAATAAAACCTATCCGTATGAAAATCTAAATCCTCGACTTGGGTACTTCCCAACTCCAGTTTTTGCCAATCTGAGTTTGGACTTATCCATTTCTTTTCCCCTGAAGCAATCTGATAGGTAATCGGCATAGCGAAATCCTCGGTATTGGCTTTCCATCTGTATTGAAGGATATTGCCGGATGGTTTTTCTTTCATCTGGATTTCCAGGATGGGTATCTCGGTCAACCTGAGGTATTGGTCAAAAAGAGGTGTAAAATTCGTTCCTGTTCTTTGGTTGAAGTATTCCAAAATCTGATGGGTGTTGATGCTTTGGTATTTGAAATCTTGGGGGATTCCTTTAATTATTCCAAACCACAGGCTGTCATTGTCTATGACATGTCTTAGCGTATTGAGGAAAAGGGCTCCCTTCACATACATATCCCAAATATTATAATGGACGTGATTGACACCGAAATGGCCGATGACAGGTTGCTTGTTAGAAACACTTGGCTTCATGGCATTGAGGTAAACCAAGGCCTCTTCGTAGCTATATTGCTCTTCGATAAATAACGCCTCTGCATAAGTGGCAAATGCCTCGTGGATCCAAAGTTCAGCGTTGTCTGTGCAACTCACACTGTTGCCCCACCACTCGTGGGCAAACTCATGCAAAAGAATCTGGTCAGGAAGTTCGCCTGCCGCAAAGTCGGGTTTGGTTCCTGTATCTTCATTTTCGCCATTTTGGAAATATTCAAAACCCAAAGCCACCGCACTCTGATGTTCCATGGCATGTGGTGTTTCTAAGAATTTGATCCCGTCCCCGGGAAAAGGATAGGGTCCAAAGTACTTCTCAAAGGTATTCAGGGCTTTTTCAGTAGTTACAAACTTCGAAGGCACATTTTCCAAATGATAATCCATCACATGGTATTCGACATCCAATTCACCTTCCTGTGAGGGGAAAATCTTGGCGATCTGCCCATATTTCCCGATGTTCAGGGTGATGTTGTAGTTGTTGATCGGCTAGGAGACCTGCCATGTTGTTCTTGTTTTTCCATTTTCCAGTTCCAATTTTTCTACCCTTCTCCCATTGGATACCGCTATCAAATCCGAAGGATTGGTGATGCTGATGGAGACCGAATCAGGTTCATCAGAAAGGTGATCTTTGTTGGGCCACCAACCGCTGGCGCCATACCCCTGGCAAATGGCCTGCATCCAAGGATTTCCATTGTCATCTGTAAACCATAGGAAGGAGGCAAACATGGGAGTCAAAGGATCAAAATCCAAGGGTCTTCCCCCAAAATAAGCCTTGATCTCTTCGATGTCACCTTTTTGTAATTTCTCTCCAAAGGAAACATATACTGCATCGAATTCCCTTTCAAAATCCAATGGCTTGGACCGGTGCAAAATGCTGTCAATCTTCATCCCTGAGTATAGGTCGATCTGGATTTTATCGGTCGGTTCCAATACTTGGAATCTGATCAGGCTACTTCCTTTGATCTCTTCCAATTCTGGAAAAACTTCCACATCCAAATGGTAATAACCCACATCAAAAGAAGTTCTCAAGGGAGTCAGGGTTCCTTTCAGGGTATCCAATCTCGAAAATTGATAAGGCTTGTATTCGGGAAAATTATTCTTCATCCCATAATTTCTGTCATCTGTTTCTATCCCTTTGGACTTGTCAAACTCCCTCCAAAATTCAGGGCGGTAATTGGCTTCAAACAGTTTCCAGGCTCTGCCTTGGTCATGGGAAAGAAATCCTGAATCCGGCATGACAGGATTTTTGGTAAAAGCAGAGGTTTTATAATGGAGTTTTTGTACCAATGGAAGCATATCCATGTCCCGTTTTTTGCTATTGACGATAAAGTTTTTTTCCGAATTGACTTCATCCAGATACCATCTGCCATCTTGCATTTTGTGTTGGATCATTTCCCGCCACTCACCTTCCTTGTAATGGAATTTGTACAAGTTGGTCACCATGATATAGCCCGCATTGGAAGTGAGCCTTCTGAATACTTTTTCGTCAGACCAGATATCCCATTTTGCAAAAGCTTTTGTCTCTTCGTCAAGGTAAATGTATCCTTGCCAGATCCCGTATTTCTTAAAATTTTTGGGGTGGAGCTTGATTTTGTAGGTTGGTCTTCCTTCAAAGTTTACCAGATCTTCCAATTCAAAACGGTAACTCTTCAGCCAATCTTCAGACATGACCGTAGAGGTAAAATCTCTTGCCACATCCCTGCCTTGCAGCAGGTGGATACCCACTTCCCATGGCGTCAGCATCATGATTTTCCAGTCATCAATCTCTGAAGGCTTGGTCCTGACTTCTCTGACGATGATGGAATCTCCTGTTATGTTTTTTTTGTTGTCGTGGAAAACAAAGGGAGGTTTGTAGATATCGATAAATGCTTCTGTATAGCGTAAGTTTTTGTCCCCCAACAAAGTGTAATTTTTATAATACCCACTGAGGGAGGTGGTGTCAATGCCATAATTTTCGGGAATGCGTTGCAGTGCTTCCCTCATCAATGAATGAGGATCCAATGGCTTGACATCTACAGTCTGCAATGTGATCAGGTCTTGTTCCATTTCTATGGTCAAAGCTGAATTTCCCTGAGTCACATTGATCAATACAGGCTTATAACCCATGCATGAAAAACGGATGTCATGGGTTCCTTTTGGAATGGAAAGAGAAAAATTTCCGTTCAGGTCTGCTACGGTACTGGTATTGGATTGGCTATTTCCCACATTGACAAAAGGAATGGCTTCTTTGCTGGTCTTGTCAATGATTTTGCCCCTGACGGACAGGTTTTGAGAATAGGAGAAAACGGGAGAAAAAAATAAAGCAATCAGGCTGCACCGAAGGAGAAAATTCATTAGTTGGGTCATTGGTATAGTATCGAAAGACATTTACAAAAATACGGAAAGCAGTCTTTTTAAGGTCTGTAAAAAATAGCCCATTTCTTCTCAAATCCTGATTTGAGCAATAATTTCAAGCTTTTACTTGAGTCGTGGGGTCTGTCATTCCTGCCAAATAAGCTTTTGGACTCCTATTTTTGGCTTTTTTAAATGCCCTTTGAAAAGTAGCCTGAGAATTGAAACCGCATTCCTGGGCAATCCCAAACATGGTCAAGTTTGGTTTGGTTTCAGTGGACATTCTATGGCAAAAAGCTTCCACCCTTTTGTTGTTGACAAAATCATTGAAATTGGTCTTGCCGGCTTGGTTGAGGGCATATGAAATATCTTTTGAAGGAATACCCAAATGGTCTGCCACGATCTGGAGGTTCAGGTTGGGATTTAGAAAAAGTTGTTCCTTATCCATTGCATTGTGGAGCATTTCTAATGATCCAAAAGCTTCAGGATTGGTTTCTTTCAATTGGGGTAAAACTTCTGTTTGGATGGATTTGACTTTCCAATAGCCTGCCATGGCCGACCAATATAAAAAAAGCACCAAGAAAAGTTCAATAGGATAGTAGCGGGATCCATATTGTTCATCGTACCACATCGGCGACAGCAAAGTCAGCGTCCATCCTATTGCCAAAATAATCTGGAACACCAAGATACTTTTGACCCAAAGTAAACTCTCATTTTGGCGTGGGTTTGAATTTTGACCAACGCTGTTCCTCTTTACCATAATCACTGAAATGACTGTAAAAAAGAGAAAAACCAGTAGGCTCCAAACTTCGCTGTAGGCATCAAAAATCTTAAACATTCCTGTCAATGGAATCTCCAATTGCTTCCAACCAAGTCTGAAATAGGCAAAATACCCCAGGGCATTGATACCGGCAAAAGTCAATTGGAAAAGAAATGGAGAGAAAAAAAGCAGGATTACTTTTCTATTTGCGACAAATCCAGGTTGCAGTAAAGATTTGAAATAGAAATAGAACCCGGGTCCGATGAGGAAAATAGTCACAAAAGGAAAGAAGTCAAAGAAGCTGGTGTACTTGTCCAGTCCAGCACTCCAGTTGAAAGTCTCAAGTGCATTGTAAACCAAAGCCACCATGACCAAAGCCAGAAATATCCGCCCTGGATGCTTCCTGTGAAAGATCAAAATGCAGGCGAAAACCATTCCTTGGATGGCTCCAAAAAGTATTAAAATATTGACCCAATGAAGATCCAATTGCATAAATGGAAAACTAGTATTTCAAAGGGAAATTACAAAGTTCCTTTTGATTTCAGTGAGGATCGGACTCCAATAATCTGGAGAAAATTGGAATTGGATCTTGGCTTTGACTTTCAATTTGCCAATCCCAATTAAGTATTAACATTCTTTCACACTTAATAATTTTTCTCTAGGCAACGTCTGGGTAAATTTTCAGGTTCCCATTTTTGAAAACCACACATATCCTTTGGAAGAACCGGAAATCATTGCAGGATGCATCAGAAATGACCCTCAAGCGCAGAGGTGCCTATTTGACAGGCATTATAAGCGGAGCTTCCGTGTAGCCATGAGGTATCTAGCCAACTACCATGATACTGAAGATGTCCTGTCGGTTTCTTACACGAGGATTTTCAAAAATATAAGTCATTTTGAAAATCGGGGAGAAGGGAGTTTTCAAAAATGGATCAACACCATCGTCATCAATGAAGCGATCAGGTTTTTGAAAAGCAAAAAAGCACTTCTTTTCCAAGAAGATGAAGACCTGCTGACTATGAATGTCAGCTTTCCGGATAGCAGCGATTTGCTCGATGCAGAGGAGGTATCGCTAGTAGTGGAATCGATGCCCAAAGGTTACAGGACTGTTTTCAATCTATTTGCCATCGAAGGATATTCCCACAAAGAAATTGCTGAAATGCTGCAAATCAATGAAAACACGTCCAAATCCCAACTCAGCAAAGCAAGAAATTATATCATTCTCAAGTTAAAAAAATCAAGCCATGCACTTAAATGAAATTGATGAAATCATCAAAAGAAGTTTGCAGGATTCTGAAAGGAAGTCTGACGATTTTGCAATGGAAGCCAAACTCAGGATCTGGGAAGCCATCGAAAAGCCCAAGAAAAAATCCGGTTTGTATTGGGGACTTTTACTTGCAATGGCGGCAGCGGTGTCCTTTTTTCTTATCTCTACTTTCCTGTTTTTTAAATTACAATCAAAACAGGAAGAGCTTTTTGCCTTACAGCAAATTGGAAATCAACAGCCTGCAATGGCCAGTTTGCCAATAGAAAGTATCATTCAGGATGAAAACCTTCAAGAAGAAAAGATTCCTGAATTCATGGGTAAACAATTCAATGAAGTCAAAAAAGGACAACTCATTGCCGATGAAAATCGCAAAAATTTGAATCAAGTGATGGTGGAAAAAGCAGTGGAACCTCTACCTGAAATTTCACTCCATTCTCAAATGGTGGTAGAAAACCCTGAACCTGAGAGTGTATTTCCAGAAATGGAAACCACTGAATCAGCAGCAAAATTGATTTCTCCCCAAGAAATAGAAGCCGAAAATCCGGTTGAGTCAAATCCCAAATCCCAAAAGAAACTCAGGTTAAGGTTTGGAAACAAAAACCAGAATTTCAATTCCGGCAATTCCCTTGCCTTAAAAATCAAACTCTAAAAACTAAACCAACTTAAATATGAAACCTACGATTACATCATTCTTCTTATTGCTGGGCGTTTTTTGTTTTGGAAATGCGTTTGGCCAAAATGAAGGTGCGCCCCGAGATACAATCCATTTCCACGGATCAGACCACTTTGCCATGTATATCCTGTCATCAGACTACCACAAGCTGACCGGAGAAGACCAAGTCGAGATCATGTTGGTTGATTTCCAAAACATGTTAAAGGAGATCAAGGACAAAGTTCCTACAAGCTCATCTTACATTATTGAATACGGTTACCAAACCAAAATCGAGGTTCTTGAGAGCAATAGAATTGCCAGTTTTTCTATCTCAGAAGGGAATGGAATAGCGGAAAATTTTCGCAATCAGGCAATCATTACAGATCCTAATAGCAGGTATCAAGTAAACATTGGTTTCAATGAATTGGACAAGGTGTTGATGATGGACTTTAATAAAGTCATAGGAGAGATTAAAGCAGAACTTCCGGAGAAAGACAGGCACTTGAGGTTTTTGGAATATCAGTATGAAGGCGAGATCGGTAAATCCAAATTGATCCAAAACAAGATTTCAGGGGATATGGATATGTTAAGATTGAGTGCTGGTATTGGAGCAAATGTCTACAGAAGCAATTTTCTGACAGATATTTCAGGTGAGCTCGCTTTCCAATTTAATAAAAAAGGGATTTTGAAAAACCAGTTTTATGCTTCTACAAACCTGATGTTTTCATTTAATGAGGATAACTCCCCCGTTATCAACACCTTTGTCAATTTGGGATATAAAGTGAACTTTTCGAGCCAAAAGGATGATCCAAATTGGTTGGGTATGGAGTTTGGTACCATTGTCAATAGAAACGGAGATGTATTCAAACCCAACACGATGAGATTGGGGCTCAATTGGGCAGTTGGAAAGGGAATCTCTGTTGCACCTCAGCTTTATTTCAATGGATTTTTCAAGCAGGTCAGCCCCGGATTTAGAATTGGAATTGGATTGTAAAAATACCTGGAGAAAATGGAGGGTTTACCTGGCTCAATTTGCACAGCAGTTATGTTGATAATTGTTGTTTTTTTGAAGGAGATTGAACATAGTTCACGCTATTGAAATTGGATTCAAGTGATTTCGCCCTTTCAGGGCTTACCTGAATTATTCGTATTTCTTAGGATGGGCTTCACCCATCCCTGAGATATCACGCCCTTTCAGGGCTGAGAGGTAATTTTTTTGTCTTTTATTTATTGAGGAAAGATGTTGTTTCGCCCTTTCAGGGCTTCCCAGGATTGTACGTTTTTCTATGGATGGGCTTCACCCATCCCTAAGTTATCACGCCCCTTCAGGGCTGTTAATCCTAAATTATGATGATCACAATTATTTTAATTTTTCATGGTTTTAGGAAAAACCTGAATTATATAGGATGGGCTTTAACCCATCCCTAAGTTATCACGCCCTTTCAGGGCTTACCCAAAACCACCTTTTTCTATGGATGGGCTTCACCAATCCCTGTGATCTTGCCCTTTCATGGCTTAGAGTATTTTTTTCTTTATTACACCCATTCCTGAGGTATTTCGCCCTTTCAGGGCTGATTTAAATGGTATTGCCTAAGTCAAATTCGGTTTGATTGATATTTTAAAAAATATTTCTGGTTCATAGAAAAGACAACCAAAGGTGTGGGTTAACAGCCCTGAAAGGGCAAAATTACTTAGCGATGGGTGGAGCCCATCGAAACCATGGTTGTCAATTGAATCAGAAGCCCTGAAAGGGCGGGATAGAAGTATGAAACTATCGTTAATTAATTTTGGAGTTATAGAAAAAAATCGATCAATCTGTAGGCTCTATGCATCCTATACATACCATGATGAAAATAAACGTTTAAGTTTTTCATTTTTCTTTCTAATCAATGTCAACTAGGTTAAATTTAGACTTGACATAAAAAAGCCAAAATCTGAAGTCATAGCCATGAAAGGGCAAAATATCCTAGTGATGGGTGTGCCCATTTAAACATATTTGACCAAAAGAATCGATAGCCCCGAAAGGGCGAAATAGAGATATGGGACAGTCACTTGTGAAAAATTACATCCACATCATTTTTAGCACAAAGGGTCGAAAACCTTTAATTCTACCTCCTTTTGAAACCCAATTGTACAGCTATTTGGGAGGAATTTGCAAAAAACACGATTGTACTCCCATAATCATCGGAGGTTATATTGACCATGTACATGTCCTTTGTTTGCTTTCCAAAAAAGTAACAATTGTCCACTTATTGGAAGATTTAAAATCTAGTTCTTCGAAGTGGATGAAGTCACAAGATGATACCTTGAAGGAATTTTATTGGCAAGATGGATATGGTGCATTTTCTGTAAATCCAAGTCAGGTAAATGTCGCGGTGGAATACATTAGCAACCAACAAGACCACCATCGAAAAAAAACATTTCAAGGGGAATACCGGTCATTTTTGAAAAAATACAAGGTTGAATACGATGAGAGGTATGTTTGGGATTGATGGATTTTTCTAGGTTCTTTATTATTTCGCCCTTTCAGGGCTTGAGGCGATTTATTCACTTTTAAACCGATGGGCTGCACCCATCGCTGTGCTATTTCGCCCTTTCAGGGCTGAGGCATTATTAACCTAAATTGGTTTTGAGCAGCTTTTGTTATAGACCAGCTGCACCCATCCCTTGGTTCTCATGTTTTGTTTTAGTTTTTAAATTGCTATTATTTCGCCCTTTCAGGGCTTCCCAGGATTGTACGTTTTTCTATGGATGGGCTTCACCCATCCCTAAGTTGTCACGCCCTTTCAGGGCTGTAAATTCTAAATTATGATGATCACAAATATTTTAATTTTTCATGGTTTTATGAAAAACCTGAATTATATAGGATGGGCTTTAACCCATCCCTGAGATATCGCGTCCTTTCAGGGCTGATAATGTTTCCGTTGGAACAAAAAAGAAATCCCGATCAGTTATGCTGACCGGGATTTTGTTTTCGATGTAGGTATGCACGCTTTGATGAAGGTAAAATAGTAATTCAATGTATCTTGGCAGGATTCTCAATTTACACTTTACATCCGTCTTCTGTCCCGTTGGGAGAAGTAAATTTGTCTACCGGCAAAGAATCTATTAACCACCTAAGCTTAACTCAAGGACTGGTTTTCTCTACCTGACAACTCTAGGATTTTATCAAATTCTTCCGGAGTAAGGTCTTTGAAGAAATAGTTCACAGGATTGACGAATTTGCCGTCTTTCAATATTTCATAATGAACATGTGGAGCGGTGGAGGAACCTGTGTTGCCGACTGTCCCGATCAGGTCACCTCTTTTGATTTTCTGACCTCTTCTGACTTTAAATTCGTTCATATGGGCATACCGTGTGACAAAGCCGAACCCATGATCTATTTCAATGTGTTTTCCATATCCCCCAAAAACAGTTTTGACAGATAACACTACACCATCACCTGTTGCATAAATAGGCGTTCCTTTTGGTGCGGCAAAATCAACGCCTTTGTGCATTTTCCGCACTTTCAGGATAGGATGGATGCGCATGCCATACCCTGATGCGAGCATATTCAGGCTTTCATTCAAGATAGGTTGGATGGCAGGGACAGAGGCCCAATATTCTTCTTTTTTGTGTGCCATGTCAGTCACTTCATCGTAACTGACAGACTGCACGTACATTTGACGTTTTAGGGCATCCACTTTCTGGGAAAGTGAGACGACGAGGTCTTCCTGTTTCAGGCCCTTTTCTTTGATTTCTTTGTACCTGTCAGAGCCTCCGACCCCGGCATTCCGCATTTCCCCCGGGATAGGTTCAGTCTCAAAGATGATCCGGTAAAGGTTGTCATCCCGCTGCTGCAGGTCTCCCATCATGTGGTTGAGCTTGGTGACTTCCCCTTCCAAAAGCTGGTAATAAAGGGTAAGTTCCTGATTTTCTTTCTTAAGCATCAGTTCTTTTGGGCTTTCAAAAAAATAGTTGAATGAAAGCAGCATGATGACTGCAATAACCGAGGCGAGAGAGAAGAAACCTAGGGAATTGAGGGCAAAATCCCAATTGCTTCGCTTGTAGCGCTCGTACTTACAGGTTTTGGGGTCGTAGTAATATTTTATTCTACTCATTACGGATTGCGAGGTAAATATTCTAATTTTGTGCCCCTGTGGATGATGGGTGATTGCGGTAGGGGGACCACAAAGGTATGAAATAAAATAGATAATCCGAAAATAGTCAATAGGTTAGATGAAAGCCAAAGAAATCAGAAATTTATTTATTGAATTTTTTGAGTCCAAAAAACACCAGTATGTCCCTTCCTCGCCGATAGTGGTCAAAAACGATCCCACGCTGATGTTTACCAATGCCGGTATGAATCAGTTCAAGGATTATTTTTTGGGAAATGAAGATCCCAAATTTTTGAGGGTGGCCAACAGCCAAAAATGTCTGCGGGTTTCGGGTAAGCACAATGACCTCGAAGAAGTGGGAGTGGACACCTACCACCATACCATGTTTGAGATGCTGGGCAACTGGTCATTTGGTGACTATTTCAAAAAAGAAGCGATCGAATGGGCCTGGGAATTGTTGACGGAAGTGTATCAATTGCCAAAAGACAGGCTGTATGTTTCTGTTTTTGGAGGAGATGCCGGAGACAAACTCGAAAGGGACATGGAGGCCTTCCAAATCTGGAGCGGAATCCTTCCTGAGAGTAGGATCATTTTTGGCAGCAAGAAAGATAATTTTTGGGAAATGGGGGATACAGGTCCCTGTGGTCCATGTTCTGAAATCCATGTTGACCTCAGGTCCGAAGAAGAAAGACAAATAGTAAACGGTTACGACCTTGTCAACAATGACCATCCTCAGGTGATTGAAATCTGGAACTTGGTTTTCATGCAGTTCAACAGGGTTTCGGACGGAAGTCTGAAAGAACTCCCTGCCAAGCATGTGGATACAGGAATGGGTTTTGAAAGACTTGTCAGAGCGATTCAGAATAAATCTTCCAATTACGATACGGACGTCTTTACTCCTTTTATTCAGGCGGTAGCTGCCAAATCCGGAAAGGAATATGGGAAGGATGAAAAGATAGACATCGCCATGCGGGTGATTGTGGACCATATCCGGGCCATATCGTTTACCATTGCAGATGGTCAGTTGCCATCGAATAACAAGGCAGGATATGTCATCCGGAGGATTTTGAGAAGGGCGGTAAGGTATGGGTATACTTTCCTTGGTTTTCAGAAACCGTTTTTATATGAATTGCTTCCTTTGCTAGCAGAGACTTTTGGGGATATTTTCCCTGAAGTAGCCGCACAGCAGGATTTTATAGCCAAGGTGATCATGGAAGAGGAAAACTCTTTCCTCAGGACTTTGGACAATGGATTGAAGAAACTGGATCAGATCAAAGAAGAAATGGCGGCCTCAGGTCAAAAAACCATTGACGGAAAAGTCGCTTTTGAATTGTATGATACTTTTGGATTTCCGCTTGACCTGACTTCTTTGATTGCTCGGGAAAATGGTCTCTCGGTAGATGAGAAAGGTTTTGCTGTCGAGATGGAAAAGCAAAAAACCAGGTCTAGGGCTGCTGCAGAGCAGGAAACCGGCGATTGGGTTATGGTTGGAGAAGATGAAGGGGTGGAGTTTATAGGTTATGATTATCTGGAATCCCAAAGCAGGATTGTCAAATACAGGCAGATCACAGATAAAAAAGGCGACAGGTTCCAATTGGTGTTGGACAGGACGCCGTTCTATGCCGAAAGCGGTGGACAGGTAGGAGATCAGGGTGTCTTGCATTCTGACATCGAAAGCATTCAAGTCCTTGATACCAAAAAAGAAAATGACCTGATCGTCCATTTTGTGGACAGGCTTCCTGCCAAACCTGAGTCGGTTTTCTCTTCCAGAGTAAATGGAGAAAAGCGGAAGCTGAGCATGAACAACCATACGGCGACCCACTTGCTCCATGCAGCTCTCAAGCAGGTCTTGGGAGACCATGTGCAGCAAAAAGGATCATTGGTCAATGAGGAAATCCTCCGTTTCGACTTTTCCCATTTTGCGAAGCTCACCGAGGAAGAAATCTCCCAAGTGGAAAGCATTGTGAATACAAAAATCAGGGAAAATATTGCGCTCAACGAGCAGAGAAATGTGCCTATTGCAGAAGCAAAAAACCAAGGGGCAACAGCTTTGTTTGGTGAGAAATACGGAGAATTTGTAAGGGTAATTACCTTTGACAGGAATTTTTCTGTGGAACTCTGCGGCGGTACACACGTATCATCCACAGGTGTTATCGGTTTGTTCAAAATCATTTCAGAAGGGTCCATTTCAGCCGGTGTCAGAAGGATAGAAGCGATTACTGCTGAGGCTGCTGAGGCTTATGTCAACGATCAGTTCCAATTGGTGAAGGAAATTCAGGAATTGCTGAAGAATCCCCGGGATGTCAAAAAGTCAATTGAAGCACTTATTCAAGAACGCAATGACTTGAGAAAAGAACTGGAAGCACTTCATACCCAACAGGCGGGAGCACTCAAGGGAGATTTGATCAGAGCAATTGAGCAGGTAGGAGGAACGAATCAGATCATTGCACAGATATCCATGCCTTCGGCAGATGCATTGAAGAAACTGGCTTTTGAGCTTAAAAATGAGGTTGACAATGTCATCGCAATTTTAGCAGCTGATATCGACGGCAAACCACAGGTAGCTGTTTTGATCTCTGACAATCTCATCACTGAAAAGTCACTCAATGCAGGATTATTGGTGAGGGAACTGGCAAAAGAAATCGATGGAGGAGGAGGGGGACAACCTTTCTTTGCTACTGCAGGAGGTAAAAATCTTGCAGGATTGCCGTCGGTTTTGGTCAAAGCCAAGTTGCTTCTGGGTAAGATATAATAGAATATGAGGCTCCAAATTTGGTTTTAGGCTATTTTGAATCCAATTTTAGGGCGATTGTAATACAGAATAAAAAAGAAAAGATGCTTTCTGCAGAAGTAAAAAACAAATATGAATTGGTCATTGGACTGGAAGTACATGCCCAGTTGCTGACACAGAGTAAGATGTACACTTCTGATTCCACAGAATATGGAAATCTACCCAATACACATATTTCAGTCATTACCCTTGGTCATCCGGGAACCCTTCCCAAGGTGAACAGAAAGGCTGTGGAATTTGCCATCAAGATGGGTTTGGCCTGTGATTGCGAAATCACGAGGCATAATATTTTTGCAAGGAAAAATTATTTCTACCCTGACCTTCCAAAAGGATATCAGATCACACAAGATAAAAACCCCATCTGTGTTGGAGGAATTGTTCCCATCACTATGCCTGATGGCAGCAAAAAAACAGTTGCTCTTACGAGAATCCACATGGAGGAAGATGCCGGAAAGTCCATGCACCTTGCAGGTGAAGTCGACACTTTGGTGGATTTCAACAGGGCCGGAGTTCCGTTGATTGAAATCGTATCAGAGCCGGATATGCGCTCCTCGGATGAGGCTTATGCCTATCTGGTAGAGATCAAAAAGCTCGTCAGGTACCTCGATATATGCGATGGCAATATGGAAGAAGGATCCCTGCGATGCGATGCCAACGTATCTGTAATGCTAAAAGGCTCCACTGAATATGGCAAAAAGGTGGAGGTCAAAAACATGAACTCTTTCCGAAATGTCGTGCGGGCGATTGAGCACGAGTTTGAGCGTCAGGTGGAAATGGCTGAGGCCAATATTGAAATCATTTCAGAGACAAGGACTTTCGATGCGGCAACAGGCCTGACTGCCAGTATGCGGACCAAGGAGGACCTGAATGATTACAGGTATTTCCCGGAGCCTGACCTTAGTCCTGTCATCGTATCAGAAGAATGGCTTGAAAGTGTCAAGGCTTCCATGCCGGCACTCCCCCGTGAATTGCACCATAAGTTTATCAACCAATACGGTCTTTCGGAATACGATGCGGGAGTATTGACTGACAGCAAAGAAATAGCACTCTATTACGAGGAGGTTTGCCTTTATACCAAAAATTATAAAGGAGCCGCCAATTGGGTGATGGGTCCTGTAAAATCCTACCTGAATGAGCTTACCCTTCATATTTCCGATTTCCCGATTTCAGCCAAAAGTCTTGCTGAACTCATTGGTATCATTGACGAAGGAAAGATTAATTTCTCAGTTGCCTCCCAGAAAGTATATCCCGAGATGTTGCTCAACAAAACCAAACGTCCTATTGAAATCGCGCAGGATCTAAACCTCATCCAAGAAAGTGATGAAGGCTCCTTGATGCCGATCATAGAGACAGTTTTGTCAGAGAATGCAGCCAAGGTGGAGGAATACAGATCCGGGAAAAAAGGCTTGATGGCTATGTTTATGGGTCAGGTGATGAAAAAATCCCAAGGCAAAGCGGATCCAAAAGTTGCCACAAAATTATTGACAGAAATACTTGAAAATTAATATGAAGAAGCTATTTATAAATTTCTTTTTTCTTATGGCAGTGCTTGTCATGGTATCCTGTGAGAAAATCGGGAAGCAGGAATTTGATGGAACGGTAAAAGTATCAGGGGAAGTAAAAAACGCTCCTGAAGGAAAAATAGAGATATATAAATTTGTAGACCAAAGCACCGAGATCATTAGTGAAATCCCAATGGGTTCGGGGGGAGAATTTGAGTATGACCTCAGTCTTGAAGGTCCGGGATTTTTTGAATTGCACCTGATGAATCAAAAGATTGTCAAGCTCGCGCTTTACGCTGAGGATGTCCAGGTATCTTATGATTTCAATGATGAAGCAAGCCTGAAGGTAGAAGGAGCGGAAGATTCTCAAAACCTCCAAAAAATAGAAGCGCTTCTCACTGATTATCAAAAAACCGTCAATGATTTGAATACGGCTTACTTTGAAGCCATGAGCAAAAGAGATCAGGAAGCCATCAAGTCAATTCAGACGACAGCCATGAATCTCGAGGATACCCAAAGCCAAAAAGTGAAGCTTGTCCTGGAAGGAATGAAAGATAGCTTTGCTTCTATGGCCGGAATAGCCATGCTGAACATCAAAAATGATTTTCAGTTTATCGATGAATTGGTTAAAGGTTTGGATGAAAAATACCCCAACACCAAGATGATAACCTCTCTTTTGCATCAGCTTGATGATATGCGGGCGCTGTCTATAGGACAAGTTGCTCCGGAGATCTCACTTCCCAATCCCAATGGAGAGCTGATCAAACTTTCAGATCTGAAAGGAAAGTATGTCTTGATAGATTTTTGGGCAGCTTGGTGCAGGCCATGCAGGGAGGAAAACCCAAATGTGGTCCGCCTTTACAACCAATACAAAGAAAAGGGATTTGAAGTTTTCGGGGTGTCGTTGGACAGGACCAAGGAAGCTTGGGTCAAAGCCATCGCCGATGATAACCTGACATGGACCCATGTCTCAGATTTGAAATATTTCAATTCAGAAGCGGCTGCGACTTATCAGATCAATGCCATCCCCGCAACATACCTTCTCGATCCTGAAGGCAAGATCATCGGAAAAGACCTCCGTGGGGCTAGCTTGGAAAACAAACTGAAAGAAATATTTGAGTAAAACAGGTATTTAACCCGTAGGATAGTAACAGTAAATGAGGGTCTGTCGGATTATTTAAGATTTTTTGCCGACTATACTATCTATCTTGATAAAAAAAGGAATTTTCAATTAGATTTGTACGCGGTTAAAAAATGTCGTTTTTTGCAAGAAGACTACAAAATTGATCGTATAAAATCAAAAAATCTGCTTTCAAGATTGTTTGAAAAATCAATGCTAATTTCCCAAATCATTTAAATTTATTAAACTAATCAATTAACTAAACATGAAAAAAAGAACCGCCAAATCAACGCTAAGCAGGGTACTTACCATTGCCTTGTTTGGTTTGCTTGCCCTTGGAGCTTGCAAAGGAAAAAAGAAAGTAGTAGCTGCGCCTGAACCGGCTGCGGTTGAAGAAGTGAAGCCAACGCCTCCGCCACCGCCACCTGCAGGTCCTTCAGCAGAAGAAGTTGCCGTCGGCAAGCTTGAAAATTATTTCAACAGTATTGCAGGTTCTTCCAACCTAGATGCAGCCAACAGAACTATCCAAGATGCAAAAGGAATGTTTTCCAATCCTTCCACTCCGGTATTGATTGTGATCCATGAGGCAAACGGTATCAAAGATTATGACGAGCCTACCACGATAGAAAAATACCTTAACTATCTGAAGGACACCAAGAAAAACCTGAACTTCATTTCTGATATCAGACTTGATGGTAACGGGAAAGTTTCTGAATTGGAATTGCGTCGTAAAAAATAATATTCACCGAAAAATCATTCAATAATGAAAAAATATATCCCTCTTTTCCTGATGCTCTTTTTTGCTTCAGCGACCGTTACGTTGGCTCAAACAGACAACATCAGCCCTGCAAGAAAGCAGGCAATAGATTCCCTGGCTTTGGAAAAAGTAAAGGACCTTAGTAAATATATCAGCATCATCGGCAGCAAGGAAACACAATTCTCAGAGGCCAACCGCGTTATGGACAGGGCAGAAGAGCTATTCGCTCCTGATGCCGAGATGGGTGTATCTTCTTTGAACCGCAAAGAGATCGCTTATTACAAAGTCAGAAATTATTTCGAAAGATTGATGGCATTGAACTACGACCGTGTCAATATCACCTGGTATGATATTCACTATATCAGTGATCTTGAAAGACAGCCTGATGGACGTTATGTAGGTGTTATCACTGTTTACCAGAGATTTGAAGGTACTTCTATCGAATCAGGCCTGAACTATAGAGACACGACCAAAAAAGATATCACGATCTATGTGGAGAAAAAGCAAACACAGATCGCAGGTAGGACCATCGAATTTTGGGATGTGATGCTTGGAGATATCCGCGTGACTGAAACCGCTGCATGAGAAAAATAATTATTGTAATAACATTATTGATTACTTCCTTTGGAATGGCACCGGGGCAGGGCTTGTTCAGCCCCGGTTCCCCCAAGGACGATGGCAGATTTGCCGCTTCGACCAAGCAGGTCAATCAATTTTTTAGAAGATTCAATGCCGAAGAAAGCCAGGATGGCAGCCAAAGATACTATTCAGGCGATGCGCTCTTTAGAGACAGAGAACTAAGAGGAAAATTTATTAGTATCCTTTTTGATAATGAAACCTCGGGGATTTCAAGCCAGATGAAAACCGAGTTTATGAGAGAGGTACTTTCAGAATCACAGCCACAATTTTTGAGTTTTCATGAAGGAGAGTGGTTTGCGGAAGTATTGGCAGTTTTCCAGTACAAGGGCAGAAGTGAAAATGTGACCCTGTTTTTAAAAATCCAGCCCGAAGGTTTGGGCTATGAGTGGGTCATAGACAAAGTAGTCTTCCAGCCATTCAAAGATATTTTCAAGAAGCCAAGCGGCACAGACAAAAGTTTTATCCATCCGCTAAGCCATGAACTTGGGTTTATGAACCTTCGCAAAGCATTTGAAAACTCCAATACTCCCGAATCATACACACCAAAGGAGTACGTTCCCGATTACCTTACCTTGTTTTTATATGAATTAAAAAAAGGTAGCATCAAATTTGAAACAATTTCTGATGTTAAGTTTCATTTCTTCCAGATAGACAATTGGTATTTCGAATTGGACCAGTTCAACAGGCCCGGATTCAATACAGGATGGCTGATCGGAGATTTGGTAAAACTAAAACCAGGAGACAAAGAAAATATATTAGACTTTATATATGACCAGAAATAGACAACTTATTCTTTTTCTTCTCCTTTTTTTGGGAATCCAATATTCGGGATTTTCGCAGGATTTGGGAGGTTATTCTAAAGCAGATTTGAAAGAACTTACCCAAAAGGTAGAAGATCAGGTACAGTTTTTAGAGTTTTTTTTAAATACACTTGGAAGCAAGGATACTCCTGCCCGAGACAAGGATGTGATCATCCGGGAGAGTTACAAAAAGATATTCAGGGACGGCAAAGTCCAGGTAGAGGATGACCTCTTGCTCGACAGAAAGGTGATTACCAATAAAGACGTCACCGCCTACCTTAAAGACATTGAGTTTTTTTTCAAGGAAGCCAGTTTCAAATTTAAGATTCGTGAGACCAAACCGTTTTTGAGAGAAAATGGGGAGTTGTCATTTTTGGTTTCCATGGACAGGACCTTGGCTGCTACAGGACTCAACAAAGAAAAAATCACCAATACCAAACCGAGATTTATAGAAGTCAATGTAGACAAGAAGTCCAATGAATTGAAGATCGCGAGCGTCTACACCACCAAATTGAGCCGGGATGAGGAACTGAAAGAATGGTGGGGTACTTTATCCTACACTTGGGAGTCCTATTTCCGAAGTAAAATCGGCATCACGGAGGAGGATTCCATCACAGTTGACCAGCTTTATAAAATTAGTGCGATTGACTCTATTGATTTTTCAGGCAATGAATACCTCACAGAGCTTTCTCCCATAGAGGCACTCAGGGACCTAAAGTATATAGATATCAGCAATACCAAGGTGGAAGAGCTGAATCCGATCAGCAATGTCACTTTCCTCAGTCACCTTAATATTTCCAATACACCTACCAAGGACATTCAGTTTATCAAATACTCTGACAAACTGGAATTTCTTGACATTTCCAATACGCTTATCGAAGATATCAGTGAACTCGGTAACCTGAAGAACCTTCATACCTTGAAGGCTATCAATACGCCTGTGATTTCCTACAGTGTTTTAAATTCGATGCAGGCTCTTTCCAGACTGGAATTGAACAACAGCAGTTTCTCCAGTATGGAGGATATTCAGGAACTTAAAAACCTGAAGTACCTCAATGTAAGTGGGAACAATCTCTCCAATCTTGACCTTATGGCTGGACTTTCAGGCTTGGAGGAGGTCAATTTAAGTCAAACCAATATTATGGATTTGACTCCTTTGGCAGGTATTCCTGCACTCAGGATGGTCAACATCAACAGCACGGCCGTTTCGAACATTGCTCCTTTGGATAATCGTCCCAATCTGAAATTGCTTTATGCAGATCTTACTGAAATCTCAGTAGAAAGTGCAGAAGAGTTTGCAAGAAGCAACAGGAATGTACTTCTGATACACCATGTGGAAACCCTACAGTCGTGGTGGTCCGGGTTGTCGATGGAATGGAAAGGGGCTTTGATTGCTATCAATCCTAGCCTTGGTATTCCTTCCCCAACGATAGAAGACCTGATCACTACATTGGGAAATGATTCTTTGAATGTGTCAGGAACCGGCATCACTACGCTGAATCCTGTTTTGAAATTTAAGAATATCAATTATTTGGCTTTTGATGACAATGAGGTTACTGACCTGATTCCATTGGCGGAAGTGAAAACCTTAGAAGTGGTTTCAGGTAAAAACACCAAAGTAAAAGACCTTCAGCCTTTGGTAGGCTTGGAAAATCTTACCAAAATAGATTTCAGAGATAGCCCTGTGACAGGTTTTGGGATGTTGAAAGATCTGCCAAAACTTACCTATCTGAACCTTGACAATTCAGAAATTAATGCCGGTGAAATCCCTGATTTTCTCGCTGCCAACCCTGAAATCAATATTATCTACAGGTCCGCCTTATTGGAGGAATGGTGGGATTCCATAGATGATGCGTGGAAATCGGCCTTCAAAAAAGCTTACGGAAAAGATAGTTCAGATCCTGCTCCCGAAACTTTGCATAACTGGACAGCAAAGCCTGAATTGGTCGTAGAGAATTTTGATATTTCGAGTTTGCAGGCACTTTCGGTGTTTGTCAATCTGAGAACTTTATCCATCTCCCACGCACCGATGACGGATATCTCAGGTCTGAGTGAACTCAAATTATTGGAAGATTTGAAAATCTCTCATGCTCCTGTTGCCGATTTATTGGTTCTTCCTGTTTTGACAAACCTGACATCGCTTGATTTATCTTATACCGCTATTGAGGACCTGAGGCCATTGGGCCAATTGACAGGTTTGAAAACCTTAGTGCTTACGGGCACAAACATCACGGTGTTGAGGGGATTAGAGACACTTACCAACCTGGATAAATTGGATATCGGTGGTACCAATGTCAAATCTTTAAAGCCTGTTCAAGGGATTAATCTTAAGGAATTGAATTGCTTCAATACCCGACTCAACCAAAGGGCGGTGGATGCTTTCAAAAAGCTGAACCCGGAGTGTGCGGTTAGGTTTTATTGAGAGGAGATGGGTGAGAGCAGATGGGTGAGAGGTGGTAGGTAAAAGGTGGTAGGTAAGAGGTGAAAAGTATCAAGTCATAAGTATCAAGTATTAAGTACCAAGTACGAAGTATCCGGAGCTCGAATTATTTTTTCATCACCTGATCCAAGCTAAGGCGGAGGATGTTTCCCATGTTTTTACATTCCAAAAATCTTGGATTTTTGTAGTGTTTTGCCAGTTCCTGTTTCAGGGATTCAGTATTTTCAGGAGTCGAAATGGTGTCTGACTCCATGGTTTCCAACAAATCCTCCATTTCTTTTTGAGAGCTTTTTAGCCTGTTAGCGATTAAGGATCGCTCCTCCCGTTGGTATTGGGCCATTGATTCCGGCGTGATATGTTTAATCCCCATTTGGATGAGGCTATTGTTTTGTTTGAAATATTGGGGCAAATAGATGGATTTTTTGCCTTCAAAGGATTGTTGGTCAAAGTCAATTGCCCGGATCCTGTAATGTGTTTCCTCAAAATCAGGGGTGATATCTACCACAAAGTTGGAGGAATGCATGTC
The DNA here is from genome assembly GCF_022538115.1 of Cognataquiflexum rubidum. Taxonomy (GTDB): domain Bacteria; phylum Bacteroidota; class Bacteroidia; order Cytophagales; family Cyclobacteriaceae; genus Cognataquiflexum; species Cognataquiflexum rubidum. Next base: position 92,525 of record NZ_JAKZAL010000017.1, on the reverse strand, counting down.
CCCCAACAACCTTACAAAACACCTTTCATTGAATTTCACAAATTCCTTTGCCAAACGGATAGGATTCTGTACATCCTCAGTGATATACTGTTTCATGAATTGCTCGCCGGGAATGCCGGCAATGTGTTCTTCTATCAGCGTATTTTTATGTACCAGATAATTGATGCGGTTAGGGGAGAGGAGGTGTTCTAACTCCAATCCATAGACCCGTGATGCATCTGCATTTTTTACATAAAAATAATCGAAGTTATCATTGATCCTGTTGACGATCCTTACCCTAAAAGGCTTTGTATTGCCATACACGCAAAGGTCTATCCTATCCACATACAGGTGCTCCATAACCGACATGTCACCTTGGGCCTTGAGGATGGAATATATTTTCTTGACATTGTGATGGATCTCGGCCCTGTCTGATTCTGCAAAAAATACTGTTTCCCACAATGTGTCTTTTCCTTTGGAATCATAAAGCGCTATGGAAGTGCTATACCTCAAAAGGTCATTGTATTGGATTGGAAAATCTATTTCACGACCGTAGGTATGAAGGAAAACCCTCAATTTGGGGGAAATGAGATAGATGATTTTCTTTTTGCTGATCAGGGCCATAATTCGGATGTCAAGATTTGGCCATTTCTTTTTCTTCCTTGGTCAGGTTTTTGTCAAATATGAATGGTCCAAAAGGCAGAATGGATACAACCAAAGCAAAAAATGTTTTGCCAAATTGCCACTCCAGTTTATGTGCCGTCGGAAATACAGCATAGATGTACACGACAAATAGCAAGCCGTGTGCCCAACCTACATAGGTGACGGCCAAAGGCAAGTCCATCATATACTTTAAAGGCATGGCGATAAACAGCAAAATCAGAAAAGATAAGCCTTCTAAGATACTGATCAACCTAAACCGCTTCAACCACTTGGTTTTTTCTTCTATAGTTTTCATTTCTATTTTTTTGTAATGTTGAACAGGACCTGTAGCTCTTTCCAAAGTGCTTTCCGGAGGTCGAGGCTTCCAGAGATCTGCTTTAGGTCATCTGCAAAGAGGTATTCGATTTCATCCTCTTGGTGTACTTCATAGGTTTTTTTGACGGACATCATGATTTCATGTCTCACTTTTCCAAATACGATGATCTTATTGGGATTCAGGGCGGTGATGGAGGACATGGTGGTCAATTCTGTGTTTTCAGAATTTGCCAAAGCAATGTCTTTCAGAGAACAGGATACCGCACCCAAAATCTTGAACAAATATTCTGAAAGACTGCTTTCCAGTGATCTTCCTTCATAGATGACCAAGATCCCTTTTTCGAATCCACCTTCGTAAGTCAACTGCACGGGCTCTTCCACATATTCTTCTTCATCGGAAATTGTATTTTCTTCCGAATTCTTAGTGATCACCGCGGTTAAAAGTTGGTTTTTCTCTTCCGGAAGGATGTAAATCTCCTTATCCAAAATATATCCCAATTCGTGGATCGTCATATTTTCCATGTGCCTAAATTGATTAAAAAATGGGGGATTGCAAAACGGAATTTGAAAGAGATGAAATGGAAATGTTTTTACATTAAAGGATTTAGAGCGAGATGAAAGTGTTAGGTTTTTAGAACAAAGTATTGATTGAAATTTGACTTGTATTAAGTCCAACCCCGATTTTTAACAACTTCAACAACTTTAACATTTAGAACAATTTCACCCAACTCCTAAATAAAAGAGAACCTCTAATTTCCATTATTCTCCTCAAAGCCGAAAATGGACTTCAGTTCAACCGCATCTTTTGGGTCCATTCTTTTGGCGAGTACCAACCTCAGCTGCCGTCTTCTCAATGCCCCATCATACAATTCTTTTTCCTCGGGAGTCTCGGGGATGGCTTCAGGTACTTCTATTGGTCGGCCGTTTTGGTCTACTGCCACAAAGGTGAAAAATGCCCTGTGCGTCAGGATCTTTTTGTTGGCGGGAATATCTTCTGCCCAAACCTCGATGAATACTTCTATGGAAGAATTGAAAGCTCTTGTTACGCGTGACTTTAGGGTCACTACATTGCCAAGCGGAATGGGATGCTTAAAAGAAATGCTATCTGCTGAGGCCGTTACCACGATTCTGTTGGAGTGCTTTTGGGCGGCGATGGCCGCGACCACGTCCATCCAGTGCATCAGTTTTCCGCCCATGAGGTTGTGCAGCGTGTTGGTGTCGTTTGGCAACACCATTTCCGTCATGATCACTTCAGACAGCTTTACGGGTTTCTGTTTTGGCATAAAAGTTAATTTTTTTGTAAAAATACAAAAGGTTTTTCTTTCAATGAAAAATTAGGGGGTTGAATTCAGTATAAAATTTGGTTATTTCCATCCTTCCATTCCCAACAAAGGCACAAAGGCAAAGTTGTCAAATGCCTCCTGCTCGATTTTTGTTTCTGTGATTTTTGTGAGTTTCATCATTTTCTGCGTCTTTCGATCACCTACCGGGATCACCAAAATTCCACCCACTTTCAATTGCTTCAATAATGAATTTGGGACCACAGGTGCGCCTGCCGTCACTAGGATCTTATCGTAAGGGGCATGTTCAGGAATACCTTTGGAGCCATCCCCAAAGTAAAAATGCAAGTGGATCCCCAATTTGGCCATAAACTTTTTGGTCCGGTCAAAAAGCTTCTTCTGGTATTCAATGGTATGCACCTCCGCTCCTAACAAATGCAGGATAGCACCCTGATATCCTGACCCTGTGCCGATTTCCAACACTTTGTCACCCGGTTTAATTTTGAGAAGTTCGGTTTGGAAGGCGACGGTGTATGGTTGGGATATCGTCTGACCTTCCCCGATCGGGAATGCCTTGTCCTCGTAGGCGTGGGAGTCTAATGCTGAATCAAAGAAAAAATGCCTTGGAAGGGTGTTGATGGCGTTCAAAACAGCCTCGTCTTTGATTCCTTTTTGCCGGATGATTTTTACCAATTCTTTTCGCTGACCTTTATGGCGGTAGCTATCCTCTAATTTTAACATGGGTGGATGGTAATGGGAAACTTTTGTAAACGATGCGAAGTTAAGGGATAAATTGGCTTAATTTGAACCGATTTCATTGCTTTGAAGCTTATTGTCTGAAATATTGACCACTTGAATTTAAAATATGTTTACAGGAATTATTGAGACATTGGGAACAGTCACAGGACTCACCAAAGAAGGAACCAATGTCAGGTTCGATATTTCATCACCGATTACCGCTCAACTCAAAGTAGATCAGTCTGTTTCCCATAATGGCGTCTGTCTGACTGTGGTTGCAGTAGAAGGGAATACCTACAGTGTGACTGCGATAGATGAGACCCTGAAAAAAACCAACCTTAAATCCTGGGCCATTGGCAAAAAAATAAACCTTGAGCGCTGCATGCCTGCCAACGGCAGGTTTGATGGACATATCGTCCAGGGTCATGTCGATCAGGTCGGAAAAGTAGATGGGATCGCCGAACAGGATGGTTCTTGGGTTTTTGATTTCTCTTTTGATACCCACACCGGAAATGTAACAGTTGAGAAGGGTTCCATCACGGTCAATGGCACTAGCCTTACCTGCTTCAATTCCAAAAACGGGAAATTTTCTGTGGCCATTATCCCCTATACCTATGAGCATACCAACTTCCATGAACTGAAAGTTGGAGATGAGGTAAACCTTGAGTTTGATATCATTGGTAAATACATCCAAAGAATCATCAGAGGATATGCAGACTGATTCAGTCAGTTTTGATTTTTTCTATTTTCCATTTTGTCTTCACAAAATGGTAGATGTATTGAAAAAGGTGATATCCTGTAATGCCGCTGACAATGCCCACCAAGCCTCCGACGGCTACATCTCCCGGATAGTGTACACCAAGGTAAATCCTTGTGTACGAAAAAAACACCGCCCAAAGGAATAGCCATTTTATGGCAGGAAATTTAAAGGAGAGCCCAAAATACATGGCAGTCGCAATGGCAAAACTATTGGCCGCATGGGAGGAAGCAAAGCCGTACATGCCCCCGCATTTGCCATAATTGTGGATCATGCCATTCAATAAAACTTCATGGCATGGCCTTAGCCTTTCGAAAAACGGTTTCATCAACGCTGATGTGATTTGGTCTGCAAGCATGACCGCAAGCAATACGCCCAATATTACCCACCAACCCTGTTTGCCGTGGGCTTTCGCAACCAAAAAAATCAAGAAAATATAAAGCGGAATCCAAGGATAAGTTTGGGTCAAAAAGAACATGACAGGATCAAGAAAATCCGAGTGGTATTGGTTTAACCACAAAAAAAGAGCCTGATCCCATTCACTGATTTTTTCTAGCATGTTTTTCTAAGATTCGAGATCTTTTTCACTGAGTAAGTTTTAAAGGACCTGTCCGATGACCGATGTAACCTGTTACCTAACCTTTGACCCGACTTTATTAACCAAATAACCTCTAACCAAATAACCAATTAACCAATTAATCAAATAACCCAATAACCAATAACCATTTACCCAATAACCATTAACCCAATAACCAATTCCTAAATATTCACCCAATCAATCTCTTTTTTCAAATGGTCCAGGGTGAACGCTTCTTTTGAGCCCGCAGAGGGCTGATGCATGTATTCCCAATTGGCCATGGGAGGCATACTCATTAGGATGCTTTCCGTTCTCCCATTGGTGTCCAATCCAAATTTGGTGCCTGCATCCCACACCAGGTTAAATTCCACATACCTGCCGCGACGGAGTGCCTGCCATTTTTTCTCATTTTCTCCGTAGGGCAAAGATTTATTCTTGGCCATCAAGTGGCGGTAGACTTTAGGAAAAAGGTATCCGACAGATTTTACAAACCCGAAGACTGAATCCATCTCTTTAGCATCATGGCTGGTCAGTCTGTCGAAGAAAATGCCGCCGATTCCTCTTGTTTCATTCCTGTGTTTGATAAAAAAATAATCATCTGCCCACTTTTTGAATTTTGGGTAGTAGTCTAGGTTAGATTGATCGCAGGTGGCCTTTACCTCTTGGTGAAAGTACTGCGCATCCTTGATGTCCACATAATGAGGAGTAAGGTCAATCCCTCCTCCAAACCATCTCACGCCATTGCTCATTTCAAAATACCGGATATTCATGTGGATGATCGGCACCATGGGGCTTTCGGGATGGATGACTATGGATACGCCTGTGGCATAAAAATCTGCCTTTTCAAGATTGAGTTTTTGAAGGATTTTGTCCGGTGTGGGACCTTCCACAGCGGAGAATGCCACCCCGCCTTTTTCTATGACATTGCCATTTTGGATGATACGTGTCCTTCCGCCGCCGCCTTCCGCCCTTGTCCACTTGTCTTCCTGGAATTTCCCCTTGCCGTCTTCTATTTCCAGTTGCTGACAGATATGGTCCTGTATGTCCATATAGTCACTGGTGATTCTCTCTTTCTCTAGCATTTTTCTATTCCAATTCTATTTATTCTTCGATCTCAAGAACTTCCAATATCTCAGCCAACTGGTCAAAATCCTTTAGGCCCGGTTTGATTTCTTCCCCTCCTTCAAGGGCAATTCCTTTGATGCCTGTTTCTTCTATTATTTTCCCAATTGTGTCAGGTTCAATCCCAAAACCAAGCAATACATCCACCGAAGAAGCTAAAGTTTTCAGTTTTTCGATAACTGAGCTATCCACTTCCATACTATCCGATACGAGGTGTAAGACCACTCCGAAATCCTTGAAAAATTGTGCTTTGGCAATCAGGTCATCCAAGTCCTCTTCTGTAGACAATTCCTTTTTGAGTATGATTCCAAAAGAAGAATTGACCAACATCCTCAAATAGATTTCCTCTTTTGTTTCTATAAAATTGATCCCGTTGTATTCCTGGACAAGTGTCAGGATTTTCTCGGGATGGGTGCTTTCAAATTCAGCGACAAAATCAACCCCTGATAGCCAATCGGTGATTTCATTGAATTTTTGGGAAGAAGTAAAGTTTTTGCTGTTTTCTTCCAGATCAAATCCGATCAGGTTGACATACATTCCTGCACAATACCTGGCGTCTGAAAGGTTGGTAACTGCACTTATTTTTACAAAAGAACGGAGAGCCATGATGCTGTTTTGATGATTTTTGGATGCTAAGGTAGAAATTTCAGGTTAAAATTGTATTTTTGTAGACGTCTAGAACTCGCTTATGCTTAAGATTCACCCACTTTACTTTCTTAGCCTAATTGCTTTTTTATTTTCCTGCACAGAGACTGAGAAGCCTGATTCAGATTTTGGATTGGATTATCAGCCTTTGGAAGTTGGTCTTTTCTGGGAATACGAGGTCAATGAAACCATCGTATTCGGGGAAAGTGATGAAGAAAGCAGCTCCTTTTTCTTGAGAGACAGGATCATCTACACCTATCTCAATGTCGAAAATGACCTTGTCTATGTCCTTGCAAGAGAGAAATCTGCTGATGGGACGGATTGGGCGGTCATCGTAAATTACCTGATGCAATATCGCAACATGACCTTATTGAGGACTTTCGAGAACAAAAAGACCGTCAACCTGGTTTTTCCTCCTGAGTTGGAGAAAACATGGGATGCCCAAATCTTCAATTCCGGAAATCCCGATGAGTATGAAATTTCCTTTTTGGGAAAAATTGAAGTGGGTCAACAGTCATTTTCCCAATCATTGAAAGTACTTCAGGAAGAAGATGACGATGAAATCACCTTCAGGGATAACCGCTATGAGGTATTCGCCAAGGGTGTTGGCCTAGTTGAGCAATATTATGAAGTGTACACCTATTGCTCCAGGAATGATTGTCTTGGACAAAAGATCGTAGACTCGGGAAGGTTTACCCATTTAAAAATCAAATCATATGGCAAACTTTAAACGGATCATTTTTTCTGTTTTCTGCTTTTTTTTGGTTTCCATTTCCCATGGTCAAAATAGGTACGCCGTTCATTTTAAGTTTAAGCCTCAAGATACATTTTCCCTCAACCGTCCGTCCGAGTTTTTGTCTGCGGCATCTCTAGCGAGAAGGGCAAAGTTCCAGATTCCTGTTGACAGCCTTGATTTGCCTGTTTCTTCCAAATATGTAGCCGGAATATCTTCCAAATCAGCTAAAATCCTATACCCGATCAATTGGCTGAATGCGGCCATGGTGGAGGCCACTGTCGAAAATATCAATGCCATCGCTGCATTAAGTTATGTAGAAAAAGTCGTCTTGGCAGCTCCAGGACAAAGTTCCAATGGAAGATCCGGTTTTGGATTTGATGCAAAAGTCGGTGCTAGTTCTCCTAATAAGACAAATGCAAAAACAGCGGCGACACCCTATGATTTTCAGAATGACCTGATCGGCATCCCTGCCATGCATGAGGAAGGATACAAGGGCAAAGGGATTACCATTGCGGTTTTTGATGCAGGTTTTCCCGGGGTCAATACCATTTCTGCTTTCGCTCATTTGTTTACAAACAACCAAATAGTCGGCACGCGGGATTTTGTCCATCTTGAAAATGGAAATGTGTATACTTTTAACCAGCACGGGACAAATGCCCTTTCCCTGATCGCTGCGAAGCAGGAAAATTTGTTGGTTTCGGGTGCACCTGATGCCAAATACATCCTTGGAATTACAGAGGACGTTCCCACGGAATACCGGATTGAAGAATACAATTGGGTCAGGGCTGCTGCTTGGGCGGACAGTCTTGGCGCGGATATCATCAGCAGTTCTTTGGGGTATTGGGATTTTGATGACCGGAACATGGATTACACCAAAGCTGATCTGGATGGCAAAACTGCCACCATTACCCAAGGTGCAGTTATCGCCGCCGAGAAGGGAATTTTGGTCGTTACTAGCGCCGGCAATTACGGTTCAAGGGGAGTAACCTCCATAATTGCTCCGGCCGATGCCGAAGGAATTTTGGCAGTCGGAGCAGTCAATGCCAACCTTGCCCGCGCGGGATTCAGCTCTCAGGGTCCAACCGCAGATGGAAGGATCAAGCCTGAAGTTTCTGCTTTTGGCAACAGTGCCCAAGTCATCCGTTCCAACGGGACATTGGGACCGTCCAATGGTACTTCCTTTTCTGCACCGCAGGTTGCGGCTTTGGCGGCAGGATTATGGGAAGCGCGACCCGAGTGGACCAAAGATGAACTGATCGATTATATCCTGAGAAGTTCCAGCCAATATGATAAACCGGATAACCTATTGGGATATGGAATTCCTGATTTTTCCAAAGCCTATTTTGAAGAGATTTTGAGTATTTTGACTTTGGAAAAAGAGAGTGATTTTCAGGTTTATCCCAATCCATTGAACGGAGGGGATCTTTTTGTTCAGTTTGGCAAAAGCCTCTCGGGTGAATTTTCTCTCTACGACATCAATGGCAAAGAAATCCAGAGAATGGATATCCAGAGAGCTTCCTTCGATCAACCCTTTGAGATCAGCCTGCCGATGATTCCAAAAGGAATGTTTTTGGTTCAAATGCAATCCGGCAGAGAAGTCAAAAGGACAAAATTGTTGAAAAGGTAAGGGACGAAGGTATTTTTTTATTTCCTTTGCAGGCGATTCCAAAACCAAATCTATCCATGCCTGTCCAAATTGCACCTTCCGTACTTGCGGCTGATTTTGCCAATCTCCAGAAAGAAGTAGAAATGCTCAATGCCTCTGAAGCAGATTATATCCATGTGGACATCATGGACGGTGTTTTTGTACCCAATATTTCGTTTGGAATACCCGTTACCGAAGCGATTCATAAGCATGCTACAAAACCTTTGGATGTGCATCTGATGATAGTGGATCCTGATAGGTACCTGGAAGCTTTCCAAAAAGCCGGCGCACACATCATTTCGGTGCATTTGGAGGCCTGTAACCACCTTCATCGAACCTTACAGGCCATCAAAGCCCTTGGCTGCAAGGCAGGTGTCGCGATCAACCCACATACCCCTGTCAGTCTGTTGGAAGAAATCATTCAGGATATAGACCTTGTCTGTGTGATGTCAGTCAATCCGGGATTTGGGGCGCAAAAATTTATCGAACATACTTACCAAAAGGTGTCACAGCTCAAATCATTGATCTATAAAAAAGGGACTTCCACCCTGATAGAAATCGACGGAGGAGTGAACCTGAAAAACGCCCCATTGCTGATCGCGGAAGGAGCGGATGTCTTGGTTGCAGGCAATTTTGTGTTTTCGGCAGCAGACCCCATTCAGACCATCCGTGAACTCAAAAGTCTTTGAATGAGGCAAAATCCCAATTTCCTTTTATAAAAGATTTAATCCATTCAACATTTTTTATTGTATTTTTCGAATGGTTATTCTTGTAATCAAGGTGGCTAGCACGTTTATTGGAAGATGATTCACCATGATTACTAACCAAAACCATTTTAAGATGAAAAGATTATTCGTATTGGCATTCCTGATTACCGGATTGATAAGTTTTAATTCCTTCGCACAAGAAGCGACAGAGGAGGTTACCGAAGAAGAAATTTTGAAGTTTGCGACGATGGAAGAATCGGTCGCCAACTTTTTGGCTGTAAAACAGGAAGAATTGGTGGAGATGATCAAAGGTGATTCTACCCTTGGCGGAGCGGGAAGATACAACGAAATCAAAGGTGCTTGGGGCAATGAAGCTAAATTGGCAGAAATAAAAATCACTGAGGAGGAGAAAGCCTCTTATCAAAAAATACAGGATTTTATGGATTCTTTGGGCGAAGCTGTAAGAAACTACAAAGTTGAATTCATCAAAGATTCCGAGAAATTGGGGGCCGCGACCTACAACAAAATCATGAAGGCCAAAGCAGCAGACCCTAGCCTGAATGAAAAAATCAATGCTTTGATTACCCAACTTAAGGAAAAACGGGCATCAGGCGAAGGGAAAGTATAAATATTTGAATCAGCAAAAATCAAAAGGCTTCCAATATTGGAGGCCTTTTTTGCTTTAATCAAGGTATTGTTTTTAATTTCGCTTTCGTTATTATCCGTATGAAGAAATTAATTTCGCTGTTTGGAATATTGTTGTTGGGAATGCAATTCGCCCAAGCACAGGATGAAGATATCTTTGGTATTGATTCCAAGGCAAAATCCAAGACAAGAAAGAGTCAAAGCAATATTGGAAATGTCGTCCGAAACGCCATGGGTAACTTCAGTTTTGAAGTTTTTACCGGAGGGGCTTTCCATATGAATGAAATGGTTTTTACTTCCCTTTCCCCATCCCAATACCCTATTTCCCAATTTCAAAATATGGAAGTCCCTCAGCAAGTCACTGCTGAAGATACCCTGACTTTTTCGAGGAATGGTTTTGCCGTTCCGATCAATGCTGCAGTTAAGGTCAACCTATTCAATACCCTGACTCTTGGTGCCGGGTACGGGAGAGAATTTGGGAAGATGGACAACCTCCGCTCGGGCGATCTGGAGTTTCAGTTTCAGCAGCAAAGCTATACTTTGGACAGGGCCTTTGGGTCGATAGGATTGGTGCTGTATGATGCCAACAAGCGGGCAAAATTTTTGCAATGGAAATACAAAGCCTTTGATTCTAACAATCTCATGATGCAGTCGGAAAAAAACCAGAGAATCAGACAGATTTACCCTTGGAGATTTATCGCCGAAAGTGAGTTTGGAAATGTGTATATGAGAAACAACTTTGACCCCTTGATCAAGACAGATAACCAGTCATTTTTCAATGTTGCGCTGAGGGTGGAAAAAGAATTTTCGGAATACACCAAGTTTTTTGTAAAAGCAGGAGCAGAGTTTCGCAACTACAATTATCAGACAGAAATTCCTGAAGAATTTCAAACCATCAGTCAAAATCTTTTTTTTGCACAGTTTGGACTTTCGATAAGTCTTCCCAGCACCAAGCGCTGCAAAGTACCGGGTTGCGGGGTAGTAATGAAGCACTTACACGGCGGGGTAGAGTATCGGGGAAGCTCGATTTTCCAGCAACAAAACCGTCGGGTGGGACAGTGGTATTGAGGATAAATCAAAACCTCGCCCAAGATCGGTTTACCTTTTTAAAACCGTATTCTTTTTATTAACTTGCAGGCTTATTGATCACCTTTTAAAATATGGCGCAAGGACAAAACGAGAATATAATCCCCATTAATATTGAGGATGAAATGAGAGGGGCGTACATCGATTATTCGATGTCAGTCATTGTTTCAAGAGCTTTACCTGATGTAAGAGATGGCCTAAAGCCTGTTCACAGAAGGATACTTTTTGGCATGCAGGAATTGGGTGTCATGCACAACAAACCCTACAAAAAATCTGCAAGAATAGTTGGAGAAGTATTGGGTAAGTACCACCCGCATGGTGACTCGGCGGTTTACGAGACTATGGTCAGAATGGCACAGCCTTGGTCCCTCAGATACCCTTTGGTGGATGGACAGGGTAACTTCGGTTCCGTCGATGGGGATAATCCTGCAGCGATGCGATATACTGAAGCCAGGCTCAAAAGAATAGCCGAGGAGTTGCTGATTGATATCAACAAAGAAACGGTCGATTTCCAGTTCAATTTTGATGATTCTCTCAAAGAACCGGTTGTATTGCCTGCCAAAATTCCTGCGCTGCTATTGAACGGTACTTCCGGGATTGCAGTAGGTATGGCGACCAATATGGCCCCTCATAATCTTGGTGAAGTTGTCAGCGGTATCATCGCTTTTATCGACAACAGGGACATCACCATCGCTGAACTGATGGAATTTATAATTGCCCCTGATTTTCCTACAGGAGGCATAATTTATGGCTACAACGGTGTAAAGGCAGCTTTTGAAACAGGCCGCGGCCGTGTAGTCGTCAGAGGCAAAGCCGAAATCGAAACCAAGGAAAACGGCAGAGAAGCCATCATCATCTCCGAAATCCCCTATTTGGTCAACAAGGCCAATATGATCGAGAAGACCGCAGCCTTGATCAACGAAAAGAAAATAGAAGGTATCTCCGCCATCAGGGACGAATCTGACCGTCAGGGAATGAGGATTGTCTATGAGTTGAAGAGAGATGCGATATCCAGTGTGGTATTGAACAACCTCTACAAGCAGACGCAGTTGATGACTTCTTTTTCAGTCAATAACGTTGCCCTTGTCAAAGGTAGACCGCAGACACTCAATCTGAAGGATATGATTTTCCACTATGTCAATCACAGACATGAAGTGGTCGTCAGAAGGACAGAGTATGAATTGAGGGAGGCTGAGAAGAGAGCCCACATCCTGGAAGGTTACCTGATCGCATTGGATCACTTGGATGAGGTGATTTCCTTGATCAGAAGTAGCAGAGATCCTGAAACCGCCAGAAATGGTTTGATGGAAAGATTCAGTCTGAGTGAGATTCAGGCCCGTGCCATTTTGGATATGCGTTTGCAGCGTCTTACAGGCATGGAAAGGGAGAAAATCCAGGATGAGTACAATGAGATCATGACTTTGATCATAGACCTCAAGGACATCTTGGGTAGTGAAGAGCGCAGAATGCAGATTATCAAAGACGAACTCACCGAGATCAAAGACAGGTACAACGATGCCAGGAGAACCGCCATCGAGCACAATGCGGAAGATTTCAGCTATGAGGACATGATTCCAAATGAGGAGGTTATCATTACCGTCTCGCATCAGGGGTATATAAAAAGGACCGCTTTGACAGAATACAGGTCGCAGGGCAGAGGAGGAGTGGGGTCAAAAGGCGCTATCACCAAGCAAGATGATTGGACAGAGTATTTGTTTACGGCATCTACTCATAATTACCTGCTGATTTTTACAGATCTTGGAAAATTATTCTGGCTAAAAACTTATGCGATTCCTGAAGGTGCCAAAGCCACAAAAGGACGGCCAATACAGAATCTCATCAATATTACATCTGAGGATAAAATAAGATCAATTATTCAGGTAGGCGATTTGAACGATATAGATTATATCACCAACAACTACCTCGTGATGGTCACCAAGAACGGGATTATCAAAAAAACCACTTTAGAGCAGTATTCCCGTCCAAGGACAAATGGAATTATTGCACTGAATATCAGGGATGAAGACCAGTTGCTCAGGGTAGAAATGACCACCGGAGATTCCCATATCATCATTGCTGCCAAATCCGGCAGGGCGGTGCATTTTCATGAATCAAAGGTAAGGCCAATGGGCAGGACTGCTACGGGCGTAAAGGCAATAACGTTAACGGATGTTAACGACGAAGTGGTTGGCATGGTATGTGCAGCGAGGGAAGATGCCACGCTTTTGGTAGTTTCACAAAAAGGCTATGGAAAGCGGTCCCTGATAGAAGAATACAGGATTACCAACCGAGGTGGAAAGGGTGTCAAAGCTATGAACACCACGGAAAAAACCGGATACCTAGTTGCTATCAAGGAAGTGGTAGACGGTGATGACCTGATGATTATCAACAAATCAGGGATTACCATCAGAACTCCGGTGTCGGAATTGAGGGTAATGGGAAGAGCGACGCAGGGTGTGAGGTTGATCAAATTAAGCGAAAGTGATGAAATTTCGTCAGTCGAAAAAATCACTAGGGAAGAGGAAGATGAGGTAGAAACTCCGGCAGAATCATAATCCAATACTTATAATTGAACCAATACAGAACCAAATAATTAGCAAAAAAGAAAAAAAATGAAAAAGGTAATCTTATCATTAGCATTGGTTGCAATTGCGACAGGTGCTTTTGCCCAAAAGAAAGTCGTCAGCTCCGCCGAAAAGAACTTCAAAAAAGGAGATCTTGAAATCGCCTTAACGGAGATTGATGCAGCGCTAGAAAATCCGGAAACCAAGGATAACCCTGAAACCCCACTTCTGAAAGCTAGAATTTTAACAAAAAAATTCGGCTTGGATTCAACCAACGTAATGTCTACGGTTGAGACAGGTAGAAGTGCACTTGCTCAGTTTACCAAGGCCATGGAAATGTCAGGAAATGATAAAGAAGGCAAAATAGGAAAAGAAGTTTACAAAGAAGAAATCCCGGATTTGCCCGAAAATTTCAAACCTTATTCGATGTCAACTTTAAAGAACGAAACGTTCAATAAGGCAGCCGTGAGTTATGAAAATGAGGACATGGAAATGGCCTATGAGTTTTTTAACCTCATGACCGAAATCGATCCGACCGACACTTCATCAGCGTTTAATACGGCCTTTATAGCCAATGACCTTGGTAAATTTGAAGAGGCTAAGAAACAATTCAAAAAACTGATTGAGGTAAAAGAGTACAACAAGCTAAGCTCGTATTACCTTTTGATTCAGATCATCAGTGCGGAAGATAAAGATCCGGAAGAGGCTTACAAATACGTAACCCGAGCAAGGGCAGATTATCCGGAAGACAAAACCCTTTCTGAGTTTGAAGTGCAGTTATTGCTTCAAATGAACAAAATGGACGAGGCAATGGCTTCCGTAAAAGCGGCTTTGGCTTCTGATCCAAACAATGCAGGTTTGTTGTTGAGATACGGTTACCTGTTGGAGCAGTCTGGGGATATGGATGGTGCTTTGGTAGAATACAAAAAATCTGTCGTCGCTGATCCTAACTTCTTTGAAGGCAACTACTATACAGGAGCTATCTTCCTTGAGCAGGCAAAAACAATATTGGGTAAAATCAATGATTTGTCTGATGATGAATGGGAGAAAAATGCGCCGACGATGACCAAGCAAGCTGAAGGTCTGTATGCAGAAGCAGTTCCTTATTTCGAAAAAGGATTGTCTCTTAGGCCTGAAAACGTTGAAATCATGGAGATTCTTTACAATGTCCATGTGAGACTGAAAAATACCGCTGAGGTTGAAAAATACAATAAAATGTTGGTTGCCAAATTAGGTGCCGACTGGATGGAAAAGTAATTTTTCAAACCAAAAAAGAGAAAAGGAAACCGCCAGAAATGGCGGTTTTTTTTGTTGGTGCCGATCCATTTTGTTTACTCCAATTAAATAGTCATTTTTGGAAACCCAAACAAAAATTCTTGTAAATGCCATCAAATCCTTTGGTCAGCGGTTTGTTTTTCCTAATGGTTTTTCCTGTTTTTATGGCCAATGGTTTTTCCTCCCCGGATACTACTTCCCATAATCCAAAATTCCAGAAGAATCTTAGTCTGTTGTTTGAGACAGGTCCGATGATTCCCAAGAACACCGATTGGGGGGAATTCATCGACAACGGGTTGAATTACACTGCACTTGATCTACGATTTGGCTTTAAGAATACCAGAAAGAATCTTTATAATCGGATTTACAGTTATCCGACCTATGGTTTTGGACTTTATACCGCTACTTTCAAAAATGACTATATCGGCAAACCCAATGCTGTTTATGCCTACGCCGATCTTCCGTTTACCAAAACCTTTTTGAAAGGTAGGTTGAGCTATAGTTATTTTGCAGCTTTCGGGTTGGCGTTTAACTTCAAACCCTATGACCCTGATTATAATCCGATAAACCAATTTATCGGGTCTTATAGAAACGGGTACGTCCACGTGGGTTTTTCCATGCGCTATGCCCTTTCTCCCTGGCTGGATTTGGAAACAGCTTTTGGGCTGAAGCATTTTTCCAACGGGTCAATCAAAAAGCCCAACTCCGGTCTGAATTTCATTCCATTTTCCATCGGACTGAGGTCAACACTCAACCGTGCTTATTTTGATCAATCCAGTCTGTCTGATATTCCAAAATTCATCCCAAACAGCCATGTGAATCTATGGGTTTCGGCAGGAGCTAAAAATTATGAAATAGGTGGTGATGTCTACATGAAGTGGGGTTTTAGTGTCAATTACCTCAAGCAGAGGGGTTATAAACTCAGGTATGGACTTGGCTTGGATATGTTTTATGCAGGCAATGGTTCTTTGCCGGGGGAATGGGGAAAGTCTGGATTTATGGACAAAGCATCCTTTGCTTTGGTAGCTTCCGGGGAATGGGTGTTGAAAAAGAATTTCTCGATTCCTTTAGGAATAGGAGTTTATATGCACCGAAATTATTTCAATGATGAACCCAGTGCCTATTATGAAAGGGTAGGGATTAGGTATAGATTTTCCAAGCAAATGTTTACCGGAATCACCCTCAAAGCTCACGGCTTCAAGGCAGACTTCTTTGAATGGACAGTAGGGTATTCAATTTTCAAGGATAAAAATTCGTATTGAGTTTATAGCGCTCGGTCGATAGTCCATTGTCAACACCATCAGCAGAAAATGAATCTTAATCAAAATTCTTAGACAACAAGTAAAATAGTTAATAAATATTATGTATGTCCGCCTTCATTCCCAGTAAGTGATTTCTCACTTCAAATCATATCAAGAAACCGAATTATACGGTCCATCCCATCCCTCCGAGAGACTTCCGACTTCTGACTTCCGTCTTCCGTCTCGATTGGTGTAGAAAATTAGGTTACTAGCAAAGAAGCAGGTAACCAAAATAATTATTAAGATACTTTAACAATCACCAAAACCCACTGATATAAAAAACAGTTTTTTTTGCTAATTGCTTACCTTACATTTTACCCAAATTTTGAAAAACATGAAGAATCAAAAGTGGTGGCTATTTTGCTTATGTTACCTTTTTATAGTTCCGATTTTTGCACAGGCCAATCCTTCTTCCCAGCTATATCATAAACTGCTCAGATTTCAGGAGACCAAACGGATATTGTTTGTTGCGGCGCATCCTGATGATGAGAATACCAGACTGATTGCTTACCTGGCCAATGCCGAACATGCGGAAGTGGCTTACCTTTCGCTGACGAGGGGAGACGGCGGACAAAACCTGATCGGTAGTGAATTGGGTATAGAATTGGGCATGATCCGGACTCAGGAACTTCTGAGAGCTAGGGAAACTGACGGTGGGAGGCAATTTTTTACCAGAGCTTTGGACTTTGGATTCAGCAAAAACCCTGACGAAACTTTCAACAATTGGGACAAAAAGAAACTCCTTTCCGATGTGGTTTGGATTATCCGGAAGTACCAGCCTGATGTGATTCTCAACAGGTTCAACACCATTCCCGGTACCACGCACGGTCACCATACCAGTTCAGCCATGCTTTCTGTAGAGGCATTTGAACTGGCCGCTGACAAGAATGCCTTTCCCGAGCAACTCAAATATGTTTCCGTATGGCAGCCCAAAAGTGTATTTTGGAATGCTTACAATTGGGGAGGGCAATACGAACCCGAAGAAGGAAAGACCTACCATAAGTTTTTGGTGGGAGAATACAATCCTTTGTTGGGGACGACCTATTCCAAGATTGCCGCTGACAGCAGGACGATGCACAAATCCCAAGGCTTCGGATCGACCTCCCAGATTGGTCAAGGCAATGACTTTATAGAACTGATCAAAGGTTCCCCTTTTAAATCCCATCCTTTTGAAGGGATAGAAAGCCGCTGGAATGAACTTCCAAACGGGGCAGAAATCACAAAGTCTATTGAGGCCGTACTTTCTTCCTTTGACTTTATCCAGCCTGAAAATAACCTCGAAGGCTTGCTTAAAATCAAGACTTTGCTTGATACCCAAAAATCAACTGCGGTTTGGCTGACAGAAAAGAAGGTGCTTCTCGATGGATTGATCTTGGAAACTTTGGGCATCAAAGGAGAATTCAATATCAAGAAAGAAATCGGTTATCCCGGCGAAAAAATCAACACGGAATTTGTCATCAATAACCCGGCACAATCGGTGGTGAAGGTCATTTCTTTTGACGGGGCACTTTTCAAAGCGGAAATCGCAAAAGAAATCAATGCCAATATTCCGGTGACCGTACCGATTGAAATTCTGATTCCACAAGACTACCCTGTTTCACAGCCATTTTGGTTAGAAAAACCATTAGATGGAGCCTTGTTCAACATCACTGAACCTGAGAAAATCGGAAAACCCAACAACAGCCCCGGTATCTATGGGGTAGTAACAATGGAAATCGGATCACAAAAAATCAGGATGGAGCTTCCTCTCCAATACAAATACAATGATCAGGTAGACGGCGAGATCAAGCAGCCATTTACTTTGGTACCCGAGGTCAATGTGCACCTGGATAAGGCCAATCTGTTTTTGGTGGAAGGTGCCGAGCATAAACTGCATGTGGAAGTGAGTTTCAGGGATAAGATTTTGGAGGGGGAACTTATGCTTAAAGGCTTATCGCCCAGTCAATACCGTATCGTAAGCGCAGACAGGGATGATAGGAGAAAGAGGACACTTTACACGATTGATATCCTGGATTCTGACCAAGAGAAAAAGCAGGTTATGGTCACTTTCAGAAGCAAAGATGGCAGGGAATTCAACTTGGACACAAAGCGGATATCTTACAAGCATATTCCTAACCTCACGTATTTTACCAGTACTTCTTTTGGGCTTGTCAAGACAGATATGAAAGTTTCCGGCCAAAAGATCGGTTACATCAACGGTGCCGGTGATGATGTGGCTGAAGTACTGAAAAACCTTGGCTATCAGGTGAGCATTTTGGAGGATTCTGATATTCAAAAAGACAGGCTCAAGGCCTTTTCCACGGTTATCGTTGGCATCAGGGCATTCAATGTCAATCAGGCACTCGCTTCCAATGTCGATCAGTTGATGGAATATGTGAAAGAAGGAGGAAATGTAATCGTCCAATACAATACCGGTTCACCTTTGCTGACCAAAGACCTTGGACCGTATCCATTTGTGATATCGAGAGAAAGGGTGACTGTAGAAAATTCACCGATTCAGGTAGATTATTCCCATCCGGTTTTGGCAGGGCCCAATAAAATCACCGCTAAGGATTTTGAAGGATGGGTGCAGGAAAGGGGACTCTACTTTACAGCAGATTGGGATCCAAACTATAGTGCGCCAATTGCTTTTCAGGATCCGGGAGAAAAATTTTTTGGAGGCTCTTTGATCCATACCAAATATGGCGCGGGAACATATACCTATTCCAGTATATCCTGGTTCCGTCAGTTGCCGGCAGGAGTGCCCGGTGCGGTCAAGTTATTTGTCAACCTTATTGAGCAGGGGAAATGAAAGATAAAATCAACTGGAACAACTGGTACATAGGCTTGATGCTGACCTTGGGTGGTTTGGTTTTGTTTTTTTATTGGCTAACACACCACTTCGCATGAGTGCATTAGACTGGATCGTCCTCTTCGGTACCCTCATCACCATCGCCGCTTATGGCGTGTACAAAACCTATAAGGTCAATGACATGGATGGCTATATCCGTGGAAGCGGTGACATGAACTGGTGGACCATCGGTCTTTCCATCATGGCGACGCAGGCTTCAGCCATTACTTTTCTCAGCACACCCGGTCAGGCCTATGAGGACGGGATGCGTTTTATCCAGTTTTACTTCGGATTGCCTTTGGCGATGATTATCCTTTCGGTCACTTTCCTTCCGATTTATTACAAACTGAAAGTTTATACCGCCTATGAGTTTTTGGAGACAAGGTTTGACCTGAAGACAAGGACTTTGGCAGCTTTTCTTTTCCTCGTTCAAAGGGGTCTTGCAGCAGGGATTACGATCTATGCCCCGGCGATTATCCTTTCGACATTATTGAATTGGAACCTCACCTTCACCAATATCTTTATCGGATTGATGGTGATTGTCTATACTGTTTCCGGCGGGACCAAGGCTGTTTCCATTACCCAAAAACAACAAATGGGTGTGATGATGGGAGGAATGCTCCTTGCAGGAATCCTGGTCATATACATGCTTCCGGTGAAGTTTACCGACGCCCTGCATGTGGCAGGTAAAATGGAAAAACTCAACGTGGTCAATTTTGAGTTCAATTGGGCCGACCGCTATAATTTTTGGTCAGGGATGACTGCGGCGCTGTTTCTTTTTCTTTCCTACTTTGGGACAGACCAATCTCAGGTGCAGCGCTACCTTTCCGGCAGTTCGCTGACGCAAAGCAGGATGGGGCTGATGATGAATGGCCTTCTGAAAGTACCGATGCAGTTTATTATCCTTTTTATCGGAGTGATGGTATTTGTGTTTTACCAATTCTTCCAACCTCCTGTCGTCTTCAACAAGCAACAGACCGAGCAATTGGAAAACAGTGCCCTGAAGGAAGATTACAGGTTTTTGCAGGATAAGTTCACTCAGGTTTTTCAGGAAAAGAACAAAGACATCCAAGACCTTCTGAAAGCCGTGGAGGTAGAAGACGAAGCCGGCATCGCCATGGCGAAGGACGGCATCCAAAAGAAAAGCCAATACCAGGAAACCATCCGAAATGAGGTAAAAGATCTGATTGTCAGAAACGACTCGGAGGCTGTAACGCGGGACACCGATTATATCTTTATGCGATTTGTGATGGATTACCTGCCCAAGGGTATTATCGGGTTGCTTTTTGCGGTGATCTTCAGTGCGGCCATGTCCTCGTCCGCTTCGGAGTTCAACTCCCTAGGCACGACCACGACGATCGACATGTACAAGCGCTCAATTGTTAAAAATGCAACCCAATACCACTATATGGTATCTTCCAAGTGGTTTACGGCGATTTGGGGTGGGTTTGCTATCCTGTTTGCCATCTATGCTTCCCTGTTTGAAAACCTGATCCAAGCCGTCAACCTGCTCGGTTCGCTCTTTTACGGGACGATTTTGGGGATATTCCTTGTCGGTTTTTATATGAAATGGGTGAAGGGCCACGCGGTATTTATTGCTGCCTTTATTTCCCAGGCTTTGATTCTCTTGATCCACTGGAAAAACGGTGACTCGCTGTTGGGGATTCCGATCGATATCGGATTTCTTTGGTACAATGCGATAGGCTGCTTTTTTGTGATGGGATTTTCGACGGTGATTCAGTTGTTTTTTGCCAAAAAATAGAAGAACCGATTCAGAATGATGAATTCATAATTTTGAATTCATCATTCTTCATTTCAACCCCGTTATTGGTAAGAAGGTACGGCCAAAAGATTCCTTTAAGAATATCGGGTGGGACATCCCCTAACCGATTCCATTTCTGCCTTGTAGATTTCTATTTTTTTTATATTTTTATACAGATGTGTTTGGCCTAACTTTCCGTGAGAATGGTGGCAGGTCAGTCGGTTTTATTTTTAAATGAACAAATCAAATTTTGGATTATGAGTAACCTGATAACCCTCAAAAAAGGAATTCTTATTGGTACCCTTTTTTTACTCCAGTTTGTAAATCAGGCAAATGCCCAGACAATCGAGTCATTGATAGAGGAATTGCCCCCTTACTTTTCCATTCTTACCACATGGGGAGTAAGGCCCGAGTGGGATGAAAAATCAGAGAATATCTACTTTTTAAATAAGCTGGTGGGCGATGTGTTCAAAATAAACATTGCTACAAAGGAAGTTTCTCAGGTGACCTCCGGTTTTTATCATGGCGGTATCCATCGGGTTTTGTGTTTATCAAACGGGGATTTGCTTCTTGCCATGGGCTCTAATATTTTTGATGCCAACGATCCGGAGAAAGACCGACATGCCGGACTTGGATTGTATGTGCTTACCAAGGATAAGCCAAATACTCCATTTCCCTTAAATGCTTTCTGTGATGAGGGTCCTGCGGTTTCCAAAAATAGCATGAAGATAGCCTGGACTCTTCAGGGACAAAGGGAAATAAAAACAGGAGAGATAATCTATGAAGGCGGAATTCCCCATTTGAAAGATGTGCAAACAGTCATTTCTTACAAAGACTCCTCAGCATATGTCCGGCTGGAAACACAGGATTTTAGACCACCTCTCAATGAGGAACTGATTTACACGCATTATTGGGGAGATGCGAGAGATCAGTATTACAATTCGCAGGTGTTTGGCTTCAATTTAAAGACAAAAGAAACAACCAAGTACACCGATTTGCCCAAAAGCTATAATGAAGCGGAAGGCATCTTTCCTGACGGAAAATACATGGTCATCGAAAGTGACCGTCACCAGCCTATGGAAGAAAGGAACAAGTACAAACTGGATATTTATAAACTGAAGCTGGATGGCAGCGGTGAGGTCGAAAGACTGGCCGATTTCTCCACCCGGTATTTCAATAAAATCAAATCAGACAATCCTGTGGTGAACAAACATGGAAATATTATAGCCCATCAGTTTGGTTACCAAAAAGGTGCCGGAGATGGAAGAGGTATATTTTTGTTAGATCTGGAGGGGTATGAAAAATTCAAGAAAAGTCCTGAGAAATAAGGAATGGCTATTTGTGGCCATGAGCAAATATGACCGGGCATTAAATGATTTTCAAAGTTGGGTTTACCTTTTTGTTTTCTTGTTGCACAGATTGGATTTGTTTATTTGATTTTTCGGAGTTCGTTATTCGAATTGGCAGGGGCCAATTGTCATTGAAGTTGAAGGATGATAATTAACATAGGAATAAAAAGAAATCCTTGTTTTATAATGACCCGACAACTACTTTTCTACTATTGATTTTTGTGTGCGCAATTTAAAGAGCTTGGGTTATGAATACGAAAAAGAGTCCCTTTCAGAATGTCACTGAAAGCAGAAGTTTTTTGATTGGTTGTTATGTCGAGATGCTGTCCCGGATCCATGAACACGACGTCATTCCTTTGATCAATAGCCATCCGGAGGATTTTGCAGGGATCGATGACAACACACTTCCCATCGACAAGGTGATCCAATCGCTCAGTATTTACTTTCAGTTGATGACCATGGTGGAAGAAAATGCAGCGACACAATACCGGAGGAAAATGGAAAACCAAGATGACATCACGTCCATCAGGGGATCATGGGCGGAGGCATTTAAAATCTGGAAAGACCAAGGAATCGCAGAGGAGGATATGCTCCAAGCCATCTCTCAAGTTAGCGTGATACCGGTACTGACTGCACATCCCACCGAAGCCAAAAGGGTCACCGTGATAGAAATCCACCGGGAATTGTATTTGCTTTTGGTACAGCGGGAAAACGTGTCTCTCAGCAAGCTTGAACAAAATTTGATTGAAGCAAAGATCATCCACCTCTTGGAGAGATGGTGGCGGACAGGGGAGATTTACCTCGAAAAACCGGATATCCGGGACGAAAGGGCAAATACCGTTTATTACCTGAGAAATATTTTTCCGACTGTATTGGAGAAAAGCGACCAACAGCTTAAGGGCTCTTGGATTGCCATGGGATTTGACCCGCATAAAATCAAAAACCCGGATTCTTTTCCCAAAATCCAATTCGGAAGTTGGGTAGGAGGGGACAGAGACGGGCATCCTTTTGTCACGCCGGGTATCACGCAGGAAACGCTGTTGCTGCACAGAAATGCTGCCCTTTCGCTGATCAGATCGCAATTGGTGGTTTTGGCTAGCAAGCTTTCTGTTTCTGCCATCAGCAATCCTGTGCCATTTCTTTTGTCGGAAGCGGTAGAAAAAAAATCAAAAGCCTTGGGTGAAGCAGGGGAAAAAGCTGTCCGGAGAAATCCCTATGAGCCTTGGAGACAATATGCGAGTCTGATGCTGTTGCAGTTGGAGAATACCATTTCTGAAAAAAACGCAGATGCTGAAGCCCACTACAGGTCAAGAAAAGCGCTGTCAGATGACCTCAAATTCTTAAGGGAAATTCTCTCTGAAAACGGTTTGCAGGGCATAGCTGAAGATTTGTTTTTTCCGATTGAGCGGGCTGTTCATTGCTTTGGATTTCACCTTGCCAAATTGGACATCCGACAAAACAGCGCTTTTCATGACAAGGCCATTGCCCAAATTTTGCAATCAAATGGGGAAAAGGATTACGATTTTGCCAATTGGGGCGAAGAAAAACGTGTGGCTTATCTGAATAAAATCCTGGAAAGCCATTCCCTGATCACAGACATTACGGTGTCCTATGGGGCTGAAGCAGACAATGTTTTGGACTGCTATAGGGTAGTCAGGCATCATATCAATCAATATGGCTCGGAAGGAATTGGTTCTTTTATCATCAGTATGACAAGGAATCTCAGCGATTTGCTTGTCGTATACCTGTTGATGCGTGAGACTCAATTGCTCAATACCCATATCAAGGTGGTTCCCCTTTTGGAAACCATCGAAGACCTTCACAACGGTCCTGAGATCTTGGATAAATTTCTCCAACATCCTCTCACCCAACAGCGGGCTGCCGGGATTTCCAACCAACAGGAAGTCATGTTGGGCTACAGCGACAGCAACAAAGACGGAGGAACGATTGCCAGTAAGTGGAACCTGTTCAAAGCAGAGGTAAAACTTGCCGAGGTGGGTAGAAAAAACAATACAGGCATTTATTTTTTCCATGGAACAGGAGGAACTATCAGTAGGGGTGGAGGAAAGTATCACCGCTTTTTGGAAAGCATGCCTACCTACACTGTCAACGGAACCATCAAAATCACGGTGCAGGGAGAAACTGTTGCGCAGCAATTTGGCAATCCCCTGACTGCCACCTACAACCTGAATGCCCTGACCTCAGGTGTAGCCAAGCAAACTATCCAAGGCAAAAGCAAAACCAAGGAAGCAGCGATTCCTTTTGAAACCATGGAGTTTTTGTCCAAAAAATCATTTGAGCACTACCAGGATTTTATTCAAACACCGGGCTTTATCGATTTTTATAGCAGAGTAACTTGTATAGATGTATTAGAAAAAAGTAAAATCGGTTCTAGACCTGTCAGAAGAACAGGCACCCGGACGCTCGGTGATCTGCGGGCAATTCCATGGGTATTTAGCTGGAACCTTTCCAGGATTACCATCACCGGTTGGTATGGACTCGGGGAGGCTTTGATGAAGCTGAAAGAAGAAAAACCTGGAGCTTTCGAAGGTTTGAAAAAGATGGTCAACGATTGGACTTTTTTCAAGTTTCTGATCATTCAGACAGAGACTAACTTGATCCTTTCCCATGTGGAGATGATGAAGTTATATGCGGAACTTGATGGAGATACCGCAGAGAGAGACTTGTTTATGGGTAAGATCCTGAAGGATTATGATAATGGCTTTAAGCTGATCGGGGAGCTTTTTGAAGAACCTGTTGCTGTCAGGAGGGAGGGACAATATGACAACCTGAAATGGAGAGAAGGCAAACTGAAAATCCTCCACAAGCTGCATATCCACTACCTGAAGCAGTGGAGGGAAATGGATGACAACAGTGCGGAAAAAGACAAGATGCTTGTAAAATTGCTCAGTATGATCAATTCTCTTTCAAGTGGCTTGAAAAATACTGGATAATCAAAGGCGAATCCAGGAATGAAGACGGAAGACGGAATTGCATTGCACCAACAATCCTTATTTTCTTTGGTCAAATATTTGAAGTCAAGGTTGCTATTTTACCTATCAAGAAGTTTCACTAAAACTGAAATCCAATGAAAACAACTCCCGAACACAATGAGCGAGTGGCAAAGATGACCTTTGCTTCGGTATTTCCCCACTATATCACCAAAGTGGAGCGCAAAGGCAGGACAAAGGAAGAACTGTTTCAGGTTATCGAGTGGCTGACGGGTTTTGATGAAAAGAAGTTGCAGGACCTGATTGATGAAAAAGCCAGCTTTGAAACCTTCTTTAACGAAGCAACTTTGAACCCCAATGCAGTACTTATCACAGGCGTAATCTGCGGTTACAGGATTGAAGAAATTGAAAATCCTATCACCCGACAGGTCAGGTATATGGACAAGTTGGTCGATGAATTGGCCAATGGCAAAAAAATGGAAAAGATTTTACGGGTTGGGTGAGGAGCTCCGATTCCACATTTATTTATATGTTTGTACGCAAAGATGCCACAAGATTGGATAAATATATTAAATCTCGTCTGCAGACCGAAATGCCCGGTACTTCGGTCTTCCGACTTCGGTCTTCAGTCCAGCTTGAATAAAAACAAAGGGTTACTGGCAAAGAAGCGGATATCCATATTTATTTAAACCATCCCTTTACTTTTTCCATCCACTTTGAAGCTTTTTCTTCTTTTTTCTCATCACCCGAAATGTCGTTGCTGATCAGCATGGCTATGGGTTTCAGCTGTTCAAACTCCTCGCAGATTACTTTGAGGATGGAAGCAAATGGCAAAAATAGAATCATGCCTGCCACTCCCCATACCGCAGCTCCAACCAACAAACTCATAATGGCAACCAAGGCATTGACATTGAGGCTACTGCCTACAATCTTTGGATTGAGAAAGTTGCTTTCAATCACCTGGATTGCCCAAAACCAAATGACCACCGCCACGGGAACCCATAGAGAATCCGAAGACATAAAAGCGTAAAGTACCGGAATAACTGCGCCAATGGTGGTGCCGACAAAAGGTACAATGGATAACAATGCTGCTAAAAATCCAAATAGAAAGGGGTTGTCAATCCCTATAAGGAGCAACCCGATACTGTTGGCAAAACCCAAAATCAAAATCAAGATAAACATTCCCGAAATGTATTGTTTTCCCACGCGCTGTATTTTTTGGAGCATCCTAAAGATTCTATCCTGATTTTCTTCCTCCCCAAAAGAGACAAATGCCTTGGTCAAGCCGTCCCTATAAATCAGGATCAAAAAGGTAAAGATGATAGTGGTAAATATGCCTGTAAATAATGTGGTCGTGGTGCTAAAAGTACTTTGTAATAATGTTCCGGATGATGATTGAAGCCAGCTTTTTCCCTCCTCAATCAAATCTTCCCTGTTCAGATCCTCGATAAAACTGATATTTCCATTTATATAGACGATTACCTCCGACAAGATGTCCATTATTTTTTCTGTGAATCCCGCTATCTGATCTGAGAAATTCATAATCTGGGAAGAGATTAGAGTCAGAGATCCTCCCAAAATCAGAAACAACATCAGTAAGGAAAGGAAGGCGGCAAGCAGCCGATTGACTCCCCAAGCTTCTAATTTTTGAACTACCGGAAATAAAATAAAGGAGACAAGCAAGGCCATACTGAGCGGAATCAGGACAGACCTGGCAATCACCATCACCGCAAAAAGACCAAATACGAAGGCCAACACAAAGAATAATTTGGAGAAGGATAGATTCATAGGTTTGTCAATTTCATGTCTTTAGCGTAAAATATGGCATGGAATTTTGACCGCCCCTTTAAGCTTGGGCTATTTTGGGAGGCCAAATCGAAAAAGAAGATACGGAGACAAAGGTCGGGATCATTTTAGGCGAAAAAGCAATACAATATCAGGTGTGTTTTACATAATTCGCAGAATACTTCAATTGGACCATTCATTTTTATGTGTGTCCGGATGAATGAACAAACCTAAATTAACTATAAAGATGTTCTTAAGGACATAGAAAATCGATCGCTCATTTTTACAGCTACTTTTTTTCTTAGCCAAAAAAGTAGCCAAAAAAGCCAAGACGGGCAGCCGCACATTCTGGCTATTAAAACTCCCGTTTTAATCCCTTATCCACACACAAGGCCTGTGCCGGCCTCCCGAAGTTTCGGGATCCTTCCTTCCCACTTCGAACAAATGGAGTTCAGTTTTTAGATAGAAAATTTCGGAATTGGTCGGGAACGTGCAACAATGCGGATACTCAAATTCATTTTTGACATTTTCTATAGAACTGTCCTATCAGAAATTTATTGGGGGGAAGCCAAGCAAGGAAAAACAGAAACTTGGTAAAGATTTCGCCTACTTGAGTTAACTTCATGCATGGGAACGACAGGACAAAAAGAAGACAAAGAACTTGAAGCCATCAAAAAAGATGAGAAAGTGCAAAGGGCCCTGAGCGAAACCTCCGTTGTTGCACAAAAAGAAAGCCCTGAATTTGTACAAAAACAAATGCCCTTTTTAGGAATCACAGCCATTGTTTTTTTGTCATGTGGAGCCCTTTATTTTCTCTTAGGCTGGAAGAGATTGCCTATTCCGATTACCTATATTCCACTTGCCCAAAAAATTTTATTAGCCATAATGTTGGTTTCTTTGGTATTGTTTGCGATTAGGCTTTTAAAAAATATCGTTAACAGCAAGATTGAAGATAAAACCAAAGAATTTAATTTCAACCGGATCGCAGACTTATTTGCAGCCCTGATCATTCTTGTCATCATCCTTTCCCTTCTTTTTGCGAATTGGTATGCGGCGGCGGTTTCATTTGGAATTATATCCTTGATTCTGGGTTTTGCCTTACAAAACTTGATCACGAGTTTTTTTGGATGGCTTTACATTCTGATCCGAAAACCGTTTGAAGTCGGTGATCGAATTAAGATAGGAAATGTCTTTGGCGATGTCATCAATGTCGGCTATCTGGATACCACCCTTTGGGAATTTCATGGGGATTATTTGACGTCTGACCATCCAAGTGGACGTATTATCAGATTTGCCAACTCCAAAGTATTCGTTGAATATGTCTACAACTATTCATGGCCTTTGTTTCCTTTTATCTGGAATGAAATGAGCTTCTTCATATCTTATGACAGCGATTTTAAATTTACCAGCGAAACCATCAAGCGTGTGGTTGAAGTTAAGATTGGGGAAGCAATGGTCAGAAGGGTGAAGCGCTTCAAAAAGATTTTGTCTGAAACTCCCGTAGATGAATTGGATGTCAATGAATACCCTACGGTGATTTTGAAGGCACATGTCAATACCTGGATAGAGGTGACAGTGCGCTACCTGGTCGAACCAAAAAATTCCGGCCGTGTGAAAAGGGAACTTTTTGAGGTTGTAATAGAAGAATTAAAGAAAAATCCTGACAAGGTGATTTTCCCCAATACCAAATTGGCCTGACATTGAAGTGTTTCATTGCAATTGAATTCAAATGGGAGTAATTGAAGGGGCAATGAGGGAAGCCCACATTTTGGTTATAATGAAAAAACTCTTTCTGTGAAACGCCGAGCTGCTTTACCTCTTCTCGTTTATCTCCTCCATCACTTCCGCAAATAGCGTCGCAGACTTAATCCTGTCTTCAATGGCATACATGGTCGAGGTGGCGATGATTTCATCCACTTGGGTTTGCGCCAAAAATTCCTTTGCCTGTTTCTTTACGGTTTCCTTACTGCCTACAAAGGAATATTTCAGCATCTGTTGCAGTGAAGGATGCTGCACCATTTCTTTCAAATCCCTCGTCATTGCTGTCGGTGCCTGTAGACCTTGTCTGGATCCTGTCAATACACTGAAAAACATCCTGATCAAGGTCGTATATAATCTTTCAGCTTCTTCGTCTGTATCAGCCACAAATACATTGACACCCGCCAAGGTGTATGGTTGGGATAAAAACTCCGAAGGTTGAAATTCCTGATGGTAGATACCCAAAGCCTGCAACAGATAGGTGGATGCAAAGTGGCTGGCAAAGGCATAGGGCAATCCTTTTTTTGCCGACAAATGGGCACTGTCTGTACTCGATCCCAAGATATAGAGCGGCACATCAGTTCCTTCCGCTATGGTCGCCCTTACTTTGGCGCTTTTGTTTTTGACCGAAAAGTAATACTGAATCTTTTCTACTTCATTTGGAAAGGACTGTGCTGCCTGCATAAAATCCGACCGGATGGCTTGTGCCGTCAGCGAATCCGTACCGGGAGCCCTGCCAAGACCCAAGTCGATACGGTTGGGATAGAGATGCGCGAGGGTTCCAAACTGCTCTGCGATAATCAATGGAGAGTGATTGGGCAGCATGATACCACCCGAACCTACCCTGATGGTCTTGGTGTTTTCGGCCACGTAACCGATCAGGAGAGAAGTAGCGCTGCTGCCGATATGCTCGGAATTATGGTGCTCGGCAAACCAATACCGCTTGTAACCCAAAGATTCAGCGGCTTGGGCTAAAGCTAGGGAGTTGTGGAGGGTTTGTTTTATGGTACCACCCTGCGGCACAATGGCAAGTTCTAAGATGGAGTAAGCTATGTTTTTATGACTCATGATTAAGTTATCCTTGTTTTGGATGTATTTTAAATATTACATCGATATTCATGGATATTGGATATTCATGGATATTGGTTAAGGATCAAACCTTATATATGGTTTTGACTTCTGCTGACATCAACAGATAAGCTCCTCAAATAGGTTCGAATGGTGTGGCCTTATGGGAAAAGAAAGTGGGGAAGAACCGAAAAGTAATTTGCTCAAATTGGATATTTAGATAATTAGTTTTATGTTTAGATAATGAGAAAATAGACGCCCCAGTAGCGTAAAGCAAACCGTTAGGGAATACGCAAAAAAACAAGGAGACTTTTCTAGAGGTAGCTAAATTCAGAAAAAGGCAAACAAGCAAATGATTGAAAAAAGTAATTCAAAGCCGGAAGCAGCTTTGTTTAATGAAATAAGTAATCTTATTGAGCAAAGCCATTCCAGGGCAATATCTCAAGTAAACAGTGCAATGACCTTACTTTATTGGCAAGTAGGAAAGCGGATTAATGATTTCATTTTGGAGCATAAACGTGCCGAATATGGAAGGATAATTGTCGTTACACTGTCACGACAATTAGAAGAGCGTTTCGGTCGGAATTTTGAAGAAAAGAATTTACGGAGAATGCTTCAATTTTCAGATGTTTTTCCAGACCCTGAAATAGTCGTTACGCTGTCACGACATTTAAGCTGGTCGCATTTTTTAGTTTTAATACCATTAAAATCAAATGAAAAAATAAACTTTTATTCCCATCGGGCAATAGAAGAACAATTGGGGGTTAGAGGTCTTAGAAAACAAATTGAACAAAAAACATACGAAAGAAAAGAAATAGCTAATATACAACTGCCAGATAAGGGGCACCATCTTTCTGATAAGTTTAAAGATCCTTATCTACTTGACTTTTTAAATCTACCTTATGGTTATCTAGAAAATGACCTAGAAACTGCCATATTGAAAGAACTTGAAAAATTCATTCTAGAGATTGGGAAAGGATTTGCATTTATAGAGCGACAAAAAAGAATGATAGTTGATGGGGAAGATTATTATTTGGATCTTCTGTTTTATCATCGAAAGTTGAAAAGATTGGTAGCTATTGAGTTAAAAATCGGGAAATTTCAAGCTAAGCATAAAGGACAGATGGAATTGTACCTGAAATGGTTAAATAAAAATGAAAGACAGGAAGGTGAAAATTCTCCAGTCGGATTAATTCTTTGTGCAGAGACAAGTAAAGAACAGGTGGAACTTCTGGAAATGCATAAAGATGGAATTATGGTTGCCGAATATTTAACTGAATTGCCCTCTAAAAATGAATTAGAAAAAAAATTACATAAAGCATACATAGAAGCAAAGGAAGTTTTAGAGAAACGCAAACTTCTTTGATACAAAAAAAGAATGTACAAAGCCCTAAGATCACTTTGAATCCATTGTGCAGTTCCGAGTAATTATGAAAATCGGTATCTTTGAAAAGTTAGGAATAGGCAGAAGAGAACATCTCCGAATACCTGCTGGCTTCAAGCTGAATCATGTTATAGGACATTTTGAATAACGGCAACATGAACTTTCATCTAAATAAAAACTTAGGAAATTGGTTAGCACAACTGAATGGCAAGACAGTTGACAAAATATTTCAAGTTGACTATAATGGAGTTGAAAGAATCGAAGACAGCTATTTACCTTGGCTATTCTTTATAACATTTACTGACTTTGACAAGTATTTAGAAATCGAAGGTG
This sequence comes from Cognataquiflexum rubidum, assembly GCF_022538115.1. GTDB lineage: Bacteria > Bacteroidota > Bacteroidia > Cytophagales > Cyclobacteriaceae > Cognataquiflexum > Cognataquiflexum rubidum. Next base: position 61,270 of record NZ_JAKZAL010000017.1, on the reverse strand, counting down.
ACTTTGATGGTGACCACATAGAAATAAATCTCTATGACAATTCACAACTTGACAAAAGGTTAAAAGAAAAAAACTTACCTGATCAACCAGACTTATTGCGTGTTTATGAAACTGAAAAACACGAAACTCTCGGAAAACTTTTGGGACAGAAAATTGCGTTTATTGAGTATGGTATAGACAAAGACGAATTCAAAATCAACGGAACAAAAATAAAAGGGCAAAAAGATGTTTTTGATTTTATAACCTTTAATTGTGAAAAACTGAAATTGACCATTTTTGAAAGTGTGGGACTCGCTATCTCAGATGACCCCAAAGTAAAACTTATGTTTGAAGACACATTTGACAGATTTAAAACAATATAGAAAAACGCCCACAACAGGAGTTTGTCAAAAAAATGGTTTCAGTGATTAAATGAATCTTTTTGGTTCGTATCAAGTACAGTATTGTTTGACAGTTTAGAGCCTCGAAATCCCGCCGTCTCCAAGCTCAACAAAATTAAATTTTTTCTTAGGTCACAAAAAGACGCTCCTCCTTCACCTCATCCTCTTCCGTGGTACCCAGTTTTCAGGTTAGATTCCTGTTTTCATGGAATATTTTTCAGGCTAACCACATTCAATGCTTCTTTCAAGTTTAAAATTTTTAACTTATCATTTATAAACCTCTGACCTAAGAACCTGTCCCATGAAAAAAATATTGTTTCAGTGGAGTGAATTGAAAGCGACTTTTTGGTTTGTTCCGGTCATTATCATCATCATTTCCATCCTGTTGTCAATTGGATTTGTCTATCTTGATGGACTTGTCGATGTGTCACAAGATGGCTTAGGCCGCTTCTTTTTTGTAAACAGTTCTGATTCTGCCAGAAGTATCCTGTCGACCATTTCCGGTGCGATGATGGGTGTCGCGGGAACTGTATTTTCAATTACCCTAGTGGCCTTGACCCTTGCCTCCTCGCAGTTTGGCCCACGGCTCATCAAGAATTTTATGTATGTCAGGCTCAATCAGGTTGTACTTGGGGCTTATATTTCAACTTACCTCTATTGCCTGCTGATTCTGAATTCCCTCAAAGCAGGCGATGATTTCACGTTCATTCCTTCAATTTCCATTCTTGTGGCGATAATAGCTGCCATTGCCAATATCATTTTATTGATAATTTTTATCCACCGTATCGCTACCAGCATTCAGGCGGACCATGTGATCTCTGATATCTCGGACTTTATTTCCAAACAGGTTCTGACCCTTTTTCCTGAAAAAATGGGTGAGGAAAACCAAACCGGAGAAAACGTGGATATTTCTGCGTCCATTTCTGGATATCCAAATCGTTGTTCCATAAAGTCCTCTAAAAGCGGCTATCTCCAATATATCTACGGGGAAACATTGATGGAAATTATTAGCCGGAATGATTCACTTCTTGATTTGTATTACCGACCGGGTGGGCACCTGGTGGAAGGGGTGGAGATTGGGATGCTTTATTCCAAAGGCAATTGGGAAAAAGAGGAGTTTGAAAAAATCCACGAGCAATTTGTCATCGGAAAAACCAAAACCTCACAGCAGGATATTGAATATTCTATCTATCAGATGGTCGAAATTGCTGTTCGCGCCCTTTCTCCAGGAGTCAATGACCCCTTCACAGCCATTGCCTGTATTGACAATTTGACGGCAACCATGTCCTATTTGGCACAAGCTAAATTCCCCTCAAGATATCGATTTGATGGGGAAGGAAATCTTAGGATTATTGCGGATACAGTGGCTTTCGATGGAGTTTTGGATGCTGCTTTCAACCAAATCAGGCAGTTTTCGGCCGGTAGTCCTGCTGTAATAATCAGGCTGATGGAGTCATTGATTACCCTGAGTGAATTTACAAATGAAAAACACAAAAAAGCTGTAATCAAGCATGCCGAGATGGTGTTGACTATCGGTAAGCAAACGATACAGGAAGAACATGACCTAGAAGATTTGATCAAAAGGTCAAAGAAGATTTTAAATTAGTCGGTTGAACCGGGTATCAGTATTTTTTTCCTGTAGACCAATCCGTGAAAATTGAGTATTTTGGTACTTGTAAATAGTTACGGTAGAACGACTTAGATTTTGAGTCCTTTGCCAAAATGAATATGTGTAAGAATGAGCGTGGATAAGATAATTAGCCAAAACCCACCGCCTCATTTTTTCAACCCATTCCTTAAAATTTCCTATTAATTTTTCCAACCAAAAAACATTCCTTATGAAAAACCACTTAATATTCTCGATGCTATTTTTCTCAGTTTGTTTTAGTGCGATATCCCAAGAAGATCCCTATAAGTGGTTGGAGGAGGTAGAGGGTGATCGGGCCCTTGAATTTGTAAAAAAGCAAAACAAGATCACCGAGGAAAGACTTAGCGGCCAAAAAGAGTACCATGATATTTTTAACAAAAGTCTCGAGATCTATAATTCACCGGATAGAATAATTTATCCAACCATCAATGGGGATTTCATTTATAACTTTTGGCAGGACAAAGATCATGTAAGGGGGATTTGGAGAAGGGCCTCCAAGCAAAGCTATATTTCAGGCAATCCTGATTGGGAAGTCCTTCTGGATTTGGATAAAATGTCCGAAGAGGACAAGATCCAATGGGTATACAAAGGCGCATCGGGCCTTCATCCAACGTATGATTTATTCCTAGTCAATCTCTCGAAGGGTGGTGGCGATGCTGTTGTTATCAGAGAATTTGATGTTACCAAAAAGGCCTTTGTCGATGATGGTTTTTTAATTGAAGAGTCAAAAGGGGGAGCTGATTTTATTGATAGAAATACTTTGATTGTTGCAACAGAGTTTGGTGAAAACTCCATGACCACTTCAGGGTATCCAAGACAGGTCAGAATGTGGAAAAGAGGAACCCCTCTTCAAGATGCCAAGCTAATTTATGAGGCAGAAGAAACCGATTTGGGCTCATTTGGGGGACAAATCAGAGATGGTTCTGAAAGCTACACGCTCATTACCAAAGCCATAACTATTTTTTCATACCATACCTACCTATGGTTGAATAATAAACTTGTCAAATTGGATATTCCTGAAGATGCTTCCATTTCAGGATTGTTAAACAATCAAGCGGTATTGAATCTGAAATCAGACTGGAATGTCAATGGCAAGACCTACGCACAAGGAACTTTGGTAAGTCTGGATTTGAAGGAACTGATCAATGGCCAAAAAAAGATCCAAGTGATATTCGAACCGGATGAACAGACAAGTGTGCAGGGTGTGAGTTCAACGAAATCCAAACTGTTGGTGAATCTTCTGACCAACGTCAAGAGCGAATTGTATATTTATTCCTTTGACAATGGAAAATGGGCAAGTGAGAAAGTCGATGCTCCTGATTTTGGGACGATTGGCCTGGCCGCCTCTGACGAACTTTCGGATGAGTACTATTTTACATTCACTAACTTTCTGACACCAACAACTTTATTTATTGCCAATGCCGGAGACAATACCTTTGAGGCCTTTAAATCTTTGCCTGCGTATTTTGACGGAAGTAAATACCAAGTGCAACAATTCCAGGCAAAGTCAAAAGATGGAACGATGGTCCCTTATTTTGTGGTATCATCAAAATCAACCAAGCTTGATGGCAAAAACCCGACTTTGCTTTATGCTTACGGGGGATTTGAGGTATCCCAAGTTCCCAATTATTCAGCTACCACTGGAACAGCGTGGTTGGAAAATGGGGGCGTGTATGTCCTTGCCAACATCCGTGGAGGAGGGGAATTTGGTCCAAAATGGCATCAGGCCGGATTAAAAGAAAAGAGGCAAAATGTCTATGACGATTTTCACGCAGTGGCGGAAGACCTGATTTCAAGGAAAATCACCTCCAATAAAAACCTGGCAATATATGGTGGGAGCAATGGCGGCTTGCTTGTCGGGGTTGCCTTTACGCAGCGGCCTGACCTGTATCAAGCTGTCGTCTGTGCTGTTCCTTTATTGGACATGCAACGGTACAACCAATTGCTGGCAGGTGCAAGTTGGATGGGAGAATATGGAGACCCTGACAAGCCCGAAGAATGGGCATTTATCAAAAAATACTCTCCTTATCATAACCTGAAGGAAGGTGTCGCCTATCCTGAAGTTTACTTTTTCACTTCCACCAAGGATGACCGTGTCCATCCGGGTCATGCCCGAAAGATGGCTGCAAAAATGATGGACATGGGCTATCCGGTTTTGTACTATGAAAATATGGAAGGCGGTCATGCCGGCTCTTCCACCAATGAACAGCGAGCAAAATCCACAGCTTTGATGTTTTCTTATTTGTTGATGAAGTTACGGTGAGAGATATGGAAGTAGAAGGATGGGTAACCGATGGGTGGTTTGGGACAAAAGCCACATAGTGGCGAAATCTTGGTAGCCTGGGTAAGGTGCTAGATTTAACCTTATACTATCACAAATTTCACTGCACCGCAGCCCATGATTAAAAAGGAATGCCGTTATTTTAATTTCGGTCATGGATTTTGTAAAAAGGAGGATCATCATTACCGAAATGGTAGGGAAAATCAAGTAAGGCACTACAAGGAATGGTATAGATGGGAGGTAGCTCAAGGGTAACCCAGAGGCGGAGTTTCCCTAGCTAGGACACGGAGTATCCCTAACTGAGAGGCGGAGTATGGTTAAGGGGAATATAGGACAAGGTGGGCGGGACTATACCTGAGGGATAGGGGAACATGCACGTTAACCCATGACATCACCTTTTCTTGATTATCAAACCTTTGCCCATTTTTTGAAAAATACCCTGATCACGGGATAGGGAACAAAAGGATTTTTGAACTAGATTAGCCAATCAAAAATTGGAGGTACAAGATTGCAATTCAAAAAAGTATTCAATAAAAAATACCAAGAAAACAGTAATCCTGAAAATTCTAAAATCATTAAATCCTGATTCTGACGATGAGCAATGAAATTCAACATCATCCACTTTTTGCTTCGATCAAAGAATTAATAGAGCAAAGTAAGCAACAGATAGCTGTTTCGGTAAATGCTACTATGACGGCTTTGTATTGGCAAATAGGCAGCACCATAAAAAATGAAGTCCTAAAAAATAGCAGAGCTGAATATGGACAGCTTATTGTGCACACACTGTCTACACAATTGGAAAAGGATTACGAAAAAGGCTGGAGCGAGAAACAATTGAGGCATTGTGTGCAATTCGCTACTGTTTTTGAAGATGAACAAATTGTCTCTGCACTGCGGAGACAATTGAGCTGGACACATTTGAAGGCTCTAATTTTTATAGAAGCCCCCTTAAAAAGAGAATTTTATATTGAAATGCGTAAACTCGAAAAACGGTCGGTCCCACTAATTACAAGAACGCATTCAGTCATTGCTTTATGAACGTACCGCTATCAGTAAAAAGCCCGAACTTACCATTCAGCACGATCTGGATTTGCTCAAAAATGAACAAAAGCTAAACCCTGACTTGGTATTCAGAGATTTTTACTTTTTAGAATTTCTTGGTCTCAGTGATATGTATTCTGAAAAAGATCTGGAATCTAGTATCATAGCCGAACTCCAACGCTTTATCATAGAATTGGGGAGCGATTTTGCTTTTTTGTCCAGACAAAAACGGAATAGCATAGACAACCGGGATTACTACATTGATTTGCTTTTTTACCACCGCAGATTAAAATGCCTGGTAGCCATAGACCTTAAAATCGGTGAATTTGAAGCAAGCTACAAAGGTCAAATGGAGTTGTATCTGAGATATCTAGAAAAATACGAGCAAGTGGAAGGGGAAAATACTCCGATTGGTTTGATCCTATGCCCAGGAAAAAATGAAGAACATGTGGAGTTGATGCAATTGGATAAAAGCAATATTCGGGTGGCAGACTATATGACTATCTTGCCCTCACAAAAAGTATTGCGGGAAAAGTTGCATGGAGCGGTAGAGATAGCCCATCAAAAATTAACCGCCAAGAATGATGAGTAAAGTAGGACAGATAGAACGTGCGACCCAAAATCGACCGGTAAAGCTCTTTAAGGAAGATTTACAATATCGATATTTTTGACATATCCGCATACTCTACTAAAAGCCAACCCAATCTTTACATCATAAAATTGAAGCATTTTAAAACCCTGCTTTTTTGGTTGCGGGATTTTGGGTCGCCCATCAGGAATTGGTAGCGGAAGGATACTTCATGGGCACCCTGGGTTTGGAAGCCGATGTTGGAGATCATAAAATCATAGCTATAGCCGATGACCATGCCATTGTCTAAGTTAATGCCTAACAGGAAAATGATGGAATCCTGATTTGGCATGTCCCTTACACCAGGAATACCTCTGAATCCCAATCCGCCAATCACATTTCCATAGAGCATCTGAACGCCAAGGTCTAATTGCTGGAAAGGTTTTTGGTTTTTGTAGTTGGCGAGGATAGACACCTGATTGTCAAACTTGGATCCGAAATAGTTGCTCGTACCCAAAGGGAAGTTGACCCCTCCGTGAAAGCTCCATTTGATGGGGAGTAATCCTGCTTCATTGTCAGGGAAGAAGCTCAGGGAAGGCCTGTTGACATGGTGTGCGGAGCCACCGAGCCAGAAGTATTCATTGTTGACCAATGCTCCGAAGGAAAGATCCAAGTACCCGTTTGGTTCAAACTCAGGAATCTGATCGATCGTATTTTGGTTTACCGTTCGGTTGAAGAGGTCTACCTGATCTCCAAAAACCAGGTTGTCGAGTCGTGCACTCCGTCTGACCCAAGCGCCCTGACCTCCAAAACGGAAGTTCCATGTATCTGCGACCTGCAGGTTATAGCTGTACAGCAGGGAGATATCAGAGGTATTGATCTGCATGTTGGATTCCTGAAAGCTGTTGACCATGATGCCAAAGCCACTGTTCAGGTCGTAGCTGTAATGGTCAAAATAGGCCGAATAGGCGTTGAAATCATAATTCAGCCCTGGCCATTGTTTCCTGTAATTGACCCCGACACGGCTCAGTTCGGTAGAACCTGTCAGAGCAGGGTTGAGGTTGAGCGGGGAAGCATAAAACTGTGAAAAATGGAAATCCTGTGCCGACCCCTGGAGGAAGGCAAAGAACAAGCAAAGTCCGGTAATGAATCTTTTTCCCATCATTTCAGCAAGAGGAAGACCTCCGTTTTGGTTTCAATACGCCCATCGACTGTTTCATATTTCAGCCTGTATACATAATTGCCGGGCATCGCAAAATCCCCGGATACTTTTCCGTCCCAACCTTGGGAGTTGATGTCTTCTGTGAAGAAGATGGTTTCGCCCCATTTGTTGATTATCCAGAATTCAAGTTTGGTGACATTGACAAATTTTGGAAAGAAATAATCGTTGATGCCGTCTCCATTGGGTGAAAATACATTTGGTACCACCAAGAAGTAATCCGTGACCTCGACAGTCTTTTCTATTTCCTGAATACAGCCATATTCATCAATGGCTTGTAGCTTGATGGTATATTTCCCAGGTTTAAGATAAGTGTGGGTCGGGCTGATTTCTGAAGAGCTGTTACCGTCACCAAAATCCCAGAAATAGGAGATGATATTGCCTACGGATCTGTTTTGGAAAGTAATGGGGATACCGACGAGGAATGAGCCGTTTTGGTCAATTCCTGAAGATTGGATAGTGGCATCTATCACCACATTGGTATTGTCTACTTCATAGGATTCTCTGTATTCGCAACCGGCACCGTCAGTGATGGTGAGGATGTATAGTCCCGGTTGTTGGGTAATCATTTTTAATCCATTGTTGGATACTTCACCACCGGACCATTGGATGGTATATGGAGGCACACCACCGGTGACAGATATATTGAATTCATCTTTGATTGCCCTTGGTTCACAGACTGAACTGGTATTTCTTACAGTCACTACCTCTATCGGCTCAGGCCTTTTGATGATATAACTGCCTTGGGTCACACAGCCATTTGCATCTCGGACTTCCAGGGTATAAGGTCCCGAAGAAAGGTTTGTCAAATTCTGTTGGGTACTTCCATTGCTCCATTTGAAGGTAAAAGGAGGGGTTCCTCCGGCGACATTGAGGATGATACTTCCACTTTGGGCATTATCGCAATTGAGAGCATCGGTCACGGTAGGCTCCAAAACCAATGCATCAGGTTGGATGATGGTAAATTCCCTTCTGATGGGGCATATACCAAATTTGGTCAATGTCACCCTATAGGTACCCGGACTAAGGTTAAACAAACCGGGCAACTCCTGACCGTTATCCCACTTGATATTGACACCTTCATTTCCTCCTTCTAAGTTGAGGTCAATGGCACCGTCATTTTTGCCAAAGCAGGTGATTTGCTTCACTTCTGCATTGATTTTGAAAACAGGGGCATCCTCTATCGTGACGGACTCTGTCAAGAAACAACCCGCTTGGTCCGATACGGTGACTACATACGTACCAGGTCCGACGTTTTCGAAAGAAGTAAGTTTGGAACCAAAATCCCAATTTACGTCATAAGGAGCGACTCCACCGGTAATCGTAAGTTCCATAGATCCGTCAAATGCTTCGAAACATGAAATATCCCCCTTGTTTATTTGTATTTCAAGTCTGGTATCCGGTTCATTGATTGTAATAGGATCAGTCGAAATGGTGCAATTGTTATTGTCTACTAAAGTAAGCTGATAGGTGCCGGCGAGAATATTTTGAAGTATTGGCCCATTGGCAGTAAAAGGCTGACCATTTCTTGTCCAGTTGTATCGGTAGGGCACAGAAGTGATTCCACCCGAAACAGCCAATTCAATCCTTCCTGTGGCATCTCCTTTGCAAAAAACATCTCTTGTTGAAATAAGTGAAACCTGGAGCACTTCGGGTTCGGTGATAGAATAATCTCTTGAAATACTACAGCCAAATTCATCTTCAATCAATACGGAATACTCACCGGGAGCAAGGTTTTCAATCGTTGGGGTATTGGCTGAAAATCCATTTGGGCCGGTCCAAGTGAAAGTGAAATTCCCGTTTCCACCGCTAGGGTTGGCATTGATTTTTCCGTCATTGGCACCGAAGCAACTGATTCCAAATCCTGAGAAATCCGATACATCATTTTGCAATGTAATTGAAGGATTGACTGTGATGCTGTACCCCTTCGGAACTCCCGGACAAGCAGGTTGGGAATTTGTTGCCGCTCTTACCTGGTAAGTAACAGTGATGGGATTTGGAGTCGGGTTGACCAGTGCTTGGACAGGGATCACATTACCTGTTCCGGTTAATGCAACTCCTTGCACCCCGTTTGCAACAGCAGTCCAAGAGAAGGTTGCATTTGCCACATCACTGGAAAGCAGGACTTCTTCACTGGAAGTTCCGGTGCAGAGTACCTGATCTTCTATCGAGAAAATTACAGCAGGGGAAGGTTGGACAGTCACTGTGAGCGTAAATGGACTTCCGGGACAGGTTCCTAAAAATGGATTGATTTGGTAGGTAAGTGTCTGTATTGTATTGGAATTATTGATCAAGGTGTTTTGGATTGCTGGACTTGGTGCACCCGAATCAGCCGATCCAGTTACATTTGGATTGGCATCAACTGTCCAGGTAAACAAAGAGCCCGGAATTAACCCAATGGGAGTAAAGTTAAGGGAAGCACCACTGCATATCTCGCGGCTTGAGTTTTGATAAACAGGCTCCGGGTTGACTTTGATTTTGTAGGAAAAGATGTTTTCCTCACAGGCACCTAGGTCCTCAGCGACAATTTTGGCGAGGAAGATTACTTCAATCGGGGCATTGGTGGTATTGGTCAATGTCTGGGAAGGAATCTCATTTAAGCCACTTGGTATGACCCCGTCGACCCCGTTGGATTGTGCAGTCCATTCCACCGCAAAACCCAAAGGATCAGAAAGAAGCGCTACCGGTAGGATGGTTTCACCTGAACAGATTTCTTGGTCAGGAATGGAAAATCCAATCACCGGTGCCGGAATGACGGTAACGAGAATTTCATCCGATTCTACACAACCTGTTTCTGTATTTCTGACCGTAACCAAATAAGTTGTAGTTTGGTCAGGTTTGATGATCGGGGTTTTTGTGTTTGCATTTTGGATAGGTCCTACAGGATCTGACGTCCATGTATACGAATAACTTCCTTCCGGACCGGCCTCCACATTCAATGGTATACTTTCCCCTTTACAGATTTCCCGATCCTCTCCGGCATCCACAGTCGGTAAAGGATTGAGGTCAAATTGGATCGATTGCTGGACCGTTCCGCAGGAATTGGTGACTTCTAAGGTGATGATTTTAACTCCCGGTGTATCATAAGTTATTGTTCCCGGATCCAAAGTATTGGCAGTGGCAGGAATACCTCCTTCAAATGTCCAGTTGAAAACTGTAGCTTCTGAGCCACAAAATTTGACATCTGCAATAGGGTTAAGGATCAGTTCACCGCAGGCATCAGGGACATTGGCGATAGATACGACAGGAGGGGCAGCGACTGAAATCACTTCTGAAGCGGTAAATACCCCGCAATTGGTCGTCAGTGTCTGTGTGATCAGGTAATTGCCGGGGCCTGAAAAATTGAATACTGGGTTGATGGAATTTGCTGTACTTCCCTCCGCAAATCCCCACGCTCCGACGTTATTGCATTCACCTCCCTGAAAAGCGACAGACCAATTCAAGTAATTTTCAGGTGCCACACATGACCCAAGAATATTGGATGTATTGGTGGTTTGTACCTGAATCGGACCACATCCTTCCAATTTATCCAACTCAAAAGAAGGAACGGGTTCCGGAATGATACAAATCGTCCTTGTGGTTTCTTCTATTCCGCAGCGGTTGCCGGAAATCAACTTGATGGTATAGATTCCCGGTTCGGTAAACTTTGGCGTCAACACCATCGATCCATTTATCCAAGAATTTGGAACATTGGGATTGGTCAAAGTGCCCAAAGTATTGCCGGGACTTAATTCCCAACCTGTGGATGGGCTTATTTCCCATACAAATTTTCCGATGTTGGTACATTGACCGCTGTTGTTGGCCTCATTCCCATACAGTGTCAAATTTTCAATATTGAAGAATGTGTTTTCACAAAACACAGAATCTGCGATTCCAATGATGGGTTCCGGTTTTTCGGTCACATAGATTGGGACTACCTGTGCAGAGGATTTTGAACATGGATTTTCTGCCAGAATGGTGGCTGAAAAGGAATTTGGGAATCCCTGACCCCCCGATTTTCCACAAGATGTTTCCGTAAAGACATGGCTGACCGAAGGTGGCGGCGGATGGTTGAAAACCTGAGGCGCTGATCCATCGGAGAAAGTGACGGTATAGACTGTCCCAATTGGATTGTTTTCAGTTCCTGTAATCGGGAAAGTAAGGGCTTCTCCGGAACAGATGTTGGTATTACCGGGATTCCCAAACCCCACACCGGGATTGGATCCTATGAATACGCCGATTCTTTTGGTGACTGAACAGCCATTTCCGCCGACCACGGTATAATCCAGGTAAAACACCCCAATCGGATAGACGTGATTTACTTCCGTCCATTCTGTGGCGACAAAAGGTGCTGAACCATCCCCCCATTCGATGGTATAGGACACATTTGTTTCTTTGGTTGCTGAATTGTTGAAAAATGTAAAGGCAGACTGTTCATTGTCGCAAACAATAAAAAAGGGAAGGTTGTCAAAATCAGAATCGAAACGGTCACTGGTGACATTGGTCGAGGGGACTTGGTTGAAGGTAATCGTTTCAGTTTTGCTAGTAGATACTTTTAATGAGTCCGTTACGGTCAATGTGACTATGTAGGATTGGGTTCCGTTACCTTCTGCTTCTTCAAAAAGGTGTTCAGGAGATTCCAAGGTGGAATTTTGGCCGTCTCCAAATGACCAATTATATGTCAAATCAGTACCTGTAGAAGTATTGGTAAATTTGACCGGCGTGGAGACGCATGGGTCAGTTTGTTCAAAAGTAAAGTTTGCAACAGGATTATCAAAAACTGTTTTGCTGTTCAAATCCTTTGGGAAAAATGGTCCCATTCCATTTGAAAGTATCAGCATCGCACTTACGCCACTGACCAGAAAAAACAATGCTAGATAAAAGAGGGCGAAGAGCTTTTTAAAGGAAATCATTTATCCGGCAATAATAAAAATGTACTACGTATACATACTTTTGCGGAATATAATCAATGTATCCCAAAAAATAAATCAACGCCGTCGATATCACCTGAAAAATTATCCAGAGAATTTTATTTTCCGGGAAGAAATAGGCGAATGGTAGTGATAAATTTGATAGAAACTATAAAAACGAGGTGTCAGAAGAAGCTTCTTGGGTCATTTTTTCAGCAACATCTTTACCCAAATACCGATCAATCAAATAATGTCCCAAATAGAGTAAGGGAGTAAGCAGGATGGCCACGCTGAATTTATAAACATAATTGATGATGGCCACGGAGGCTACCTGTGCCCAACTCCAGTTGCCAAAAACATAAAATGCGATTCCCAAAACCACAAAAGAATCAATCAGTTGCGATACCAAGGTAGAACCTGTCGCTCTTAGCCAAATCATTTTGGGTCCGGTTATTTTTCTCAGCTTTTGGAAAACATACACGTCTATCAACTGACCCAATAGAAATGCTGTCAAGGATCCAATGATAATCCCCAAACCTTGCCTGAAGATCATATTGAAGGCATTGTTGATATTGAAAGGATTGCCTTCCGCATCGGGAGTATTGACTTCCAACCAAAATGCAGCAGGAGGAAGTACGGTGACTACTGATATCACCAAGAAAATATAGGCTATAAAAAATGCAGTAATAAAGCTGATTTTCCTGACTCCTTTTTTTCCAAAATATTCATTGATGATATCGGTCGTGATAAAAACCACAGGCCAGATGACCGCCCCGGCTGTCAGGTTGAAGTCAAGGATATAGTCTCCGAAGATTTTCCATCCCACCGGCTCGATTCCCAAGGTCATTTCTCCGGAGAATATTTTGACGCCGATGATTTCGGCTAAAATAGCATTGGTCAGAAATAAACCGCTCAGGATGATGAACAGGTTGGTTTTTTTGGATTGAAAAGTCTTCTGTTCGATTGCAGTTGCCATATAGGTGTGGTGGTGAATTTGGGGAGCTGAAATGGTTAAATCGAGTAAGTCACGCCTTCTTCGCTCAGGTAAGTGTTTTCGAAGACTTCCTTGGCTTGGTCTAAGATCGGGGTGAGGTCTTTGTACCGGGAGGAGTAATGTCCAAGGAGTAATTTTCCGACATTTGCTTTCATGGCGATGATTCCGGCCTGCCTGGAAGTACTATGGAATGTAGTGCCAGCCCTTTCGGTTTCATCGTCTCCGAAGGTCGCCTCATGGTAAAGTAGATCAACTTCCTTGATGTATTCCACCAAGGTAGGGTCAAAAACCGTATCAGAGCAATAGCAATATTTTTTTGATTGTTTTGGAGGATAGGTATATTCTTCTACCCTGTAAAGGACTTTGCCGTCGGGGTCGACCACGTCTTTTCCTTCACGCAGCGAGACAATGGCCTCAACAGGCATTTTTGTTTTCACCAATTTTTCTTTGATCATGTTTCGCAAGCCTGGCTTTTCTTCAATCAAAAAACCGGTACACGGAATTCTATGTTGCAATGGAAAAGTAAATACCCTGAACATGGGTTCTTCCAAAATCAGGTTTTTTCCTTCTGCTTGTGTAGGCACAAAACGTAAGGGGAAGCTCAGTTTGGTATTGGTGTATTTGAGTTGCGTGGTGATGATTTCATCGAGTCCACTTGGTCCAAAGATGGTCAGCAAACGTTCTCTCTTTACCAAATGGAAGCTTGAGATCAATCCCATCAGGCCATAGAAATGGTCTCCGTGGAGGTGGGAAATAAGGATAAAGTCTATCCTTCCAAATTTGAGCTTGAATTTACGGAGCTGAATCTGAGTTCCTTCCCCACAATCGATCAATAAAAAAGAATTGCCCACGGATACCAGTTGGGATGTCTGGTTTCTTCCGTGGGCAGGAATGGCGGAATTGGATCCTAGGATGGTGACTTCAAATTCCAAAATTAATCTTCCTCTTCTTGTTCTTTATTTTCGATTTCATGGATAAAGATGGCCTCGGCAGCTTCTTCAATGGTATCCACAATGATAAAAACCTTATCCAACATGGAAAGTTTAATTAATTTCATCACATGGTCCTGAGGCGAGGCGATGATGAAAATCCCGCCGTTACGGCCAAATTCCCTGTTGCCTACCAAAAGCGCACTTAATCCGCTGGAATCAGCATATTTCACATTACTCATGTCAATGACCAGATTATTATAACCCTCCGCCTGTACAGTCAGGAGTTCGGACTTGAGTTTTGGAGAAAGGGCTGAATCCAGCTTCTCTTCCAAAGGCGTGAAAATTACATACTGTTCTTTTTTATCTACTGAATACTTCATAACAATTGTTTTTGAATATTGCCCCTCAAAAAAGGGCGGTCTTTTAAATTAAATATTTTCCAATATGGCTTTTTCTATACTTCCTTCCAAATCTGTATAAGCAGATTTAACAAATGGTTCGCCGATAATATTTTCATAGAGTTCGATGTACCTATTTGAAATTTCCGCGATGAATTCATCCTTCATTTCTGGAACAGACTGACCTTCTTTGCCCTGAAAACCATTGGCTATCAGCCACTGCCTTACAAATTCCTTGGAAAGTTGCTTTTGGGCCAAGCCTGCTTTTTGGTATTCGTCATACTTGTCCGCATAGAAATACCTTGAAGAATCAGGAGTATGGATTTCATCTATCAGAAGGATCTGATCTCCGTATTTTCCAAACTCATATTTGGTATCAACCAAGATCAATCCCATTTCATTGGCCATTTCACTTCCTTTTGCATAGAGGGCATGGGTATATTTTTCCAACACTTCGTAATCTTCACGGCTTACAATCCCCTGTGCGAGGATTGCTTCTTTGGAGATATCCTCATCATGGCCTTCTGATGCTTTGGTGGTAGGGGTGATGATAGGGGAGGGAAGTTTGTCGTTTTCTTTCAAACCTTCAGGAAGGGAGACGCCGCAGATACTTCTTTTACCCGCTTTATATTCCCTGGCGGCATGTCCGGCGAGATATCCTCTGATGACCATTTCCACTTTGAAAGGCTCGCATTTTTTTCCGATCGTCACATAAGGATGTGGCGTGGTAGTCACCCAATTGGGAACCAAATCTGCTGTGGCTTTCAGAAAACGGGCTGCAATCTGATTCAAAACCTGCCCTTTGAAAGGGATGGGTTTTGGCAAAACGACATCAAAAGCAGAAATCCTGTCAGTGGCCACCACCGCCAATTGGTCTTCAAAAATATATACATCTCTAACTTTTCCCTTGTAGAATCCCACTTGTTCGGGGAAATTGAAATGGGTTTCTTTAATACCTGCTTCCATTTTTTTTGTCTATTCTGCAAAATTAGAAAAAGATGGGTTTAATGGGGATTTGCCCCTGATTAATTATCATCTTTTCCCCTTTTTATTTTTCGGTAGGTTCCACAGGCTTGCCTTCTTTGAAAACCCGCTCTGAAATCAGATTTCCATTTTCATCAAATACCTTTTGTATTCCGTGTGGTTTGCCTAATCTATAGAAAATTGATTCTTTTAGCTTTCCGTTTGAATGGTAAATGAGTACTTCCCCTTCCTCCAGTCCATTTCTGAAATTGATGATCCGTTCCTTTTGGCCGTTTTCATGGAATCCTAGAATCTGGACAATTTGTCCATAGGCGTTGAAGTTTGTGATTTCGGAAGTTTCCCCATTTCCAAAGTAACTGATGGCTTTACCGGTGATGTTTCCGTTTTTGTAGCTGACTACTTTTTCTGTTTTTCCGCTTTCATAAAAACTTTTGAATGTACCGACAGGAATCCCTTTTTTGTAACTTCCTTGTTTGGCAACTTGACCGTTTTCATAGTAAAAAGTTGCCTCACCCTCCTGAATGCCGTCTTTATAATTTATCTGGGAGGAAATTTTCTCTCCCGGATAGTAGGTGTATTGGTAACCGTTTAATTTCCCGTCTTTATAGGCTGACCTATTGGTGATTTGATCTTCGAAAAAATTCTCCCGGACCTCTATCACCCCATCATTGAAAAAGATCTTTTCTATAATGGAATTGGCCATTTCTTCACTGTAGACCAAAGTCCAATCGTTGGGCTTGTCATTTTTGAAAAAAGATTTTTGTTTTAATCCACCTGATTCAAAATAGGAAATGATTTCGCCCTCAATTTTATTGTCAACATAGGTCAATTCCTGTGAAACTTTTCCTGAAGGAAAGTAATTGATGGATTTCCCCTGTTTTTGATTGTTGACATAATTCACTTTGCGCAGCGTATCTCCGGACTCCGGATACCAATCGACAAACAATCCCTCTTTCTTCCCATCTTTGAGTTGGCCCGTCTGTGCCAGTTCACCGCTGGCTAGATAGAGTTTGAATTCCCCTTGTGGTACCCCATTGACGTTAAAGAACTCCTCTTTCAGGAGCTTTTTTTCTTCATCATAGTAGACTTTTACCTGTTCCTGTGAAAACCCATACCCAAAAATCCCCATAAAGAATGTTAGGATAAGGGCAAATTTTACCAAGGTTGAGGGGTTTTGAATGTTTTTTGAGAAAGGGAAGGGTGAATTCATCAGAAATTTAAGGCTAGGTGATTTATGAAAAAATTGAAATAGAAATTGGGGATAAAGTTTTTGATCCTTCATCCCCAATTATGATTTATAGTTTTTCGATGACGATTGCCGAAGCTCCGCCGCCACCATTACAGATTCCTGCCACACCGACTTTGCCTTTCTTTTGGTCCAACACTGAACATAGCGTCGTAATGATCCTGGCACCGGATGCGCCCAGTGGATGTCCCAAGGAAACCGCTCCGCCAAAGACATTCAGTTTGTCGTTGTCTAGGTGAAGTTCACGTTGGTTTGCGATGGCTACTGCGGCAAAGGCTTCATTGATTTCATAGAAATCAATATCATCTGCTGTCAATCCTGCGTTTTTGATTGCTTTTGGAATGGCAATGGCTGGCGCAGTGGTAAACCAAAGCGGATCTTGGGCTGCATCTGCAAAGCCCCGGATCTTGGCGATGGGTTTGAGTCCCAATTCTTCGACTTTTTCTTTGCTTGCCAATACCAATGCGGAAGCACCGTCATTCATGGTGGAGGCATTGGCTGCGGTCACTGTACCGTCTTTTTCAAAAACAGGTCTGAGTGAAGGGATTTTGTCGAACATGACATTTTTGAATTCCTCATCTTCATCTATGATGATGGTTTCCCCTTTTCTACCGGCGATTTCTACCGGGATGATTTCGTCTTTGAATGCACCGGATTTCCATGCTTCAGCGGAGCGTGTGTATGATTGGATGGCATAAGTGTCTTGTTCTTCCCGGGTGATTTTCATTTCTCTGGCCGTATTGTCTGCGCAGTTGCCCATCGGGAATTTATAATAAGCTTCAAACAACCCATCTTTCACCAATCCGTCTACGAGTTCAGCATTGCCATATTTGTAGCCAAACCTTCCTTTTGGAATATAGTAAGGGACATTGGACATGCTTTCCATACCGCCTGCTACTACCAGGTCATTTTGTCCTGTCATGATGGATTGGGCCGCCAACATCACCGCTTTCATACCGGAAGCACAGACTTTATTGATGGTGGTGCAAGGCACATTGTACCCCAATCCTGCGCCGATGGCTGCCTGACGGGCTGGTGCCTGACCGAGATTGGCAGAGATCACATTGCCCATCATTACTTCCTGAACTTCACTTGGGTCAACGCCTGCTTTTTGAAGCGCACCTTTGATGGCGATGCTTCCGAGTTCAACAGCGGTCAAACTGGATAGCTTTCCTCCAAAACTCCCCAAAGGAGTTCTCACTGCGGATACGATATAGACTTCTTTCATTTGGGTTTATATTTTTAGATATGAGATGTGAGATGTGAGACTGGAGACGTGAGACAAAAGATTAAAGACCTTCAACTTCGCTTAGGGACCAGAGTCAAGAACCAGGAACCAAGAATCGGATAGAAGATCTACCTCTTACCTTTCACCTCTTACCTTTTACAACTTTACCAAAACTTCCCACTTCCAAACTTCCCACCTTCCCAACCTCCAACTACCATTCCGGCAATCCCCTCTGTGGTTTTTTGGTTGGTTTTTTCTTGTTCTGTTGAATATAGCGGAGCTCGGCAGCATTCATGGCCTCGAGGATTTGGGCAGCTTGTTCGGGAGAGAGGTTCATTTCCTGGAGTTTCTCCTTCACTTTTTCCAGCGCTTTTTCTCTGTCGCTTAGATCGCTTTCTATGTCACTGGCTTCTTCGGAATCTTTTTCTTCCTGGGATTTTTCGCCTTCTTTGTCGTCCTTTTTCTGGGATTCGGTGGCTTCATCTTCTTCAGTTTCTTCTTCCCCTTCGCCGTCCTTTTTTTCCTCAGATTTTTTTTCCTGTTCCTGCTTTTCCTGCTCCTCTTGCTTTTCCTGTTCTTCCTTGTCCTGCTGTTCCTGTTTTTCCTGTTCCTGCTTTTCAGGATTTTGTTTCATCCACCTGCTCAGCAGTTCATAATTGTATCTTGCGGATTCATTGAGGGGATTATTGATCAAAGCCATTTTGAATCCTTCAAGCGCTTCCTCATATTTTTTTTGCTCCCCGAGGAGGATTCCGTTTTGGTTGTAGGCAAATGAAGCAATGTTTTTGTCAGGAGATTGGTAGAGACTTTGATAAGTGAGACCGGCCTGTTCTAATTGACCGCCGTAATGTTGGCTCAGGGCAAGGTTATAGCTGACATTGGGCGAACTTAGATTAAACTCACTGACCAATCTCATGTGGTTGGTGATGGAAGCTTCATAGTCAGCTTCTTCATAACTTTTGGTAGCAGCCTTGATGGCAGCATTTCTTTTACCCACCTCGTTCCATGAGGAAGTAATCATCAAAATCGTTAGAAAGAAAACCCTTACTGAAGTCACCATGGTGGTTACACGTTATTACAATTTGATGGTTTTGAATGGAAGCATCAAGTCCAACAATGCCAAACCCAATGCAATTAACAGAAAATAAAAGTACTTGTTGGCAGAAGCCTCGACCATTCTTGATCCGGTGACAGTGGCTTCCTGTCTTTCCAAGGCAGCAATGAGGTCGGGGATTTCCTGCAATTCATCGCTCAACTCAAAATAAGACCCATTAGTCTGGGAGGCGATCAGCTTGAGATTGCCTGATTCGAGTCTGCTGATTACCGGCAAGTTGGTATCCGGATCGATGATTTTTCCGCTCCCTTTGGGGATATTGCTTCCCTGACTTGTTCCCACTCCGAGTGAAAACACCTTGATTCCTTTGTCGCTCAATTGGGAAGTGATGTCCTGAAAATCTTCTCCAAAATCCTCCCCATCTGAAATCAGGACGATGGATTTGGAATTGGCCTCGGCTGATTCTTCAAGGTCAAATTTATTCAGCGCCATATTCAATGGGGCACTGATATCTGTCCCCTGATTGGGTACCAAGGCGGTATTCAAGCCATCAAGGTGCAGCTGCAGGACATTTTGGTCAAAGGTCAAAGGGCATTGAATAAAGGCCTCTGAACTGAATATGATCAGGCCGATCCTGTCTCCGGTAAAATTTTTGACAAGGTTTTTGAGTTCGTATTTGATCCTCTGAATTCTGCTAGGCCCGATATCGGTGGCATTCATGGATTGGGAAAGGTCAATGGCAATGAAGATGTCTTTGCCTTCTTCTTTGATTTCTTTCATCGAAGTACCGATGGAAGGTCCTGCCAAGGCAATCAAAAACAGAAGGAAATAAGAGAAACGGAGCAAAAGTTTTAGAAACAACCTGTGTTTTTGCACCACAAGTTTTTTGTTGATGATATAAAAACGGTATAGGTATACCAAATACAGAAAGCCAAAAACAATGGCCAATATATAAATCAATCTCGCGTCAGGGTATGCCCAAATCATGCCCTGAAATTATAAAATATTGATGAAAACAAAAGGAAAAGAAATTAATGACATAAATTTCAACACCCAAAGGCCTAAATCCGTTATCCTTGCAAACCAAATTTTCTTCATGAAGTTTTTGCCCTTTACACTCATTGCATTTTTATTTTTGGGAACTACCGTACTTTATTCCCAACAGCCTTCCTATATCTCAGGGACTGTTTTTGAAATAGAAGGAAATACACCCCTACCGGGAGCCAACATTTATTGGGAATCTGAACCACAGAAAGGTGTCGTTTCGGATATCAATGGGGAATTTACATTGGCCACAGTGCCATTCCCTGCCAAATTGGTTATTTCATTCATAGGTTTTTCTGCGTCTGTCAGGGTCCTCACTGTCAAGGATATTGATAAACCGCTGAAGTTTTACCTCAAACCTGAAGAGCTTTCCCTGGAGGAAATTATCATCAGGGAAACCAACCCTGAACAAAATGTCAAAGGAATTGAAATGGGAAAATCGGTGGTGCCGATCGAGACCATCAAAAATATTCCGGCATTGTTTGGAGAGGTGGACATTTTAAGAAGTTTACAGCTTTTGCCGGGAGTGCAGACTGCCGGAGAAGGTACGACAGGACTGTTTGTGCGGGGTGGTTCCGCTGACCAAAACCTGATCAATCTGGATGGAGCACCGGTCTACAATCCTTCCCACTTTTTTGGGTTTTTCTCGGTATTCAATCCCGATGCCTTGTCAGACATTGAGTTTTACAAAGGAAATATTCCCGCAGAATTGGGAGGTAGGGTATCTTCTGTCATAGATGTTTCGATGAAGGAAGGGAATTTTCAGAAAATCCGGGGTGAAGGTGGTATTGGGACCATCAGTTCAAGGCTGACAGTCGATGGCCCCCTGTTTTCAGATAAATCTTCTTTTGTGGTTTCAGGCAGGAGGACCTATGCAGATTTGTTTTTGAGGCTTTCCAACAATGAAAACATCAAAAATAACCAGCTGTATTTCTATGACCTCAGTGCAAAATTCACCTTCAAGCTCGGTGAAAAAGATAAAATTTCATTCTCTTCTTATTACGGTACTGACTTCTTGGGACTCTCCGGACAGTTTGGGTTAGGTTGGAACAATTTCATTTCCTCCCTCAACTGGAACAGAAATATCAGTTCTACCAAATTCTTTGACTTGAGTGCCTACCATAGCAGGTACCAATATCAGGTACTTTTCGACGATCCACAGGATGGATTTAATTGGACCAATTCCCTTTCAGAAACAGGCGTTAACCTTGGATGGACTTGGCTGCTGGGAAGTAACTCGGTGATCAAAGCCGGTTACCATGGACAATTGTACCATTTTGCTCCGATCAACCTGGAGTTGGCCCCCGAGTCCAACCTGGCTGACATCAATACCAACCAAAAAAACGGATTGCTCAACAACCTCTACGTTTCGGGTACCACCGAGTTGGGGAATAAATTGCTCATAGAGGCTGGATTGAGGTTGAGCCACTATCAGGAAGTAGGAAAAGGAGTTCTTTATCAATATGAAAATGGGATTCCAAGTCCAGAAGCTGAGGTGACGGATACATTGACTTTTGGAAGATTGGAAAGAATGAAAGCTTTTCAAAGATTGGAACCTAGGATTTCACTCAGGTACCTGATAGCCGAGGACCTTTCATTCAAGGCCGCCTTCAACCGCAACCACCAATATGTCCAAGTGGCCACAAACAGTTCAGCCGGTCTTCCCATAGACCGTTGGGTGCCTTCCGGAACTTACATCGAACCTTTGAGAGGAGATCAGGTTTCTGTGGGATTGTTTAAAAATTTTGCAGGAGGAACTTGGGAAGTTTCAGTGGAAACCTATTACAAGGATTTTAGAAATGTCATCGACCTCCGTCAGGGTGCGAGCGTGCTGTTTACCGACAATGTCGAAACCGAATTGCTTTCCGGAGTGGGATATGCTTACGGAACGGAGTTTTTGATCCGAAAAAATGTAGGAAAAACAACAGGATGGTTGGGCTATACCTATTCCAGAACATGGAGAAAAATTGAAGGCATCAGCAGTGACAATTGGTATAATCCGAGGTTTGACAGACCGCATGATGTGAATCTTGTATTGAATCACGAGTTTTCGGACAGGTGGAGTGCAGGGCTTACATTTGTATATACTTCCGGTCAGGCAGTTACCTTTCCTGTCGGGACTTATGTAGTCGATACACAGCGTGTCCCTGTATATGGTGACCAAAGAAATGCCGATCGGTTTCCTGATTACCACAGGGTAGATGCATCCATTACCTGGAAAAACCAGGATAAAGGTAGAAAATGGAGGGGAAGCTGGAACTTCAGTGTATATAACCTTTATGGTAGAAAGAATCCATTTACATTCCAGTTTACGGACATTTATAATGATGACATCACTTTTGATCCTGAGGATGGGGGAGAAGTGGTATCCCAAAGACCTGGGGTGGTCATGACTTATTTGTTCACGTTTTTGCCTGCTTTGACCTATAATTTCAAATTCTGATGAAAAACCTGACCTATATTTTATTCCTGATATTATTTGCTTCCTGTCAGGAGGAAGTGGTTTTGGATTTGGGGACACTCGAACCCATACCGGTCATTGAGGCCATTTGGACTGACAATAATGCGATGAATCAAGTGAAAGTCACGCTTTCAAAAGATTATTACCAAGTAGGTGATAATGAAGTGGTCGATGATGCCATAGTGAGCATCACTAATTTGGGTACAGGTGCCAAGGTAAATTTCTTTTATTCACCCGCAACCAAAAAATACCTTGCCCAAAATGCCATCGCCGGCAAAATCGGGCAACAATATGAGTTAAATGTAAAAATGGGAGAAAAGGAATTTGTTTCGCAGGGGACCATTCTGGAACCGCCGGTATTGGATAGTGTCGTGGTAGAATTTAAAGAGGAGAGGCTTTTTAGGGAAGAAGGGTATTACCTGACTGTTTATGGTAAAATCCCATTTACCGAAGACAACAACTATAGGATCAGAATCATTGAAAATGACACGTTAAAGAACAGCAGGTTTGATTATTTGTTGTTTGATGATTCCTTTGGGACTTCCATTTTGGACAATGGATTTGAACTTTCGGGTTTTCCTTTCAAGGCAAATGACAAAATCCGGCTGGAACTCTTCCGACTCAACCAAGGCGCTTTTAATTATTTGAATCAGCTTGTCAGTCTGCTGTTCAATGACGGAGGGCTTTTTTCGCCACCTCCACAAAATCCACAATCCAATATCAAGTTGCGAAAAGGGGAGGGAATGGTTTTGGGCTATTTTATGACGAGTCCATTACTCAGCGAGACCATACAGGTACCTGAAGATAATCCCTGATTTTTTGCTTTTCGGTTCTTTAAGGATAATATTTTTACCTTTGTGGCTATGGTAGATTTTGGATTGAAAGGAAAGGTAGTCGTCACCTGCAAGGACAGGTTTTCATCTTACCTCGAAAAAGAACTTATAGAATTGGGTTATAGGCCTGTAAAAACCGAAAGGACTTCCATTGAATTGGAGGCTTCTCTTTCAGATTGTATTTTTTTGAACCTTCATCTGCGGACTGCCAGCCATGTCTTGTTTGAGATTAGGTCTTTTTATCTCCACCATGCGGATGATATTTATAGAAGGATCAAAGCATTGCCTTGGGAAGATTATATTTCCGAATCTTCTTATTTTTCTGTGATCTCACATGTGGACAATCAAAGTGTAGACAATCCGCTTTTTGTCAATGTCAGGATCAAGGATGCCATCGTAGACAGATTCAGAGAAAAATCGGGCATCAGGCCTGATTCAGGATCGGCGTTAGAAGGAGCGGTATTCCAACTTTTCTGGAAGGAAACACAGGCCAATCTTTATATCAATACCACGGGAGATACTTTGGCCAAACACGGATATCGAAAGATTCCAGGAAAGGCACCCATGTTGGAGGCCTTGGCTTCGGCGACAATCATTGCCACCGATTGGGATAGGCAAAGTCCCTTTGTCAACCCCATGTGCGGATCGGGGACTTTGGCCATCGAAGCCGCGATGATGGCTACCAACCGATTTCCCGGGCTTTTGAGAGACCATTATGCATTTATGCATATCAAAGGCTATGACGAGGATTTTTACCAGGAAGAAAAAGAAAAACTCAAGGCAGAAATAATTGAACGGCCTGGTCTGCGAATCATCGCAAGCGATATCAGTGAGCAGGCGATTTTATTTAGCAGAGAAAACGCAAGCATGGCAGGAGTGGAGGATTTAATTTCATTTGAAGTCGGGGATTTTGAAGAAACGACAGTGCCTGAATCTGATTCGGGAGTGGTGTTTTTCAATCCCGAATATGGAGAAAGATTGGGTGAAGAGGAGGATTTGGCTATTACTTACAAAAGAATGGGTGACTTTATGAAGCAAAAATGCCCGGGGTATACAGGATTTATTTTTACAGGCAATGTTTCCTTGGGTAAAAAAGTAGGACTTCGAGCTGCCCGCAAAATCGAATTCTATAACGGGACAATAGATTGCCGGTTATTGAAATTTGAATTGTATAGGGGTACGAGGGAGAAGGTTGAGAATTGACAAAAGTCCATAGACCATGGTCCACAGCAGGTGATTTTAAGCATCAAACCATATTTGAAATAGATACACCATTTTTGAAAAAAAAATACGAACAAAAAAAACCGGTCTAGACCGGTTTTTTTTTTTTTGATAGGTTAAAGTGTTTTAAGTAGAACATCCATTTTTGATTTGAGGTCAAGGATCGCTTTGCTGTATCGGTCATCCCACTCTGTCAATCTTGCAGAGGATTTCATTTCGGCCTCATATTGAATTCCCGGAAGCATCCATGAAGCGTAACCGCTAAATGGATCTGTGGAAGCATATAGTGACCTGTACCAGTTTCCATAATACATTCCTTTAGGATCTATAAAGCTTTTTTCCAAGGCGATAAGGTCTTTGTTGATGGCCTTGATCTTTTTGGAATCAAGTTGACTGCCTGCCAAAACGGAGGCGATTTTGCTATCCAAAGCTTCAGCACTTGATTTCAAAGCTGTGACAGCCTCTTTTGATTTTTCAAACCCATTGAAATTTTTGTCATAGGCTTTGACGCTTTTCTCTGAATTTTCAAAATGGGTAGCCAGGTCTTTGGAATACCTCGATGCCTCGTAAGGAATGATCTCGGCATTGGCCAATCTCAAAGCCATAATTCCGATTACCTGCTCTACAGTTCCGCCCATTTTAAAAGTGGGATCGGCAAATTTTTCGTAGAAATGCAGGTTGTCATAATTGGTGTGGTACAGGGATGGACCGCTGGCGCCTCCGCTTATGGAAGGAATGCCCACGTGCATGTAAAATGCGATATGATCCGAACCGCCACCTAGGTTTCCTATACTTGGTTCCGGTTTTCCCGCTGCCCAAACGTCGTAAACCGTTTTGGCAGAATCGGGATAAGCCACTTGTTTGGCTGACTCCATGATTACTTTTTTAAGGGTAGGGGAAGATGCTGTCCCAAAGTTCCTTCCAGATACGGCAGCGTCAAGGTTGATATAGGCTACTGCTTTGGCACCCAATTCATCGCGGAACTGCTCAACCCATTCCGTAGAACCGATGACAGCGTGTTCTTCCGCATCCCAATGTGCGATCAAAATAGAACGTGCGGGTCTTTTGCCGTCTTTCGCCATTTTGCCCATGGTCTCGGCCATGCTTAGCAACATTGCAGTTCCTGAATTTGGATCGGTGGAGCCAAATCCCCATGCATCATAGTGACAGCCAAGAATGATCCATTCGTCAGGATATAATTCTCCTTTCAATGTTCCGACCACGTTATTTGCCCGGACCATGCCTTTTTCCTGCTGCACTTTGAGCCTTACAGTCAACTCTTTGCCGCCTTCCAATCTGTAGGTAAAGGGCAAGCCTCCCTGCCAACCTGCAGGAACGGCTTTTCCTTTCATTTTACCGATGATCTCTTTGGCAGCTCCATAACCAATAGGAGTAACCGGTATGGTGAGTAATCCTTCTACCTCAGCAGGATCCAATCTTTTGATTTTGGTTTTCCCATCTAGGGGAAGTGCAGGTTCAAAAGGAGTCAAGGCGTCTCCTGTCCAATCGACGGTGAGCAAAGAACCTCTTTGGATAGAGCTTTCATCATAATAAGTACCTTCAGGATAGACGGGACCTTTCATATACCCTGCATCTGCAGGATCGGTGAAAATAATCAAGCCGGCTGCACCGTATTGTTCTGCAAATTTCGCTTTGTAGCCACGGAAATTACCTCCATATCTTGCCAAGACAATTTTGCCTTTGACATCAATACCCAATTCCTTTAATTTTTCAAAATCTGCTTTGGTGCCGTAGTTGGCATAGACGACTTCGGCGGTGACATCGCCACTACCTGAAAATGCATTCCAACCTTTCCAAAGATTGGGATTGGAAGAATAAGGATCTTCGGTCAGGATGTTTTCCTGTTGGTTGAGTGGTTGTCTGATGGGGGTGACGATTTCTATAAGGGATTCTCCGGGGCCTTTGGAAAGGTACAGATCGTAGGGATAGACGTTTACTTCCCATCCTGATTTTTTCATGGATTCCACCATGTAATCTTTTACTTTTTCATTGGCGGCGGTACCTGCCACGTGAGGTTCGGAAGTAATGGCTTCCAAATGGATCCTGAATCTGCTGAAATCAACGGTTTCTTTGAATTGTTTTTCAAAGTCCATTTGTTTCGAGCCTGAATTTTTTGAGAACCCATCTATTGTTTGGGACTGAAGCTGCAAAGCCATCAGCCCAACAAAAATAAATGTCAGTAAATAATGTTTTTTCATAGAATTAATTTTTTGGAAATCACCTGTCCGCAAATATATCCAAACCCCAAATTGTAATTGCTTATAAATGTTGAAAGGTTGAAAATTGGTTTTATTGCTGGGAAGTTGGGAAGTAGGGAGGTCGGGAAGTGGGGAAGTTGGGAAGTAGGGAGGTAGGGAGGTAGGGAAGTTGGAATATGCAAGTACCTAGGAAACAGGAAAAGGTAACAAACAAAAATCCTCCCAACGAATCATCGGGAGGATTTTACTAGGTTTAAGTTCAATTTGGCTTAATTATCTTAAAATCTATAGTCGTAAGGGCGTTTATCTCATTCTTAGGAGGGGAATTTCCGATATTGTCTTGGTTAAAATTCAGATCGAAAATTCATTTGATCTCAAATGTAATACTTGGTTTTCAAATATAGAAAAATAAATCAAATCAATGTGTAAATTGTACATGATGAATAAAATAATGGTATGGCAAAATTAAGAGCAAGCAACCGGGACTTTGAAAACCTGGAAGTTTTTCCCCAACTGTCTTTGGATTGTGTCATTTTTGGATTTCATGATGGAACTTTGAAAGTGCTTTTGTTGAAGTGGAAAGGGACCGAATATTGGAGTCTTCCGGGGGGATTGATTCGGCAAAGTGAGGATATCGATGATGCTGCCATTCGGATTTTGCAGGAAAGGACAGGTTTGGATCACATTTTTTTGAGGCAGTTTTACACCTTTGGGAAAACGGAACGGTACGATAGACAAAAGGTTTCTGACAGGCTTTCCTATATCATTGATCCAAAATCATGGTATGAAAGGGCCATTTCCATTGGGTATTATGCTTTGGTAGATTATGCCGCGGTTTTTCCCAATCCGGATGAGTTTACAGAAGAATGCAAATGGTGGGATTTGGAAGTTGTTCCCGAATTGTTGTTTGACCACAATGAGATTTTGAAAAAGGCATTGCATTCTTTGAGGTTGGAGCTCAGCTACCAGCCTGTGGGCTACAACCTGCTCCCCGAAAAATTCACCATGCCGGCAATGATGAGGATGTATGAGGCCATTTTGGGAAGAAAAATTGATCCCCGAAATTTTCAGAAGAAAATCCTCCATTCGGGGATTGTCATCAAACTCAATGAGGTGAAGAAAGGAACAGCCCATAAATCACCTTATTTATATAAGTTTGATCAAGATAAATACCAGGAAGTCCTGGAAGACGGTGGTCTGTTTATTATTTGATGGCCGTTGATATTATTGAGTTGTAAAATTTTTAACTTGAATCAAAATCCCCAAAAATGGCAGTTTCTTTAGCCCGCGTCCAGAAAACAGCTTATATCCTGATCATCATTGTGATTGTTTTTTGGATAATGAAAGTAGGATCATTTATCATCGTCCCCATCGTATGGGGTATTTTCTTTGCTTTTTCCCTTTATCCTATCTCAAATTGGTTTGAAAAGAAAAGACTGCCCCGTGGACTTGCTATTGCCCTGACCATCATTCTGATATCAGCCATTGCGCTCTTTGTATTTTATACATTGATCAATCAGGTGCTGAGTCTGATTTTGGATATTCCTCAAATAAGCGAATCTTTCAATAAAAAAATCTCCGCCTATTTTATAGACTTGGGTGGAATGGTTGGTTTGGATGGTACCACAATGCCGGAAATCAGTAGTTTTATTACTCCCGAAAACCTGAATGCCACGCTTTTGGGAGCCGGAAAATCCCTGACTTTGGCAGGAATCGTTCCTTTATTCATTTTTTTAATGCTGTATTACACTGATTTTTTTAGGGAGTTTCTCAAAAAAATCTCAGGAGAAGACAACAGTTCCATCCTGGTCTGGATCGATGATTCAGGAAAAGTCATTCAGTCCTATCTGGTAGGGATGACGATTGTGACCGGAATCGTATCGGTGATGTCAGGGGTGTTTTTTTACTTTATGGGGATCAAATACTATGTACTATTTGCTGTATTGATCGCAGTGATGAACCTGATCCCTTATGTTGGGGTGATCATCAGCTCTTTCTTGGTGGTGTTTTATGTGTTGTTGACGACAGACAGTCTGTTTTACCCGTTTTTCACCATGTTTATACTTTGGATCATCCAGCTGACTGAAAACAATCTGATCACGCCCTTGATAGTGGGGTCCAAAGTCAATGTCAATACCATGGTGGTGATTTTGGCCATTTTGATCGGGGGGAGTTTATGGGGGGTCTCCGGGATGATTTTGTTTATCCCTTTGATGGGAGTTTTAAAAATCACTTTCGACAGGATTCCTTCTTTGGCGCCATATGGCTATCTGTTGGGGGATAAATTTCCGGTGAATGAAAAAAATGAAAATTTTTGGAAGATTTTCTTAAGAAAGGTAAAAAGCAAAAAAGAGGCTTGAGGGCCTCTTTTTTGTTTTTGTGCGCACGAGAAGACTCGAACTTCCACACCCAAGGGCGCTGCCACCTGAAAGCAGTGCGTCTACCAATTTCGCCACGTGCGCATCAATACTAATAAGTCGGGGTGGCAGGATTCGAACCTACGACCTCCACATCCCAAATGTGGCGCGATACCGGGCTACGCTACACCCCGAAATAAAGAATCCTTTGATCCTTTGCAGAGAGTGGGGGATTCGAACCCCCGGTACGGAATTACCCGTACGACAGTTTAGCAAACTGCTGGTTTAAGCCACTCACCCAACTCTCTGTTTGTTTTAAAGATGTTTAGCAAACTGCTGTCCCGATAGCCATCGGGATAAGCCACTCACCCAACTCTCTGTTTTGCTTTTTTAAAGAGTTTGATTTAAACTCTATGATTGTTTATTCTTAAACCTAGGCTTTATTTTCGACTTAAGAGATGCAAATATAAATGATAATTCATTAGATAAACAAAACTGGAATTGCATTATATGTTCTCACCGGCTTATGAATTGGAGTTATCATGTTTAAGCCACTGACATTCAATCAGAAAAATTCATTGGGTAAAATATATCCTTCTCTATTCACCGGTAGAAAATGGAAATCCGGGACTTTATTTTTCCGATCACAAAAAATCGGGGACTTATTTTTTATGGAAATGGTGGATTTGGAAGGAATTGTCCTCTATTTTCATTTTTTGTCGATGAAATCTTCCCAAGGTAAAGTGTTGATTCATTTCATCATGGTCAAAAATTCAAAAAAAAATTTCTAGGTGAATTTTTGTCCTTTCTATTCAGAAATATGCTTTTTGTTATACATTTCTCAAATTTTTATCCTGAGAAGTAAAGTATTGATATTCAGATTTATATGGATGATATAAAAAGTTTTTATGGGAATGATTATATTGCAGGCCCTTATCTATCCTAAGGAATCATATCTCGCAGTTTCATAGCCTAATCGCCTCTTAATCCCCATTACAGATGGTCCAAATCAAAGAAATCAAGGAATTATTGCCTTCGTTCCTCAAGGATTCAAAGAACCTTTTGGTCAGTGTATTGGATTTGGAAGGAGAGGTCATCCATTCCAATTCCAAATTCAGGGAATTTTTCAGTTTGGGAAGCCTTGCCCGTCCTTTCTTTTTTGAGTTGTTCAATGAGTACCAAAGGGAAGAAATTGAGCCATTGATTTCGGAATTGATCGGTAGGCCAAATGATATGGTCCGTTATTCCCAAAGTCATTTCAACAGTCTTTTGTCTTGGGAATTCTCGGTTCTGAAAAACACGGAAGGTGATTTTTTGGGGATCTTGGGTGTAGGTTCGGTCAAAGATGAATCAGAATACCTTTCCAATGAATTGGGATATAAGGTGAGTGTGGATTCTGATATCTATTTTCAAATGAACAGTGATTGGGAGATCCAATTTGCCAATACCCATGCGGAATTGTTTTTTGGGACTTCAGCAACCGGTTTTATCAATAAAAAGATCTGGCAGGTTTTTCCTGATCCCAAGATCTATGAATATGCCTTGCATTTCAAAAAGGCAAAAGAAACTGATGCCATCACCGTTATTGATGGGTTTTTATCCGAAAGTGGCAGGTGGTATAAGATCATCATTCACCCTAGGATATGCTGGATGGATATTTATTTTAAGGATGTGTCTGAAGTTCAATTGCTGGGAAATGAACTTGGCCGTCTTGACCTGACTTTGGATTCGATTTTGAATAATTCAGATCAGTCTTATATCCTGATGAGTCAGGACCTGAGGATAATGAGGTTCAATGACCTTGCATCCGAACAGTTGAGAAAGTATGCGGGAAAAGACTTAAAAGAAGGCCAAAAATTCCTTCAATTTTTGCTTCCTGGACTGGAAGAAAAGGTATTGTCTAACCTTGAAGAAATCATCGGCGGGAAGAAGCTTTCATTTGAGCAATCCATTTATTTGGTAGATTCTGGAGAAGAAAGGCTGTTCCGACACGATTTTTATCCGATTACAAACCTCAATAAAAAGGTTATCGGTTTTGTTTACAGCAACAAAGACATCCACGACAGTCATTCTGAATTTACCAAAATGACCGAGCAAAACGACATGCTCAAGGAAATCCTGTATTCCCAATCTACTGTTCTACGTTCGCCCCTTTCCTCGATATTGGGATTGCTTGAGTTGGTGGACAAAAAGCAACTGGACAGAGAAAACCAAAAATACCTCTCTTACCTTAAAGTTTTGGCAGAAGACCTCGATCAGATCATCCGCAAAAACACCAAAACCGTCAACGAATCAGATTCCTTTTGATTTCTGTGGCATTCAAAACAATTCCTGAAACAAGATGTTATTCGACTAGAAGACCAAATAACACAGGTAATGAAGGAAGTACTGAAAGAAATCAAAAGTGACAAAGATTGGCAGGTCGATAGTGTAAATCAAAATGGAAATGTTGAAAGTTTCCTGATCAAAGACGGCGTTTTCATCCGAAACAAAGGGAATCTAGTCAAGGTCAAATGGACTGATATTCTTTGGCTCAAGGGAGATGGCAATTACACCACTTTGGTCACCAGAACACAGGTTTTTTCACTCCGGAATATCCTAAAGGAATTTGAATCTGTACTTCCAAATGAAGAATTTTTCAGGATTCACAAAAGCTATATTGTCCGTTTGGATGAGATCAAAAGTATCAACCCAAGAGAAGTGGTCATCGGAAATGATTCCGTTCCTGTTGGAAGAACCTACTTTCAAGACCTCATCAACGGGATCAAAAAACTTGGTTCGGGAGGGACAGATTAAGTTTATCCATTCCAGATCAAACTGCTGTCCCCATAACTCAAAAACCTGTACCCGTTTTCCAAAGCCTCATTGTATATTTTTCTCCAGTTACCCTTGGTAAATGCCGCTACCAGTAGAATCAAAGTAGAGGAAGGCTGATGGAAATTGGTCACCAATGCATCACAGACTTTGAAATCATATCCGGGCATGATCATTATTTCGGTAGAACCGGTTATTTCATTCAGGCCTTTTTCCTTCATAAATTCCAAAATCGCTCCAAAACTCTCCCTTCTGTCGGGCAAAGTTTCAAATGCTGAGTAGGGGTAGAGTTTTTGGATATCAAACAGGTCTTTTCCATCCTGCATCAACATCACCCCATACCAATACAAGCTTTCCAGGGACCTCATCGAGGTGGTTCCTACGGCAATGATTTTCTCCTTTTGGTTTGCAAGATTTTGGATCGTTTCCAAATCAAAGACCATTTGTTCGCTGTGCATGGGATGCGCGGAGACTTGTTCTTCTTTGATGGGCTGAAATGTTCCTGCACTGACATGAAGGGTCAAAAATTCTTTTTTTACTCCTTTTTCTTCCAGGTTTTGCAGGACTGCATCTGTAAAATGTAATCCCGCAGTAGGTGCTGCGACAGCGCCTTCTTTTTTGGAATATACAGTTTGGTATCGGGTTCGGTCTTCGATTGTGGCTTTCCTGTTGAGGTAGGGAGGTATTGGAACTTCTCCTGCTGCTTCGACAATAGCCACAAAAGGGATATTATTTCCTGTCCATGTGAATTCCACCTGTTTCTCCATTTTGTCCACCATCCGGGCATTGATGATTTCTGTTTTCCCTTGAATGGTGATTTGCCCTTGCAGGATTTCGTTTTCCCTCCATTTTTTCAGGTTTCCAATAAAAGTTTCCCAAATTACAGAAGTGGTATTGACCATAACCTCGCTGATGACCGTGCTTGGATGCAGGGGTTTCAAAAGAAAGATTTCGATTTTTGCACCTGACTCCCGCTGAAAAATCAACCTGGCAGGGATGACTTTGGTGTTGTTGAAAACCATCATGCTTCCCGAGGGTATGAAATCGGAAATTTCAAAAAAGCGGTGATGGGAAATAATGCCTGCCTGATATTGGATCAATTTGGAATCTGCCCGGTTTTCAAGTGGGAATTTTGCGATTTTTTCCTCCGGAAGGGTATATTCGTAATCAGATAATTTAATATCCTCAAGAGCTTTGTGCTTTGTCATGGGGGATTTGAAGAACCAAAGCGCAAATATATACCTAATGGAGGGAGTTATAAAAGATATTCATTT
Organism: Cognataquiflexum rubidum; assembly: GCF_022538115.1. Taxonomy (GTDB): domain Bacteria; phylum Bacteroidota; class Bacteroidia; order Cytophagales; family Cyclobacteriaceae; genus Cognataquiflexum; species Cognataquiflexum rubidum. The sequence continues at coordinate 28,185 of NZ_JAKZAL010000017.1, read as the reverse complement.
TTCATATCGGCCGCATTTACTCAAGTTCAGGTTTGATGCAGGTACTTCCCGGGGCGTATTGAAAGACAAAACGACTTACCTCATCAGTGCTGTTTCTGTTCAAAATAACGGGATTATAGGATGGGGAGAAGCTGCACCTTTGCCAAAATTAAGCATCGATGATGTCCCGGATTTTGAGGAAGTGTTGTCCAATATCTGCAAGCAACTTTCCGGATCTTCCATTATTGGAAGTGAACAGGCAATACTGGAATGGGCAAAGAGCCATATTTCTGAAATTTATCCAAGCATCCGCTTTGCTTTTGAAACAGCTTTGCTAGACCTCTTTCATGGAGGCAGGAAAATGATTTTTGATACGCCTTTTTACCATGCGGGTCAACCACTTCCTATCAATGGCTTGATATGGATGGGTGAGAAGGGATTTATGCTGGATCAGATTGATAAGAAATTGTCTGAAGGATATTCTTGCATCAAAATGAAAATCGGGGCCATTGATTTTGGACAGGAGTGTGAGTTGCTTGCCTATATCAGAAAACAATACAGCGCTCAACAGGTAATTCTGAGAGTAGATGCGAATGGTGCATTTTCCCCTGAAGAGGCTTTGGACAAACTGAAAGTTCTGAATGAATTTGATCTGCACAGCATCGAGCAGCCTATCAGGCAAGGTCAGGTGAAGGAAATGCAGAGCCTTTGTAACCTGACCCCATTGCCGATTGCATTGGATGAGGAATTGATAGGTATCAATGATTATAGAGATAAAAAGGAATTGCTTGAAACCATACGGCCTCAATACATCATCCTCAAGCCCACTTTGGTCGGCGGAATTGCATCTTGTAGGGAATGGATCGCCTTGGCTTCTTCCATGGGAATCGGTTGGTGGATGACTTCAGCTTTGGAGAGCAATGTCGGGTTGAATGCGATCGCCCAGTTTACCTCTACTTTTGATATTGTCCTTCCCCAAGGATTGGGAACAGGTCAGTTGTATCATAATAATTTTGATTCTCCTTTGAGGATAGAGAGAGGAGTGCTCAGCTATGGTACTGGAATTTGGGGGATTTGAATTTGGAATAATCACAAAAAAAAACCCCGATTGCTCGGGGTTAATTTCACTAGATGTCAATGTGTTGTATATAGATTAAACTACCTTTACATTCACTGCATTTAGGCCTTTTCTACCTTCTTTAAGGTCGAAAGTAACTTCGTCATCTTCTCTGATTTCGTCGATCAAACCAGTGATGTGAACGAAATACTCTTTAGAAGACTCATTGTCAACGATAAAACCGAATCCTTTGGACTCATTAAAAAACTTAACTTTTCCTGTGTTCATGATAAATTGTATTGAATTAATATTTCGTCAAATTTAAGGATACTTTTTACATATAAAACGAATGAGTTAAATTATTTTAAAAGTTTTTTAAAAATAATTGTGTGAAAATTTAAAAATTTAGTGAGAAAAGTTCCGCTTTTGAGTCCTCAGTCGGTTTTAATCCAGTCCATAAAAGTATACAGGTTTATGAAATTTGGTTTCGGCGCCTGTTTGTTTAAGCTTTCCTGTCTTGAGGTTTCTTTCAAAAACAACGATTGTTCCTGAACTTTGATTGCCGGCCAAAAGGTATTTTCCGTCACTTGTGATTACAAAATTTCGAGGGTTTTCCCCGCCGGTTTTGACCCTTTCTACAAAAGTCAATTCACCCGTTTTTCCGATTTCAAATACTGTAATCTCATTCGCATCCCCTCTGTTGGAGGCGTATACAAATTTAGTATCCGGAGATATCCGTACTTCGGCTGCACCGACATTGCCTTTAAAATCTTCGCCTGTCAACGGTAAAACCTGAATTTTAGACATTTTTCCCTCAACATATTGGTATACCCCCAGTTCGGCGGTCATTTCATGTATCAGGTACACAGGACTGCCACTTGGGTGGACAGCAAGATGCCTGGGACCAGAACCTGCCGCAATTTCCAAATCTCCGTTTTCGGCATTATTGAAAGGTACAGCAAATGTCGGGTTGAAATCATAGAGATGGATTTTATCCGTTCCCAAGTCACCGACCAGCAATTGTTTACCGTTCGGATGGAAGACAGTACTGTGCACATGCGCTTTTTCTTGTCTGTTGGGATCAATGCTTTGTCCTTCGTGTTGGTAGGTCTGGACATGGGTCAGGTATCCGTCCTTTACTTTGTAGGCTGAAAAACTTCCTCCTGAATAATTCCCTACAACCAATATCTCTTCATTGGCATCAAGGCTCAAATAACAGGGATGGTCTCCGAAGGTATCCTTGGTATCCAATAATTCCAAGGTGTTGGTTTGCCTGTCAAACTTGAATGACTTGACTTTACCGCCCTTTTCACCGCCGGTTTCTTCTACCGCAAAGACCAAAGTCTGCGCCCTGTTACTGACTACAAAGGAGGGATTGGAAACTCCCGCTGCCAAAATTTGGGTTTGAAGGATGTTTTTGTCGGGATTGAAGGTGAGTAAACCGATTCCTTGTTCTTCAGAATCTGTGTAAGCGCCTAATAAAAAGGAGTACACAGGCTCAATTTTTTCTTCATCGGGAGATTCGTCACAAGAGAATACCATGAACATAGAAATTAGCAGGAGGAGGATAAATGTTGATTTTCTCATTGTCAGATATTGTTTTCTGATTTTTCAGGTTTGATGGAGGAATCGTGGTTTTCACTGTATAATTCATGAGTTACTTCATCATACTGACCGGAAAGGTCATCAATCTTGGTCCCTTTCCAAACAGGGGTTTTGATGATATAGGCTGCCCTTGCCAATAAATGCCCTCCGATGGAAATGGTTAGAAACAAAAATATAATGGTCGCAATCACCCTTGTAGTGACAGAATAATTGTTGAAAAAAAGCGCTGAAGAAACTAATACCAGACCTATTCCTAAAGTGGAGGCCTTTCCGGTCACGGATATTCTCAAGAATACATCCGGCTTTCTCAACAAGCCTACCGATGAAGAAAGGATAAACAAGGCGCCGAAGGTGGACAAAACTATGATTAGGATATCTTTCATTTTCTTTCTCTTTGTTCTAAATAAAAGGAATACGCAGCAGTACTCAGAAAGGCAATCACAGCAAAAAGCATCGAAATATCCAGAAACGTACTCTGGTTGGTTTGGATGCTGTAGATCCCAATGATGCCGATAGAAATCAAGATCAGCATGTCCAAGGCAATAACCCGGTCAGGAAGACTGGGACCTTTCAGAAACCTGATAAAGACCAAAATCACTGATAAACCGAGGATGGGGATAATTACCCAATTGAGATAGTCGTTTAGGCTCATCGCATTAATTCTAGTAAGGGTTTTTCAAACTTCCGTTTGGTTTCTTTAATAAATTCCTCTTTGTCCAAAAGGTGCATGACGTGGACGTAGATTACCTTTTTGTCGTTAGACACATCCATGATAAGAGTTCCGGGGGTTAGGGAGATAATATTGGCCAAGAAACTTATTTCAAGATCGGTCTTGGCGTCAAGCGGGACTTTAACAATGGCGGGTACCAATCTGGATTTGGGGTAGAATGATTCTCTCGCAGATTGAAAATTGGCTTTGGTGATTTCCCAAAGCAGAAAAATCATAAAACCGAAGAGCTTAGGAATTATTGTGAAATACTTCCTTTCTTCTTTTTTATAAGTGATGACTCCTAGAATCACAAAACCGATAATAAACCCAAAAAGAAAATTCTCTTCAGTTAAGGTTCCTGTCGCCAACACCCAAATGATGGCCAAAATCAGGTTACTCAGAAATAGGGATTTTGTCATGGCGTCATGGTTTTAAGTCCCAATACAGCTTCAATATATCCCGAAGGATCCATTAATTCGGTGGAGATTCTTTGGGAAAGTATGATGATGTTTTCAGCTCCAAATCCAATATAAAGCGAAATTGCTGATAACAGAACAATGGGAAATACCATCAGCCACTGATCCGTTTTAGACATTTGACTGAAATAAAGCCCACTTGCTTTTTTGGGCAGGTCTATACCGTTTTTCCAAAAAACCTCTGACCACAACCTCGCAATTACCCATAAGGTAAGAAAACTTCCCAAGACAATGAATCCAATCAAAATATAATCTTGTGTCTGTAAACCTGCCTGAATCAAGAAAATTTTTGCCCAAAAACCTGAAAGCGGCGGAATACCTACCAGAGAAAATAGGGGAATTGCCATCAACAGGGAAATAATGGGAAAGTTTTTATACATCCCGCCAAGCTCCCTGATGTCTTGGGTTCCGTTGATTTTGAGGATCAGACCTGATACCATAAACAGGTTTGTTTTGACGATGATGTCATGGATCAGGTAAAAAACTGTACCCATGATGGCCAACTCCGTGTACATTCCCAAACCGGCGATCAGGAAACCGATATGGCAAACTATCAGGTATCCAAAAATTTTCCCCATGTTTTGCTGCAGCAATGCTCCCAATCCACCTGAAAGGATGGTAAGTGCGGCAAGAATGACCATGATATCTCCCATGAATTCATCTCCGCCAAACATCAGCGTGAATGTCCTCAGCATGGCATAGATTCCCAATTTGGTAAGTAACCCTGCGAAAATCGCAGAAACAGCAGGAGGTGGTGTATGGTAAGAGGCCGGCAACCAAAAGTACATCGGGAAGATAGCAGACTTGATTCCGAAGGCTACCAAAAAAATCCCGGAGGTGACGCTTACCAATCCACGGTTTTGAAGGTTATCCAGTTTGATGGCGACATCGGCCATATTGAGCGAACCTGTAAGGCCATAGATAAAACCGATTCCGATCAAAAACAGGGAAGAGGCAAGGAGATTTAGCGAAACATATTTGAGCGCCCCTTCAAGCTGTTGTTTTTTTCCACCCAAGGTCAATAGGACGAAAGAGGAGATGATCACTACCTCAAACCATACATAAAGATTGAAAATATCTCCTGTAAGAAAAGCGCCCTGAAGTCCCATGATGAGAAAGTGTAGAATGGGGAAAAACCCAAACTCCAATCTTTCTTTCCGCATACTTCCTGCAGAGAAAATAGATACTGCCAAGCCTGAAATGGAAGATACCAATACCATGGTCACCCCAAAAGTGTCAGCGACAAAGCTGATTCCAAACGGTGCCTTCCAATCTCCTGATTGGGTGATCATGATTCCGTTTTCCCAGACAAGTAAGAAGAGCCAGATACTTATCCCCAGACCAATAATAGAAAATAAAATGCTGAGAAACTTTTGAACAGTGGTTTTTCGCCAGAAAAACAACAAAATCGTCCCAGCGACAAATTGAAATATGATGGGCAATACTATCATCGAATTACTCATATTTCTTCATCTGTTGAGTTAAGCTCATCCAGATCATCTGTATGGAGCACATTGTACACCCTTTTTATCAAAATGATTGCAAAGGACTGAAGTCCAAAACCGATTACAATCGCTGTCAATACCAAAGCCTGTGGGACGGGATCGGCATAGATATCGGCAAATACTTTCATGCCGTCCTCAATCACAGGAGGATGACCTTTGACCAATCTGCCCAAAAGAAAAATCAGCAGGTTGGCGCCGTTACCCAATAAAATCAGTCCGATGATCATTTTGAACATACTCCTGCGCAACAGCATGTACAGGCCGCCTGCATGAAGTAAACCGATGATGATGATAAGCAATATCTCCATATCAAACCGTATCAGTAAGTGAAAACATGATGGTGAGTGTCGCCCCGATAACCACCAGATACACGCCAATGTCAAAGAAAAGAGCAGATCCAACCATGCCGATAAATCTGAAAGGTTCTTCAAACCAAAGGCCTTTGAGTATCGGAGCACCGATAAAATAGGGAGCCATAGCAGCCCCAACAGCGAAAAAAAGTCCTATCGGCATCAGGTATCCCGGATTTATCTTGATGATTTTTTGGGTTTCCTTCAGCCCAAAAGCAAATGAGTGGATCAAAAATGCGATGGCTGCCATCAATCCTCCTACAAATCCTCCTCCCGGAAGATAATGGCCCCGCAACAGAATGAAAATGGAAAACAGCAACAGTAGCGGAAGCAGATAGGTCGATGCGGTTTTGAATATCAATGATTTCATAAGTCTTTTTTAGAAGGATTAAGGTCAAGTTTGATCAAACTGTAGACACCTACTGCAGCAATCACAAGGACTACCGTCTCTATCATGGTGTCAAAACCCCGGTAATCCACCAAAATGACGTTCACAACATTTCGGCCTTTGGCAAGAAGATAAGCATTATCAGCAAAGTATTTGGAGACCTCGTAGGAAGATGGTTCCTCGAATACCTCCAAAGTCAAAATGGCTATCAAAGTTCCGAACATCAGGGAAAGCACCGCATCCCGCACTTTGATACCTTTAGAAGAATATTGTTTGTTTTTTGGCAGTTTGACAAGAACCAGCATAAACAACAATACGGTCAACGTATCGATCGAAAACTGCGTCATGGCCAGATCAGGGGCCGAATAAAATAAGAAGAAAAGACAATTTGCGAAGCCAACCACGCCAAGAGCGACAATGGAAACTGACCGCGAATTGGTAGAAATGGCAAAAAGAATGGAGATGATCATCAGCACCACCACGATAATCTCATAATGGGATACAGGTGAAATCTGCTCCCAATCTACATATATGTTGACTCCCCCAAATAAACGGTAAGCCATCAGCAAGGTCAAAAATGCCAATATGGTAATCACATAATTTCGCAGATAGCCATTTTGAAAAAATCTTGTCCAGATGCCTGCGAATGAAGCGAATATTTTGCTGCCGCTCTCGATGATATTTTGGGGCGAAATGGATTCAAACCTGAGGGTTTTTTGGAATATCTCCTTGGAAGGTTTCAAGAACCAATACAATGCGCCGCCGGATACCAAGGTGAAAATACTCAATATCAAAACCAAGTTGAAACCATGCCAAAGTTTGAGTTGGATGACCGTGTCGGTTCCTGAAATGCTGCTGAAAACAGGCTGAATCAATGTTTGCCCGATCAAGGAAGGGAATGCCCCAAAACCCAAACTCATGATTCCGAGTAGGAGAGGAGGAACCCAAAGCAAGGGCGAAGGCAATTTAGCCTTTTTAAATTCCTCAGGAAGCGCTCCTGTAAATGGTTTGATCCCAGCCCAGAATCCTGCAACCAAAAGGAGAATTTTAGTCAAAACAGCCAGTGCGGTCAGAATAATAGCCCAATTGCCAAACTGTAAAGTTGCCTCATACATCACTTCTTTGCTGATGAATCCAAGTAAAAGCGGAACTCCGGCGCTCGAAAGTGCTGCTATAAACCCTGCAACTGCGACAGGCATCATCACTTGCTGCAATCCCGCAAGTTTGGTGACATCTCTAGAGCCTGTTTCATGGTCGATTATTCCTGTAATGAGGAAGAGTGCAGCCTTGTATAAGGCATGGGCAAGGATGAAAATCCCCGCAGCCAAAAGTGCTTTTTCTGTCCCTATGCCTATCAAGAAAACCAAAATCCCCAAGGCTGAAATGGTGGAATATGCCAAAATGCTTTTCAAATCCACTCTCAAAACAGAATGGATTGCCGCATAGACCATAGTAACCGCGCCAACGGTGATTAGGGTGCTGTTCCACCAAAAGGTATCCCCCAATAGCGGGGTAAATCTTGCCAAAAGATAAATACCGGCTTTTACCATCGTGGCGGAGTGGAGGTAGGTACTTACCGGAGTCGGGGCTTTCATTGCTCCCGGAAGCCAAAAATGAAATGGAAACTGTGCAGACTTGGTAAAGGCCCCGACAAAAAACAGGGCAATTATCCAACCATAGGAAGTGCTGTTTTTTATTATTTCCGAGGAATTGAGTAATTCAGTGAAAGAATAACTTCCTCCTACTGCTTGCAAAAGGATAATTCCGGAGAGCATTACCAAACCGCCAAATCCGGTGATACTCAGTGCGGTCAGTGCAGATTTCCTTGAAGCCGGATCTTCATTGTTGAATCCGATCAAGAAATAGGAACTGATACTTGTCAATTCCCAAAAAATAAACATACTCATCAGGTTGTCTGAAAGGACGACTCCAAGCATTGAAGCCATAAACATCGACAGGTATCCATAAAACCTGTCCAGATATTTGTGTCCTTTGAGGTAGTAAGTAGTATAGATGAACACCAAAGCACCGATGCCGGTGATCATCAGGGCAAAAAGAAGGGACAATCCGTCCAACCTGAAAGAAAGGTCAATTCCTAAACTCGGTATCCATTGATAATGGAATAAGATATGCCCTTTGGATTTTATTTCTCCCAAAAACTGGAGGAAAAATATAAACAGGGAAAGAGGAAGGAGCGAATAGACAAATGGAATTGCTTTTTTGAAAAACCTACTGAAAAATGAAACCAAGATTGCGAAAATAAACCCTAAAATGACAGCTATGAGCATATAAGCTTGATTATCAATTTATAAATTGTGTGGTTCCAAAATACGAAATATTTCCTGAATAGAATTTTCGTTCTTTATATTCCAATCGATCAAGTTATATGATTTATTGATATTCTTTGAAAAAAATGTGCCTATTTTTTGAAAAATAGTCAATAAAAATTCCTTTTTTTTATCGATTGAATCGAAAATTGTCCATAATTATTATTTTTTGTTAAATTCACACCTATTAAACCTATTGATCCGAATATGTCAAAAAACAACTATCAAACCGAAGTATCCAAAAGATTTACGATTTACAACAGTCTTTTTTTGGATTTGCCCTTCAGTGATATCCATAGAACCGGGACATTGCTGCCGATATTATCCAGCAAATGTCAGGAAGGATTTGAGAAAGATAAAACCCCAAAAGAAATCATCGGAGGATTTTTTAACGAAATGATGGCAAATAATTCTGACCAGGAACGTCATGATTTACTTTTTAGAATGGTTCAATATGTGGAAAGGCAAGTGGTTTTGTTTGATTCCATTGAAGACGCGGCCTTCGAAAAAATCCATGATATAAAAGGTAAGGGTAGTGTTGCAGCATTGATTACCCGTGTCGACAATGACAGGAAGCGGGAGGCATTGATAGATAAATTGAAAAATTTCTCCGTAAGACTGACACTGACTGCCCATCCTACGCAGTTTTATCCGGGCAATGTCCTTGGGATCATCACTGATCTTGAGACTGCCATCCGTGAAAATGACCTTGGGAATATCAACCTGCTTTTGCAGCAGTTAGGCAAAACCGGTTTTATCAATAAGGACAAACCCACGCCGCTTGATGAAGCAGTCAGTTTGGTATGGTTTCTGGTAAATGTTTTTTACCACAGTATGCCGGATATTTTGACCAGGTTATTGAATAGTCTGGATATTCCGGTCAATGAGTGGGACAATCCGGGATTGTTGAAAGTGGGATTTTGGCCGGGAGGGGACAGAGACGGAAACCCTTTTGTTACCCATGACACAACCGTCAAAGTGGCCGAGAAACTCCAAAAATGGATAGTTAGGTGTTATTACCGTGATGTCAGAAAACTCAAAAGAAGGTTGACCTTCAAGAATGTCGAGCCGATCATGCTCAAAATTGAAAACGGTCTTTTTGATTCCCTTTTCGACAACCAAAACTTCTACCAAACCAAAGAGGAATTGATAGCTGATCTGATGGAAGCCCGAAAAGGCCTGATTGAATTCCATGACGGCTTGTTTTTGGAGCAGTTGGATGAGTTTATATTGAAAGTAAAAATATTCGGCTTCCATTTTGCCAATATGGATGTGCGTCAGGACAGCCGTAAGCATGATGGGCTTTGGGATGAAATCATCGAAAACCAAATCGGGACCGAGGCACTTCAGGCATATCAGAAACTGAGCGAAGGCGAGAAAATCACATTTATTCAAGAGGTAGATTCCCTTCCGGAAATCGGCACCCTAAAGGACGAGTTTCATCAGGATATGTTGAGGAGTTTTGATGCAATCAAAACTGTCCAAAAAAACAATGGGGAAGATGGGCTTCACCGGTATATCATATCCAATTGCCAGTCGGCCTTACATGTTTTGGAAGTATTCAGATTGGCGCAATTAACACTTGGAAAAGAATCAGGAACGCTTCCTTTGGACATCGTCCCGTTATTTGAGACAATTGATGACCTTGCGAAGGCACCCATCATTATGGAGCAGTTGTACCAAAACGAGGCCTACCGCAAGCATTTGGAAAGCAGAAAATCAAAGCAGACGATCATGTTGGGCTTTTCTGATGGCACCAAAGACGGGGGGTATATCCGGGCAAATTGGTCTATCCTTCTTGCCAAAGAAGAACTGACCAAAGTATCAAGATTGAATGATGTCAGTGTGGTGTTTTTTGACGGTCGGGGAGGACCTCCGGCAAGAGGAGGGGGAAACATGCATAATTTCTATGCTTCTCTCGGTCAGCAAGTCGAAAATGAAGAAATCCAGGTGACGATTCAAGGACAGACCATTTCAGCCAATTATGGCAAGCCCGTTTCTTGTACTTACAATTTGGAGCAGTTGCTCTGTGCAGGTATCGAAAATGAATTGTATCCTTCCTCAGAGAAAACCCTAAATGCAGGTCAGCGGGCTTTGATTGATCAGATGGCCGATTTCTCATACCAGTTTTACAGAGACTTCAAAAACCACCCCCAATTCTTGCCTTATCTCGAGCATGTGACCCCATTGAAATATTTTGGACAGGTCAATATCGGTTCCCGCCCGTTGAAAAGAGGAAAAGACACCGGATTAAAATTTGAAGATTTAAGGGCTATTCCTTTTGTAGGTTCCTGGGCACAGATGAAGCAGAATATACCGGGATTCTTTGGAGTAGGCGCTTCACTTGAGGAACTTAAAAATGCAGGCAAATTTCCTGAGGCCATACAATTATACAATGACTCCCTTTTCTTCAGGTCATTACTTGGGAATTCCATGCAGTCTCTGGCCAAGTCGTTTTATAAGTCCACAGCTTATCTCAAGGATAATCCCAAATACAGCGATTTATGGAACCTGATGTTTGAAGAATACCAAAGATCCATCAAGCTTCTTTGTGAAGTATCCGGGATGGATACTTTGCTTCAGGATAATCCAACTTCCAAGGAATCAATCGCTATCCGAGAAAAGATCGTGCTTCCTGTTATCACCATTCAGCAATATGCGATACAGACCATGCTTGACAAAGGAGAAGATGATCCGGTCTTACAAAAACTGATTTTGCGGACGATGTTTGGCATCATCAACGCGGCAAGAAACGCAGCATAAGTCAAGAATCCCGGTTGAAAGGCCGGGATTTTTCGGTTATTATTGTTAATTTGAAATATAAATCAAAGGATGACCCCATGCCGAAATTATTTGTGCTTCTGGATTTTTCTGAATACTCAAGGTCTGAATTGTTATTGGCAAAAAAACTGAATGAATGGCATGGCTTGGAAATTATAGTGATTCATCAAATGGCCATTCCGATTCCCACTTTAGCCAATCATGATATGAGACTAAAGCTTGTCTATGACCATCAAAGAGAAATTTCCAGGCAATGGTTTACACTGAGGGATACTGTTTTTGATAAGTTCAACGTCATCAAATTTGAAATAATCGAAAATCCCTTGCTTGAATTTTTGGAAAATAATCTGGATGCTGCCGGATTAGATATTGTTATGATGGGTTTGAAGGGTTCAGGTACATTGAAACAGATTTTTATAGGCAGTACAGTCAATAGAGTTATCGAATACCTAAACAGGATGGTGATAGCCGTACCCAAGTCTTTGGATAATTTTGAGCCAACAAAATTATTGGTCAGTGTACATCCCAATTTTGAGTTTAACCTACGTGGCTTTGAGGTTTTGTTGAAATTTATTCCCAAATCCATTCATACAATCGAATTTATGACGGTGGCGCGCGAAAACGATAATATTGTTGAAATTGAAAATTTCCTTAAAAAATTAACCAGTAAGGAATATGGGAATCTGGTTAATCGCTTTGTTCTTTTTAAAGGGGAGGATGTTTTCTCCCAGATAAAAACCTCTATTACTGAAAAGAAAGAATATTTTTTGGTTGTTCAGAAGGGTGGCAGAACATTTACCGATAAGTTATTCAGGAAATTTATGGTGAATGAATTGGTATTTGATGGATCTATTCCGATGATAGTTTTACCCGTCTAGGCAGATTTGATCCTCCAAAAGCATCAATAAAGTCCATTATGGAAAAGGCTTGAAAACGAGATTACTCCTATAAGTTCGCCATCTTGTTCTACAGGTGCCACACTAATCTTAGCCCTCAACATGAGTCTGGATATGTACCGAATGTTCATCAAGGCAGGGACTGGAATGACAGGCTTGGACATTATTTCGTAGATATTGACTTCTTCGGGCTTCAGATCTTTGATGTAAACCTTTTTTATGATGTCCTTGATTGTGACAATTCCATAAGCATCATTTTGGTTTCTTTTATTGATAATCAAGGCATCTACTCCCTGAGACTTCATTTTTTCTATGGCATTTGCGGCTGTATCTAGGCCATCTATAAATACCAATTTATGTGACATGATATCTTTGGCACTATTGGAACTTGAATTCATAATACGATAGTTTTGTTTTTAAAGATATTTACTTTTCGCCTGTTCTTTAAATTTTTCCATTTGACTTTCTAAACCTGCCACCTTTTCCACATTAAGGACAAAGGCAATTCCCCGTCCAGGTTCATCGAGCTCTCCGGATATTTTAATGGCCTCCAAAATGGTATCAACCGCATGTTCTTCTACCAAAAACATCAATATTTCAGTCTGATCCTGAATAGTCAGTCCAAAAAAAGATTTTGATTCATGCGAACCACTCCCCCGGCCTGAGATGACTACATCTCCTGTGGCACCTGCACCTCTTGCTGCATTCACTACTTTCTCTGTGATAGCCGGCCGTATCATGGCCATGATGATTTTAAATTTCATTTTTTGATGGTTTTTTTAGAGTGTTTTTCAATTCCAAAATCTGGGCATAGGCAAGTACTGTCATTATTGGAAACAAACTCGCAAATGCGATGAGTCCAAATCCATCTATCGCGGGGTTACGTCCCGGCACAGTACTGGAAAGTCCAATACCTAAGGCTGCAACCAAAGGTACCGTGACCGTAGAGGTAGTCACTCCTCCTGAATCATAGGCTAAAGCAATGATTTTTTTTGGGGAGAAAAGTGTCTGAACCATTACAATTATATATCCAAAGATAATATACAAATAAAGTGGAGTACCGGTTACAATCCTGATTGTACCCAAAACCAAGGCAATAGCTACCCCAATAGCAACCACAATTCTTAAACCCCAGATACTAATTGTTCCGCCGGAAGCTTGGTTGGCTTTGATAGCGACAGCAATCAAAGAAGGTTCGGCAATAGTCGTGGAAAAACCGATCATTCCCGCAAATATATAAACCCAATAATAGGCAAGCCAACTAGATGGGTCGTGGTAATTTTTTGAAATAAAACTTGCCTCCGAAAGTTGAATCGCCATAATATTTCCAAGAGGAAAAAGTGCTTTTTCCAGTCCCATCAGAAATAAAGCCAGACCAATGATCACCAAAACCACTCCAAAAATTACCTTTTTTAAATTCGGGACAACCTGCTTTAAAACGAAAAACTGAAAGAATGCAAAAAGCAAGACGACAGGGGCAACGTCCCTAATGGTAACCATAAAAATCTTAAAAAAATCTAAAGGCCAATTTGCCATTTTGCTTGCTTTATCTTTTAATAAATAAATAAACCATAAGCCATTACAAATATCATGGGCACCATTACCGCAATCGCTATTAGTCCAAAGCCATCTGTAAGGGGATTTCTTCCTTTGATACTTGAAGCCAATCCTACTCCGAGTGCAGTGACCAATGGAACTGTTATGGTGGAAGTAGCCACGCCACCTGTATCGTATGCAATTCCAATGATTTCTTTAGGAGCAATCATTGTCATTAACATTACCAAAATATAGCCTCCGATAAGAATATAGTACAAGGGCCAACCTTTAAGAATCCTTAAGACACCGATAAGAATAGCTATTCCAACAGAAAAAGCAACGCATAGTCTCAGGCCTAAAGCATAGGAATCCCTAGACCCTTCTGCATTTTCGATTAAGCCTGCTTCAGCAGAAACCCTTGCCGCTTCCTTTGAAATAGCAATCAATGCAGGTTCGGCAATGGTTGTAGAAAATCCTAAAGCAAATGAAAAAATCAATATCCAAAAGACACTCCCTTTTTTGGTTAGGGCAAAAGCCATATTTCCACCTATCGGAAAAAGACCCATTTCGAGTCCCTCAATAAAAAGCATGAGTCCCAATAATACCAGGATACTGCCAAAAACAATCTCTTCAAAATGGGGAAAAGGCTGACGTAAAATTACCAACTGGAAAAAGGTGACCACAGAAAGGATAGGCAGCAAATCCATGAATGCAGAGCGAAGTTTAAGAAATAAGTATTTCAAAATATGGTAAGACTTCTTAAAATATTTTGAAGCATCTCTCATCAGGAAACTTAATTTTTATCTACTATGCCTTTCCAAGATAAAATAAAAATCAAGATTCAAAAACGAAAAATTTGATCCGTTTAAAAGATTTTTTTGAATCTGCGATAATCCCCCACTATGGATTAGATTCAGTCTGATATTTTAGCAAACTCGGTAAAGGTGAACGATTTGGGTTTTTAGGATTCGCTTGTCCTTTAAGTCTTGAAGTCAAATTATAGTAATAATGGTTGAAATGGAGAGTAAGCAATTGGTTTTATGCCATTTATGTCCAAAGTTGGTGAAGGGGATTTTTGGAGGTTAGCGACAGGAAAGAATTGAGGTTTCTGATTTTTGAATTAAATAAATATCAGCTACATTTTGCCTGTAATCCAAATTGAAACTAAAAGTGATGACTGGAATAATTCAAAAATCCAAAAAATACTGGAAGTCAGATGCCTCATTCATCACGTTGCTGTTGATGCTTTTGTTTACGGTCTTTTTTTTACCGATTTTGATAGAAAAGCAAGAGAATTCAACCTATTTTCTAAATGCCATGTTTATCATGCTTTTTTTAATCGGGATGATTTCGGCTAGGGAAAGGGTGTATTTTATCATTGCAGCCACCTTGGTTATCATCCATGTTGTACTCCGAATTATAAGATTCAGTGACAATCCTTTTGAATTTTATTTCGAAGAAAGGGTCGTCATTCTCCTCAATCTGATGGTTTTTACGGTTATCAACTTCAGGTTACTGTTCCGTGACAGTGAGATCAACCGTTACAGGGTCATCGGCGCCATCAATATTTACCTTCTTGTAGCACTGATGGGTTCGTTTGGATTTGAATTGATGCAACTGTCAAGTGGAGATGCTATTTCAGGAAATTTGGAGTTTGAGGGGAAAGACCGTGATTTTGGTAATTATATTTATTTCAGCTTGGTTACCGTGACTACTGTTGGTTTTGGTGACATGCTTCCGGGCAATATCTCCTCAAAAATGTTATCTGTTTTTTTATCGGCTTTTGGGATTTTGTACCCTGCAGTGGTAATTGCAAAGCTGGTATCCTCCGCCCCAACAAGGGCAAGAAAATAAAAATCCCGCATTTCTCTCAGATTTCAGGAATAGATAAATCCGGAATAGAGGAAAATGCGGGATTGGATTTCTTTCCCTTAATTAATTCAGGGTGTATTCCACTACAATTTCTGTATTCAATAATTTTGAGATAGGACAGTTTTTCTCAGCGTCTTTGACCAGCTCTGCAAATTTTTCTTCGGAAATTCCTTCAACAGTAGCTTTGAGTATCAATTTGGATTGTTTGATTGTACCTTCTTCTAAGGTAATGATGCCGTCCACATGGAGTTCTTTTGGTGGAAATTCCGCTCCGGTAAGGTTAAAACTCAGTTTCATCGCAAAGCATCCTGCATGGGCCGCGGCTACCAATTCCTCAGGGTTGGTTCCGATACCTTCCTCAAATCTGGATGAAAATGAATATTGGGTTTTGTCCAAAACACCTGATTGGGAGGTAAGATGGCCTTTGCCTTCCTTGCCTGTTCCTTGCCATACGGCGGTTGATTTTCTTTTCATGTTAGTTCGGTTTAAAGTATTTTAAATTTTAAAAGTAGAAAATTATTTAAGTCTTAACACCAAAGAGCGCACTTAAGGTTTATGTTTTTGGATAAAATTTCAAAAAAAAGCCAAGGAAACCAGATTCTCATCTGATTCCCTTGGCTTAATTTTCCGGATTGTTAAAGAAGAGTTTTTCCCTATTTGGTCAATGCTTTTTCTCTTTGCACTTCAAGCATATCTACCGGTGGAGGGGTGTTGTCTCCAAGAAGATGCTGTACAAAATAGTCGCCCATTCTCCAGAAGAAATATTCGGTCATATCTCCAAAACCATGGCGCTGACCGGGAAGGATGATAAAGTCAAACCTCTTATTTGCTTTGATCAATGCATTGGCCATCCGGATGGTGTTGGCAGGATGGACGTTGTTGTCTACATCACCGGTCACGAGTAGCAGTCTTCCTTTTAGGTTTTTGGCCAGGTCGGGATTTTTTTCGATCTGGTAGACAAAAGTGGTGTCTCCCTTTGGTGAAATCTGTTCTTTGACACCATGGTGCTTTTCAGACCACCAACGGTTGTAGATGTTGTTTTCATGGTTTCCGGCACTCGAAACTGCCACTTTGAAGAAATCAGGATATACCAACATTGCAGCTGTAGACATAAATCCGCCTCCGGAATGTCCGTGGATCCCGACTTTGGATTTGTCAATGAAAGCATGTCTGTCGGCCAACTGCTCGATAGTTGCCTTTTTGTCAGCCAATCCATAATCTCTCAGGTTGCCGTAGCCATAGTTGTGGTACCACTTGGACCTGCCTGGATGTCCTCCGCGGTTGCCGACCGTGACCACCACAAAACCAAACTGCGCCAATCGGTCTGTTCTGTCCAATCCTCTTCCAAAAGCTTTGTTGACAGCTTCAGTCTGCGGACCAGGATACACATATTCGATGATGGGATAGGTTTTTGTACTGTCAAAGTCAAAAGGCTTGTACATCACGCCATATAAATCTGTGATACCGTCATCAGCCTTGACTTTGAAAGGTTCGGGGAATTGATAACCTGCAGCAAAAAGTGAACTCAAATCTGCTGTTTCCAGGTCCATTACTTTTTTGCCAAGGGCATCATATAGCCCCGAAGCGGGAGTCGTATTTACCCTCGAATAATTGTTGACAAAAAAGGTAGCCTTGTCATTCATCGAGGTACTGTGGTTGAAATCACCCGGATTCAACAGTGTAATCGCACCACCGTTGAGACTGACTTTGTACATATGCTCATAGTAAGGGTCTTCTCCTTTTTCTTTGCCATTGGCCATGAAGTAGAGGAATCGGCCTTTTTCATCGATACGGACTATATTTTCTGAATGGAAAGGACCTGAAGTCAGTTGTCTCTTTAGGTTTCCTTTCATGTCATAGAGATAAAAATGTCCCCAACCGTCACGCTCTGACCAATGGATGATTTCAGTACCGTTGGCAATAATTTCCGGTTTGGCGATGTCGATATAGGTATTGCTTCGCTCCTCGATGAGGACCTCTTTCTTCCCTTCTTTGATGTTCCACCTGCAGATATCTATTTTTTTCAAATCCCGTGAGGTGATGGAAAAATAGAAAAAGTTCTCATCGCCCAGCCATTTGACAGGCTTGAACTCATCATCCCTTGCGGAGGCGGGGAAGCTTTCTGACCATATCCCCAAAGTCTGGTCTTTATAGGTGGCCGTTTCAAGATTGGACATTTTTTGTGTGCCAAATGAATAATGCAATAGGTAGGAGATAGGCTGTTCTTTTTCCCCCGGCATGGAATATTTGTAAGTTTCCAATGTCGGTCTTGGATCTCTTGTATTGTGGATGACCCAAAGGTCTTTGACTTTTCTTTGGTCTGTTTTGGTCAGGATAAATTCAGCAGAATTTCTAGACCAGAGAATACCTGCACGTTTTCTGTCATTCTTCTTTTTTTCTTCCTCGACATTGTCATCGCCCCTTCCAAATCCGCTTCCGTAGCCAAAGTCTTTTTCTCCGTCAGTCGTAATCTGGGTTTCGACGATGGTACTGTCCTTTTCATCTTTGATGGCTTTTTTGAAGTTGGCTTTGTCCATCCAATAAAGGTTTTCATTTTTTACGAAAACGATTTTGGAGGAATCAGGAGCGATATTGGCCCAAGCCAATCTTTTGGCTTCTTCTTCAGGATCTTTGATTTCAGTCAGTTGTTGGCTATTCAGGCCAAAGCGGAATACAAATGTTTTCTTTTCAAGAGAATCCTTGGCGCTTTTGTTTTTTGCCTTTATTTCTGCCCAATCTTTTTTTAGCACATCCTGACTGCTTTTGATCTTGAATTGGATGGTGTTTTCATCCTCCAAAAATTTGAGGTTGCTGATATCGAGATGCTGACCGTCAAAAGGATCTCTGACGATTTTGGATATCTCGGCAGCGAGTTTGTCTTTGTCAAAAAGCTGGGTTTTGCTTTTGGTAGCAGGATTGACGAGGTACCAGTTTTTGCCGGAGGTGGTTTCATATTCATACCAAAACCTGTCGGACTTCTTCAGCCAATGTGCATCCACTTCAGTGGTGAAGATCATTCTTTTGAGTTTTTCAGGCGAAAATCTCGCTGCAAGCTCATAGTTGCCTTTTGTGGGAAGTTCCTGTCCAATGGCGGAACCCACCATAATGATAAGGGAACAAATCAGGTAAATTTTTCTCATTAGTCCATTTGGTTTATGAATTCGAAACTAATTGAAAGTGCGATTTTATAGGTAACCGTCGGTGGAAAATTGGGAGCTTATTTTTTGAAAATAATAGGCATGGAGGCGTCTAAGCACAATTTTTTACCTGATTCATGGCAATGACTTACCATGCTAAAAAATTGGTTAACAGGTTTTTGAAAAGTGAATTCTATAATATAATCATAATACTGTGTAAATATTCTAAGGTTTAAAACCTCATTTTTGTACTGTTTAAATTTCAAAAATATAAAAAACAAGACTATGAAAAAGACCCAAAAAAACATAGAAAGCAACAATAAGGGTGTGTTGTCAAAAATGAATGACAATCCCGACCAAAAAAAGAAAGAAGATAACTCCGGCAAGAAAAAGGGAATAATAGGCGAGATGAATGATGAGCCGGCGATTAAAAAGAAATAATGCGAATGACTTATTCCGGAATTTTAGAATTTATACCAAACACTCCCATACTAACTAAACCACAAAGATATGTTTCATCATGTAAAAGAATTACAATTCAATGCGAGGGTTTCCAAGCCCGATGTTCGGTTCGCAAAATTATTGCTCGAGCAGTTTGGAGGTCCAAACGGGGAATTGAAAGCAGCCATGCAATATTTTGTGCAGGCATTTGGTTGCAGGAAAGCGGCGCCCGACAAGTATGATATGCTGATGGATATCGCCACTGAGGAATTCAGTCACTTGGAGATTGTCGGTGCAACGATCCAAATGTTGCTTACCGGAGTCAATGGAGAATTGAAAAATGCTGCAGATGAATCTGATTTGACCAAAGTACTTGACGGCTCAGCGGCCAAGGAAGATTACATCCATCAAGCCATGGTCAATCCACATTTTTTCATTGTGAGTGGTGGGACGCCTACCCTGACTGACAGTGTCGGCAATCCTTGGAGTGCTACTTATATCATGGGAATGGGTGATCTGACCGCAGATTTGCGGCTAAATATCGGTGCTGAGACAAGCGCCAAAATGGTGTATGAAAACCTGATGAAGTTCACTGACGATGTTTACGTCAAAGAGTCGCTCAGGTATCTGATGACGAGGGAAGTGGCCCATTTCCAAATGTTCCAAGCAGCCTTGGACAGCATCCAACCAAACTTTCCTCCCGGGATTTTGGAAAGCGATCCAAAATTCAGCAATAAATACTTCAACATGTCCAAAGGAGAGGACTTCAAAGGTCCCTGGAACGAAGGGAAAAGCCCTTTGATGGGCGAAGAATGGCAATCCATTGAGGACCCGCTCCAACATGTCAGAGATACCAATGGGCTATTAGATGAAAAAGCCAAAGGAACTGAGCGTACAGAAAAATCTGTCCAATCTGCAAATAAAGAATTGAGTGCAGAAAGGAAGCAAACAGTTGACAAAGCCACTGTCCCAAAGAATGGAATCATGAGTTGGTCTGTATACCAGGATACAGAAAAATCAAAGCATCAGGAAAGCAGCATTTCTTCAAAATAGAAAAAGCATATCCAACGGCATTTAAAAATAAATTTTAATCAAAAACCAAAAAACCACAGAAAAATGGAAAACAAGAAAAACACATCACCAAAGTCTGAATCAGGATCAGAAAGTTCCGGAACAGGAAAAAAGTCAGCCATGCAATCATCCCAATTGATGAAGTTGTTTGAAGATCAATTGAAAGATATCTATTGGGCGGAAAACGCTTTGGTAAAAGCAATGCCAAAGATGATCAAAAATGCCACTTCAGAGGATTTGACAAAGGCATTGACATCTCACCTTGAAGAGACCAAAGGCCATTTGAGCAGGTTAGTGGAGGTTTTCTCTTTGATCAAAGTCAAAGCGGAAGGAAAAAAATGTGACGCCATGGAAGGGCTGATTGAAGAGGCTTCCGGTATCATGGAAGAATGTGAGGAAGGTTCAATGCGTGATGCAGGGATCATTTCCGCAGCGCAGAAAGTGGAGCATTATGAAATAGCGACCTATGGCACGCTGAGACAGTTTGCCGAAACTTTGGGATTGGATAAAGTCGCCGAACTATTGGAAACGACCCTTCAGGAAGAAAAAGAAGCCGACCTCAAATTATCCGATGTCGCAATGGACGCAGTCAACATCGAAGCAGCTGAGGAAGTAGCTTAACCTGAAAATAGCATGAACAATATTTTCAAAGGCCTGATTGCCGGCTAAGGGGCAAAAAAAATGGGTGGGGGATGCCTTGGGACAATCGTTGTTTTTGTCATCATCTACTTTCTTTTGGGTCAATGCAGCTGATCAAATAAAAAATAGAATTACAATCCTAATCATATAAAACTAAACCAATTAAAAATGGAAAATCAA
The DNA here is from genome assembly GCF_022538115.1 of Cognataquiflexum rubidum. Lineage (GTDB taxonomy): Bacteria > Bacteroidota > Bacteroidia > Cytophagales > Cyclobacteriaceae > Cognataquiflexum > Cognataquiflexum rubidum. The sequence goes on along the minus strand of NZ_JAKZAL010000017.1, from coordinate 7,236 downwards.
CGCTATGAAAATGAAGTCCTACATGATACGACTTCTGAGAAAAGAGTCCTGACAGGAATGTTCAGAGACCGTGAAAGTACAGAAAATGCCTACAATGCCCTTCACGAAAGAGGCTATTCCAAAGACGACATCAATTTGATCATGTCTGACGAAACCCGAAAAACACATTATGCAGATGACGTAGCCGAAGAAACTGAAATCGGAACCAAAGCAGCAGAGCATGCCGGTAAAGGTTCCGCCATTGGAGGAACAATCGGAGCCATCGTGGGTGTCATTGCTGCCATTGGTACCAGTGTTGCTATTCCAGGACTTGGGATTTTGATAGCAGGACCGATAGCTGCCGGACTGGCAGGAGCCGGTGCAGGTGGACTTGCAGGTGGTGTAATCGGTGCTTTGGTAGGTTCAGGTATACCTGAAGCCAGGGCAAAATTGTACGAATCAGGAATCGAAGAAGGCAATGTGGTCATTTCTGTGACTCCAAGAAATGCTGAAGATGCCAAGTACCTGGAAGAAAACTGGAGAACCAACCGAGGTGAAGAAATTCACTGGTAAAATATCACAATACTTTTTGCAAGGGGTTTTAACGGATCCCTTGCATCTTTTATAAAAACTAAACCAAACTATACTATGAAAACTCAAATCAATATTAAATCCATCCTGCTGCATACGATCTGTGTCGCAGGCACCATTTTCTTTGCATCATCTTGTTCAGAAAACAAAACCACCGATTCAGTGGAAGTTGCTGAGGAAGAAAACATATCTAGACTTACCAATGACGACGAAACCATTGTTGTTATCGACAATGACAATGGCGTGAAGTTTTTGATGGCAGCAGCCGAAATTCAATTGGAAGAGATCAGCTTGGGAAAATTGGCCCAAGAAAAAGGTACTAATCCACATGTCAAAGAACTGGGTAAAATGATGGAAGTAAATCATACCAAAACTCTTGCTGAATTGAATACTTTGGCCCAATCAAAATCAGTAGCCATCCCTGCTACTGCTACTGAAGATTCGATGGAAACTCAAAAAGACCTTATGGAAAAAGAAGGCAATGATTTTGGCAAAGCTTACAGTGACATGATGGTGGAGCACCATGAGGATGCTATTGAATTATTTGAAAAAGCAGCCACGGATTCAGAAGATGCAGAAATCAAAGCTTGGGCAGCCGAGAAGCTTCCAACCATGAGAACCCATCTTGAACACGCCAAAGCATGTAAAGCGGAATGTGATAAATTATAATCTTAAATTTTTAAACCAGAAAAAAATGAGTGGAATTAAAAACATGGGAAACGAGGAGGCAATACTCAAATTGAGAGAACTCGCCGAAGCCATAGATATCTGTATGTTTTGTACCAATCTGAAAACAGATGACGGCGCATCTTGCAGACCTATGAGCACTCAAAAAGTTTGTGATGAAGGTAATATCTGGTTTTTCAGCAACGCGGATAGCGATAAAAACAAGGAAATAGAACAGGATAAAAATGTTCAGCTTTTCTATTCACATCCCGGAAAAGACAGCTTTCTCATCGTAAACGGTGTGGCCGAGTTGATCTTTGACAGGGAAAAAATCGAAGAGCTTTGGTCACCTGTTCTCAATGCCTGGTTTCCCGGCGGGAAAGAAGATCCTAATATTTCAATCGTAAAAGTCATTCCAACGACCGCTTATTATTGGGATACTGATGGAAATAAAATGATCAATTTCTTAAAAATGGTGGCCTCAGCTGCGACAGGAAAAAACCTTGTAGAAGGCAATGAAGGCACTTTGATACTGAACAGTTTGTAATTCCTTTTGTGGATGTAGGCTTCTTTGCCAGTAACCCTATTTTCTGCTTCAGTGGGGACGGAAGACCCCCGCCTGTCGTAGGGCAGGGATGTACCGGGCGTTTCAGTCCGCAGACAAGAATTTTAATGGATATCCAATCTACTGGCATAATTGCATCCATACAAAATTTCTTTTATACTTTTTTACTCATGCGTTAGACAATGGTGCAAAAATCCACTGTTTGATCAGGGAATAGGGGTGAATCCAGTAATCGAAGGACTGCTGGATTCACCCTTTTTTTGTTTTTGGATAGGATAGGGGAAAATAAAAAAAGTCCCCCAGAAGGAGACTCTTTTTCTTTCGAATAACTCTTCAATTAAAGCTTAAAAAATAAGAACCTATTAAAATTATTTGAGATGGAGTTCTGTTCTTCTGTTCATCTGATGCATGTCCTCAGTACAAGGCACTGCACCACAATCATGAACAGGTTTTGTTTTGCCTAACCATTCGCTGCTCATTCTGTCTAATCCAACACCTCTTTTGACGAGGTAATCCATGACAGCTTTTGCCCTGCGTTCGGAAAGTTTCATGTTATATTCCTCATTACCCCTCTGGTCAGTATGTCCTTCAATCTGAAGGTTCATGCCGCCCATTCTTTGGAGAAATAGGGCAAGCCGTTCCAATTCCGTTTTGTGAACCGGCCTGAGATTCGCTTTGTCAAAGTCAAAATATATGGTAGGGACCTCATGATTCAGCGCTTCAAAAAGTGCTGCCGGATCACAGATGTCTTTGCCCATCAACTCTGCAGGCAGGTCATAATCGACGTTTTTATCAGGAAAAGCCTCCAATATCAATTCACTTCTTCTGTTGAGCTGGTGTTCCGGTTCAGGACACGGCACGCCATCACCACAGTCATTGGTACGATTTTCTTCACCATACCAGTTTAGTTTAACCCTGCTTTCAGGAATGTTGAATTTTGCCAGATAATCTCTGACGGCATCTGCCCTCCTTTCTGATAGAGCTTGATTATATTCTTTGCTTGCCCTTGCGTCGGTGTGCGATCCGACTTTGAGGTCGATGAAGCTATACTTTTTCATCAGCTCCGCGATTTTGTCAAGCGTTGGTTGCGCATTGGTTCTGATTTGGGACTTGTCCAGGTCGTAATAGACGATATCGACAAATACAGGCATGTTGTAAGGAATTGGAGCAAGTCTGTATTCCCTTTTCAAAGTATCTCCCTGCAATCCTTTTGTGGTGATGTCATGGTCATGGATTCTGAAATAACCCTTCTTGCTGATCGTCAAAGAATAATCTGTTTCGGGAAGAAGGTCTCCTAATAGCTCAGATTTAGTGCCTCTTCTAGTAGGCAGGTTTTCGTTTTGATTTTTGATTGTCAAGGTTGTTTCAAACTCTTCAGAAATAACATTGCCATTACAGTCAATCACCCTTGCCAAAAGGAATTTGTTGAGGTCTTCAATCAGATAGATGTCATCCAATCCCATTCCTCCCTTTCTGTCAGAAGAGAGATAGCGCTTTCCTTTTGGTGTGATATAATAGCCAAAATCATCTCTGGGTGAATTGAACGGAACACCCATATTTTCCACGTTGCTGAATGATCCGCCGGAGTATGTTGCCTGGAAAATATCCATGCCACCCAAGCCAGGATGCCCTTTGGATGAAAAATGGAATTTTTCCCCCAAAATAAAAGGATGGCTTTCATCTTCTTTGGTATTGACAGCAGGGCCAAGGTTGACCGGACTGCCAAAATTCATAGCCTCGTCATAAGTCACATAATAGAGATCAAACCCTCCCGAACCGCCCGGCATGTCAGAAGCGAAAAAGATTTTTTTCCCTTTCTCATCAATGAAAGGATGCATGACACCATGTTTGGTAGCATCATTGATTGGGAAAGCCTTCGTTTCTGAAAGAGATCCATCTGCAGCTATTTTGCTGAAATAGATTTCGGGATGAACTTCAAATTCCCTTGTTTTCTTCACTTTCCTGATATTTCTGAAGGTGGTAAAGAATAAAAGGTTCTTACTTTCCATCAAGGTAGGATCTGAATACACAAGTCCTCCCGGTACATCGAAGGTCATTTTCTCCAGATCATCACTGTTGGAGTAACGGTATATCCCAAAAAATTCCCTGTCGTTCAGGTCACTTTTTTCCTCACTGAATACATTGCTTTTGGCATCTAACCTTACTGCAGGTTTCTCGGTAGGGATTTCCGGGCCTCTGTCACTTGTGAAATATTTATTACCGGTGGCATCTTCTGCTAACCTAAAATCAGAGCCATCACTGTTAATTCCTTTTGGTTGGACCAGTTTGACATTTGCTTTTTTATTGTTCAGTTCTCTGATATTGTCGAAATCAATTTCAGGGAATGCTGATTCTTTGAAGGGACTTTCCTTCAGGAGTTCTTCCGAAGAAATACCGTTTTCGGCTTTCATAGCCGAACTCAGATAATTCAAAAAGTCTTCCCTAGATGCCTCTTCGTAGCTGATGGTTTTTTTCCACCATTCAAAGCTCTTATCATATTCCTGCATTTTTTGGTAGGACAAAGCAGCCTTTTGGGCATTTTCGTAATTGGGCTTCCTGTCGTGGGCCTGCTCATAAAGCGCTGCCGCATGACTGAAATTTTCCAGTTCAAACTGTTTGTCTGCATACCTTAGCAAATTATTCTGTGCCTGCAGGGGAATTGCGGAAAAGCCCGTCAGCAATGCAAAAACTGCTATTATCAAAATTTTTCTCATAATCAGGTTCATTTCGATTGTTGAATATTTTATCAATAAATGAATTACTAGGGCTTATTTTTTTATTACCTGAATCCAACCTTGGAACTCATGGAGTTTACCTTGGCGGTCAGTGGATTTCATCACGAAGAAGTAGGTGCCGGCGACAAGACCTTCAGCAGACCAATCGTTTTTATAGTCTTTCCTTTCAAAAACATGGTCTCCGTTTCTATTGAAGATAACGATGTCATTGGTTTCGAATTTTCCGAGACCCTTGATTTCAAACCTGTCATTGAGACCGTCACCGTTTGGTGTGATGACAGTCGGGATAAAGAACGGATGGATTTGGTTGACATCAGAATCATTGTTGTCATCCATGTTGGTATCTTCCTCATCGGACGATACACTTACGATATTGGTGATCTGAAGTGCTTTATCACTGTTGATTTCATTGGCCCTCACTTTTACTTTGAGTAAAATTGAATGGCCCGCAGGGAAAAAGGCAATGGTGTAAGTGATCTTGGAACCATTGACTGCGATGTCAATTTCAGTTCCCGGATTACTTTCCTCAATGGTAGTTCTGATATAGGACAGTCCATTTGGAAGGTCATCGACAATGACCACATTTTCCGCATCTGTTTCCCCTAGGTTGTTGACTTGGATTTCGTATTCAAATTCGTCGCCTTCATAGATTTCGATCCCATTCGAAGTCTTGGTCACACTCAGGTCAACCTCATTTTCCAATAATTTGAAGACCACAAACGCTTCATCACTATTGGTAGGATTCAACGCCTCTCTGAGGGTGTACTTCAGCCTGTATTCTCCTGGTTCATTCAGACCCGGGATCAGGCTGAGTTCTCCATTTTCGGCGATCAATAGACCCACTATGCCTGCCAACTCGGTGAATTCGAAGTTGATGTCAGTATATACAACAGGCTTATTGTCCAAAAGATCATTGGTCAGTAAGTTGCCCAATACACCGCCATAATCTACAGGATATTCTCCCATGTCATCATCGATGGCATCTATTGGTGTGGAAGATGCACCGATAGTCACAGAATCATCTCCTCCAACGTCGTTACCGTCTTTAGATTTGCCTGTTACGGACACATTGTTTGTAATCGAGCCGGCAGTAAGGTCTTTAAGTTGGACGACATATTCTGTGTTGATGGCGATAGTTTGACCTGGGGCAATACTTGGGATTACCTGAGTCAGACCGGTCAATGGATCATTTACCACAAGGTTGGTCAGGGTAATATTTCCTGTGTTTTTAACCGTGATGGTATAAGTAATGACTTGACCGATTTCTGAGAAAGTGGTTGTATCTGCAGTTTTGGTTACTTCAATACTTGGGTTTGCAGAAGCCTCGACTGTAAATTCATCACTTTCTTCGATAGGTTCATCGCTGGTGGATACACCTGAAACAGTTGCTTTATTTGTCACAAACCCTTTGTCTAAATCAGCCTGTGTTACAGTGTAAGAAGTCGGGATTGACTGGGAAGCCAAAGGCGACAAAGTAGCAATTGTTGTATTCAATCCGGTTAAAGGATCCGAAACCGAGATATTATTCAGGGTGACGTTACCTGTGTTGGTCACGACAATGGTATAGTTCAATACATCCCCGACAGCGGCGAAGCTTGACTCAGTTGCTGTCTTGGTGATGGAAAGGGCAGGAGTTTGTGTTGCAGTTACAGACTCAGAAGCAGAAACATTCACTGTACCGACAGTAGCCGAAGCGGTATTGTCCACTTTTCCTGCATCAATGTCAGCCTGTGTGACGGTATAAGAAGTCGGAATAGATTCGCTTGATCCAGGTGCAAGACTTGAAATAGAAGTATTCAAACCTGTCAGCGGATCAGAAACCGAGATATTGCTCAAAGTCACGTTCCCGGTATTGGTCACGACAATTGTATAGTTCAATACATCCCCAACAGCGGCAAAGCTTGACTCGGTTGCTGTCTTGGTGATGGAAAGGGCAGGAGTTTGTGTTGCAGTTACAGACTCGGAAGCGGAAACATTCAAAGCACCTACAGCAGCAGAAGCAATATTGTCGACTTTTCCTGCATCGATATCCGCCTGTGTTATGGTATAAGAAGTCGGGATTGACTCAGAGGCCAAAGGTGCCAAAGAAGCGATTGTTGTATTCAAACCTGTAAGAGGATCGCTTACAGCAATGTTTTCCAAAGTCACGTTACCTGTATTGGTCACGACAATGCTGTAATTCAATACATCCCCGACAGCGGCAAAGCTTGACTCGGTTGCTGTTTTGGTGATGGAAAGGGCAGGAGCTTGTGTTGCAGTTACAGACTCAGAAGCAGAAACATTCACTGTACCGACAGTAGCCGAAGCGGTATTGTCCACTTTTCCTGCATCGATATCAGACTGAGTTACTGTATAAGAAGTAGCTATTGACTCAGAGGCCAAAGGTGCCAAAGAAGCGATTGTTGTATTCAGTCCTGTCAATGGATCGCTCACAGCAATATTGCTCAAAGTCACGTTTCCTGTATTGGTCACGACAATGCTGTAGTTTAATACATCCCCAACAGCGGCGAAGCTTGACTCGGTTGCTGTCTTGGTGATGGAAAGGGCAGGAGTTTGTGTTGCAGTTACCGACTCGGAAGCAGAAACATTCACAGCACCCACAGCAGCGGAAGCAATGTTGTCGACTTTTCCTGCATCGATATCAGACTGAGTTACTGTATAAGAAGTAGCAATTGACTCAGAGGCCAAAGGTGCCAAAGA